>NZ_CP195106.1:1860271-2480361 GCF_051175385.1 Tundrisphaera lichenicola | reverse complement strand
GGCCGGCCTGATCGGCCGGGATGTCGAGGGTCCGGCCGTCGGATAGGACGATCCGGAAGGCTGGGTCGAGTCGGCGGAGCGGCAGGTACTTCTCCGGGTCGAGCCCGCTGGCCTCGAAGAGCGTCCGGTAGACCCAGGGCATCACCACGATGCTCGGCCCTTCGTCCCAGCGGTATCCCCCCTCCTTGCGTTCGCTCGCCTTGCCGCCGAGTTCGGCGTGTCGCTCCAGGACGATGGTCTGATAGCCTCGTCGTTTCAATTCCAGGGCCGCGGCCAGTCCGCCCAGGCCGCCGCCGATCACCACCGCCCGAGTCGTCGTCATGGTCGCCCCTGCCTCGCCGTCGGTCCACCAATCTCACTACTGTAGGCGCGCGGTCGAGCCCATTCCAACTCGGCGGCGATCCCGACCGAATTCATGGCCGATCGTCTTCCGTTGCGGTAACTTATTGGCAGGTACCTTTATTGGCATGGACCACCGCAATCCGAATCGGGGAGGCCGATCGATGAGCCGGATTATTCACGACCGTTCCCTATGGCTCGGGTCCCTTGCCCTGATCGCCGCGCTGGCGCCGGCGGCCCCGACCCTCGACCCGGCCGACGACGTCAAGGAACTGGCCAAGGCCCGGGTGAAGGTTGCCCAGGAGATCCTCAAGCAGTATCGCGAGTATCTCCTGGCTCCGGCCGGCGAGAAGGGCATTCCCGCTCCCCTGGTCGTCGCCGAGGAGATCCAGGGCTGGACCCGGAAGGTCTTCGAAGCCCG
Organism: Tundrisphaera lichenicola; assembly: GCF_051175385.1. GTDB lineage: Bacteria > Planctomycetota > Planctomycetia > Isosphaerales > Isosphaeraceae > Tundrisphaera > Tundrisphaera lichenicola. Next base: position 2,479,601 of record NZ_CP195106.1, on the reverse strand, counting down.
TCTGGAGGCCGCCTCCGACGCCGCCGAGCGGCTCGGGATCCTGGCCGAGGAGGTCAAGGCGGCGGTCGATTTCGAGGATCAAGTGAAGGCGCTGGTGGGCGGCAATCCGACCGGCCTCGACCGGATGTCGGTCTCGAAGGCCGAGTTCATCCGGCTCGAAGCCGAGTCCCGCCTCGCGCGGGAGAAGGCCGGGAAATGAGCCGGGCCGAGATCCTGAGCCTGTCGTGAACCGTTGCCAGGAGGGCCCGGATCGGCCATCATGCCAAGATCATCCACGATTGAATCCGATTCGAAGGGGCAGGCGATGCAGTATCGGACGATGGGTCGGACGGGCTGGAAGGTCGGCGAGATCGGCTACGGGATGTGGGGCCTGGCCGGATGGTCGGGGTCGGATGATTCCGAGTCGATGGACTCGCTCCATCGGTCGATCGAGCTGGGATGCAACTTCTTCGACACCGCCTGGGGCTACGGCAAGGGTCATAGCGAGTCGATCCTGGGGCGGGTCGTCCGCGAATATCCCCGGAAGGAACTGATCGTCGCGACCAAGATCCCGCCCAGGAACTTCACCTGGCCTTCGCGCCGAGGCTTCAAGCTGGAGGACTGCTTCCCGCCCGACCATATTCGCGAGTATGCGGAGAAGAGCCTGGCCAACCTGGGCCTACCGCATATCGACCTCCTCCAGTTCCACGTCTGGGAGGACGCCTGGGCCCACGACGAGAGCTGGCAGCTCGCGATGGACGACCTGAAGCGTCAGGGGATCGTCCGGGCGGTCGGCGTCAGCGTGAACCGCTGGGAGCCCGAGAATGTCGTGGAGACCCTCAAGGTCGGCCGGATCGACGTCGTCCAGGTGATCTACAACATCTTCGACCAGGCCCCTCAGGACGAACTCTTGCCCCTCTGCGAGGCGCTCGATATCGGCGTGATCGCCCGGGTCCCGTTCGACGAGGGGACCTTGACCGGCACGCTCACGAAAGACTCGACCTGGCCGGCGGAGGACTGGAGGAGCACCTACTTCGTGCCCGAGAATCTCCGGGCCAGCGTCGAGCATGCCGAGGCGCTCCGCCCCCTGATCCCCGAGGGGATGACCATGGCCGCGCTGGCCCTCCGCTGGATCCTGGCCGACTCGCGAATCTCCACGATCATCCCGGGGATGAGGAAGCGGAGGAACGTCGAGGCGAACATCGCGACGAGCGACGGCCGACCCTTGCCTCCCCCGCTCCTGGAACGTCTCAAGGCCCACCGATGGGATCGCACGCCCACGTCCTGGTCGCAGTGACCCGGGCGTGCGGTCTCGATGATCTGCGGGTCAAACGTGCGCCGGGCCGTAGAGATAATCCATCAGGTGATGATTCTCGGCACGGGTCCGCTCGTAGAGCAGCTTGACCACGTCTCCCACCGAGATGATGCCGGCCAGGGCTCCCCGCTCGATCACGGGGACCTTGGCGATCCTCCGCTCGGACATCTGGCCCATGACGGCCTCGACCTCGTCGTCGATCCCGCAGGTGATCGGATCGAGGGTCATGATCGAACGGATCGGGCAGTCCCGGAAATCTGGGCCTCGGTCGTGCATCTCGCGGATCAGATCGCGCTCGCTGATGACGCCGACCAGCTGATTGTCGAGGTCGACCACCGGGAGTGAGCCGATATTCTCCTCGACCATCCGGGCGATGGCCTCGTCCGCCGTCGAATCCGGGCCAATGGTGACGATCCGGGAACCCTTCGCCTTCAGGACCTCGCGGACAATCATGATGTTCTCCCCTGCGCTGTGGAAGACAGGACGCGAAGAGATGGAGCCATGCCTAAGATGGCTCTGCGTCCGGCTGCCTCGGTGAGAATGGTCTGGCTTCCTTCATACTGTAGATCGCCGCCGGGGTACGCAAGGGGTGAATGGCAGAGCTTTCCCCGAGATCAGAGGTCGATTTCTTTAAAAACCTCAAGAATATGGAATTACGGATTCTTCGATTCGAGCGGGAATCTCACTCTCCCTCGGCCCGGGGTTGATTCGGCCGATCCGGTCGGAGGACCTTCGATTCTTTCCGAGCACTCGCCTTTGAGGATCGGCCCGATTGCGTTAGAAAATGTCGGGGCCGGAGTGCCGCCGATGGTTCGGAGGGAGGGAGCCCGATGCCGATGACCCGGGAACGACCGTCGAAGTGGCTAATCTGCTGGGTCGTGGCCTGGGGGGGCTGCGTCCCCCAGGTCGAAGTCGACCAGCTCCCGACCGCCCGCGAGACGATCACCGAGGTCGGCCAGAGGCTCGGCCGCTCGATCTCGCCGGGCAAGTTGACCGAGATCGTCGGCCGGGGAGATCGAGTCCTCGGCCAGCTCACCCACGAGGAGCGGCGGGCGCTCGGCCGGAACGCCATTCGGTTCCGGGCCGACCGGCCGGTGGTGGTCGAGGTGGCCGCTCCCGAGAACTCGCCGCCATTCTGGCTGAGTGACCAGGGATTCGACGACACGGGAGACCGACTCAAGAACGCGGACGGGACCTTCATACTCTTTCGCAAGTCGTTTCCAGTCGGGCTGATCGGGCTCGGGGTCAATGGGCTGGATGTGACCGCTCGATCGCAATATGCGGTCTTCCTCCGAGCCGAGGGCGGGGGCACCGTCGCGATCGAGCCGAGAGATCCTCTCGACCTCTCGACGGTCATCGCTCGACCCGGCGTCAGCCCTTACTCCGACGTTGAGAAGCCCTTCGAGTCGCTCCCGAGCCGACTGATCGGCTCGACGATCGTCAGGACCGCGTTCGAGCGTCGCAACGAAGGGGCACTGGCACGCGGCCGGGTCTGGAAGACGCGGCAGCCCTCGGGGCCATCTCCCGATCAGGTGGTCGTCTCGTTCGGGGCCGATCCGACGAACACCCTGTCGATTACCTGGCGGACCGACCCCTCGGTGGGGGATTCCTTCGTCCGGATCGCCCCCGAGTCGTCCGGGGAGGCGGGGAAGATCGACCCGAAAGTGATCCGGGGCGATGCCCATCCGGTGAATTCCCAGGGGCTCCTCAACGATCCCACCATCCTCCGCCACCGTGCGATCGTCGAAGGTCTGGCCCCGGATACGCGGTATGCCTACAGCGTGGGGGACGGGACCCCGAACGGCTGGACGGACTGGCGGACCGTGCAGACGGCCCCGTCGGTGCTCCGCGATTTCGGGTTCCTCTACATGGGAGACGCCCAGTGCGGCCTGGAGCGCTGGGGCGACTTGCTCCACGTCGCCCATCGGCGGAGGCCCGACGCCGGTTTCCTCCTGCTCGCGGGAGACCTGGTCGACCGGGGGAACGAGCGGACGAATTGGGACCACTTCTTCCTCAGGGCGGCCGGGGTGTTCGAAGAAATCCCGTTCATGCCCAGCGTTGGCAACCACGAATATCTCGACCTGGGGCCGGAGATCTACAGGGGGACCTTCGACCTCCCGGCCAATGGTCCGGCGGGGATCGACCCGAACCTGGTCTATTCGTTCGAATATTCCGACGCCTTCGTCGCGGTCCTGGACAGCAATCTGGGCCTCTACGATTCCCGGCTCGCGAAGGCCCAGACCGACTGGCTCGACGAGGCCCTGACCCGAACCCGGGCGACCTGGAAGTTCGTCACCTTCCACCACCCGGTCTATGCCTCGCACCCGACTCGCGAGAACCCTCCGATCGGCGAAGCCTGGGGGCCGGTCTTCGACAAGCATCACGTCGACATGGTCCTCCAGGGGCACGACCACGCCTATCTCAGGACCCGGCCCATGCGCGCGGGTCGGCCCGTCGAGTCTCCTGCGGAAGGGACGGTCTACGTGGTCTCCGTCTCGGGCGAGAAGTTCTGCGAGCAGGATCCGAGGGGCTATACGTCGAAGGGATTCACCAATCTCGCCACCTACCAGACCATCGACATCCAGGTGAAGCCGAAGCGGCTGACCTACCGATCGTTCGATCGGGAGGGCCGCGAGGTGGACTCCCTGATCATCGACAAGGGGGCCGAGGCTCCTCGGTTGGCGGGAGCTTCGCCGCGTTGATCGGCCCGTGAGCGGCGCTCACGATCGGTCGCTCTCGCTTGTCGGCCTCGTGGACCGGGCGTATCTTGAGATGAGGGACGACGCACCGTCAGGACGTACGCGCCGCCCTCTTACCAGGAGGCGACCGTACCATGAGGCGACACCGGACGTTGTGCGTGGCCCTCTCCCTCGGCGGGCTCTGCCTGGCCGGACCCGGATCAATCAGGGCTCAGGTTCCGATCCCGTCGACCCAGGCCCCTCCGCCCCGGGCGGCTCGACCATCCGAGATCGAGTTGAGGTTGCTCCGGGCGCTCCAGGTCAACCCACTGACCGCAGCTTACGCGTTCGACACCGAACCTCGGGGCAAGAAGATCGCGCTCAAGGGGAGGGTCGGGACCAAGCAGGTTCACGATATCGCGATCCAGACGGCGCTCGCGTTGGGGGTCCCGGTGGTCGACGATCTGATCATCGACACCGAGGCGGCCCACCAGGCGGCGGCCTTCGCGGGCCAGCCCGGCTATCCCGGCGGATCTGGCGCGGGCTATGCCGGCGGCTACACGCCGAGCTATCCCATGACCGGATTTTACGGGTCGGTCCCCTATATCTATCCCCAGCCGATCCTGGGGAAGCTGGATGATCCGTTTTACGGATTCGAGCCCCCCGTGATCTCCTATCCTCCCTACTGGGGAGCCTTGACCGGACTTCGACTGGGCCCGCAACCCCCGCCGATGGCGCCGGGTCCGATGGGTAACTTCCAGGGACAGGACAACAACCAGAACGCCGGCCCCGAGGCCCAACCTTCGGCCGAGATTCCCTACGGGACGGTCGACATGGCGATCGACCCGCGAGGGGTCGCAACGCTCCGGGGGACCGTGCCCAGCCTCGCCGAACGAATCACGCTGGGGCAAAAAGTGGCCCAGACCCCGGGCGTCACCGAGGTCGTCAACCTCCTGAATGTGCAGCCGAACGCCCCGGCCCCATCCGATAATCCTCCCCCGCCCCCCACGCCGGCACCCCCGCCCGACGCCCAGGCGATCCGCCCGGAGGTCGATCCGGTGGACCAGCGAGCCACGCGGGCCGTCGAGTCCCGAGCGGCCCTGTCCGGGCTCCCGGTCCAGGTGAAGGTCCGCGAGGGCGTGGCCTCGCTCACCGGGAAGGTCCCGACGGTCTACGAGGCCATGCTCGCCTACCGGGCGGTCGAGCAGACGCCAGGGGTCCGCGAGGTCGTCGATCGGCTCGAATTCGTGGTCCCGGACGGGACCGGCCCGAACCCTCTGATCGAGAAAGGTCGACCCGAGGACGTCGAACCGTATCTCGAAGCCCAGATCCGGCGCCAGGTCGGCGACCTCGCCCACATCGACCGGGTCCGTACCCAGGGGAACGTCCTGGATCTCCGGGGGACCCTCGGACGCGAGGAAGATCGCGATCGGTTCGACGCCATCCTCCGCTCGATGCCGATCCTCCGGGGGTACCGCCTGACGGCCGAAGTCGCGGCCGAATCTCGGTAAGTTTGACGGTCCGGTAAGATGCGTAAGTTTTTCGCCCCCAACCAGGTGGCGAAATTGCAAATAATACCAATTGGAGGGCTTTCCCGACGGTGATTGACCTTGATCGACTGGGCCTGTGCTTCTAGGATGACGCCGCGCTTGACCGGGGGGATTCCCCGAAGACGCCAGGCTCGGCCGGACCGGACGGAGCCGTGTCAGCCGATCATCGGACCACAGACCCAGGGAGAGGGGCCAGGATCGCATGACCGCCAACACGGAAGGTGGCGCCCCAGGGCGGGCCTCGGGCTATTCGACCCCTCGATGGGCGACCAGCCCGCATTCGATCTCGATGACGGGCCACGAGCGGGCGATGGCCGCGACCCGCGACTGGTTGGTCGAGGCCCAGGACCCCGAGGGATTCTGGATCGGCGAACTCGAAGGCGACACGATCCTCGAGTCGGAATACGTCCTGCTGATGGCCTACCTCGGCCGGATTGATGACCCGGCCTGCGTGAAGATGGGCCGGACCATCCTCGAAGAGCAGAACGCCGACGGCGGCTGGTCGATCTATCCCGGCGGCCCTCCCAACATCAGCGCGACGGTCAAGGCCTACTTTGTCCTGAAGATGCTCGGGGTTCCCACCGATGGCCCGGCCCTGACCCGGGCCCGCGAGGTGATCCACGAGCACGGCGGGGCGCGGGCCTGCAATAGCTTCACCAAGTTCTACCTGGCCCTCCTCGGGCAGATGCCCTACGACGAGGTCCCCTACGTACCGCCCGAGCTCTTGCTCCTCCCGGCGAAATTCCCGATCAGCCTGGCCGCGATGTCCTCGTGGACCCGGACGATCATCGTCCCCTTGATGATCATCTCGGTCTTCAAGCCGGTCCGGAAGATGCCCAAAGAAATGGGGATCGCCGAGCTGTTCCTCGACGGCCCCGCGACCTCGACGGTCCGGCACGGGATGTTCTCCTGGGAGAACTTCTTCCTGAAGGCCGACCGGGTCATGAAGTGGGCCGACCGACTGGTGCCCGCCTCCTGGAGGCAGCCGGCCGTCCGATCCGCCCACCGCTGGATGCTCGACCATTTCGAGAACTCCGACGGACTGGGGGCGATCTTCCCGCCGATGATCTACACGGTCGTCGCCCTGGGATCGCTGGGCTACGCCCCCGACTCGGCCGCGATGACCTGGGCCCTCCGGCAGCTCGAAGACCTCCTGATCGAGGAAGGCGAGACGATCCGGGTCCAGCCTTGCCTCTCGCCGACCTGGGATACCGCCATCGGCACGATCGCCCTGGCCGACTCCGGAGTGCCCGACTATCACCCGGCTCTCCTCCGGTCGGCCCGATGGCTGCTCGACAAGGAAGTCCGGGTCGCCGGCGACTGGGAGGCCCGAGGGGTCGGGGCCGAGCCGACCGGCTGGCACTTCCAGTTCCACAACGAGCGTTATCCCGACATCGACGACACGGCGATGGTCGTGCTGGCCCTGCACGCCACCGCCCTCCGGGACGATCCCGAGGTGACGGCCGCCACCAAGCGGGCCGTGAACTGGCTGCTGGCCCTCCAGAACTCCGATGGGGGATGGGCGGCCTACGATCGCGACATCAATAATCAGGTCCTGACCAAGGTCACCTTCGCCGACCACAACGCGATCCTCGACCCGAGCTGTGCCGACATCACCGCGAGGGTCTTCGAGATGCTCGGGAAGCTCGGCTACCGGGCCGATCACCCGGCGATCGCGAGGGCCCTGGAATACATCTGGCGGACCCAGGAGCCCGAGGGCTGCTGGTACGGCCGGTGGGGCGTCAACTACATCTACGGGACCTGGCAGGTCCTCCAGGGGCTCAAGGCGATCGACTTCCCGATGGATCACCCGGCGGTGGTCCGGGCCTGCCGATGGCTGGAGTCGGTCCAGCAGGCCGACGGCGGTTGGGGCGAGACTTGCCTGAGCTACGACGACCCCTCGTACATGGGGAAGGGGGAGCCCACCCCATCCCAGACCGCCTGGGCGGTCCTGGGGCTGGTCTCCGCCGGCCGGGCTTCCGGTGAGCCCGCACGGAGGGGCGTCGAGTACCTGATCAACACGCAGAAAGAAGACGGGACCTGGTTCGACGAGACCTACACCGGGACCGGATTCCCTCGGATCTTCTACCTCCGCTATCACCTCTATCCGGTCTCGTTCTCGCTGATGGCGGTCTCCCGCTATCACGCGGCCGTGGGCCGACTGTCAACCTCGCACACCGGAGCCCAGGCCAGCCGGATCCCGGCGGCGCCTCGGCCGATTGACATTTGATCCTACTTCCGTCGAACATCGGTCATCCCCCCATCGAACTTTTCGCGTCAAGGATGGCGCGAGACCGCCCCAAGGAGGCCTCGGATGCTGCGGTTCCCGCTGGAGATGACAACCCGGATCGCCGGATATGTCGCCAAGAAGAAGATGGCGAAGACCGAGCGATTCCCGATGGTCCTGATGCTCGAGCCGCTCCACGCCTGCAACCTGACCTGCACCGGCTGCGGGCGGATTCGCGAGTACGAGTCGACCATCAAGCAAAAGCTTACGATCCAGGAATGCCTGGACGCCGTCGACGAGTGCGGAGCCCCGGTCGTCTCGATCTGCGGCGGCGAGCCGATGATCTACCCCGGGATCGGCGAGCTGACCGCCAAGATCCTGGAGCGGAAAAAGGTCGTCTACCTCTGCACCAACGGCATGTTCATCCGCAAGAAGATCAACGACTTCAAGCCCTCCAACCGCTTCTTCTTCAACGTCCACCTGGACGGGATGAGGAAGTCGCACGACCTCGCCGTCGAGCGGGAAGGGGTCTTCGACCAGGCGATCGACGGGATCAAGGTCGCCAAGGCCGCCGGCCACATGGTCTGCACGAACACCACGGTGTTCAACGAGACCGAGATGGGCGAGCTGGACTCGATGTTCCACTACCTGACCGAGCTGGGCGTCGACGGGTTCATGATCTCGCCGGGCTACGGCTACTCGGCCGTGAAGACCAAGGAGATCTTCATGACCCGAGAGGACATCCGGGCCAAGTTCCGCGCGGCCGAGGCGATGTTCCGCAAGTACAAGTTCAGCACCTCGCCGGTCTTCCTGGAATTCCTCCAGGGCAAGCGCGAGATGACCTGCACCGCCTGGGGGAATCCGACCCGGAACATCAAGGGATGGAAGGGGCCGTGCTACCTGATCACCGACATCCATCACGCCTCGTTCGACGACCTCCTGAACAAGACCCCCTGGGAGAAGTACGGGCCGGGCAAGGACCCCCGGTGCGAGAACTGCATGGTCCACTCGGGGTTCGAGGCGTCGGCCGCCCTGGGCGTGAACGGCAAGCTGGGCGACACGCTCAAGATGATCAAATGGCAATTCGTTTGAGGGGCGGTCTCCGATGAGTGCCGGCCCTTCCGCGAACGCCCCGGCGCCGGCCCCGGCCGACATCGGGGTGGTGGCCGCCCTGTCGATCGAGGTCGCGCCGCTCCTGGCCCGGCTCGAGAATGTCCGGAAGTACTCGGGGCCGAAGTTCTCCGTGGTCGAAGGAGAATGCGGTTCTCAGCTGGTTGTGGTGGTCCTGACCGGGACCGGCCGCGCGAGGGCCCAGCGGGGGGCGGAGATCCTCCTGGACGGCCACCGGCCCCGCTGGATCATCTCGGCGGGCTTCGGCGGGGCGCTCGACCCTTCGCTGAAGCGGAACGAGATCATCCTGCCGAGCGAGGTCGTGAATCTCGAAGGCCGAAGATTCGCCATCGACCTGGAAGTCCCCCCCGGGGCCGGACTCCGATCGGGCCGACTCCTGACGGTCGACGAGATCGTCCGGACCGCCGCCGAGAAGGCCGAGCTGAGGCGAAAGTACGAGGCCGACGTGGTGGATATGGAATCCTCGAGCGTGGCCGCGCTCTGCGGCGACCGGGGCGTCCGTTTCCTCTCGGTCCGCGTGGTCAGCGACGACGCGAAGGTCGACCTTCCGCCCGAGGTCCTGTCGATCCTCGGGCGGTCGGGGGGGCTCCGCCTGGGGGCCACCCTGGGGGCTCTCTGGAAACGCCCCTCCAGCGTCAAAGACCTGCTCGCCCTCCGCGAGCACGCCATCGAGGCCGCCGACCGGCTCTGCACCTTCCTGGTCGGCACTTTCCCGCGACTGCCCTGAGTGCCGGGTCGCCCCTCACTTCGCGGCCGGGGGCGGATTCGCTGGTTTCGGTGCCCCGTAGGCGGGGCGTCGGATCGGCTTGATGGTTTCGGTCGTGTCGATCCGGTCGGCCGTCTTGGGTGCCAGCAGGCTGTCCACGGCGATCGTGGTGATGCCGGTGAACAAAATCATCGTCGCGATCGCCAGGGCGAACCCATGCCAGGGGTGGAATCGGAAGATCAGGATGAAGACGCCACTCCAGAGGATCGCCTGGAGGGCCGTCGGGCCGATCTCCGAGGTGAACATCGTGGCGAAGTTCGACCGGGTCCAGGTCAGCATCACCGCCAGGAGAAAGGCCCCCAGGGTCACCTTGAGGCCGCTGGACGGGGTCACCTCGTCGTAGAAAAAATTCTGGCCGAACTCCACGACAACATAACAGACGACGAACAGGATCAGATAGCTGATCAGGAACGTCCAGATGAGCGTCATCATGGGCGGGCATCCGGGGTTCGGTCGGCGGGTGGACGACCGGCGAAGTCCGGGGTCCGGGGCGTCGACAGGAACTTAGTATCCTAATCCGTTGGCCGACGATCCACCACCGACCGCTGGCGGTTTGCCGCTTCGTTGCTACGATGGGGCGATCCGGGCTCCGGCCCTCCCCCCCGAAGAGACCCGACCCGAACTGGATCGAGACGAGCCTCATGATTCGCATCAGCGCCTTCGCCGACGAGATCTCCCCCGACCCGGTCGAGCAGGTCGACGTCCTGACCCAGCACGGGATCCGCCACATCGAATTCCGTTCGATCGAAGGGACCAATGTGTTGGACCTGCCCGATAAGAGGCACCATGCCTTCCGGGCCCTCCTCAGGGATCGAGATTTCGAGCTCAGCGCGATCGGCTCGCCGATCGGCAAGATCAAGGCCAACGAGCCCTTCGAACCCCACCTGGAGCGGTTCGAGCGGGCCCTGGAACTGGCCGAGTTCTACGCCTGCCCCCGGATCCGGATCTTCAGCTACTACATCCCCGAGGGGGACTCTCCCGAGACCTACCGGGACGAGGTGATCCGGAGGATGGCCGAGAAGGCCCGGATCGCCTCCGAATGGGGCGTCTCGCTCTACCTCGAGAATGAGAAAGGGATCTACGGCGACACCGCCGCACGGGTCTCCGAGATCCTGGAGGCCGTCGACTCGCCGTCGCTCGCCCACGCCTTCGACCCGGCCAATTACTGCGAAGTCGGCCAGTCGATCGACGAGGCCTGGGCCCTCCTTCGCAAGAGGACGGCCCACATCCACGTCAAGGACTACGACTCCCAGCTCAAGAAGAACGTCCCCGCCGGTGAGGGGGAAGGGCAGATTCCCCGGATCATCGCCGAGGCCGTCGCCGATGGCTTCTCGGGCTTCTGCACCCTGGAGCCGCATCTCGTCGTCGCCGAGGCGATGTACGGATTCACCGGCCCTGAACGTTTCGGAGACGCGGCTCGGGCGTTGCAGTCGGCGCTCGACCAGAAGAAGATTGCCTACGTCTGAGTCGCTCCCGCGTCCTCACGTCCGACGACCGAATCGACACCATCGAGAGGCACTCCATGAATCCCCGATCGATCGACCGCCGCCGCTTCCTCCAGGGGACAATCGCCGCCGGGACCGCCTTCGGGCTGGGGCTCGGGACCTCCAGGGCCGACGAGTCGGGCAAGCCCGCCTCCGGCAAGATCGGCGACTTCAAGATCTCGCTCGCCGAGTGGTCGCTGCACGACACCCTCTTCAAGGGCAAGCTCGACAATCTCGACTTCCCCAAGGTGGCCCGGGAGACCTACGGGATCGAGGCCGTCGAGTTCGTCAATCAGTTCTTCAAGGACAAGGCCGAGGATAAGGCCTATCTCAAGGAGCTGAAGAAGCGGGCCGACGACCACGGGGTCGCCTGCGTCCTGATCATGATCGACCTCGACCGCAAGCTCGACTTCAGCTCCTCCGAGAAGGCCGTCCGCGAGAAGGCGGTCGAGGCCCACAAGCCCTGGGTCGACGCCGCCGCGGCCCTCGGTTGTCACGCGATCCGGATCAACACGGGGGGCAATTACAGCCCTTCGAACGTCGAAGCGGCGGCCGATGGCTGCTCGAAGCTGGCCGAGTACGGCGAGTCGCGCAAGATCAACATCATCTGCGAGAATCACGGCGGGCCTTCCAGCGATCCCGACTCCCTGATCGCGCTGATCAAGGCCGTGAACAGCCCCCGATTCGGCACCTTGCCCGACTTCGGCAACTTCCCCAGGGATAAGCAGGGCAAGCACACGATCGATGTCTATCAGGCGATCGCCCGATTGATGCCCTATGCCAAGGGGGTCTCGGCCAAGAGCTACGGCTTCAACTCGGATGGGAAGGAGTCCCAGCTCGACTTCGCCCGGATCCTCAAGATCGTCACCGACTCCGGCTACAACGAATACGTCGGGATCGAGTACGAGGGGAAGTCGATGAGCGAGCACGAAGGGATCGTCGCGACCAAGAAGCTCCTCGAATCGCTCCGAGGGGCCGATTACGTGGGCTGAGCCTCCACCTTGAATGATTGCCGATCCCGGATCTCCGAAGGCAAATCGTCCCGGACGGACCTCGCCTTCGGAAATCCGGGATCGCACCCCAGGCCGATCTACCAGGCCTCTCCAGAGGGCACGAAGTTGGTGACCCGCGGGTGGTCGTTTGTAAAGTTTCGTCAAAATGAGCTTCCTGTTTGTTGCATCGATGGGGAAGTCGGCTAGATTTTCATTCAAGAGGTGAGCGATCGCTCTCGGGCGGCGACCCGATCCCATCCCTCCTCTCCCACCCCCCTTGCCAATCCACGACGTGGCCCACGGGGGCGCGTCTCGCTTCCACTCGTCCCGATTCGATAGGGGAAATTTCCCCCATTTCGCCCCGTCGCGCTCTCGGCGTGCTCTATTCTCGATAGAGCGCATCGAGTGATCGTCGATGGATCGCGCCGCGCACCCCGGAGTTGACACCCATGACCAGGCAATGGCGCCTCGCAGCCCGCCCGCGCCTTGAGATTCTCGACGAACGATGTGTCCTCTCGACCATCACGCCGAGTCAGTTGGGTTCCGCCTACGGGCTGAACTCGATCAGCTTCCTCAACGGGACCGTCCAGGGAAATGGCAAGGGTCAGACGATCGCGATCATCGACGCCTACCACGACTCGACGATCTACAGCGATCTGACCGCCTTCGACCAGAAGTACAACCTTCCCGGCTTGACCCTGACGAGTCGCCCGGTCGCCAATAGCCCCACCAGTAAGGCCCTGGGATCATTCAGCCAGTATAACCTGGGAGGCTCCAGGACCGATGCCGGCTGGAACCAGGAGACCGCCCTGGATGTGGAATGGGCCCACGCGGTGGCCCCCGGGGCGAACATCATCCTGGTCGAGGCGGCCTCGTCGAGCCTGACCGACATGCTGGCCGCGGTGAAATTCGCGAAGTCGATCTCCAGCGTCTCGGTGGTCTCGATGAGCTGGGGAAGCGCGGAGTTCTCGGGCCAGACGAGCTACGACAGCATCTTCACGACACCCTCGGGTCATGGAGGGATCACCTTCCTGGCCTCCTCGGGCGATAGCGGGGCCGGGGCCGAGTGGCCGGCGTCGTCTCCCAACGTGGTGAGCGTGGGCGGGACCTCGCTGGCCGTCAATTCCTCGGGTGCCCGGGTCTCCGAGACCTACTGGTCGGGCTCGGGGGGCGGGATCAGCCGATACGAGCCCGAGCCCGCCTATCAACGCTCGGTCCAGTCGACCGGCAAGCGAACCACCCCGGATGTCGCCGCCCTGGCCGATCCGAATACCGGCGTGATCATCGTTTCCGGGGGGCGGCAATATCAGATTGGCGGCACCAGCCTCTCCAGCCCGATCTGGGCCGGGTTGATCGCCATCGCCGATCAAGGGCTCGCGATCGGCGGCAAGACCTCGCTCGACGGTGCCACCCAGACCTTGCCGATGATCTACGCCGCCCCCGTCGGCTCGTTCTTCGACGTGACTTCCGGCCCGGGAAGTCGCGCGACCGTCGGTTATGACACGGCAACCGGCCTGGGAACCCCCAACGCCCAGCCCCTGATTTCTTACCTGACCAGCGGGACTACCACGACCACCGGGACGGGAGGCACCACCTCCGGGACGGGAGGGACCACCACGACCGGAGGTGGGACAACCCCCGTCACGCCGCCGAAGCAACCCCATCGAAGGCAACCCCCGAGATGGTGGTACAAGAATCATCGTTCGGGCGGATTCCACGCGAGAACGATCGGCCAGTCGCCGACCGGAGGGTGGCGACCGTCCTGGGCCTGACCCGCGGCCGGGCTTGACCTCGGTCGTCGATCTCCGTAAGTTACGCCTCGATTCCACCCCGGCCGGCCCGGGGTGGACCGAGGACCCGAGGGACGGACCCCGTGGGTGGCCGATCGACGCACATCCTGGTCTTGAACTACAACGGCCGGGACCTCCTCGGAGAGTGCCTGCCCTCGGTGATCGAGGCCGCCCGGCGTTCGCCCGCCCGTTGCCAGGTCTCGGTGGTCGATAACGGCTCGATGGACGGATCGCTCGAAGTCCTGGCGAGGGACTGGCCAGAAGTCGGGGTCATCCGCGAGCCGAATCGAGGCCTGGCCTCGTTCAACGTCGTGCTCGCCCGCCTCGATGATCCGGTCGTCCTGCTGCTCAATAACGACGTGAAGCTGGGACCCGACGCCGTCGGGCCGCTCCTCTCGGCGATCGACCGGCACCCCGATGCCCTCTTCGCCGCCCCGCTTTGCTGGACCTTCGACGGTCGTGAATACGAGGGGATGCGGACGAGGGTCCGGACCCGGTTCGGCCTGGTCCAGGGCCTCTGCCGGGTCCCGGGGCATGAGTCGGTCGTCGGCCGCCCCGACCTCACGGCGTCCGCCGGCCCGGTCCTGGCCGTCGATCGTCGGAAGTTCCTCGAACTCGGCGGCTACGACCCGATCTACTTCCCCGGCCGGATCGAGGATCTCGACCTGGGATTCCGGGGCTGGATGGCCGGATGGCGAGGCTATTACGCCCCCGAGTCGGTCGCTTATCACCGGGGATTCGGCTCCTTCGGCCCCGCCTTCGGCCGATCGGGATGCGATCGGCTGGCCGCTCGAAACACGCTCCTGTTCGCCTGGAAGAACCTGAGCGGCTGGAGGCTCATCCAACACCTGGCCTGGCTCCCCGCGAGGCTGGCCTTCGCCCTCGCCCGACGGAGGGGGGGATTCGCGATGGCCCTCGTCGAAGCCCTGGGGCGACTCGATGAAGTCCTCCGGGCCAGGAAGGAACTGGCGGTCGGCGGCGAAGGGTGGGTTGCCCGGCAGGAAGCCTTCTTTCGACGATTTCGATTTTGATCGATCTTTGATAGGATGCCTCGTTCGAACGCTTCGCCTGGTCGACCACGACGAGGATCGGTGCGATGAGTGACACCGGCGCAAGGAGGCGCCTCGCGATGATCCGCCCCACGCCTCAGCTGGTGATCGACGCCCGACATCGGGGGCCGCGCGGCCCTCTGGCCTCGGAGCGCGTCCTGGGCCGTCCGATCCTCGAACATCTCCTGGAACTCGCCGGGCACTTCGGCGACGGGCCGGTTGCGGTCCATGCCCGGCTCGACGAGCACGAGGATTTCCGGGCGATTATGGGCCAGGGGGTCGCGGGGCGGTTCCGGATGGTCACCGGACCCCCTCCCGAGAACGCGGCGATCCTCCGGTCGGATCGACTCTACGACACTTCCCGGCTCCGGAAGGCCCTCCGGCGTGGTCGCGATCCCGAGTCGGCGGTGATCTGGCGGCTCGACCGGCCTCGCGACCTCGCGGGGGCCGACGACGAGCTGATCCGCCGGAGGACCTATCAGCCGATTGGTCGGTTCTGGGCCCTGGGACCCGCGCGGTTCCTGGCCCGGCTGCTCAAGCCCACCCGGATCCGGCCCAATCAGGTGACGATCGCCTCGGCCTCGCTGGTCCTCGGGGCGTCGGTTCTGGTGGCGAACGCGGGCGATACCTGGATGGTCCGAGTTCTGATCTCCGCCGCCCTGGCGATCGCGCTGATCCTGGATACCGCCGACGGCCACCTGGCCCGGCTCCAGGGGACGGCGTCCGAATTCGGCCGGTGGCTCGACGCCAATCTGGACGAATTGGGCGACATGGCCCTGCACGCCGCCGTCGCCTGGTCCGCGTTCGTCCGCGATGGTCAGCCCGCCTGGCTCGTCGCGGGGATGCTCTACGCGATGGGCAAATACCTGTTCGTCGTCGGGTCGAGCAGCGGCGTGGCACTCGACGACACGGCCGGTCGCCCGGAACTGCCCGCCTTGTCGAGCCCGGGCGGTCGGATCAAGTCGCTGGCCCGGATCGTGGGGCACGCCGATGTCCGATGGCACCTCTGGATCGCCCTGGCGGCGGTCGGCCGACTGGATGCGGCCCTGATCGCGTATGCCCTGTATTTCCCGGGCCGGGCGATGGCCGGGGCCTGGAGGAAGGCGGAGGCCCATGCCTGAGCCCAGACCCCGGATCAGCGCCCTGATCGTCGCCCGAGACGAGGCCGAGAACCTCCCCGGTTGCCTGGCAAGCCTGGACTGGGCCGACGAGACCGTGGTCGTGGTCGACGCCGCGAGCGTCGACCGGACGGAAGCGGTGGCCCGATCGTTGGCATCGAAGGTGCTGGTCCGGGACTTCGACGATTTCGCTCATCAGCGAAACGCCGGGCTCGCCCTGGCCTCGGGGGATTGGGTTTTCGCGGTCGACGCCGACGAACGGGCCACGCCCGGCCTCGCAGCCGAGATTCGCGATGCGATCCAGGCGCCGGATTCCGGGCCTGTCGGTTACCGGGTGCCGATCCGGAGCATCGTCCTGGGCCGACCGTTCCGCTTCTCCGGGACCCAGCATGACCTCCCACTCCGCCTCTTCCGGCGAGATCGGGGCCGATGGGTCGGGACGGTCCACGAGACGGTCGACCTCCAAGGCGCGGCGGGTCAGCTCTACGCCCACCTCACCCACCGAACGATCCCCGACATGCACACATTTCTCCGGAAGATCGACCATTATACGACCCTCGAAGCCCTCAAGTTCCATCGAGAGGGACGGCCTCATCGCCTGGTCGACCTGACCCTTCGCCCGGTCTGGACCTTCGCCAAGCTCTACCTGGGGAAGCAGGGGTTTCGCGACGGCCTGGAGGGCCTGGCCTTCTGCGCCCTCTCGGGGCTCTCGGTGGCGGTCCGGCACTGGAAACACAGGGAGTTGATCCAGTCGGGGAGGGCCTCGTGATCGACTTCCACGACGCCTTCGTCGCCGCGTGTTTCGACGAGTCGGAGGCCCGCTTCAAGGGAGAGGTCGCGTCCGACGACGTCCGGCTCCGGGCCATCCAGAAGGTCTTATCGCCGCTCGAAGGCCGGCGCATCCTCGACCTGGGATGCGGCAAGGGCCGATTCGCCGCCCACCTCAAGGCGGCCGGGGCGGAGGTCGTGGGTGTTGATCTCTCCTCGGAGATGCTCGCCCATGCAATCGGGTTGGATCGGGTCCGGGCCTCGGCCCGATGCCTGCCCTTCGCCGGTAAGACGTTCGACGCCGTGGTGGCGATCGAGGTCCTGGAGCATGTCGGGGACGTCGGGCCGGTGCTCCGCGAGGCGCGTCGAGTCCTCCGGCCGGGCGGTCGGATCGCCATCATCGACAAAAATGCAAGGGCCCTGAATGCCCGACGCCCCTGGCTCCCGAGCCTCCTGGTCAAATGGATCGACGAGCGGAGGGGGCTCTGGATGTACCCGAGCGGTAGCCCTGTCCGCGAGCGATGGTTCGTGCCCAAAGTCCTGAAAGATCAGTTGAGCCGAGAGTTCGAGGAGGCCCGCGTCGAATTCCTGCTCCGGCCCGAGGAGGCTCGCCGGGCCGTCTTCCGCCTCGTCCCCGTCGCTCGACTGATGACGCTCTGGACGGCTCGAGTGCCGGGAAGCTCGACTGATGTCTTAACTTCTCCCCGAAGGGACGGAGGGGCGACGTTGCCCCCCGCCCCCCGAGCAACGGGGAGAAATCACGGATGTCAGTCAGCCCGAACCGAGGCCGGATCGAATGGGTCATGCAACCCTCGCGAAGGATCCCGAGGCGAAGTCGAGGGACGACGATGATCGACGGATTGAGCCCGGTCTCGCTATCGCCGCTGCCGCTGGTGCTCTGGGAGACCCCGCCCGGCCTGGAACTGGCCCTGGCCCAGGAGGGCGTGCCGTTCGTCCGGGTCCGCGAAATCCACCCCATGGCGTTTCGCTCGGGGCGATTTGTCCTGTATGACGGCAAGAGGGTCTCGGCCGGCTTGGTCCGCTCGATGCTGACCGGCGGCCATGCGGCGCTGGACATCGACCTCTTCCGCCAGGGCGAACCGGTCGACCCCTTCCGGGCCTTGATCGACACCGAGGCCGCCCCGGGGACCTGGTCGGTCGAGGGCCTGACGCTGGTCGAGCGGGTCGCGCGTTATCCCAAGGCCCGGATCCGACGGCGGCTGATCGATCGGATCCGATCGGCGATCGTCGAGGCCGGCGGCCTCTGGGCGAGGCTGGCGATCTACCCGTTCCCCTACCGATCGGCGTTCAACCTGAGGATCGACCTCGACGAGCCCGAACCCGAGGATTACGCCCGGTTCGCGAAGGCGCGTCGGCCGATCGACGATTGCTCGACCCACTTCGTCAGCACCGCCGCTTACGGGGCACTCCCCGAGGTCCTGGACGACCTCCGTCGGGTCGATGCCCAGTCGCACGGGCATTACCATTTCGTCTACCGGGAGTCGTCGGCGAACCGTCGGAACCTGGAGCGGGCCCACGAGATCCTGCTCGGGGCCGGCTTCCACCCCGAGGGATTCGCGGGGCCTCACGGGAGATGGAATGCGGGGATCGACCAGGTCCTCGAAGACCTGGGGTATTCCTACTCGTCGGATTTCCAGATCGGCTACGACGACGTCCCGTTCTTCCCCTGGCGGGGAGATCGGTTCTCGAAGGTCTTGCAGATCCCGGTCCACCCGCTCTGCGAGGGGGTCTTCCTGGAAGCCGGGGGTGAATGGCAGTCGGTGGCCGATCACCTCGTCCGGGCGGTCCGGGCCAAGGTCGAGGCCGGCGAACCGGCCTTTGTCTACGGCCACCCCGAGGGTCGGCTCGGGCGGTATCCCCGGATCGTCTCTGCTCTGGCCGAGGCGGTCGATCGAGAGTCGATGCTCTGGCGGACCACCCTGACGGAATTCGCCCGCTGGTGGCGTTGGCGGGCCGAGCGGACCTGGTCGGTCGTCCCTCGCGACGACGAGCGGTTCGAGATCCAGTTCGACGAGTGGGACGCCCGCTATCCGATGGCCCTGGAAATCGTCCGAGGCAGGCATGTTTCGACGATCCCTCTGTCAGGGCCGAGGACGCCCTTCTCGGTCGGATCATTGGCATTCGAGCGCCGCGATCGGCGAGTCGATCTTGCCTCCCCAGCCTTCCGGAGGGGGTCCAGGGGGCTCAGGGCGGCGGTCCGATCGGCCCTGGATTGGGAGACCGTCACCCCCACCGAGGAGCTTCCCTCCGGGACCCTCGCGGCCCGGGTGAAGCGCGAGTTGAGGCGTTGGAAGGATCGCGAAGCGGCCCGACCGAATCCCGTCCGGGGCGGCGTAACGGAAGATTGACCTTGACGATTGGGGCGAATCGGGCCAGAAGTAGTCATCGTGTGGAGCGATGGGGCACCATGGATGGGGCCCTCCGCCAACCAGGGAAGGACGGGCCAGCGCATGGCGATCGGCGGTCTGATAGCGGAACGGCTGGCCCCGGTCGCGCCCCAGGGGCCGGGCCGGGCCTCGGCCCTGCGAGCGGCACCGATGACCTCCGCCCGCCACTGGCTGGCCGAGCGGTCTCGGGGCGAGATGGCGGCCGGCTCGGTGATCTACCACGCCCCCTCGACGGCATTCCAGTCGCCCGGCGGGGGCGAGAATCAACTCATCCAGACCGGGCGATATCTGGAAGCCCAGGGTGTACCGGTCCGACCGTTCTGCCCCTGGACCGATCGGCTCGACCGATCGCGGCTGCTCCACCTCTTCGGGATGTCTCGCGAAGGGCTCCAGCTCGCCCGGGTCGCCCGGGCCAAGGGCGTACCCGTGGTCCTCTCGCCGATCTGCTGGATCGAGCCCAGGGCGATGGCCGCCCTGGCGACCGACCCGATCGGTCGGCTGGCCAACCGGACCAAATGGCGGCTCAAGGCGCTGGTCCCTCAATGGCCGAGCTGGCGTCGCGAACTCCTACGCACGGCCGACGCCATCCTGCCCAACTCGGCCGCCGAGGGTGAGCAACTGGTCCGTTGGTTCGGGGCCGATCCCCGACGGATCCGGCCGGTCCCCAACGGCGTCGAGGAGAGGTTCGCCCGCGCCGAAGCGTCACACTTCCGGGCGATTCATGGACCGGGCGACTTCGTCCTGTACGTGGGCCGGATCGAGCCGAGGAAGAATGTCCTGGGGCTGATCGAGGGGGTCCATGCGACGGGCCTCCCGCTGGTCGTCCTGGGGGATGCCCTCCCCGGATACGAAGGATACGCCGAGGAGTGCCGGAGGGCCGGGTGGGGATTCACCCGCTGGCTCCCCCGAGTCGACCACGACGACCCCGTCCTCGAATCGGCCTACGCGGCGGCGCGGGTCCTGGCCCTGCCGAGCTGGTTCGAGACGCCCGGCCTGGTCGCCCTGGAGGCGGCCCTGGCGGGGACGGCCGTGGTGGTGACCCCTCACGGATGCACCCGAGAGTACTTCGGGAGTCGGGTCGGCTACGCCCGCCCCGATCGTCCTTCCGAAATCGCCCGAGCGGTCGCCCAGGCCTGGGCCGACGGGCCCGATCCGTGCCTTTCGGAGCATGTCGGGAGGCATTACCCCTGGTCCGAGGTGGCCCGACGGACGGCGGAGGCCTATGAGCAAGTCACCCGCTAGCCCGAGGCCCGTTTCCACCGGCCGGTACCGCTATACCCGGCTCCGCTGGCGGGTCTCGGTCCGCATCCTCGATCTCGTCGGTTCGATCCTGATCCGGCTCTGGCGGCTCTTTCGCCCGGCCCGGCATCCCGATCCGCCCCGCAAAATCCTGGTGGTCCAGCTCGACCACATGGGCGACGCGATCCTGACCAGCCCGATCTTCCCGAGGCTCCGGGCCGCCTATCCCGAGGCGTCGATCGAGGTCCTCGCCTCGCCGAGCAACCGCGAGATCTTCGAGGCCGATCCCGAGGTCGACCGCGTCCACCTGGCCGACCGGAACTGGTTCGAGCGTCGGCCGGGGCGTCGAGCCCTCGGCTCCGCCGTCTGGACGCTGGGGCGGACGCTCCGGACGCATCGCTTCGACCTCGGTATCGACGTCCGGGGCGACATCCTGACCGTCTTCGTGCTGGCCCTGGCGGGAATCCCCCGGAGGCTCGGCTGGGCGATGGGCGGGGGCGGGTTCCTCCTGACCGACGTGGCCCGATGGGTCCCCGCCCGCCACGAGGTCGCCTCGCGGACCGCCCTGATCGATTGCCTGGGGTTGCCGATGGACGCCCCGGCGCGAGTCCGCGTTCACGCGACCGACCGCGACCGGGTCCGGGTGGCCCAGGCGCTCCGCGAGGCCTGGTCCGATCGCCCGGGGCGGAGCCTGGCGAAAGTCGGCTCGGCCGTCGCGGTCCAGTCGGTCGGCCGGTCTCGACGCGTCTCCGGAAAAAACGAACCCAATGTCTGGGATGAACCCGATGACCTGCACGCCGGCCGGTTCGGCGACTCGGCCCCCTTGCTCGCGGTCCACGTCGGTGCGGGGGCGGCGGCCAAGCGATGGCCGACTCGCCACTGGCAGGAACTGGTCCGGCTCTTCCTCGACGACGGCTGGAGGGTGATCGTCGTCGGAGGTGCCGAGGACAGGGCGACGGCCTCGGCTCTGGGGACGCATGCCAGGCTCCGCGACTGGTCGGGCCGATTCCGGATCACCGAGACCGCCGCGCTCCTGGAACGGGCCGACCTGTTCATCGGCTCCGACTCCGGCCCGGCCCACCTGGCCGCCTCGGCGTCCACGGCGTCTGTCATCCTGTTCAGCGGGACCAATCGGCCCGGCCAGTGGCGTCCCTGGTCGAGACGGGCGCTGGTCCTCCGTCAGACCGTCCGTTGCCGGCCCTGCCACCACAAGGTTTGCCCCCTGGCCGACCACCCGTGCATGGCCGGGCTCGAGCCCGATCGCGTCTACCGGGCGGCCCGCCGATGGTGGGCCCGGCTCCACCGCGAGGAGTCGCCTCACGTCCCGATCTGATCCGGAACTTCGCGGGAAAAACGAACCCAACGAAGCTCGCATCATCTCTCGAAACCCTTCCCAGTCTGGGGCTTCTGGCTCCCACTCCCGCCGGGATAGGGTTGGAGTGAGAGGCTTCGATCGACCTTTCGACGATCATCTTCAACGTTTGACATTTGCGAGAAGCTGTACACCCTCACCCGGCCTTCGGCCACCCTCTCCCGGGGGGAGAGGGAATGCCGAGGGTCAGGACGAAGGGAGAAGACTCGGTTACATTCCGGATCGGCCGGGTCGGATTAGCAGACATTCTCGTCGGGAGGCCCGAATCATGCCCACGAACCCGAGCGGGTCCGTCACCCGTCCCACCCTCCGGATCGACTGGCGAGCCTGGCTAGCCCTGGCCTGGGCGGCCTGGTTCGGCTGTCTTTACGCGCGGATGGTCCTGGAAGAGCGGGCTCCCGGGATCCTCCGCGCGATCGAGTCGTTCAGAACATCGTATAGATGAACGGGGCAGCGCCGGTGCTGGCCAGGGCGATCAGGAGCCCGAGGACCGCGATCAGCAGCAGGATGGGCAGGAGCCACCACTTCTTGTTCTCGCGGAGGAACGCGAAGAACTCGGCCACGATGCTCGGCTGGGACTGCCGGGCCAGGCGTTCGAGTCGGTCGGGATCGTTTGTCATGGTCGCCCTCAGACGGATATTCGTCGCGGCTCATCGAGCCGAAACCGGGTCATGGCGAGGAGCCTATCATGAGAGTGATTCGCTTCGAAATCAGCAGCCTCATGGTCCTAATTGCCATTTTCGCGATCGACCTCTGGACGATCCAGACCTGCTATGCTCGGCCAGGCCCGAGCCAGGGCCTCACACCTATCAACCTTGTCAATCAAATCGACCTGTTGGTCAGGGGTGCTTTGCCTATGGCAAATATCCTCGCGATCGGCCTCATCCTCGGGCTCCGACGCCAGAAGATCCATCCGTCTTTACCCGGGTTCGAAGCCTTCGGTGTGCTGGCATTGGCCCTCTATTCGATCTCGATAATCTACGCCTGCCACCACCGCTATCTCCGGTATGGTGATTTCGTCCCGGCCATCTTGGTGAACCAACCCATCGTCCGGCAGGTCGTTGCCTCGATCTTTCTCGTCTCGCCGCAACTCGGCTTCGCTTTGCTTGGCGGCTTTCTCACCCGTTCGAGATCGGTCCGGGTGGGGAATGCCGGTCCTACAAGTCATTCGCCACCTAAAACGGTCTGAGGTAGCGGTCGAGGCCGCGATTGGGCCGGTAGGGCTCCCAGTAACTCGTCGCTTCCCGGTCGATCGAGCGATTCAGGGCATCTCGCCCGGTCCATCGGAAGACCAGGGCCATCGGCGTGAAGACCAGCAGGAAGAGCAGTCCCAGGGCCACTCGCGAGACAACCCAGCCGATGGGCCAGGTGGCCAGGGTCAGGCCGAGGAAGACCGGCTTGAGCCAGCTCGGGCGGACCAGGCCGATCAGGCGGCCGATCACCGCGAGGCACCAGAATGCGACCGCAAACCGGGGCTGCCCCCGGAAATAGGCCAGCGGGGCGGCGACCATCCCCAGGGCAAACATGCCGGCCTCGGAGAACTCGGCCAGGGTCTTCCGGTCGGGGTTCCAGGGGATGGAAATCATGGGCGGGGACCCCGTCTCAGTCGAGTCCGAAGCGGGCTAGGTGGGCCTCGACCTCGGCACGATCCATCGGTTTCTGTTCGGCCTTGCGGATCACGAACCGGCCGAGGGCCAGGACGTCGATCCCGGTGGCGAGGAACCCTCGATAGGCGTCGAGGGGCGATTCGACGATCGGCTCGCCCCGGACGTTGAAGCTGGTGTTGATCAAGAGCGGGCAACCGGTCCGGGCCTCGAAGGCACGGAGGAGCCGGGCGAAGAGCGGGAATCGGTCGTCGTCGACGGTCTGGACCCGGGCCGAGCCGTCGACGTGGGTCACGGCCGGGATCGTGCTCCGGGGGGCCTTCAGTCGGTCGATCCCGAAGAGTTGATCGGCCCCGGGAGTCGCGACCCGATGGTCCTCCTTCACCGGGGCGACGACCAGCATGTACGGGCTCTCGGACCCTCGGGGCATGTCGAAGTAATCCCGCGCTCGGTCGAGCAGGACCGACGGGGCGAACGGTCGGAACGACTCGCGGAACTTGATCTTGAGGTTCATGGTCGACTGCATGTCCGGGTCGCGCGGGTCGCCCAGGAGGCTCCGCGAGCCCAGGGCCCGCGGGCCGAACTCCATCCGGCCCTGGAACCAGCCGACGACCGCCCCCTCGGCCAGGTGCCCGGCCACGGCCTCGCAGAGGGCCTCGTCATCCTCGAACTTTTCGAAGAGGACGCCCGAGGTCCGCAGGAACTTCTCGATCTGGTCGTCGGAGTAGCTCGGACCCAGGAGCGATCCCGACTGGCCGTCGGGGTGCTGGGGAGTCCTCGAGTGCTCGAGCAGTTGATGGTGGATCAGGAGCGCCACGCCCAGGGCTCCGCCGGCGTCGCCGGAGGCGGGTTGGACCCAGAGGCGATCGAACGGCCCTTCGCGGAGGATCCGACCGTTGGCCACGCAGTTGAGCGCGACCCCGCCCGCCAGGCAGAGGTTGGGGAGCCCGGTCAGGTTGTGGACATGACGGGCCATCCTCAGGAGGATTTCCTCGGTCACGGCCTGGACCGAGGCGGCCAGGTCCATCTCGCGTTGGGTGATCGGCGACTCGGGCTTCCGGGGCGGGCCGCCGAAGAGTCGGTGGAACCGTTTCGAGGTCATCGTGAGCCCGGCGGCGTAGTCGAAGTACGACTGGTCCATCCGGATCGAGCCGTCGGCCTTGAGGTCGAGCAGGTGATCGGTGATCAGGCCGGCGAATCGGGGTTCGCCGTAGGGGGCCAGGCCCATCAGCTTGTATTCGCCGCTGTTGACCCGGAAGCCGCAATAGTAGGTGAAAGCCGAGTAGAGGAGCCCGAGCGAATGCGGGAAGCGGAGCTGATGGGTCAGGTCGATCGATCGCCCTCGACCGGTCCCGAAGCTGGCCGTGGCCCACTCGCCGACCCCGTCGACGGTGAGGATCGCCGCTTCTTCGAACGGCGAGGGATAGAAGGCGCTGGCGGCGTGCGACTCGTGATGCTCGGCGAAGACGAACCGCTTCTTGTAGGCCCCTCCGAGCGCCTTGCTCATCGTCCGGGGGAGGAACAGCTTCTCTCGGACCCAGACGGGGAGCGCCTGGGCGAAGGACCGGAAGCCCTGGGGGGCCAGGGTCAGGTAGGTTTCCAGGAGTCGTTCAAACTTCAGGAGCGGCTTGTCGTAGAAGCCGACCCAGTCGAGGTCTCCCGCCGAGATTCCGGCCTCTTCGAGGCAAAAGGCCACGGCCCGGGTGGGGAATCCGGCGTCGTGCTTCTTGCGGGTGAACCGTTCTTCCTGGGCGGCCGCAACGACCCGGCCATCGACCACCAGGGCGGCGGCCGAGTCGTGATAGAACGCGGAGATCCCGAGGATGGCGGGCATGGAAGGGTGTTGCTCGGGAACTGGTTGATGAGCGTCTTCCTGGAGACCACGCGGCATGTCGAGTGGCTGGTGGCTAGTGGCTAGTGGCTAGTGGCTGGGGCATATTCGCATTTGCGATCGTCTTGACCCTCACCCGGCCTTCGGCCACCCTCTCCCGAGGGGAGAGGGATAGACTGCTTCATGACCACTGATCCACTGACCACAAGCCTGCCGGGATCGGCTCTTTAGCGGACCTCGACCGCTTCTAGCTTGAGCTTGCCGAACACCCGAGAGACGGCCAGGAAGGTCTCGAAGGGGGAGACTCCATCCAGGCTCGAATCGGAGAGCTTGATGTGGACGGCGTCGACGTCGACCTCGTCGAAGGTCGAGTCCAGGGCGACCCATCGGCGATTGACGTAGACCTCGTTCCACATATGGAACCCGAACCCGCCGAGGTGAGTGGCATAGACCAGGCCCGCGACCACCCGGGCGGGAATCCCCTCGGCCCGGCACATGGCGGCGGTGAGGACCCCGTGCTCGGTGCAATCGCCCGAGAGGGTCCGGGCCACTTCGTCGGCCGGTGCGAAGCTGGTCTCGAAATTCTTGTTCTTGAGGTTGGTCGCGACCCATCGGGTGATGGCCTGGGCCTTGGCCCAGGGGTCGGTGGCCGACCCTGCGGCCCGGCGTGCCAGGGCGATGACTCGGGGGTCGTCGCTGGTGATCATCGGGTTGGACCGGAGGAATTCGGGGTCGACCGAATCAGTCCCGGAGGCACCGTCGGCAGGCCCGGCGGTCTTGACCTCCAGGATCGCGGTCCGGGGCTCGGGGCCGGCCTTGATCGACTGGCGGCGGTCGTTGGGGATGATCGAGGCGGGGTCGGCGTCGGTCATCGTGACCTTGTAGAGGACGTCGCGACTCGTCTCGGGATTGTTGATCTTCCGGCCGATCTTGACGATCGAAGCGGCGAGGAGGTCGAACTGCGGTCCCGGCCGGAGCGCGGCCTCCTTGGTGGTCCGATAGACGACCATCCCGCCATTGGAGTCGGTATAGCTCTTGAGGACCTGGCCGCCGGAGTCCACCCAGAACGAGGTATTGAACTCGGGGGCGATCTTGCCCTCCTCGAACGCGACGACCTGATCGACCCGGAGGAGGTCGCGGTTGACTCCTCCGCCCAGGGCCACCGGCTCGATCCCCCGGGCGGTCAGCGTGGCGTCGCCGATCTTGTTGAGGTCGGGGATGAAGGTCTTGATCTGGCGGACTTCGCCCGGCTTGATCGGGTTCCGGGAGAGGATCAGCTCGGGGCCATACGGGCCATAAACGTCCTTGCCCCAGGGGATCACTTTTTCCTGACGTTGAGAACCGTTCACGATATTGAGAGTCATCTTGCCGTTGATGACGTCGCCATAGACCCGGATGACCTGCTGGCTCACGAGCGTCCGGGTATCGAGCCGGAGGACCTCCCCTTCCGGTGTCTCGATGGTCCCATACTGGACCTCGATGGTGCTGGAGTCATTCCCACGCTTGAAGGAGAGGTTGAAATCGACCAGGACATTGATCAGCGGCCGTTCCCCTTCCTTCTTGGGGATGACCCGGGTCCTCATGTAGCCGACCTTACTGCCCGCGACGTAGACCGCATCCCACGACTCGGACTGGGCCGGGGCCGATCCGGCCGAGCCGGCGAGCACGCCGAGGATTCCCAGGGACAACAAGACCCACCGCCGAGGCCCTTCCGCGATCCGTCTCATCAATCCATCCCTCCGGTCCCGGGAACGATCGCCCGGCCTCACGGGGCTCGGACGGTCGACGACCGGGCCCGCCGTGCGGGAAGGGTCGCCGGTCATAGGGACCACTATGATGCAAAGGCCCGACTCGCTCAAGTTCAAGAGCGGGCCGGGCCCGAAGCTTCGAGAGGTTTGTGGGGTCAGCCGGCGAGGCGTTGGCCCGTCAGCCGACGGTGAACATGGCCGAGAACCGGTCGCCGGACAGGAGTTCCAGGGCCCCATGGAGGGCCAGCTGGCGCGTGTGGTGGGACGGGACCTGGCCCCGGAGCGTCACATGACCCTTGGTTTCCTCGACGGAAAGATTACGGATCCGATTGTGCGTCGCCTCACGAACCCTGGTTTCGAGCTGCTGGATTAGTGAGGATTTCGGGGAAGACATCGAAGCGATCTCCTGGTCGGATCGTTGGTGGGCGTCGAGGGGGTATTTCAGCGAACCGGACCGTTTCGAGCGAGCAAGGGGCTGCTCGTCGTTCTCCTGATGGGAACTGATCGGAAAATTCCGCAATTTGGCAACTCTATTCTAGGATACGATCCACTCAAGTGGTCGTAGAAACCGGAAAATCACCCAACCTTCACGCAGGCTCCTGGGGATTGCTCTCACAGGTAAGAATCCCCATCGGATCTCCGGCGCGGGCTCAAATCCCATTCTCTCGAGGAGAGGGTATGGGCGACTCGGAAGCATGGGGTTGAGGGATGGTTGGTGGCACTAATTGCTGCAAATCCCGGGCCAATCTTTCCAACTCGGGCCGGTCCCAGGCCTCGATCGGCCCTTTCCAGCGGTCCCAGAATGGCTCGCGACCCAGCCCCGTTAGCTCGCTGAGGCGTCCCAGATTGTATCCGAGCTGGAGGATGGAGCGTCGATCGTCCCGGCCTTCGGCGACGATTGTAGCAATCTTAGCAACGCAGTGATTCATGATGAGGGCTCAATCTTGCCGCTTGGCTGCCAGTCGGACGAGCAATCGTTCGAGGATCACGCGGGGCGTGAGGGTCGAGTCTCCCTTGATATCCAGGTCGGCCTGGAGGAGGAGCCCGGGGAGCTGATCGACCCGGGACGGGCCGAGGTGGGCGTGCTGCTGGCGTGCCTTCTCGACACCCCCCGGGAAGATACCCGCCTTCTGGCAGGCCTCGCGGAGCTCGACCCGGGCCCGGCGGAGCTGACCGGCGTGGTGGAGCTTCAGGAGCGAGAAGGACATCCCGGCCAGGAGTCGGACCGGCGCCTCGCCCGATCCCAGGAGCTTGTCGAGGTCGGCCAGGGCTTCCGCTCCCTGGCCGGTCGTCGCGGCATCCACGGTACTCCAGAGCGTCTCGACCCGCCCCGCGCCGACCATCTTCGCCACGTCTTCCCGGGCGATCGAGGGCCGCTCTCCCACGTAGACGTAAAGTTTCTCGACCTCGGAGGCCAGGAGTCCCACCTCCGGCCCGACCAGCTCGACCAGGAGCTGCGCCGCGTCGGCCTCCAGCTTGACGCCGAATCGGGCCTTGGCGAGCTGGATCAGCCAGCCGGGCAGCTCGCGCTCGTCGGGCGTCTTGCACTCGATCGCCAGGCCGGATTTCTCGACCAGCTTGGCCAGCTTCGTGTTACCCGGCCAGGACTTGACGGAGAGGACCAGGATCCCGGAAGTCGAAGGCTTCTCGGCGTAGGTCTCCAGTTCCTTCCGGTGGGCGGTCACGAACGGGTCCGCCCCATCGACGATCACCACCCGGCATTTGGCGAGGAAAGGGAGCGTGCGGACCTCGTCCAGGACATCGGCCAGCTTCGACTGGTCCCCCGGGAACCGCGAGAGGGCCATGTCGTCGTTGTCGGACCCGAGCGCGGCGCGGGCGATCGCTCGGATCGCTTCGTCACGGAGGTAGGCATCATCCCCCGAGAGGGCATAGATCGGGCGAGCCGTCTTGTGGTTGGCCGGCCGGAGGAACTCGAAGGCGTGCATGGGCATCCCGCTCTCGGGGAGGGGCCTGGTCGTCGGTCCGTCTAGCCGAGCTTACCATGCTTTCGATCCGGTCGACCAGCAAGTCGAGGCCGCCTCAGCGTGCCTTCGGCCACTCGGCCGAGAAGCCGGGGGGCTCGGGCGAAGGGGCGATCCCGAATCGTCCCTGGATGATCCGGACGATCCGCTCGGCCGCCCATCCATCGCCGTACGGATTGGCGATGGTGGCGAATTTCCGGTAGAGATCCGGCGAACGGGCGAGGGCCTCGACGGCCTCGACGATCGCCCGGCGGTGTGGCCCGACCAGCTGGACGGTCCCGGCCTCGATCGCCTCGGGCCGCTCGGTCTCGTCGCGGAGGACCAGGACGGGCTTCCCGAGGGAGGGGCCTTCTTCCTGGACTCCGCCGGAGTCGGTCAGGATCAGGAACGAGGCTCGCATCAGGGCGACGAATCGAGAATAGCCGACCGGCCCGACCAGTCGGATCCTCGGCTGTCCCCGGAGGTGGGCCTCGACGGCCTCGACGACGCTGGGGTTGGGGTGGACCGGGAAGACGACGCAGAGCCGCGGGTCGCGCTCGACCAGGTCGCGTAGCCCCCGGCAGATCTCGGCCAGGGGGGCCCCGAAGCTTTCCCGACGGTGGGCCGTGACCAGGATCATCCGGTCGGTCTCCGGCTCGAAGGGAAGGGGACCGGCCCGCGAGCCGGCCAGGTGGAGGGCATCGATCCCCGGGTTCCCCGTGACGTGGATGGCCCGGTCGTCGATCCCTTCGCGGAGCAGGTTCAGCCGAGCCCGAGCGGTCGGGGCGAAGTGGACCTCGGCCAGGTGGGCGGCCAGGACCCGGTTCTTCTCCTCGGGGAATGGCCGATAAGGCTGGCCGGTCCGCAGGCCAGCTTCCACGTGACCGAAGGGGATCTTGCGATAATACGAAGCCAGGGCCGAGGCCAATACGGTCGTCGTATCACCCTGGGCCAGAACCAGATCGGGCTGTTCCTCGGCGATCGCTCCATCGAGTGACGAGAGAGCCCGAGCGGTGACCTCGGCCAGGGTCTGGCCCGGCCTCATCAAACCCAGGTCGCGATCGGCGACCAGGCCGAACTCGGCCAGGGAATCGTCGAGCAACTCCCGGTGCTGGCCGGTCGAGACCAACCGGACCCGAAGCCCACCGGCTCGTCGAAGTCCCAGGACCACCGGGGCCATCTTGATCGCCTCGGGTCGCGTCCCGACCACGCAGACGATCACCAGCCCCTTCTCCCGAGATTCGACCATATCGTCCCATCGCCTCCCGAATGCCAGGCCGCTCGACCCCCGCTCAGTATGGTCGGGACGCCGGATTCGTTCAATCGCGAGGGGGGAACCAGCTCGATCGTTTATCTTGTTCTAAGCCGGTTTTAAGAATTTCGTGTTGAGCGCGAAACACTTTCGTCCACCGGAAATCCGGGCGACCCCATTGTGTGTTTCTACGCAATGTAGTAGATGGTTCTACGTGTTGTAGTAGTCGGCTGCTGGATCCGGGAGGTCGGGCCGATCACGAAGGCCGAAGCCCGGACCGAACGGACCCTTGAGGAACCGGCACCCCTCGCACCGAAGTTACAGGAACGATCGATCATGAATGTTTTACGCCCGTTATCGTCCCTCGAAGTTCGGGTTGTGGGACTCCTTCTCGCCGCGATACTGATCGGGCCCAGTCCAACGTTCGGCCAGAACGGCTCGGTCGGGGTCGCCTATCCGGCGAGCGGGATTGCCATCGATGGGGATCTGGGCGACTGGCCGGAAGGCGCGACGCGGTACCCGATCGAGCGGATCGAATTCGGCGACAAGCTGGGCAGCCCGGACGATCTGAAGGCCCAATTTCGGATCGCCTTCAACGCGAAGGAACACGCCCTTTATGTGGCGGTCGAGGTCATCGACGACTCCATCGTCCTTGATGGTCCCGGGGAAGCTGTCTGGAACACCCAGGATGGCTGCGAACTGTTCATCGACGCCCTGCATTCCGTGAGCGGATCTTCTTTCCAGCAATATGCCCGGTACGGGGGCCAGAATCGGGTCGTCGGGGCTCAGGAAGGGCTCGAAAAGAAGATGAAGGTGGCCGTGACGCGGGCGGATTCGCGAATCGTCTACGAGTGGCGGATCGAGTTCGACGCCGATCTCGACCCCGATCGGGTGATCGGCTTCGACATTTCCGTGGCCGACAAGGATCAGGACGGCTCGTTTTCCTGGGCCGCCTGGGGTAGCGGGACGCAGAAGGTGGACACCCCCGACCGTTGCGGGGAAGTCCTCCTCGTCTCGCCCGAGACGCGATTTGGCGAGGTCACGGGCGGCGTCGCCTGGAAAGACCCGTCCGACTCGGCCCTACCGCTTCATGTGCGAATTCAGTCGAGCCGTAACCCCGCGTTCTGGCGCAACGCGAAGGTCGACACGGCCGGGACTTACCGGGCCAAGAATCTCCCCGAGGGCCCCTATACGATCCGACCCGTGGACTCGGCCAATCTCCGGATCGAGGAGAGCCCAGCCGTCGAGGTCCGGGTGGAGGCAGACGGCCTCGCCAGGGCCGATCTCCTGCACGTCACACCCGTTCCCTGGCCGGGGATGATCGGCGACAAGGGCGTGCTCCGCAATTCCGAAGCCTTCAATCAGGACGATCTCGACCGGTTTGTGAAAGCCTACCTGGCGTATTTCAAGACGCCGGGGATCTCGATCGCCGTCATCAAGGATAACAAGGTCGTCTACCAGCGAGGATTCGGGCTCAAGAATGCGATAACCGGAGAGCCGGTGACCGATGACACCATCTTCGAAGCCGCTTCCATGA
The DNA here is from genome assembly GCF_051175385.1 of Tundrisphaera lichenicola. Lineage (GTDB taxonomy): Bacteria > Planctomycetota > Planctomycetia > Isosphaerales > Isosphaeraceae > Tundrisphaera > Tundrisphaera lichenicola. The sequence continues at coordinate 2,447,802 of NZ_CP195106.1, read as the reverse complement.
CGAAGCCGGTCTTCGCCTATACCGTCCTTCGGTTGGTGGATCGTGGGGTCTTGGATCTCGACACCCCGCTCTACACGTATCTCCCGTATGAGGATATTTCCCATGACGACCGATACAAATTGATCACGGCACGGATGGTTTTGACCCATCGGACGGGCTTCCCCAACTGGCGGACGGGGAAACTCGAGATCAAGTTCACCCCCGGGACCGAGGTCTCGTATTCCGGCGAAGGGTTCGTCTACCTCGGCAAGGTCGTCGAGAAGCTCACCGGCAAGAAACTGGTCGACCTCTGTCGAGAAGAGGTCTTCGCCCCGTTGGGGATCGAGCACGCCTCGCTGGTCTACAACGACGAGGTCGAGCGATTGACCGCCATCGGCCATGCTGGGGCCTCGCCCTTGCCGAAGTGGAAGCTCCAGGAGCCCAACATGGCGGCCAGTCTGCACATCAACGCGGGGAACTACGCCAAGTTCCTGATCGCCGTCCTCCAGGGGAAGGGCCTCTCCGAGGCCACCGGCCACGAAATGCTCCGACCCCAGGTCAAGGTGCCGGATGACCAGCACGCCTCATGGGGCCTCGGCATCGCGATCGAGGAGACGCCCCAGGGAATCAACTACGGGCACGGGGGGAGGAATACCGGCTTCACCAGCCACTCGTTGCTCTACAAGGATCCGGGGATCGGGTATGTCTTCCTCGTCAATAATGATGACGCACCCAAGTTCGACAACGTCCTGAACGCCTACCTGATCGCCGGCAAGTCGGGCCTGAAGAATACCAGGCCCGTCGCCCACAAGTTGGCCAAGATCGACCCGACGCTATTCGATGCCTACGTCGGTCGCTATGAGATCGGCAAGGCGGCCATCCTCGAAATCACCCGAGAGGGGGACCATCTCATGTCTCAGGCCGAAGGCGACGGCAAGATGGAACTCTTCCCCGAGTCCGAGACGGTGTTCCTCCTGAGCCCGACCTCGGACGCCACGGCGACCTTCGTGAAGGACGACCGGGGGAAGGTCACGCACATCGACCTGCATCGCGACGGGCGGGATGCAAAAGCATCACGGATCAAGGACGAGCCGGCCGCCAGAGAATCCAGGTCGATCGAATGACCGCCCGGTTTCGCCCGGCTCGAAACGCCCCGACCCGCCCGCCGGATCGCTGGATCTCGCGGGCGGGTTCTCGTTCCATGAGAAGTTCGGGTCGAGTCTGACGACGCCAAAATCGGAGGTCAACGATCAGGCGACCACGATCTCCAACCCCATCTCCCGGAGAGTTTGCAGGACCTCGGGCGAGGCGGAGCGGTCGGTGACCAGGTGGGTGATCCGCTCGATGGGGATCAGGACATAGGGGGCGACGGTGCCCAGTTTTTCGCCGGCGACCACGACGATCACGCGAGTCGCGTGCTCGACCATGGCCCGCTTGACCTCGGCTTCCTCGCCGTCGAAGGTCGTCACGCCGGCCTCGGGGTGGATCCCGGCGGCCCCGAGGACGCAGGTATCGGGGCGGAGCATCCGGTAGGTATCCACCGCAGCGATCCCCACGGCCACCCGGGCGGCCTTGAAGAGGCGACCGCCGACGACGATGCACTCGGCCTTCTCGTGTTCCGAGAGGACCTCCAGGGCCGGCAGGCTGTGCGTCACCATCGTCAGGGACAGGTCGGGGGGCAGGTGCTCGGCCACCGCCAGGGGGGTGGTCCCGCCGTCGAGGACCACGACCTCGCCTGGGCGGAGCAACTGGGCGGCGGCCGCGCCGATCGTCCTCTTGGCGTCGGTCGACTCCTTCTCACGCTCGGCATAGTGAATCGAGGTTGGCGATCGAGGCAGGGCACCCCCGTGGACCCGGAGCAAGAGCCCTGCCTTGTCCAGTTCCCGGAGGTCCCGGCGCACGGTGTCTTCGGAAACACCCAGCCTCTTACTCAGATTCGACGCGAGAATCTTCCCTTCGGACTTCAAAACGTCCAGGAGCAAGCGCTTGCGCTCGGCGGTCAGCATCGGGATGTCTCCAGGTGATGCCTGGAGTTTAATCAATCTTGCATGGTCCTGCAGCATGTTTCGTGCAATTTGCGTGAAAATGCACGAACTCTCTTGATTCGTCCCGAGATCATCCTAGGATTGGCCGGGAACAGGAAGCTTCGCGCAGAAACATGCAATAAATGGAGAAGGTTTTCGTGATGACTTCGGCAATGGTTCGAGCGGACCCCGGAACGTCGATGCAGGATGATCGCCGGTCGAGGAGGGCGGTCCTGGCCATGTTCGCGGTCGATGGGGTTGGTTTCGGGGCGTGGGCTGCCCATCTCCCAGCGTTCAAGTCGGGGCTTCGTCTGAGCGATGGCGGCCTGAGTGTCCCCCTGTTCGCGATGGTGGCCGGGAGCCTGGTAGCGATGCCGATGGCCGGACGATTCATCGCGACGCGGGGGAGTCGGGGCGTGGCGATCGCCTCGGGATGCTTCTACTGCTCGATGATCGCGATGATTGCCCTGTCGGTCCAGGTGGGGGGCGGTCTGTTGTGGTTCACGTTGGCGGCGTTCGCGTTCGGCGCGGCCAAGGGGACGCTGGACGTCTCGGTGAATGCCCAGGCGGTGGCCGTCGAGCGTGAGGGATCCCGGCCGCTTCTGTCGAACTGCCATGGGTGCTGGAGCCTCGGCTCGCTATTCGGGGCGGGTACGGCGGCGTTGGCCTTACGCTGGGCGGTCCTCCCTTCGTTGACGATGCTGGTGGTGGGCTCGCTCCTGATGGTGGTGGTCCTGGCCTCGGCCGGGAACCTTCGGTCGGGCGATCGGGTCGAATCCCACTCGGGAGCGGAGGCTTCGCGGCGGCCGTCGGGACGGCTCGTGCCGCTCGGAGTGCTCGCGTTCCTCGCCTTGTTCTGCGAAGGGGCGATCAGCGACTGGTCCGCGGTCTACCTGGCGGGGCCGGTCGGCGTTTCGACGGCTTCGGCGGCCCTGGGGTACACGATCTACATGATGGCGATGACTCTCACCCGTTTCGCCGGCGACCGGCTCTCGGCCCGTTTCGGCCCGGCCGGATTGCTGCGCATGGGCGGGCTTCTCGTGGCGGTCGGACTGGGAGGGGCGATCGGGTTCCGGACCTTCCCGGCGGCCCTGGTCGGATTCGGCCTGGTTGGGATGGGACTGGCCAACGCCGTGCCCGTCATCTTCCGCTCCGCCGGTAAAGAAAAAGACCCGGGTGGCGCGATCGCGACGGTCTCGACGATCGGTTACCTCGGGTTCCTGGCCGGCCCTCCCATGATCGGTGTCCTCTCGGAAGTCCTGGGACTGCCGAACTCGCTCCTGATGGTCGTGGTGTTCGGCCTGACGATCGCGGTCGGTGCCGGGATCGCGGGGAGCCGCGGGATATCGAGGAATGCCTCGGTTCGCCGCGATCCTCATCGCTCGGCCCCCGCGATGGCGTCCTGAATCGTCGGATCATCTTTGAGGATGGAGTCGGAGACTTCCCGCACCGTTGACCGAGGAGTAGAGACTGATGGTGACAACGACCTTTCCATACGCCTTGGCCGCGATCGACATCGACGACACCCTGGTCGGCCCCGACAAGAAGATCGGGGCCGAGAACCGGCGGGCCGTCAAGCGACTCGGCGAGCTGGGCTGCCGCGTGATCCTCGCTTCGGGCCGCAGGCACGCGAACATGCTTCCCTATTGCCAGGAACTCGGCCTCGACGATTACGTCGTGAGCTGCCAGGGGGCTCGGGTCGAACACCCGAGGACCGGGCAAGTCCTCCGTCGATCGTCGCTGGCTCCTTCCGACACTGCGGCGCTCGTTGCCGAAGGGCTGGATCGGGGCCATACCGTCCTGCTCTGGCTGACCGAAGGGGTCTTCGCCCAGGTCGACACCCCCTGGGTGGAGTCCTATCGGGTCGAGAGCGGCAACGATCACGTCACGATCGCCGACCTGAGATCTCTGGCCGACCGGCCGGCCGAGAAGGTGGTCTGGGCGGCCGACCCTTCACTGATCTCCGGTGCTCATGTTGAGTTCCTGGATCGGTATGAAGGGCGGCTGTCGGTGACGGTCACGAACGATTGGTATCTCGAAGTCACCGCGCTGGAGGCCCACAAGGCGGATGGCGTGGCCGCCGTGGCGGATTCGGCGGGGATCTCCCGCGAGGCCGTCCTGGCGTTCGGCGACGGCCACAACGACGTGTCGCTCCTCTCCTGGGCGGGGCTCGGGGTGGCGATGCCTCACGGCCGGGCCTCAGCCCGAGCGGCCGCTCGGCTTGTGGGCTCTCACGGCGAGCCTGAATCGGCATTGGCTCGCGCCGTCGACCTCATCGCGGCCGGGTTCACCCCTTCGAAGCGGACCTGAATCCGACCTTCAAACCATGACCGTATCGTGAGCCGTATCCCTCTTCCTGGAAGAGGGATACGGCTTTCTTCTTTGCGCCGTCCCTGTTTCCAACCCGGGAATGGATCTCGATTTCAAAGGAATCTTTGCTATTCGCCCTTGACGAGATTTCGGACCCTCATACACTCGATTGAAACGCTTGTTTGAAACGGATGATTGAGCTGTGAGGTGGAGTTGTCGATGCTTGACCCGACCAAGGCCCGGCTGCTCGACGCGGCGGGCGAGGAGTTCGCCGAGAAGGGATTCGAAGGGGCTACGGTCCGTTCGATCTGCGACCGGGCGCGGGTAAATCTGGCGTCGGTCAACTACCACTTCGGCGACAAGGAATTGCTCTACGAGCAGGCGGTCCTGGAGGCCCATCGGTGCGGCAATGAGATGCCGCCGGATGTGATGGCCGATGGTCCCCCGGCCGAGCTGCTCCGTCGCTACATCCACTTCTTCTTGACGAATGTCGTGGCGCTTCGCGATTCGACCTGGCACCATCGGCTGATGCTCCGCGAGATGGTCAGCCCGACCCGGGCCTCGGAGATCCTGGTCAACGAGGCGATCCGCCCGCGATTCGAGCATCTCTCGGGGATTCTCAGGCGGATTTGCCCCGAGGCGGACGATCGACGGATTCATGCGCTGGGGTTCAGCGTGGTGGGGCAATGCCTCCACTACAAGCTGACGAAGTCCATCTCCGAGCGGATCGTCGGCCCCGAGGCCTTCGCCCGGCTCGACCTCGATTTCCTGACCGATCACATCACTCATTTCACCCTGGCGGCGCTAGGAGTCGCCCCGCCGTTCGACGAGGCGGGGGAGATGGCCGAGGAAATCCCGGAAACCGGGAAGGGGGGGGCTCGATGAGCTGGATTGCCTTGAAGATGTTGACCGGCGACCGGGCCAAGTTCTTCGGGATCGTGATGGGCCTGACCTTCGCCGCCCTGCTGATCACCCAGCAGGGGTCGATCTTCTGCGGCTTGATGCTGAGGACCGGCTCCCTGATCTCCGACACCACCGGCGCGGATCTCTGGGTGATGGATCCCAACGTCCTCCAGGTCGACGACAACAAGCCGATGATCGAGAACAACCTGTACCGAGTCCGAGGGGTCGAGGGCGTCCTCTGGGCGGTCCCGTTCTACAAGGGGAACGCGCGGGCCAAGGTCAGCAACACCGACCCGCTGGTCGTCGGCAAGCCCCGGCCCGAAGGGGCTCCCGACCCGTCCAAGGTGATCGAGCAGGTTATTTTGCTCGGCCTGGACGATGCCTCGATGGTCGGGGCTCCCCCGCCCGAGCGGATCCTCTTCGGTCGGCTCGAAGACCTCCGGAAGCCCGAGTCGATCTTCGTCGACCATACCCGGCTTGCCAAGCTGTTCCCCGGCTACCCGCCCGAATACTACAAGAAGGAAAACGCCGGCTACTTCCTCGGCAAGGAAGTGGAGATGAACGACCACCGGGCGATCATCGTCGGGATCTGCGAGGCCTCGAGGACCTTCCAGTCGAACCCGGTCGTCTACACGACCTACTCGCGGGCCAAGGGTTACGTGGCGCAGGAACGCAAGGTTCTTAGCTACATCCTCGCCAAGATCGACGAGAAGCCGGGACTGACCGAAGAGCAACGGACGGCCCGGAGGATCGAGGTTGCCGACGCGGTCCGCCGGCAGACCGGCCTGATGGCCCTGACCAGCCAGCAGTTCCTCGACAAGACGATCAACTACTACCTCAAGTACACCGGGATTCCGATCAACTTCGGGATCACGGCGTTCCTCGGTTTCCTGGTCGGGACGGCCATCGCCGGCCAGACCTTCTACAACTTCACGCTCGAGAATCTCAAGCAGTTCGGGGCCCTCAAGGCCATGGGGGCGACCAACGGAAGGATCGTGGGGATGATCCTGCTTCAGGCCCTGGTGGTCGGGTTCCTGGGCTATGGGATCGGGGTCGGCCTGGCGGCGCTCTTCGGCGAGCGGACCAAGGGGGGAGAGCTGGCCTTCTACACCCCCTGGCAGCTCTTGCCGATCACCGGCGTGGCCGTCGTCCTGATCTGCATCCTGGCCAGCCTGATCAGCGTCCGGAAGGTGATCGTCCTGGAGCCCGCGGTGGTCTTCCGGGGCTGAACCCGGTCCATTGGTCCTGGAAGCGAAGAAACGCTCCGCCCCCCAAGGAGAATTGACCGATGTCCGGCGTCCAGCAAGCCATCTCGAATCCCCGGAAGTCCGGCGATGTCGCGCCTCGGATTGCCGTCGAGATCCGCGGGATCTCCAAGCACTTCGGGACGGGCGAGCGTCGAGTCTCCGCGCTGAAGGAAGTCGACTGGGAGGTCAACGCCGGGCAATTGAGCATGATCGTCGGTCCCTCCGGCTGCGGGAAGACGACGCTCCTCTCGGTGATCGCCGGGATCCTGAACGCCGACGAGGGGTCGGTCACGATCTTCGATCAGGAGGTCTCGGCGATGAGCGACCGTGCCCGGACCCGATTCCGGGCCAAGCACATCGGTTTCGTCTTCCAGCAGTACAACCTCCTCCCGGCCCTGACCGCCGCCGAGAACGCCGCGATCCCGCTGGTGATCGCCGGGTATTCCCGGGCGAAGGCGGTCGATCGGGCCAGGTCGGTCCTCGACTCGCTCGGGATGGGCAAGAAGGCCGAGAACCTGCCGAATCAGCTCTCCGGCGGCCAGCAACAACGCGTGGCGATCGCCCGGGCGCTCGTCCACGAGCCGAGCCTCCTGGTCTGCGACGAGCCGACCGCCGCGCTCGACCACGAGAGCGGCCTGGGCGTGATGGAACTCCTCCGAGAGGCCGCGGTCCGCCCCGACCGTGCCGTGGTCGTGGTCACCCACGACAATCGCGTCTTCTCGTTCGGCGAGCGGATCGCCCACATGGACGACGGCCGGATCGTCGAGGTCGAGGACAAGACCCACCGGACTGCGGCGGATTGAGGCCATCGGAACGTTGGCCCCTCGGTGGTCTCTCCACCTATCTTGCCCGCCGATGATGCGTTCATCCAACATCCCTCAGCGATAAGGGAGCAAACCAATGCTCAAGAAAATGATCCTCCCCTTGATCGCGATCGGCGGGTTCGCCTTCGCGGTCTTCACGGTCGTCAAGGCCCGCGAGATCCCGCCTCCGGCCAAGCCCCTGGTCTCCCCTCCGACCCAGCCGAACTACCGACGGACGATCGCCGGCTCGGGGATCATCGAAGCCCGGCTCGAAAATATCCCCGTCGGCTCGCCCGTACCCGGTGTCGTCTGGGAGGTTTACGTCAAGGTCAATGACAAGATCAAGAAGGGCGACCCCCTGTTCCGCCTGGACGAGCGCGAACTCCGGGCCGAGCTGGAAGTCCGCGAGGCCAACCTGGCCTCCGCGATCGCCTCGTACAAGAGGCTGGAGGCCGCCCCGCAGGTCGGCGACATCGCCACGGCCGAGGCCACGGTCGAGGAGATGAAGGCGAAGGTCAACGACGCCGAGGCCGCCGCGGGCCGTTCCGACCGGCTCTACCAGCGGCAGATGGGGACCGCCAGCGACTACGACCGCGACCGATACGCCTTCCAGGCGGCCAAGGCGGGCATGGCCAAGGCGATGGCCGATCTGAACCGGATCAAGATCACGTGGGAGGCCGACAAGCAGGTGGCCCAGGCGGCCGTTGCCATGGCCGATAGCCAGGTCAAGAGCACCAAGATCCAGCTCGACCGGCTGGTCGTCCGGGCCTTGACCGATGGCGAGATCCTCCAGGTCAACGTTCGCCCCGGCCAGTTCGCCGCGGCCATCTGGAACCAGGCCCTCGTGGTGATCGGCGACAGCAACGAACTCCACGTCCGGGTCGACATCGACGAGAATGATGTCCCCCTGTTCGATCCCAAGGCCCGCGCCATCGCCACGCTCAAGGGTCGGCCCGGGGTCCGGTTCGACCTGGTCCCCTACAAGGTCGAGCCCTACGTGATCCCGAAGAAGAGCCTGACCGGGGAGAACTCCGAGCGGGTGGATACTCGGGTCCTCCAGGTGGTCTACGCCCTGCCCAAGGACTCGCCGATCCCGCTCTACATCGGCCAGCAGATGGATGCCTATCTCGAAGCCAGGGTCCCGGAGGGAGTCTCGCTCGACACCGACCTTCGCCGCGTCAGCCCCTTCGATGAGCCCGGGGCAGGGGCCGCGTCTGCCAGGGATTCCGCCGTCGAGGTCAAGCCCTCGCCCTGATCGCTCAGCGTCTCGGGCGGGCGGGCTTCTTCCTCGCCTTCGAAGTCTTCTTCGAGGCTGGGGCGGGAGCTTCGGTGGACTCGCCCGACCCGGCCTCGTCCGTCGATGGCACGGCCTGGGGAGTCGGGACGATCGTGAAGGGGATCGACTGGCGGGCCGACGATCCCTCGTCCAGGACATCATGAAGAGTGATGTCGAACTCATAATCGCCCGGGGGAAGGCTCTTTAGGCCGATCGTGTTGACCAGATAGATCCGATAAGTGGGATCATCGAAGACGTCCTCGTATTCCAGGAGCTTGTCCTCCTTGGCAATCGGGTTCTTCTCGCCCTTCCGGCGGATCCGCCCATCCTCGGTGAAGCTGGCCCGGTATCGCTTCTTGAAGGGCTCGACCTTGTAATTCAACGGCCTGAAATAGACCTTCAGCTTGTCCTCGCTCGTCAACCTGGGCTCGGCAAGCTCCACGAAATCATCAAGGCCGTTGACCCTCGAAACGACCACACCCTTGCTCATATCGAAGCGAGGCCCCGCCGACGGCTGCTTCGGTTCGATCGGATCTTCTGCTGCCCCGACTCCGACCACGGCCGCGAGAATCGGCAAGACAAGACGCCCGAGGTGGTTCATCGGTATCCTCCACTTGTCCGTCAGGGTGGCTGGTCGTGGCTCCTTGAACGATAGCGGTCGGCTCATCCACGGGCAAGCGTCCCGACCAGATCCGGGCGGACCGCGCGCCAGGAGCCCGGTCCTCAGCCGGGGCCGGGTTCCTTCAGGAGTTCGGCGATCCGCCCCAGGGCCACTTCGAGACCCTGACGGGCCGGGGGGGAGAGCCCGTCCCCCAGCGCCAGGTCATGGGCCGGGACCGTGACCAGCCATGCCCGAGGGTGGCTCCCGTAGACGGCCTGGGCGAGACTCAGGAGATAGCCGGGATCGCTCGTATGCCCGAACGTCGAGGTGACTTCGGAGATCTCGATGGGCCGGACCTCGACCCCCGACGCTCCTCCGTTCGGAGCCTGGCGGGCATCGACGAAGACCGCGAGCCGGGCGGCGGAGAGGGGCTCGGCCAGCTCGGGGGTGAGCTGGGTCACGCCGCAGGCCAGCACATTGGCCAGTCCCCAGCCCTGGACGACGGAGGCTGCGCGAGGTCCGATCGAGTCGTCGGTCCGCAGGGTGTTCCCGTAACCGATCACCAGGACCGGTCGCTCGTCGATCATCGGATCAGTGCCTCCAGATCTCGTCGACGATCGACCCGTCGGGGCCGACGGCCTGGACATGGAGCGGCATCTGGCCGAAGGCGTGGGTCGAGCAGCTCAGGCAGGGGTCGAACGCCCGGATTCCCGCCTCCATTCGGTTCAAGACCCCTTCGGGAATCGGCAGGCTCTTGATGAAATGGCGGGCGATCTGGGCCATGGTCTTGTTCATGGCGAGGTTGTTCTGCCCGGTGGCGATGATCAGGTTGACCCGGGTGATGAGGCCGTTCTCGTCGACTCGGTAGTCGTGGAAGAGCGTCCCTCGGGGCGCCTCGCTGGCCCCGACGCCTACGGTCCGGTTGACCCCGGCGTGGGCTCGAATGTGGCCGGAGAGGATCTCGGGGTCGGACAGGAGTCGCTCGGCTTGCTCGATCGAGGCCAGGATCTCGACCAGGCGGGCGTAGTGATACCAGAACGACGAGGTGACGATCCGACCGCCCCTCTGCCGGTATTCTTCGAGCTCGGCATCGGCCAACGGAGTGCCCATTCGCGAGCAGAGGTTCAGGCGGGCCAGCGGGCCAACTCGATAGATCCCCTCGGGGTAGCCCATCGGCTGGAAGTAAGGCGATTTCAGATACGAGTCGGGCTCGACCGACTCGTGGAGGAAATTCCGGTAGTCGGCCGGGTCGAAGTCGGCCACGGTTTGGCCCGTCGAATCCACCACCCGGATCCGGCCATCGTGGTGTTCCCAGGCTCCGTCGGGACCGACCATGCCCAGGAAGAGGGTGGGGAATTGACCGAAGCTCGCAACCTCCTCGCGGAAGTGATCGAGCAATCCCTTGAACAAACCGATCGCCATCAGCGCCGTCTGCTTCGCCTCGGCAACCCGGCCGAGGATCGCCTCGCGACCCTCTTCCGCGAGCGGACTTCGGACCCCGCCGGGGACCGACCAGTCCGGGTGAATCTTGCGGTTACCCAGGGTCTCGATGATTTCCTGCCCGAATTGCCTCAGGCGAATCCCCGCGCGGGCTACCTCCGGATACCTGGCAATCAGGCCGAAGAGATTACGCTGGGCCGGGTCGGAGTCCATTCCCAGGAGGAGATCGGGACCGCTCAGGTGGAAGACGCTCAGCGCATGGGACTGGATGATCTGGCCGAGGTTCATCAATCGCCGGAGCTTCTCGGCGGCCGGGGGGATCGAAACCGCCAGGATCGCGTCGCCGGCCCTGGAGGAGGCGAGGAGGTGGCTGACCGGGCAGATCCCGCAGACCCTCGCGGTGATCCCCGGCATCTCCCAGAAGGGACGCCCTTCGCAAAACTTCTCGAAGCCCCGGAACTCCGTCACGTGGAAACGCGCATCGGTGACCTGGCCGGCGTCATCGAGGTGGATCGTGATCTTGGCGTGACCTTCGATCCTGGTGACCGGGTCGATGACGATCCGCTGTCCCATGAGATTGGCTCTCTCGTCGATTGAGGGATCGGTTCATCCGAATCGGATGCTCTCCCCTGCCAGGTGAGCACGTTTGCCCTTGATCAAGGCTTCCAGGACTTCGCGAATCCGGGAAGCGGGCGGTGGGCAGCCGGGAAGATAGACATCCACGGGGATGATCGCGTGGACGGGGATGACCTTGTCGAGCAGCGTCGGCACGATCCCCGGCTCCAGGGGGAGCGAGGCGTTGCGGTCGCCGCCGTCCAGGTAGACCAAATCGAGGGTATTTCGGGCGTCGCCGAATGGGTTGCGCAGGGCCGTGACATTGCCGGTCACGGCACAATCGCCGAATGAGACGACCATCCTCGTCCGGGCCCGGAGCAGCGGGAGGAGCTTCAGGTGGTCCTCGTTGCAGACGGCCCCTTCCACCAGGGCCACGTCGACCCCTTCGGGATATTCCTTGACGTCGATGAACGGCGAGAAGACGAGGTCGACCTTGCTGGACATCTCGATCAAGAACTCATCCATGTCGAGGAACGACATGTGACAGCCGGAGCACCCCCCGAGCCAGGCGGTGGCGAGCCTCAGGCGGGTCATGGCTTGTGCTCCCGCGCCTCGACCAGAGAGAGAAGCCGATCGCGTCGATGGTCGATCCCGGAGACGGTGTCTCCTCGATGGAACAGGGCCCCGGTCGGGCAAGCCATCACGCACTTCCCGCACGACGTGCAGGTCGGCGACTCGCCCCAGGGCTGGCCCTGGTCGCTCAACAGGCGGGAGTCCGCCCCTCGTCCTGAGACGCCCCAGGTGTGGGCCCCCTCGATCTCGCTGCAGACCCGGACACAACGCGTGCAGAGGATGCATCGATTGTGGTCGATCCCGAAGAGCTCGTGGCTCAGGTCGACCCCCAACGGCTTGTGCTCGTACTCGAATCCGACATGGTCCATGCCGACCGCGATGGCCGAGTCCTGCAACTCGCACCGGCCGTTGGCAACGCAGACGGCGCAAATATGGTTCCCTTCGGCGAAGAGCAACTCCACGACGGTGAGCCGATGCTCCCGGATCCTCTCGGTGTCGGTCCGGACGACCAGTCCCGGGGTGACTCTGGTCATGCAGGCGGGGCTCAGCGGCCCGCGGTCGCCGATCTCGATCAGGCAGAGCCGGCAGGAACCGACATCGGTCAATCCTTCGAGATGGCAAAGCGTCGGGATCTCGACCCCGGCCGACCGTGCCGCGATGAGGACGGTTTCGCCCTCGAGCGCGTTGACGAGTTGACCATCAATCTCGAAGGGGACAAGCGCCATGGAAGTTCTCCACGTCGGTCAGGACCACCGGAGCCGTAACTCTCCAATTGCGGGGCCCTTCGCTGGACGTTCCCGATCGAGGATCAGAATGGTCCGTTCTCCGGCGAATGCCGCTCGAAGGACAAAGCCCGAGGTCGCGCTCATCGAAAGGATTGACGCGCCGGCTCTGATCGGAGATGGACGATCGGGATGCGACGGCCGACATCCTCGATTCTACCGAGTGACGCGGCTCTTCGCATCGGACGGTCGAAGGCGGTCAATCGGCCGGGCCCATCTATTCCTCGTTTCGACCATCCGGATCAGACCCGGAGGATTGGGTGAGGGATGGGTATTCCGAACCTAGAGGGGTTAGCGATGGCTCGGTGGGCTTGTGGTGCTTTGGGCGAATTGCGTCGATTGGCTGGAAGTTTGTCGTCTGGGCAGAGCTTGTTGAAAGTAAAGCGTGTGTGGCATTTCGTCGGGATCGGAAGGGATTTGCAGCGTTCCTGCCCATCGGTTCGAGTCGAAAAAGAAAGCGGCGACCCGAGGTCCGGGCCGCCGCGTTGCGCCAGAGATGGTCATGGATCGACCCGAGATCGAATCACGGACGGATCGAAGGACGGACCCGGCGACGGACTCGCCAGGCTGCGCCCCCGGCGACGAATCCCCAGGCCAGGATGGTCGTGGGTTCGGGGACAGCGGGGGGTGTCGGCGGGGTGACGGTCCCGGGGTTCTCAATCTGCCCCGGCTGATTGAGCGGGGTGCCGACCAGGGTGTTGAAGATGTTGCTCTTGCCGGTGATGGTCGTGGAGCCGGTCCCGGCATAGGCCGAGATGTAGAAGCCCTTGGTGAGGGCATCGAGCCCGGGGACCTTGCTGAAGTTCTTGACGGTGAACTCGAAATCGGGGTTGGCCTTCGAAGGATCGAAGGCCAGGTCGCCCTGGTGGGCCGTCAGGGTGGTCCCAAAGCTCCGGCCCAGTCCTCCGCTCGACTCCTGGTAGGAAGCGACGCGGAAACCATCGAGGCCGCTCCCGCTGGCATCCTTGACGGCCGGTACGCCGGCAACCACCAGGGGAGTCGCGGCGGTCCCGGCCGGCGTGACCGGGGTGAAGGCGACCGTGATCGACTTGTCGCCGCCGATGTGAGGTTGGTTGGACCCGCCCATGGCGATGGTCCTCGGATCGGTCTGGCCATCCGGGCTGCCGTCGGTGTTGCCGGCGACACCCCAGAAGTTGACGCCGATGGCCAGGGTGTCCGTGGCCTTGTCATAGCTGAGGCGGATGTCCTTCATGACGTAGCCGTTGATCCGGCCGGCGTCGGTCATCCACTGAGGTTGATAGACGGCGCCGAGACCCTGCCCCGGGATTACCGTGACGCTCGACGAGCTCGCCGGAAAATCCTGCTCCACATCGCCCGTCTTGAAGAGCGGCGAGGCCATCGAGCCCGCCGTCGCGGTGCCGGCCCAGGTCAGGGCCAGGATCGCCACATACCAGCGAATGACGCTGAGGCGAACCATAACGAGACTCCTTCCACGTTAAGGTTGTCCCCGATCACATTCCTCATGCCGGTGGCATGTCTGATCCGGGGTTCAGTTCTATCTCCAGGCCGTCCTGGTTTCGCTGAGGTTTGGAGCCTCCCACTGACCAGGCCGTCCATTGGCTCATCCTTCAAGCACCACCGGGTCCAACCGGTCATGGTCGGGACTTCCGACCCGATCCCGGACGCCCGCTCTCCCAGGGAACGACCATCGATGATGGTCGACTTTCAGGAAAGGACATAGGCGCGATGTCGTTGTTCACGAAGCTTTTCGAAGCCGTTCAGTCGTGGCGGCGGCGTCGCGACGGGGTCAAGTCCCGCAAGCGCGTCGGCCCGGCGATGGAACAGCTTGATCATCGTCAATTGATGGCCGTCAACTTCACCGGGGTCGTTGCAAACGATTTTCCCGCTACGCAAGTCCCAGGTGTTGTGGTCATCCCAAGTCCCCCAGATAATACAAGGCCGGGTATCCCGCCCGATCTCCAACCGTTCATCAACGTCTCCGGCTTCGAGATTGACCAGCTACGGGTCAGCTACACTCCCGCCGACGACACGCTGAGCATCGGGGTCGAAGGACCCCTCAATGGTCGAGACGGTCGCCAGGTCATCGCTGGCGACGCCGATAATAACGGGAACTCCGGAACTGTAAACCCCCTTATCTCGAACTCGATGGGGACCGGGGCGGCCCAGGGGTTCCAGGACCCGGCTGATTTCGGCGGGACCGAGCAATACGGGATCCTGCTGGCCTTCACCGACCCGGCGTCACCCGATGTCGCGGCCGGCTTCCCGATCAACAGCCCCGATCCGCTCAATGGCAGCAAGCCGTACACGGTCGCGCTGGCCAACAACGACATTCAGACCAATCCCGACCGCTTCGACCCGAATGCCCTGCTCCCTCAGTTCACGGGGAATTACTTCCTCGTCAATGATCCGAGCAAGCCCAACTTCGAGCTGCAGATCACCAACTTCTCGCAGCTCTACCAGCAAGTCACCGGCAATGCCCTGACGCCCAATACGACGATCAACGTCGGTGCCTTCGGGAGCACCGCTCAGAGTGCCGGGATCAGCGACGAATTCTTCCCGCCTCAGCCGATCGTGATCAATCGGGCGACGCTGACCAACCCGTCGATCTCGGTGACCAAGACCACCAACGGGTTCGCCGCCCCGTCGGCCCCCGGCCCGATCGTGGCCCCGGGAAGCGCGGTGACCTGGGGATATGCGGTCACTAACACCGGCAACGAGCCGCTGGGGAACGTCGCCCTGGCCGACAATGGCGGCTCGAACACCGACCCGTCCAAGAATTTCGCCCCCACCTTCGTCGGAGGCGATAACGGAAATGGCCTCCTCGATCCGGGCGAGACCTGGCTCTATACGGCGAGCGGTGTTGCCCAGACCGGGCAATATGAGAACACCGCCCTGGCCGCGGGCATCGGAACCCAGAGCGGGACGACCGTCACCAGCACGGCACTGAGCCACTACTTCGGGAACAACTCGGTCTGCCCGCCGGTCTCCCCGACCATCTATGTGAACCCGCACGAACTGAATCACATCAACACCGCCCACCCGACCGCGATCCGGGTGAACGTCCTCGGCTCCTCGGGCTTCGACCCGACCACCATCGACCCGGCCACGGTCCGCTTCGGCAACCCCGCCACGATCCTGACCGACGGTGCCGCCCCGATCCGGAACTTCGAGAGCAACGTCAACAACGACCAGTTCCCCGACGAGACGTTCGTCTTCAACGGGCTCGACGTGACCCTGCCGCCTGGAATCACCGACGCCCAGATCATCGGTATGACCACCTCGGGCGTTGGATTCGCCAGCTCGGTCCGGGTCTTCAACCGAGACTACTCGTTCTACACGCCGGCCGCGATCACCAAGCAGCAGCAGAGCTGGCTCCAGTATGACAAGGCCAATAACATCCCCGTCGTCAACGGGATGGCCGTGCCTCCCCCGGTGGTCATCCCCAAGGCTGCCCAGCAGCGTGCCGCTTCCATGGTGATCGACGACCTCTACAACCCGTTCCGGGGCCAGAGGCTGCCCAAGCAGGTCAACCCGACGGCCTCGCTCGCCCCGATCCCGGCCGGGGCCCAATCCGCCGCCAAAGTGGTCTCGATCCCGACCAAGAACAACAAGGGCGTGAAGGCCGCCAAGGCGAACGTCGTCAGCGTCAACATGAACAGCAACAAGGTTGCCAAAGGGCCTTCGATCGTTCAGCTGATCGGCGGGGCCAACTGAGGCCGGGAACTCCACCATTCGATCAGGGACGAGGGGCGGCGATCACCGCCCCTCGTTCGTTTCGAACGAATTGCCGATGACCCGCGACCATCGGACGCGTACATTGGGGGGCATGGAAGACCTCCAGCCCGCGCCGGACCCGGCAAGCCTCCTGAGGATCACCGACTCTCTGGCCATCCCGCTGGCCGAGCTCGGCTTCGAGTTCGCGCGTTCCGGCGGACCGGGCGGGCAGAATGTCAACAAGGTCAACTCCAAGGCGACCCTCCGCTGGAAGCCCGCCGAGAGCCCCAGTCTTCCCGGGCCGGTTCGCGAACGCCTCCTCGCTGCCCTGTCCTCACGATTGACCCGGGACGGGGAACTCCTGATCACATCGCAGCTCACTCGCGATCAGTCGAGGAATGTCGAGGACTGCCTCGCGAAACTGCGCGAATTCGTCCTGGCCGCCGCCCGGCCTCCTCGGACCCGGAGACCGAGCCGGCCGACCCTCGGCTCGAAGGTCCGCCGGGTCGAGTCGAAGCTCCGGAGGTCGACCACCAAGCGGCTCCGTCGGAAGCCCGACGTGGAGTGACCGCCCCGATCGTTCCCTCGGAGCTTATCTCAGATGGCCGATTTTTCCCCCTATCAGCAGAAGATCATCAAGCGCTATTACAACAACTACGACGCCATCGCGTCGCAGCGATTGGCCGAACTCGTCGGCGAGATTTATCTCTCCGAAGGGAAGAAGCTCGATCGCCTCTGGGCTCGCGTCGGTGAGACCCTGACCAAGCTGGAATTCCCCGAATCCCGGATCGAACATCTTCTCCAGAAACGAGATCCGGCACTCCTCGCGGGAGTCATGAAGGAGCTGGACGGCAAGGCGGGATGAACCGTCGAGTGGTGATTTTGCGACTCCGAGGGCGCCCCTCCAAGAAGTCACGTAATTCTCGATCGGTCGAGTTGCCCGAGACCGGACGATTACGTACGTTCCGGAGAGAGATGCCTTGAGGGGCCTCGAAGTCAAACCACCGTCGACGGAGTCTCGCGATGACGTTAGCCCAGCGGGTCCGGGACCAGCGATACGCCAAGGGCTGGGGGCCGGACGAGCTGGCCAGCCGGGCCTCGATCTCCCGGACGGCCCTCTATCAGATCGAAAGTGGAAAGACGGAACAGCCGCGAGCGGGGACTCTGCGAAGGATCGCGCAGGCCCTGGAAATCCCGACCGAAGCCCTCCTGGGAGGGGTCAATCTGGGAATCGTCGGCGTCGGCGTCGGAGCTGGCGTGGGCTGGTCTTCCAGCGATTCCGCCCCGCAAGTTCGGCGAGAGGATTTCATCTCTCCCCAACGATTTCGGGTGGATGAGACACCCGGAGTACTCCGAGGTGGAGAGTTGGAACGGAAATTTCAGGAACTCCTGGCTTCGCCCCTCGGGGAAGGGGTGGCCCGGATCGTCGAGGAAAGCTACCGGGTCCTGGCGAAATCGGTCGAAGAGGCTCGTTGGTAATCTGCGTGATTTGGAAAAATCGGGTTGTGGTGTAAAATTCTCTCAAGTTCCCGTCGATTCGGGCCGAAGGCTCGGCCCACCGACCTCATCGAGAGAGATCACCATGCGAATCTTCGGCCGGGTCCTGGTGAAATTAGCCATTGCGGGTTCGGTTACTCTTCCGACGTTGGCCCGGGATGCACGGGCGGGAGACTTCTTCCACAAGCGTCCGCGGGCGATGGTCGAGACCAGCACGACGGCTCGGCCCCAGGATCGGGTCGCGCCCTCGCCGATGCTCGGATCGTTCATGCCTTCGCAGTACGTCACGATCCGGGGCAATGGCACGATTGGCGGAGGCTACTCGGCCCTCGACGCTTACGGTCGCGAGCAATCCCTCTCGGTCTACGGCCCGCTCTCGGCCTTCCGAGAGATTGCCGCCCCGGTCAACACGGTCGTTCGGGGTTATAACGGGCAGCCGGTTTTGGTCCAGGGGACGTCGTTCTCGAACCCGAATCAGCCCACCCTCTCCCCGGTCGTCTATCCCACCCGGGCCAGCAATTATTCGGCTCTCCGCTTCCAGACCACCCCTCCCCAGTGGGACAAGGCGATCATGTGGATCGACCAGAACTGAGGGGTTGCTGCGGTCCGAAGAGGTCGTTCGAGGATCAATCTCCCTCGCTCCTGGTTCAATCTTCATTCCCGAGCTTCTGCCGCAATCGCTCGAATCGAGACCGGAGATCGGCCCCGCCCAACTCGGGGTGGAGGATGGCCGTGGCGTCGATCACTTTCCGGGCGTCCTTGGCCCGGTCGGCCCGGTAGTAGGCCAGGGCCAGGCCATAGCGAGCCTCGAACCAGGGGAGCGACCCGGGGGCGAGTCGGGTGGCCCGGATCCGTTCGGCGTCGATCGCCAGCGCGGGAGCGTCGAGGCGAAGATAAAGGTCGGCCAGGTCTCGGAAGAGATCCTGGTCGTCGCTATTCTTCGGCCCTTCCCAGGCGGTCAACTCTTTCCGGGCCGATCCCGGATTGCCGCAGAAGAGTAGGGCTCGAATGTGAGAGAGCCGGATCCGATCGCGATCGGCGGGCGAGACCTCGTCGAGCTGGTCGAGAATCCCCGAGGTCAGGCCCCGGAGAATCAGGCCGAGTCGTCGTCTGCGGATGTCCGAATCGGCCTCGGACGCCGATCGGTCGAGGATCTGGAGGGCGGACAGGAGATCCCCCGGCGGGCCGGATTTCGCCTCGGCCTGGGCGGCCTTCTCGGCCTCGGCCGACCGACCTGCCTGGGCCATGGCCACCACCCGATAGATCCGGGCGAGGCGATGCTGGTCGGCCCCGGCCGCGGTCCGAAGGGCTCGTTCGCAGATCTCAATCGCTTCGGACGGGTCTCCGTCTCGAGGAGTCAGCTCCAGTCGGGCGAGTTTGAGCAGCAGCGCGCTCGCCTCCGGCCCCTCGGCCGCCTCATCGAGGGAGGTCCGGGTTATCCGACGGGCCTCTTCCATCCGTTTTTTGATTTCCGACTCATCACGGTTGATTCGCTGGTCCTCGACCGCCTCGCGGGCAAGGTCGGAGGCGAGAAGCCGGGCCTCGAGCCAGCGGGTCTGACCGTGTTTGATCGCGGAAAGCAAGCCGACCGCGTCGGCCTGGCGACCCGAGGCCAGCCGGAGTTTTGCGAGCAGCCAACGCGCCTCGCTGGTGGGGGGGGCGTCGGGAAAATCGCGAACCTGACATTCGAGCCCCTCTTGATAAGAAGCCCGAGAGGCCCCCGGCTCGCGAGTGGCCAGCGCCCGGCCTCGCGCGAGAGCCCTCAGCATGCCCGCTTTCGCCCGGAGTTCTTTCGGGGCCTTGGTCGTTTCGAAGACGCGTGTGAGTGCCCGATCCGACTCGGCGAACTTCTCGGCCTCGAACAGGCAGGCCCCTGCCTTGTACCGGAGGGCCGAGGCGTTGTCGGCTCGCCCGATCTCATCGGCGTGATCGGCCCCCTTGGCCGCGAGCCGACCGGCCCTCGCCGGGTTGCCGAGTCGGAGCTGCCCTTCGGCCAGGAGCTCCCACCACTCCGGGGGGGCATCCTTGGCGGGTTCGTCCACCGTTCTGGCCAGTTCCATCAAGCCTCGACGTGCCTCGATGCGGCCCGAACCGGCCATCGGCCCGGCGATCCGGAACGCTTCCGCGTCGATCTCCTTCCGCTCGGGGCCGGGCGGGAGGCCCCAACGACGGCCAAGGACGATCCGGAGCGTCAGGAGTCGCTTGACCTCAGGGTCGACGTCCGAGGCGTCGACCAAAGACCTCGCTTCTGCGAAGATTTCGCGTCCGACCAACGCGGCCACCCTGATCCGGAGGAGTTCGCCGGCTGGAGGGGGAGGCATCAGTTTCTCGGCCTCCTCCAACTCCATCTGTGCCTGGCCATAATGCCCGAGCCGGTTGGCCAGGTCGGCCCGAAGTAGCCGGGCGAAGGATCGGAGGCCGGGCGCGGTGACCGAAGGATCGAGGAGAGTCTGGGCTTCTTGTTCCGAGGCCTGCCGGGTCGGATTTCCTGCGGGTTCGAGCGACGCTCGGTCGGCGATCGCCTGAGCCAGTCGGAAGCGGATGTTCTGGGCCAGCGGATCGTTGGCATCCCCCGTCTTCCCTCCGAGAACTCGAAGTCGCTCGATCGCGTCATCGAGTGCCTGGATGGCCTGGGTGCGAATTTCGGCGTCGGCGGGTGTCAGCTCGGCCTGGTCGACGAGGCTCTTCCCCTCGGCCCACCGATAGACGGAGGCCTGGAACCTGATCAGGGAGGCTGTACCGACGGTCGGGTTTTCCTCCAGGAAGTCGTCGAGGAGGCCCCTCGCTTCGACCCAGAGCTTCCTGCGGGTCGCATCCGATCGCGATCCCTGCGCGTCCTGATCGATCGAAGTCGCCGCTTCGAGCGCCCGTCGGGCTCGTTCCTCGGCGGGTATCGACTGATCGGCCAGGGTCGCCCGGATCTCCGCCCGGTCGGGACCGTCGAAGCCGGGCGTCCCTCGCCCGATCACCATCGAAAACCCGACCGCCAGTAGAAATGGGGCCACCGTGAGTCGTCGCATAACTGGCCCTTCGTGGTGATCCCGGTCGGGCCTCCGAAACGGATGGACGCCCCCTCATTATAGCGCCGGGGGCGACCAACCGGGCCGATCAGACGGCGAGCAGATCTCGGATCGCCTGGCGGTACCGGGCCTCGGTCTCGGGGCTGACGAAAGAGACGGAGGGCTCGTAACCTCCTTCGGCATAGGACTTTTTGAGCGGGATGTACCAGGGGCCTCCGTCGCCGTAGGCCGCCGTGGCCACCGGGCGGTCCGGACGACTGGCCTGGGCCGAGAGCTGGTAATCGACGAAGGTTTCGGCGGGCAGGTGGAGCAACGAGACACCGCCAAGGTCGAGCCTGGAGAGGAGGATCGGTCTTCGAGTCGCCTGGCGGATCAGCCAACCGCAGGTCATGGCCGACCGGTTCCGATCGACGACCTTCGCGTTCGGGTCGGCGACGATCGCCTTGAGTTGGTCGAGATCGAGATCCTCGCGCGCGGCGAAACGGATCGGGGCCGTCGCCCAGTTCACCCGGTCCAGCGGCTCGGAGTGACCCTTCGCGATCCGGTCGGCCTCGACCATCCCTCGGTGGATCCGATCGGCCAGGATCGCCCGCTCGGGGACGGTCCCCGTGTTGTACTTGCCCGCGGTCACGTCGCCCGCCGAGCCGGTGAAATAGATGTGGAGGGCTTCGGGTTCCTCGGCATCGCGGCGGTCCCGTGCAATCCCGACGAAGTCGGATGTAACCCGGCCGTCGCCGTAGTAGCTCATCGGGTGGGTGGTGTAGTAGTAGAGCCGGGCCAGGGCCCGATCATTCTGGAAAAAGCCGACCGACCGGAGAATCGGGTCGACCTGGCCCTCGGGCTCGGCGCGGGCGACCGGGTCCTTGGTCGAACTGGTCCTGGTGAATCGGATCTTCCCGTCTGGCCCGATGACTCGTCGGTTGCAGGCGACCTGCTCGATGTTGGCCTGTCCGGTCTTGACGTGGGTGACGGGCTGGGGGTCCATCAAGGATTCCCGGACGGCGGCCACCGACCGGGCCATCAGGTCGTCGACGAACTTCTCGTCGTAGAGGAGCGTGTCGGACCCGGCCTTCCGGAGCAGGGCGTTCCCGTCCCGGTCGATGAAGGGGGCATTGTGTTGATGGACGCAGTGCAGGGCCACGCGGTCGGGCGTGGTCATGGCGGCCTCGGCCAGGGCCTCGGTCCAGAGTCGGTGCGACTCATTCATCACGCCGGTCCAGTCCAGCGCCGCCAGCACAATCGGCGGACCGGCGTCGGTCAGGACCACTCCCCGGAGCCAGAGGCGGTCGTCGACGGCCTCGACCGGCTTGATCCATCCCCCGCAGAGGGAATGGCCCAGGGGCGGTGTTGCATCGACCCGGAATCGCGAGAGGTGGACCGAAAGCATGAGGAGTGTCCTGTATCAGGCGGGCTCGAGGAGCCGGAAGGCGTCGAGGGTGTTCCGGAGGAGCAGGGCCACGGTCATCGGGCCAACCCCCCCGGGGACGGGTGTGATCCAGGCAGCGACCTCGGCCGCTCCCGTGTAATTAACGTCGCCGCAGAGACTTCCGTCGACTCGACGGTTCATTCCGACGTCGATGACCACCGCACCCGGCTTGATCGCGTCGGCCTTGACGTGTTCGGCCTGACCGATGGCGGCGATCAGGATATCGGCTTGGCGGGTGAAACGCCCCGCATCGCGGGTGGCTGAGTGGCAGACGGTGACGGTGGCGTCGCCCCCCGAACCTTTCTGCAAGAGGAGGAGAGCCATCGACTTGCCAACGATCTGAGATCGGCCGAGGATCACCGCGTGGGCTCCTCGGGTCTCGATCCCCGCCATGATCAGCATCTCACGGATACCCAGGGGCGTACAAGGGACGAAGCGAGGCTGGCCGATCGCCAGAAGTCCCGCGTTTTCGGGGTGGAAGCCGTCGACATCCTTCCGGGGATCGACTCGCTCGATCACCTTTCGGTCGTCAATCTGGGAGGGCAGGGGAAGCTGGATGAGGAGTCCGTGAACGTCGGGATCGGCATTCAAGGCGTCGATGGTGGCGAGAAGCTTGTCTTCGGTCGTGTCGCCCGGGAGTCGGAGGACTTCCCCGCGCATCCCGGCGGCCTTGCAGGCGTTCTGTTTGTTCCGGACGTAAACCTGGCTGGCGGGGCTATCGCCGACCAGGACGACCGTCAGGCCGGGCACTCGCCCGGTCGAGGATCGAAGACTTGCGACCTCGGCGGTCACACTCTCGCGGATCGTTTGGGCCATCGACTTTCCGTCGAGGATTCGGGCAGCCAACGGACAACCTCCAGGAGATCGGGTGGGTCGGGCTCGCCCGTTTGAGGGTTCCCAACTACGATAATGGCGGACGCATCGGGCCGTTTCCAGGCATCGTCCACTCTGGCCTCTCGAAATGAAAGAACTTGATGGAAGTCGATGACGCGACGGAGGGCGGGGTCCTGGTCCCGATCGCCGAGCGGGCCGAGGATTGGGAAGCTCTCGCGGTTCCCGGCGGATCGATGGCCCGGCAGGTCCTCTTCCTGGCGGGGCCGGTACTGGTCGAGCAGTCGCTCCTCTACCTCGTCGGGCTCTCGGACACGATCCTGACCGGGCGGTATCTGGCCGAGGCCCACCTGGCCGCGGTGGCGGTGTCGACCTACCTCTTGTGGTTCCTGGGCAGCGTGATGACGATCGTCTCGGTCGGGGCCACGGCGCTCGTGGCCCGGATGACCGGCGCGAGGGAGCCCGAAGCCGCCCGGAGGGTTTGCCAGCAGGCCATCGGCCTTGCCCTCGGCTTCGGGACGATCACGATGTTCGCCGGGCAGATTGGCGCACCAAGCCTGATCCGAGCCTTGAACCTGGAGGGGGAAGCGGCCGAGGCCGCGACCATGTTCCTCCGGATGATCCTTCTGGCCTCCCCCTTGCTGGCCTGCACGACCGCCGGGGTGGCCTGCCTCCGGGGCGTGGGAGACACCCGGACCGGGATGTGGGTGATGGTCCTGGTCAACGTCGTGAACGTCGCATTGAGCTGGACCCTCGTCCGAGGTCTGGGTCCGATCCCGTCGATGGGATTCCGGGGGATAGCGATCGGGACTGCGTTCAGCGAGGCGGTCGGAGGTCTGGCCGTCCTGGTGATCCTGACCCAGGGTCGATCCGGGCTCCAACTCAACCTGGCCGGGCTCCGGCCGATCTGGCGGGAGTCCTGGCGGATCTTGCGGATCAGCCTGCCGGCCTCCGGCGAGAGCCTGACCAACGTCTTCTGCCAGCTCTGGTTCCTCGGCCTGATCAACAAGCTGGGTTCGACGGCGACCGCCGCCCACGGGGTCGCGATCCGCTGCGAGGCCCTGGCGTTCCTGACGGTGACGGCCTTCTCGATCGCCGCCGGGACTTTGACCGGCCAGTACCTCGGGGCCGGACGCCCCGACCTGGCCAGTCGAGCCGCGAAGACCGCCTGGGGGATGGGCGTGGGTCTCCTGGTCGCCGTGGGAATCCTGCTCTACGTCGAGGCCGGGGCGATGTTCAGCATCTTCCTCGGGGGTAAGCAGCCCGGCGTGGCGGCCGAAGGGGTGCCCGTCCTCCGGATCGTGGCCTTCGCCCTGCCGTTCATGGCGACCTTGAACGTCCTCAACGGTGCCCTCCGGGGGGCCGGCGATACCCGATGGCCCTGGATCATCGTGGTCGTCGGCTACCTGGGAATCCGGATGCCCCTGACCTACTGGATGACCTACCCGGTCGAGTCCGGAGGGCTCGGCCTGGGCCTCCGAGGGGCCTGGCTCGCGATGTTCGCCGACCTGGCGATCCGAGGGATCCTGGTCGCCGCCCGGTTCCTGCAAGGGGGGTGGAAGCTGGCGGAGGTTTGAGCCACAAATGGATTTCTGGCCACCCATCTATTGTGCATGATATAGGGGGTTATCTTGCACAAAACGAGGAGTGTCGATTGACAGCGTGTCGGCGCTGGTCCGACGGCCTCAGCTCTTGGTCGCGGACGTGCACTGTTCGACTAGATGAGCCCACAACCGGCGTAACTTGGTGACGTCATAGTCCGGACCAAGCGAGTGTCGCTTGATAAAGTCGTTAGCAAAGGCCTCCTTATCGACCAACTCTCCTTGATAGCGGCCGAGCTTTTTGTCATAGCTCGTCCACCTGACCGTCGGCGTGGTCACTTGGCCACGCGACAGGTCCAGGTAAAGCTCGATTGCGACAGCCTTCCCGTTAATGTCCTCCGTGTTCGGCCCGGAAGGTCCTAAGGTTGGGAATGATTCGAATTCGGGGAGGGGTGGGAGCAATGCAAGCCGCATGTTGGGCGGAAGGATTAAAGCCTTCACTTTCTGGTAAGCCGCATTACCAGCCGTGTCGTTGTCGAAAACGACCAAGACCTTATTCTGAATCCGAATCCTGGCGAGACCCTGGCAGAAGTTGGTGAGGTTGCCGGTCCCCGTGAACGGATAGTTTTCCGTCATATCAATGAACGAAAAAAAGTCATCTATGTCATCATAAAGTAGGCCGAGCGACTTCTTCAGAATCGTGGAGTCGGACTTGCCTTCCGTCACGATGAGGTGCCGGTCCGCGTCTTCGAGCCCCTCGTAAAGCTCCTCCTCCTCAACCCATCCCCCCTCTACCACGTCGTGGTAATGCCAAACTACTGCCTCACCGAGGTTGTGTTGGTTCTCAGCTAGAAGTCGCAAAACGACGTAGGGGTCAACGACGTAAGGCTCGATGTCCTCAAAAAGCTTGGAGAATTCGAAGTCTTTGAGGATGTCGGCGAGGGTGTGCATTCCGAGGTCATAGCCCTCGTAGAGGTGTGGGAGCCGCACCTTTCCGACTCTTACGGACGCGAGAGCTTTCGCAAATCGATCAAAGGATACGTCGACCTCATCGTACTCATCGGACCTGGCACCGGCGAGTTCCTCGTAGAGTTGCCTGCAGTGCTCTAGATTGTAGCCAAGAAGTTCGAGCCGACGGACCACGCTTGACAGCGGCCGAGAATACACGGAGTCATTCTCTTCCTCCTCGTCATCGCTCAAGTTGACAGTTCGTTGATTGTCTAAAGGCAGGAACAATTTTGAATGATTTACGAAAAGGTCGTTCTTGCCCCAATCAACCTCCATCCGACCAACCGATAGCGTGATAAGTGAACCCATCCCGTCCGTCCTTAAGCTGTTACAAAAACTGCCTGGTCAATGGCATGGACTCTTCGATTCTATCCGGGAGGGTAAGGAAGCCCCACGTGTATGGCAACGAACGAATAGCCCGGCGAAACGGTGTCCGCCGCCTAGAAACACAAAGGTGGCTTATCGGACCTACTGCGATCTCTCCGAACAGCGCAAATCACGAACAGGCGTGATGCTTTTCGGGCTAAATGGGCTTGTGATGTAGAACCATCCCGAGATCCATTGCCGTTCCCGGGATAGGACTTCCAGCAAGAAAATCTAACTGCTATGTGCCGATCCCTCGGATTCAACGCGTAGTGCCTTGATCAAAACCTCAGATCACCATCCCATCCTGGAGGATGGTGAACTTGGGGATCACCACGATCTTGTCGCAGATCACGTAGTGGGGCGAGTCCTCGGAGTCGACCACCTCGGACGCGTTGGTGATCCGGACGTTCTTCCCGATCCGGGCGTTCTTGTCGACGATGGCGTTCTGGATGATCGAGCCCGGCCCGATCCCGATGTTGGGCCGGTTGGCGCGGAGGTTCGCGGCCATCTGCTTCGGGTTCTCGTAGCTGTCGGCCCCCATGATGTACGAATTCCGGATCGTGACGTTCTCGGCGATGTGGGCCCGGACTCCGATCACGGAGTTCTCGATCACCGTGTTCTTGCCGATCACGCAGCCGTCGGAGATCAGGCTGTCGGTCACCGTGGCCCCCGAGAGTCGCGAGCAGGGGAGGTAGCGAGGTCGGGTGTAGATCGGGCTGTCGTCGGCGGAGAAGCTGAATGGGGGATCCTCGCGGGTCAGGTCGATGTTCGCCTTGTGGAAGGCTCCGACGGTCCCGATGTCCTCCCAGTAGCCGTCGAAGAGGTGGGCCTGCACCCGGGTCGAGGCGATCGCCTGGGGGAAGATCTCCTTGCCGAAGTCGACGGCGTTGCCCGAGGCGAGCAGGTCGACCAGGGTCGTCCGATTGAACAGGTAGATCCCCATGCTGGCCAGGTACGGGCGGCCTTCGGCCTCGATCCCCATCCTCGCGAGCCATTCGGGGTCGGTCCAGACCCGGTCGAGCAACTCGCGGGTCTTGGGCTTCTCTTCGAAGTCGATGACTCGCCCGTTCGGCTCGATCCGCATGATCCCGCAGGATTTGGCCTCGGCCTCGGGGACCGGCAGCGCGGCGATCGAGACGGAGGCCTTGTTCTCCAGGTGCGACCGGATCATGTCCTGAAAATCCATCCGGTAGAGCTGGTCGCCGGAGAGGATCAGGACGAGGTCGAAATTGCTCTCGGTGAAATATGGTATGTTCCGACGGACCGCGTCGGCGGTCCCCTGATACCAGGTCTCGTGCTGCATCGTCTGCTGGGCGGCGAGGATCTCGACGAATCCGCCCCCGAAGGGATCGAACGTGTAGGTGTTCGCGATGTGCCGGTGCAAGCTGACCGAATTGAACTGGGTCAGGACGAAGATCCGGTTGAGCCCGGAATGGATGCAGTTCGAGATGGGGATGTCGATCAGGCGATATTTGCCCGCGATCGGGACGGCCGGCTTGCTCCGCGACTTGGTGAGCGGAAAGAGCCGGGTCCCTCGCCCTCCACCCAGGATCAGGCTGATGACTTTAGGCATCGAAACTCTCTCGCCAAGTCGGTAGTTCGTCCCCGAGGAGGATACCGCCGTCCCTGGCTCTTAGGTGGTAGCATACCGAGGCCGAGACCTTGAGAGGTTCCCGGCTCCTCGGCCGGAGGACCCCGGGGCCGGTCCATCCGGCTCCGAGGCGATCCTCCATCGGTCGGTGATTGTCTCGACCGACGAAAGTCGGTCAAGACAACTTCACCAACCCATCGCCATATTCGACTCGATGACCTTGCGGGCCCCTTCGAGATCGGTCCCGGTCTGCTGCATGTAGAGCCGGACCGCGTGGAGCTTGTCGCCCTGGGCCTTGGCCAGGCATTCACGTGCGTTGGCGCAGGGGTCGACCTTGCTGGTCAACCCCAGCAGATTCTTCGAGATAACCCAGGCATCGCGAGGACGGTGACTGATCCGGAGGACTTCCTCCGACGGGTAATTCTCTCGGGCGAAAACGCGAGCCTCGGATTCATCGCCGACGCACGCAATCATGATATGCGACGTCGTCTCCACTTCAAATAGAGGCATGTCCGAACCCCTTTCCTGGAAGTGACCTTCGGGGGGACGCGGAGGGGACGGAATTCAATCCGTCCCTCTAGCCCGATCCTACACCCGCCCTGAGGGCCGGTCAAACCCCCGGTCACGCGATCCTAGGCGAGTGGGGATTCACCGGGCCGGGAGTCCTCGGTCGACGACGCTCTGATCCTCGAACATCTGCGAGAGAATCAGGGAGCCGTTGCTCACCACCCGCTCGCCGGCCTTCAGGCCGCTCCGGACCACGACGATGTCGCTGCCTTCCTGCTCGATCTCGATTTTTCGTCTTTCGAATCGATCGGCGTCCGGGCCCGATTCGCCCTTCTGGACGAACGCGTAAGACTCTCCGTTGAAGACCGCCAACGCCTGGCGGGGGATGACGGTGTCGCCGGGAAGGGGGGGCACCTGGAGGATGGCCCGGACCAGCATCCGCGCCTTCAGATCGCGGCCGATGTTCGAGATCGAGGCTCGGATCCGGAGCGTCTTCGTCTCCAGGTCGACACCTTTGGCGATGCTCTCGACCACAGCCGGGAACTTCTCGTTCGAGTACTGGAGGACGATGTCCCACTTCTGGCCGAGGTGGACCTTATCCTGGTCGCTCTCGAAGACGTTCCCCCAGACCCAGAGTTCGGTCATCGGCGAGATGACCAGCAAGATGTTGGTCGTGTCGTAGAAGTTGCCGGGGACCACATCGCGCTCGACCACGATGCCGTCGATCGGCGAGACGATCGTGATCCGCGAGATGTCCTGGGTGTAGTCGTCGGCCTCAAGAGCCTTCTGCCGGTCGTCGCTCAGCCCTTCCAGGAGCTGATCGATCTGGGGGCCGGTCATCCCGTACGTGGCCAGCTTGTCGCGGGCGACCAGGTAATCGAGCCGACTCTTCTTCTCGTCGTTCTGGGTGTCGGTCCAGAGGATCCGGGTGATCAGGCCATCCCGGGCGAGCGGTTCGCGAGCCACGAGGTTCTTGTGGTCGTGGTCCCACTGGACGAGCTTGGTCCGGCAGTCGTTCTTGGCGGCCGCCAGGTCGGCGCTCTTGAGTTCGAGGAGCGGGTCGCCCTTCTTGACGTGCTGTCCGCTCGAGACGAACACCTTCTCCACCAGGGCACTGTCAAATCGGGGCCGGATCCGGGTCAGGGTGTTCTGGTTGTAGTCGGTCGTGCCGTTCAGTTCGAGGTGAATTGGCTCGGTCTGGGGCAAGACGGGCTCGATTCGAAACCCGATCGCATTTCTCTGGTCGGCGGTGATCCGGACGATCCCGTCCCAGGGGGTGTTGGAGAATGAGGGGAAAGAAACTGCTTCCGCGGGGGGGGGGGGGGATGTCCCAACAATCCGCTCCCTCAGTCCATCCAATGAGGACCGGAGCTTTTGCTTCCCCAATGAGAATGCGAACCCGGCCAGAGTCAGGATCAGGAGCGAGACGAGGATCAGGCCCGGCCGCTTCAGGCCTTTCCTTCGCTTCGGCCGAGGGGCCGCTTTCCCGGAGGGGAGAATGGCCGCGGTCCGTGAAGTATGTTCGTTGATCGGGAGCACGTCGTTTCCGACACTCTCCTCGGTAATCTGCGACTGGCTTGTCATGGCGGTCTTCCTCAAGTCCGGCGAAATCGTTCGGTTTATTACAAGTGATTTGTTTCCATGATGTAAGGTAGACGGACCCCCGGCGGGCGTCGGCCTCTCGACCACACCGATCCGAGGTGTTGGGGCCTCGATCTGCAGGTGATTCGCCTGGGTCGCGGTGTCCGTCGACGAGAGCAGGTTACTAGCAGCGAAGGAGGGGGCTGCGAGGCGCGAGGGGAACCCCCTCGAAAGTCCCCGGTTGTCGATCCAGGAGGGATGAGCGGGCGAAACTCATCAGGGAGAAAGAGCGAACGAAGATCGTCGGGGGGAGAGGGAGGTCGTCTGATACCTCGGTCTCATGAGAGATCGAGATCTCATCAGGACGATCGATCGGCTCTGAATGGTCGAGTTTCCGATGGTTTCCCGGTCGGACCTCGCCGAAGACTCTGGTCGAAAAGTTGCACGAGACGAGACGGGTCGAAGTCCAGGGGATGGACCCAGGCCAGGCCAGGAGGGCGGCTAGGAGATAGGCCAGGTTGGATAATAGGCGGAGTCGAATAAACAATGCGATCACACCCGTCGAGGATCGGGAGGTGCCGCCGGACAGGATCTGCTTTCCTCATCGTACGATTGAATGGCCCGATCCGGCGAGGCCAATCCCGAAATTCGGACGATCGACCGTCCCTTATTGGTTAGGAGGCCCGATTCGATGAACCCGAATTCACCCGATACCCACGACAAAAATCTCGCCGAAGCGTTCGACGGCCAGGCCGCGCTCTTCGAGAGAGCGCCCGTCCAGACCGACCCCGCCGCGTTGGATCGGCTGGTCCGGGCGGCGGCCCTGGCCGATGACTCGCGACTTCTCGACGTCGGCTCGGGGCCGGGGCTCGTCGGCCTCGCCTTCCTGGAGGCCGGTCATCGCGTGACCGGGATCGACCTCTCGGAAGAGATGATTGCCCGGGCCAGGGCCCGCTGCGCCCGGTTCGGCGAACGAGCCCGGTTCGATCGCGGGTCACTCTACGAAATGACCGCCGGAGATCCCTTCGATGCGGCGATCTCGCGGTACGTCCTCCACCATGTCGCCGACCCGTCGGCCTTCCTTCGCCGACAGGTGGAACTGGTCCGGCCAGGTGGCCTGATCATCTTGAGCGACCATACGACCGACCCCGACCCGGACCTGGCCGAGCGTCACAACGCCATCGAGAGGCTTCGCGATCGGACCCACACCCGGAATCTCTCGACGGGAGAGATCGTCGACCTCTTCGGGTTCGCCGGCCTGGTTGAGATCAGCCTCGTCGAAGAACCGTTCACGCTCGATTTCGACGAGTGGTTCGATCGGGGGACGCCGGACGCGAGCAAGTTCGAAGTCCGGTCGCTGCTGGCCGCGTTGCCGCCGATCCGAGGATACTCGCCGGTCATCGATCCTTCGGGCGGGATCACGATCCACTGCTGGAGGGCCATAGTGAGGGGTCGGAAGAGTTCGGACGGTTGATTCTCGATTTGTACGAGTGGTCCGAGGATCCTCGCAATCCTCGAGGTCGCCGTGCGAAGCTCTTTGGAGTAGGGTAAGAGGATCCTCGATGATCGATCCCGGTTATGAGGCCCCAGACCGACGAGAGAATCATGGGCAAATCTTCGAAATCAATTTCCCTGGCCCTCATCGGCTCGGCCTTGGTCCTCGCGTCCTGCTCGCGTGAAGAAGAGGTTGAGCAGGATGGGCAATCCTGGGCTCAGGAATCCTCCACCGAGCCTCGGCGACATGGCGGGGGCGGTCTCCTGATCGTGCCCCGGATCGGTGGGGGTGGCTTCCGATCGGGTGGGGCCGTTGTGCCCGGGGCTTCAGCTCGGGGTGGTTTCGGCTCCTCGGGATCGTTCGGCGTCGGGGCATGAACGTCTCGATTTCCCCTCCTCTCCCGAATCTGGCCCGGGAATGACCCGATGCTGCGAGTCCCGACCGATCCCCGACCCGACTGGCCCCGGATCGTCGAGTCTCAAGGGCTGACCTTCCACTCGATTGACGGGCAGCCTTATTGGGACGAATCCGCCTATTACCTGTTCGAGGCCGGCGAGATCGACTCGATCGAGCAGGCCACGAGTCAGCTGGACGCGATGTGCCTCCAGGCGGTCGAGCACGTGATCTCCCGGAAGCGTCTCGGCGAGTTCGACATCCCCGAGCCGTTCCACCGCTTCGTCGAGGAGAGCTGGGAACGCGACGAGCAGTCGATTTACGGTCGGTTCGACCTGGTTTTCGACGGGACCGGGCCTCCCAGGCTCCTGGAATACAACGCCGACACCCCGACCTCGCTCCTGGAGTCGTCGGTCATCCAGTGGTTTTGGTCCAGGGATCTCCTCGAACCGCTCGGCGACCTCGAGCGCGCGAATTTCGACCAGTTCAACAGCACCCACGAGCGGCTCATCGAGGCCTGGGGCCGGATCGGCCGCGAGCTTGGCCCTCGGGTCACCTTCGGGGCGATCGAATCTTCCGTGGAAGACGTGATGACCATCACGTACCTCCGCGACGTGGCGACCCAGGCAGGGCTAGCGACTCAGCCGATCGACGTCGAAGGGATCGGCTGGGATGATCGGCGACGGGTCTTCACCGACCTCCGAGAGCGGCCGATTGAGATCCTTTTCAAGCTATACCCCTGGGAGTGGATGCTCCGGGAACCGTTCGGGCGGAATCTGCCGAACGCTCCGACTCGCTGGCTGGAGCCGCCCTGGAAGATGATCCTGAGCAACAAGGCGATCCTGGTCGTCCTCTCGGAATTGTTCCCCGAGAGCCCCTACCTGCTCCACGCCGACTTCGCGCCGAAAGGCCCGACCCACGTCTCGAAGCCTTTCTACTCGCGCGAAGGGGCCAACGTCTCGATCGTCGAGGAAGGGGTGACGATTGCTGAGACCGGCGGGGACTATGGCGAAGGCCGCCGGATTTATCAGGAGTTCCGGGAACTTCCGGACTTTGGGGGTGTCTTCCCCGTCATCGGGAGCTGGATGGTCAACGGGAATGCTTGTGGCCTGGGAATCCGGGAAGACGACGGGCCAATCACCCGGAATTCCAGCCGGTTCCTTCCCCACATCTTCCGCAAATCGCCGCACCTCAAGCCGCCGACCATGCAGTCCCGGAAGTCTTCGAGGAGCACGATTGCCGGCTCGACTGGTCGCGATGATCCGCTCTGGGATCCCTGGATCGATCGTTGAACCTGGAAAGAAAATCGCCGCGAAAACCGGGAACGGCTCCCGATTCATCGCGGCGTCTGGATCGTTCGGAGGTGGCCCGCGCCTCAGGCGGCCGAAAGGGCGGGCTGGAGTCGCGCGACGAACCACTGGTATCCGGGCTGGCTTTCCAGTTCCTCGAAGGTGGACGCCTCTTCGAGGAGGACCTTCATCCGTTCGAGTTCGTCGCGGTGGTCCTCACCGTCGTAATCGCCCTCGTCGAGGAGTAGCTCGACGCAGGAGAGCGCCGCATCGCGGGCCATCTCGAAGGTCGGGTAATGGTCATGGCGTTCGGGATCGAACCGCCCTTCGGCGTCGAAGGCCACCGTGTCGACCGAGTCGACGGCGATGTGAACGTATGGCTTGATCTTGGTATTCATGGGTTTATCTCCTCCCGATTCCGGGATCGTGGATCGTTTCACTGAAGCCATTACGATGCTCATCGTCGCTCGGTTCGGCCGCAATCGGCCAATCCGGTCGGAGGCCCCGTCTCAACTCAACAGGAGGTGCAGGATTGCTCTCGGATGCTGGCCGATCCGCAAGTCAGGCGAGCGATCTCGTCCTGCAAATGCTGGAATGTGACCGGCTTGGCCAGGAACCCCGAGTAGCCGCAAGCCAAGCTCGCCCCTTCCAGGTCGTGATCGCCGCTCATCGCGATCGCCGGGAGATCGCTCATCTCCCGGATCTGGCGAATCAAATCGAGGCCGCAGCCGTCCGCTAGATTGATATCGCTGATCAGGAGGTCGAAGGAAGAGTTCTGGACGAAGCAGTATGCCTGATCGAATCGTGAGGCGAGGACGACCGAATGACCGAGCGCACCGAGGAGCTGTCCCAGTAAGTGTCGGATGATGGGCTGGTCTTCAACCAGGAGGATTCTTAAACCGGGTTCGATGGGGCGAATCATCGGCAATCCTCGCGAGAGAGGCCATCCCATCCGAACGAGCTTTCGGCGCGTCGAAGCCTCCCGAAGATGGTCCTCTAGTGAGCAGCTTACGACATGATTGCGGGCGGAGAGCGGATCGTTTCGCGGAGCCGGCGTATGCCCGATACAGAACCGAGGATTGTGAAATCCGCTATTCCGCTCTATGTTAGGAGGATGCACGGCAACCTCATCCAGTCCCTAGCCCGTGCCTAGTGGGAGTGACGGCTTTGACGGCGAGAAATGAAGGTACCCAGGGTCCCGCTCCGGCTCCGACCTATTGCGACTTCTGCGGCCGGACCACCGCCGAAGCCGGCCCGATGGTTGCAGGCAATGCTTTGGTGCAACGAGGGTTGCGACAGGACGACGGCCACATCTGCGCCGATTGCGTCGAGGCGTGCGAGGGACTTTTCCGGCGTCGGGAGAAGAAGGAGCCGCCGACCGGCAAGCTCCCGACGCCTCGCGAGCTAGTGGCCCACCTGGACGAGTACATCGTCGGTCAGGATCGGGTCAAGCGGACGCTGGCCGTTGCCGTGATCAATCACTACAAGCGGGTCTGGGCCTCCTCGCGTCCGATCGAGGACGAGACTCTCAAGGGAGTCGAGGTCGCCAAGAGCAACGTCCTCCTCATCGGACCGACCGGATGCGGCAAGACGGCCCTGGCCCAGACCCTGGCCCGTCGGTTGAACGTCCCGTTCGCCATCGGTGACGCAACCACTATTACTGAAGCTGGTTACGTTGGAGAGGATGTCGAGAATCTGATCCTCAAATTGGTCCGCGAGGCCGACTTTGACGTCTCGCTGGCCGAGCGTGGGATTATTTACATTGATGAAATCGACAAGATCGGCAAGACCAGCCAGAATGTCTCGATCACCCGCGATGTCTCCGGCGAAGGGGTCCAGCAGGCGCTCCTGAAGCTCCTGGAAGGGACCGTCGCCAACGTCCCGCCCCAGGGGGGCCGGAAGCATCCGGAACAGGAATATCTCCAGGTCGACACCAGCCAGATCCTCTTCATCTGCGGCGGGACCTTCGTGGGCCTGGAAGAGATCATCGGTAAGCGGTTGGGTCGCAAGATGATCGGCTTCGGCCGGGGCGAGCAGTCGTCCGACAAGGAGTTGGAACGCAACGAACTGGTGGCCCAGGTCACCCCCGAGGACCTCGAACGATTCGGGATGATCCCCGAACTGGTCGGGCGACTGCCGATCATCAGCACGCTGGATCAACTCTCGATCGACGATCTTTCCAAGATCCTGACCGAGCCCAAGGATGCCCTGCTGAAACAATATCAGGTGCTCTTCCACCACGACGATGCCCGGCTTACCTTCACCGATCCGGCCGTCCGCGAGATTGCACGCCTGGCCAAAGCTCGGGGGACCGGGGCTCGGGCCCTCCGGTCGATCATGGAAGGTCTCATGCTCGACATCATGTACGAGCTTCCCGACCGCGAACCGGGCCAGACCTATGAGTTGACCGATGGCGTCGTTCGTGGTGAGGATTCGCTCTTCAACCACGCCGCAGCCTGAAACGAGAAGATCGGGAAATGCGTCGGGCGTCGCGAACCGAATCCTGGTTCGCGACGCCCGATTTTTCCCCGGCCAGCTTCAACCCAATCGATCAGGGATTGGCGGCGGTCTTCTTGTCCTTGGCCTTTTCCAGATACTCGGGAATCATCTTCTCCAGCATCCCGCGAGCCTGGGTCGAGGCGAGATTGCCTTCGGCGTCGACCAGGAAGACGCACGGAATCCCGTTGATCCCCCAGCTCATCGAGAATTCGCTCTCCCAGCCCTTACCCTGGTAGTACTGGGGCCATTCGATCTGATTCTTCGCAACGTACTCCTTGAGCTTGTCGAGACCGCCTTCTTCCTTTGGCGCATCGAGGCTGACGCCGATGAACTCGACGCCCTTGTCCTTGTACTCGGCGTAAAGTTTCTTCATGTTGGGCATCTCGGCGATGCAGGGGCCGCACCAGGTGGCCCAGAAGTCGATCACCACGACCTTGCCCTTGAGGCCGGCCATCGTGATTTGCGTGCCCTTGATCGCTTCGGTGAATTCCAGCTCGAACGGCTTGCCCACGGCCTCACGCTGCTTGCGCTCGCCGGCCAGGCTCTTGACCGCCGGGCTATCGGGATAGTCGCGTTCCATCCGCTTGTAGAGCTCGTCGCGCTTGGCCTCGTCCGTCACCCGGTTGGCGAGGGTAGACAGGATCATCGCGCCTCGCTGATCCTTGGGGAACTGCTTGGCGAAGTCCTCGAAGACCGGGATCAGGTCTTCGGCCTTGCCGTCGCGGCCCGCCTTCTGGAAGGCCAGAGCGACCTTGATGAATCCCGCCTCGTTCCGGAGCTTCTCGCTCTTGCTGTTGGCGAGGACAGCCTCGATCTCGGCCTTGGTTTCTTCCAGGACGTCGGCCGGGGCCGTTCGGGCTCCCCAACGCTCGACCATCAGGGTGGTCAACTCGGGGTTGTCGGGGTGGGCCTTGTAGAGCTCGCCGATCAGTACGGCCCGCTTCTCCATGGCCTTCTGCCGCTCGGTGAGGAAGGTCCTCCGAGCGTTCGGATCATTCCGATCGGTCGGGAGCTTCGGCATTTCAACGGCTTTGATTTCTTCGAGAATCTTGTCGGCCGGGCGATCCTCGGCCATCGCCGGGAAGGCCGTCAGGAACGAGCCGCCCAGGACGATCATCGTCCCGAGCTTCAAAGAAAACCTGGACATGGAGGGTCCTCCGAAAGTTGAGAATCCGAATCCGCCTCGACCGAGGGAGGTCGGCCGAATCTCTGGCCCGTCCGAAGACCGGCGATGATGTTTCACAATAACCACCGAGGGCTGCCATCGGCAAGGGATTGCCCAGGCCGGTCTGCTCGTCCCAACAGCAATCGGGGAGGACCCTTTGGGAGATCGTCAGGGAACCTCGGCCGACTTCGGAATCGGGAGAGGTTCGGGCCGTACGGTCGTGCTGAGCTTCTTGGCGGCTCGGAGGCTGAGCCAGGTCGTCGGGGCCATCACGAGTGCGAATCCGGCCAGTGCCGTCGGGGTCAAGGGACGACCCCAGAGCCCGACGTCGAATCCCATGGCGAAGACGACCTGCGTCAGGCCGACCACGGCGACCTTGGCCGGTGCCCCGGCGGCATAGGCCTTGGTCAGGAAGACCTGCCCGAGCGTACCCGAGATCCCGACGCCCAGGAGGAGCAGCATGGTGATGGGCTCCATGAGGCCGGGTGAGAGCGTCTCGCGACGCAAGATCAACCAGATGGCCGAGATCAGGCTGGCCACCCCGGCGAAGTGCGCCACCACGGCCCGGGGGTCGAGGTGGCGGAGCTTGTGGAGGCCCAGCATCGCGATCGCCGTCGACACCGAGCTGAGGAGGGCCACCAGCGCCGCGAGCCGGTCGACGCCGACGTGGGGCTGCTCGATCAGGACCACGCCAATCAGGCCGCTGAAGACCCCCACGACCTCCCCGATCGAGGGAGGGCGGCGGATCGCGATCGCCGAGATCAGGACGATCCAGAGAGGATGAACATTCATCAGGGTCACGGCGTCGGCGACGGGCAGTCGTGCCAGAGCGTAAAAGTTGCAGACCAGGCTGAAACTCCCGGCCAGGCTCCGGAGCCAGAGCGTCCG
Source organism: Tundrisphaera lichenicola (assembly GCF_051175385.1). GTDB lineage: Bacteria > Planctomycetota > Planctomycetia > Isosphaerales > Isosphaeraceae > Tundrisphaera > Tundrisphaera lichenicola. The sequence continues at coordinate 2,410,516 of NZ_CP195106.1, read as the reverse complement.
GGGACGCCAGACCGCCAGCTTCGATCCCGAGGCTTTCGCCAGGATCGAAGCCGTCACGAACATCATCAGGGCCCGGATCAACGCGACCACGAGCCAGTCGCAGCGATCCCCCAGGGCATGGACCAGCGCCCCCATCGAAGCGAACGAGATCGCGCCGCCCAGCATCCAGACCGAGGACCGATCAATCCCCCCGGCGTCGGTTCCAGGGGTCATGGAGTCCTCGACGTGGAGTAGAGCCAGCACCGATGATTCATGAACTGAATCATCCGTTCGGGGCGGAGCCCGGCCTTCTCGGCGACCCTCCGCGAGGCCAGGTTGTCGCGGTGGATGATCGAGACCAGGCGGTCGAGGCCGAGGCGATCGAAGCCGTGATCTCGGATCGCCAGGGCGGCCTCGGTGGCCAGGCCCCGTCCCCAGTGCGTCGGGGCGATCAGGTAAGCGATCTCGACTTCCTTTCGCCCCTGGAGGGATTGCGGGAGCAGTCCGCATCGGCCAATCAAGCGCCCGTCGAGGCGGTCCAGGGCCGCCCAGAGGCTGAAACCGTGCTCGGCTTGCCAGGCGATGCAGCGTTCCAGGTCGCGGAGGGTCTCGTCGCGAGAGCGGGGGGCAGAGGGGAAGTAACGCATCACCATCGGGTCGGATTGAATGGCCTCGAGGGCGTCAAGATCATCCGGGGTGAGATGGCGAAGGGTCAGCCGATCGGTCTCCAGCACGAGCATCGTGGCTCCTCGGTCCCGGCTCCTCGGCCCATCCCACCGACGGCCCGTCGAGGTCGCCGGGCGCCTGGCTCGGCGCGACCTCCTGGATTAATTATGGCAATTCCTGCCCATCCGCGTCATCCCGGACGCTCGCGGATCATGGGGGTGATGGTCCGGGTGAGGCGATGATCAGCGCGATGGCGCCCCAGTCTCGATGAGGCCCGGGTTGGTCGCGGAAGTCGACCTCAAGGATCAGGACACTCCGCGAGGGGAGAGGTTCTCCGAGCGGAATAACCCAGGCCGAGGCCTCGGCGGGATTTGGCAAAAGATCCCGTCCGTTAAGCTGGGCGGCGACGAGCCCCGGGACTTTCAGCAACTCCAGGTAGATCGATTGTACCGATTCGATACCGGGGGGACGGCCGAATTTCCGACGGAGTAGGAATCGGGATGGTGAGCCAGACGGCCAGTCGGTCGGCAAGTCGACGCGCCGGGTGGCCTCGGATTCTCCGTCGAGGTCGCGGCAGTCCCAGGCGGCGCGGAGTCGGATTGCGTGCTCGACCAAGGTGGAATAAGGCCTCTGGGATCAAGGAGGGCTGGACAGCCTTTGGTCTGGCCAGCGCGATCCGTAACGATTATAGTCATTCACCGCGCGGAAGGTCGCTGGGAGAAACAAAGTGGAACCTCCGACCAACCGCGGAACCAAGGTTTTCCCCTCCCCTACCTATCCCGTGCGTCGCATCGTCGATGCGGAGCGAGGCCTCAGCGGAGCCGGCCTCGGTGGTCCCTTGCCCGAGTCCGAAGTGAGTCGACGCAGGCTCGACCTCCACGGCCAGGTCCCATCATCCCCACCGACCATCCGACGCGGCGCAACCCGGTTCGAGACCGTCGCGGATCTCTTATGAGTATTGGCCCTTTGCACGCCGAAGCAAGGACGAGCACGCTGACCGGCGTGCAGATTCTGGGGACCGGCCGATATCTGCCCGACAACGTGATTACCAATCACGACTTGCAGGCCTCGCACGGCTTCGATCCGGAATGGATCGTGAACCGCACCGGAATCCACGAGCGTCGGTTCGCGTTGCCCCACCAGGCGACCAGCGACCTGGCGGTCCACGCGGCCGCTCGTTGCCTGAAGGCGGCCGGGGTCGATCCCTCGGAGGTGGACCTCCTGGTCATCGGCACTTTCACGCCCGACATGTGTTTTCCCTCGACGGCCTGCCTGGTCCAGGATCGGATGCGCCTGAATTGCCCGGCGTTCGATCTTCAGGCGGCCTGCGCGGGGTTCGTCTACGCGATGGTCACGGCGGCCCAGTTCGTCGCGGCCGGGACGAGCCGTCGGGCCCTGGTCATCGGGGCCGACTGTAATAGTCGGGTGATCAATCCCAACGACCAGAAGAGCTTCCCGCTCTTCGGCGACGGGGCCGGGGCGGTCCTCCTGGGGCCGGGCTCCCCCGAACAGGGGATGCTGGCCTATCAGTTGGGCTCGGACGGTTCGGGCGGCGACCTGCTGAACCGACCGGCGTGCGGGAGCCGGATGCCCCCCTCGGTGGAAGCCCTCCAGCAAGGGTTGCAGTATCTCACGATGGACGGACGAGCCGTCTTCAAGTGGGCCGTCCGGATCCTGGCCGATTCTTGCACGGCGGTGCTGGCCAAGGCGGGACGGTCGATCGACGATGTCCGCTGGTTCATCCCCCACCAGGCCAACGTCCGGATCATCCACGCGGCCAGCGACGTCCTCGGCTTCCACCGGGACGTTGTTTACAAAAACCTGGAGCGATATGGCAACACCTCGGGAGGCTCGATCCCGATCGCGATCGATGAACTCGCCGAAGAAAACCAGATCCGTCGAGGGGACCTGGTCCTCACGTCCGGCTTCGGTGCCGGGCTGAACTGGGGGACCGCACTCTGGCGGTGGTGAGGTGGATCTCGCAACGGCCCGCCTCCGGAAAGAGGGGGCCGCCGCGAGTCCTTCGTCCTCACTACTTCTTGGAATTCGAGCCGGTCTGCTTGCTGTAGAAGCCCGATCCCTGGTTGCCCAGCGGGGTCGTACCGGTCGTCGTCTGGTAGACGTTGCCGATCAGATACCCGTTGATCGTGCCATTCCCCGCCACGTCGTTGCCGTTGCCGAAGATCCCGTCGATCGACCGATAGGAGGCCGCGACGACCGAGTCGACCAGGTCGCCCCGGATCAGCAATGGTCCGATGGAACTGGCGCCCGTGACCGGGTCGGCTCCGGCGATCCCCGAGTAATAGTCGTACCCGGATCGGATCTCGCTGTTGACGATGTCTCCGACGATGTGGGTCTTTCCGATCGACCCCTGCGCCAGGATCAGCGAGGACTGGATCGCCGTACCGGGCCGGTTGACGTACGTGGTGTAACCGTTCTGGCCCGCCTGGATCTGCGATGGATCCTGGCTGGTTTGCAGGAACTGATTGCTCGGGGCCACGACCAGCGAGCCGATGTTCCCCTCGGTCACGATCTGGCCGCCGAGGAGGCCCGCCGCTGGGTAGCCGTACTTCGCGGCCGGAGTCCCGAAGTAGATCGGGTTAGAGCTCGCGCCGATCGTGCTGCCGATCCCCTTGGCGAATTTCAGCGTACCGATGCTGCCCTGGGAATCGATCGCGATCGCGTCGGTCGGGCCGCCGAACTGGGCGGCCTTGACCCCGTCCAGGCCGGTCAGACTGTTCTGGAACGGCTGGGCCGCCTTCGAGAAGGTGGTGTTGGTCGTCCCGCCGTTGACCTTCAGGTGGTTGATCGACTTGGCCTGGACGGCGGTCCGTCCGGTCGTCCCGACGATCGGGAATTGATACTCCAACGCCGCCGAGTAGGTCGGGATCAACTGGGTCGGGATGTTCAGGAACCCGTTGTTGATGGGCGGATAGAGCGAACCGAGGTTCGGTTGCTGCGAGATCGAGACCACGTTCAGACCCTTGATCCCGCCATTGACGATCAGCGTGACCGTCGGGCTGGTCAGTGGGCCGGTCGGGATGGTCTGGCTCCCGCCGCTCGAGAACGCGGTGTCGTCGTAGACCGTGTTATAAATCCGGTCGATTCGGATGTTCGGCTGGACGTTGTTGGGCGTGGTCGCCTCGCCGATTGAGATCGTGATCGGCACCGGGTTGAACGAGGCCGGGAAACGCGCGTCGATCCCGCCGAATTCCAGGGTGCCCACGGTGCCCTTGATCTGGATCCCGGTGGTCTGGTTCAGCGAGGTCTCGGCGGGCGAGAGCGAAGTGCTCCCGGGAGGCGTGATCGTGTCGGTCAGGATGAAACCGTTGAGCACGATCGCCTTGAGGCTCCTCTGGGCGACCAGTTGGTTAAACCGGACCGTCCCCAGGGTCGGGAGCAAGGTGTAGTCGCTCGGGACCCGGGTCGATTGCGAGACCTGGCCATGGAGCGACGACTTCTTGGGGTCGGTCCCGACCACGCGGATCGTGTCGATATCGTCGTCCAGCACGCCATCGTTGGGCGTGGTGTCGGTCACGATGATCTTGCCGGGTCCCGTCAGGGTCAGCTTGTAGCTATTCCCCTGGCGGTCCTGCCCGGTGATGACCTTCCCCGAATTCGAATAGGTCGCCAGGACCTTGGGATCGCTGCCGATCGGCTTGGGGATAGAGATATCCGGGGTTGGCCCGGGCGGCTGCTCGACCGGGAAATCCGAGAGTGGATAATTACCGCTCGCGAGATAGGGGGTACCGGAGAGCAACTGGCGGCTCTCCAGGGTCTCCAGGTTCGACCGCAGCCGACGCCTGGCCGGGTCGGGTCGAGCAGACCGTCGACTCGTTGACTTCATGGAAGACTCCCTTCGCCGACGAACCGCGCGGAGATTCGATGACGGACCAGGAAGTCCGCCCCCGAGTCCCGATGGTCCGCCGTCCTTGGATCGGATGGGTCGACCGGGGAAACGACCTCACTCCTTCGACTTCGACGAGCCCAGGGCGAAGAACCCCGACCCGCCATCCGCAAAGGTCGACCGAATGAGGCAACGCTTCAGTATTCGACGCCCGGTCTAAGCGGACTTCATGCGTCCCGGCAGTTTGGAGAACCCAGGATGCCGAGGGTGACGAGAGAAAGGTTTAGTCCGCAACGGGGGATCGGAGCAGATCCAGGGCTTGCTCTTGATCGGGGAGTATCGTGAAGAGGGTGGTGAGCTTCATGACCGAGAAGAGATCCAGGATCTCGGGCCTGAGTTGGAACAGGACCAGGCGGCCTTCTCGGGCCTCGACCCGGCGTTTCAATCCGATCACCAGGGCGATTCCGGTGCTGGAGAGATAGTCGATGCCCCCGAGATCGATGGCGACCTTGGGAGAATCGCGCGACTCGATCGGCTCGTAGAGCAGCTTTCGAAGCCCGTGTGCCTGGCCTTCATTGACCGCGATCGGGTCATCGAGGGAGATCAGAAGGACATCGCCTTCTTCATGAACCAGTGGCGGGCGCATTGATCGGACCTCCGCCCGGCCAGGGGACCGGCCAAACTCGAAACGAGCTGAAAGACCCAAGTCGGATCGCCCTCGCGTCGATCCTCGACTCAGGGGATCGGCACCGAATCTCAGGCCACGAGCCGATCAAATTGAAGTTTATCTCATGATGGGCAAAAGTGCCATGAAGTCCAACCGGTCTCGTGTCGTGCTCGGCCTCTCGCTGATCGGGTCGTCCTTTCAGGGCTGTGGGTGTGTCCATCATAGGCAGGTATTCATCAAGGAGCGTCGAGGCACCCCGGTCCAGGTCGACACCCGAGAGGGAGTCCGGGTCCGGGCGCCGTTCGTCGACATCCAGGTTCCGGCCCGGAAATCGACGACGGCCGGCGAAATCGACGTGCCGATGATCGAGCCCGATTGAGGATCGCCGTCGCATGGGCTGGTGTTTTTCCTTGACGGGGCGATGGTTTCCGCCACAATGTCGACGTCGATCTGGGCCGCCTCGCCGCCAGGTCCACCAACGCCCGGAGGGTCCGCCCCCGCCATGAAGCTGATCATCGCGATCATCCAACCCACCAAACTTGAAGCGGTCAAGGAGGCCCTCTCGCAGGTGGAGGTCTTTCGGTTAACCGTGACCGATGTGCAAGGGTTCGGGCGTCAGAAGGGATATACCGAGGTCTACCGTGGACACGAGATCACGGTGAACCTCCTCCGGAAGATCGAATTGCAGATCGCCGTGAACGAGGATTTCGTCGAGCCGACGGTCAATGCGATCATCCAGGCGGGCCGGAGCGGCCCCGATGGCAAGATTGGCGACGGCAAGATCTTCATCCTCCCGATGGACGATTGCATCCGGATCCGGACCGGCGAGCGCGGACCCGAGGCGATTTGAGACGGGGCCAGCAAGACGATCGCGACCTGGGGGTCCGGACCAGCATGATTCGCGCGGTGATCTTCGATTTCAACGGCGTGCTCGTCGACGATGAATCGGTCCATTGCGACCTCTTCCGCGAGGTGCTCGCGGCCGAGGGAGTGGCGATGGACGAGCGACTCTATCACGAGAAGTATCTCGGCTTCGATGACCGTGAATGCTTCGAGACCGCGATGGCCGACGCCGGCCTCCCGGTCGATCGGGCGAAGACCGACGAGATGATCGCCCGGAAGGCCGTCCGCTACTTCGAAGTGGCCGAGGCCGGGCTTCGATTCTTCCCGAAGGCGGCCGAATCGCTCGCGACCCTGTCCGATCATTGGCCCCTGGCGATCAACTCGGGGGCCCTCCGGCCCGAGATTGAGTTCGCGCTCGGCAAGATGGGGGTCCGCGATCGGATCCGAGCCATCGTCTCGGCCGAGGACGCCAGCCGGGGCAAGCCCGACCCGATGGGCTACCTCCTCGCGCTCGAAGCCCTCCGACGCGAACCGGGGATGGCCGATCTCGCGGCCGGCGACTGCCTGGTCATCGAGGACAGCCTGGCCGGGATCCTCTCGGCCCGAGGTGCGGGGATGCTCGCCGTGGGGATCGCCCAGACCTACGGGCGGGAGGAGCTATCGGGAGCCGGGGCCGAGGCCGTCATCGACGATCTCCATCCGCTCACCCCGTCGTGGATCGATCGGACGTTCGGGGGCAAATCATGAGCGGTCCTTCGGAGGTGCCGATCCCGGAAGGGCCGGCCGGGCTCCTGCTGTCCCGCGACCTGATCTTCTTCTCGAAGGTCACGGGGACCGCCTCGGCGCTCGGGCACCGCGTGATCGTCGCGGGCAACGCCGCACTGGCCTCGGCCATGATGGAGAAGTGTAAACCGAAGGTCGTTTTCGTCGACCTCGCCGCCGGCGAGCTCGTCGCTCCCGGCTCGATTGCCCGATACCGCGAGATCACCGGGCCGGAGACCCCATTCGTGGCCTTCGGCTCGCATGTCGATGTTCAAGCGCTGGCCGATGCCGCCAAAGCCGGGTGTGACCCGGTGATGCCCAGGAGCCGGTTCACGAACGAGCTTCCCGCGTTGATCCGACGCTACTTCGAAGGATGATCGGTGGAGGCCCCTCGCGATGCCGGAGCAGGCGACCCGACCGGCGAACCGCCTCGAAAATTCTCGCAAACGCCCCGAACATTGCGAATTCTGCGGCCGTGACAAGCCGCTGACTTTTCACCACCTGATCCCTCGCAAGAATCATCGGAAGGCCCGATTCCGCCGTCGCTACTCGAACCATGAGATGCGGCATCGAGGCCTCTACCTTTGCAGTCCCTGCCACCTCGGGATCCATGACCTCATCCCGGACGAGACCGAGCTGGGCGAGCGATATAACACGCGTGAACAACTCCTGTCCCATGAGGGGATCCTGCGACACGTCGCCTGGGTGGCCCGCCAGAAATAGCGATCCACGCCGTGGGCGATTCAATCGATCCCGTACTTCTTGAGTTTCTGCCGGAGAGTGGCCCGATGAATTCCCAGGGCCTGTGCGGCCAGGGCGCGGTTCCCTCGATGAGTCCGGAGGACCGCCTGCAAGAGCGGAGGCTCCGCGAATTCCAGGAATCGCTCGTAGAGCGAGCCCCCCTCGGGAATGGATCCCTCGCGACTCGCCCACGCGGCGCATTGCTCGCGTAGTCCTTCGGCACTCGATCCTCTCGTCGAGTTCTCGGTTCCCAGGCCGATCGTCGGGAGATGCTCGGGCCGGATGGGCTGTCCTCGCGAGATGACGGCCGCGTGCTCGATCGCGTTGCGCAATTCGCGGACGTTGCCCGCCCAGGGTCGGGAGTCGAGTTCCTCGACCGCCTCGTCCGTGATCTCGGTCCGGTTTCCGGACGAAAATCGGGAGCGGTTCAGGAAATGGTCGGCCAGCAAGGGGATGTCGCCTCGACGGTCGCGGAGCGGCGGGACCTCGATCCGGAACACGCTCAGCCGGAAGTAGAGATCCTGACGAAACTGGCCCGACTTCATCAGATCATCGAGCGGCTGGTTCGTCGCCGCAACCAGTCGGATGTCGGTCGGCCGGGGTCGAGCATCGCCGACCGGCGTCACCTCGCGGTGTTCGATCGCCCTGAGGAGCTTCACCTGGAGGTTCAAGGGGATATCGCCGACTTCGTCCAGGAGGACGGTGCCCCCGCTGGCGAGTTCCAGCAGGCCCTTGCGATCCTGGTTCGCGCCGGTGAACGACCCCCGGACGTGGCCGAAGAGTTCCCCTTCGACCAGGCCGGGGCTGAGCGCGGCCGGGCAGATCGGCAGGAAGGCCCGATCACGCCTGGCGCTGTGGCGATGGATCGCCCGGGCGATCAGCTCCTTGCCGGTCCCGCTTTCTCCCGTGATCAGCACGGGCACGTCCGTCGGCGCGACGAGGGCGATCTTCTTGAAGAGATCCTGCATCGCGGGCGAGCTGCCGATCAATGCCTCGGTCCCGTCTGGTCCGGGCCCGGGTTTCTCGGGGCCTGAGCGGCGTCGTTCCAGCGCCCGCTTGATGATGGTCGTCCCCTGGTCGAGGTCGAAGGGCTTGACCAGGTAATCGAAGGCCCCGCCTTCCATCGCCCTGACCGCCGTCTCCAGGTTCCCGAAGGCGGTCATGATGATGATCGGAGCCGCCCCGATCCGCTCGCGGAACGATCTCATGGCCGAGAGGCCGTCCAGCCCCGGGAGTCGGACGTCGAGCACGATCGCGTCGAGCGTCCCGGCGTCGGCGATCTTGAGCCCTTCCTCGGCCGAGGCGGCCACCTCGACCTGGTGCCCCTCGTCGGTCAGCGACTCGCGGAAGGCCCAGCAGATGCTGGCCTCGTCGTCGACGATCAGGATCCGGCTCATGCGACACCTCGGGCTTGAGAGTCCGCCATCGGCAAGGTGAGGCGAAATGTGGTCAGGCCGTCGCCCCTCGACCAGTCGAGCCGCCCTCCGCCGGCGGTGGCGACCTGATGGGCGAGGGCCAGTCCGAGGCCGACACCTTCCTGCTTGCCCGTGACGAACGGCTCGTAGAGTTGGTCGGCCAGCTCGGAGGGAGGCCCCGGTCCGGTGTCGGAAACTTCGAGGGCCACCTCGTCCCCGATGTTGAAGGCGTTCAACCGGACCTCGCCGCCGGCGCCGGCGGCCTCGATGGCGTTCAGGGTCAGGTTCAGCACGGCGGCTCGGACGCTGGTGCTCTCGGCCAGGAAGGGGAGCGGTTTATCGGCGGGATGATGGTGCAAGGCAACTCGGGCATGCTGGCAGGTCGGAGAGACGAGCAACGCGACGTCTTCGAGGAGCTGGCCGGCATCGCAGCGTTCGGGAGGCCTCGGCTCGACCCGGCCCAGGGAGAGCAGCCCCTTGACCTGTTCCTCGGTCATCGCCAGTTGCCGGATGGCGACATTCAAGGATTCATCCCCCTCCTGAGGGGGGCATCTCCGGGTGTGGAGCTGGACGCTCATCCGGGCTCCGGTGATCGAGTTGCGGAGCTGATGGGCCAGGCCCGCCGCGAGCTGGGCGAGTAACCGAGTCCGCTCGGACTGTCGGATCGTCTGTCGCATCTCTCTCAACTGGCCGCACATCCGGTTGACCGACCTCGAGAGATCCTCGACCTCATCGACGGTCCGACCCGGCTCGAACTCCTCGAAGTCGCCCGCCGCGATCCGGGCCACCTGTTGCTGGACTCGTCGAAGTCTCAGGCCGATCCGTCTGGCGATCCAGCTCGTGACCCCGACCATCAGGGCCAGGGCACCGAGCCCGACTACCAACGGGGCCGTCGCCGCCTCCCGGCGGGCCTGACTCCAGGAGGTCTCGGGATAAAGCACCAGGAGCGAGGAACCTCGCGAACCTCCCGCATTCTTCAGCGAAGTCGCGAAATAGCGTGTCCCATCCAGGAGGATCGTCGGGGAATCCCCCAGGGCATCGAGCCGATCCATCGAACGCCCGGATCGCTGGGTCGGCGACAAGGAGCGGAGCGAAGGGAGTGTCGCTTCGGTCACCCGCCCCGCCTCGTCATAGGCGGCGAAATGGGCCCCCGACAGGCCTCGCATCTTCGCCAGGACACTGGGCGTGTAGGGGAAATTCGAATGCCCCAGCGCCTGGACGACCCCGTTCAATCGGTCGACGATCTGGCCCTCCATCCGCCGGGCCGCCAGCGAGGCGGCGGTCAGCGTCACGATCGCCACCGCGATCACCTGAATGGTCACGACCGGAATCAAAATCTGGTTTCGTATGGATCGGATCATTGCGATGCTTCGGTGACTCGAGCCGACCGCGCGGGGCCTTTCCTGCGTCCGTTCCATCAGAGCCGTTCGGAGTCGAAGTCCGCAAGGGGACCTTGATCGTCCTCGAATGAAATCGAGATGCCGGCGTTCTATCGCTGGTCATTCTTTGGCCGCCGGGGACAAAGTTTCGCCGGCGGCTGGAAGTGAAGCGATTTGCGATTTATCTTAAATAATTATTTTGTAAAGACTTGCGGTTTATGCGGTCGGCGGCGTGAGGTTTGCTTTGGTCGGCTCGATTCGCATTCATTTGTCTGAGGAATTAATCAATGAGACCGGGACGTGGATTCACATTAATCGAACTCCTGGTGGTGATCGCCATCATCGTGGTCTTGGTGAGTCTGCTCCTCCCGGCAGTTCAAGCGGCGCGAGAGGCGGCGAGGCGGGCCCAGTGCATCAACAACCTCAAGCAGATCGGCCTGGCTGTCCACAACTACCACGACTCCATCGGGACGCTCCCGCTAGGGTGCGCGGTGAGCTTCGATCGGTCGGGCAATGCGATCTTCAACGGGTGGGGAATCACCGCGCGACTCCTTCCTTATCTGGAAGGCGAGAATCAGTTCAACGCCTGCAATTTCAACCTGGCCAACGAGGCACCCGCCAACGATACGGTGATGCGGCTCGGCATCGTCACCTATTTCTGCCCGTCCGACGGTCAGAACCGGGTGATCTACGTCGACGACGGCCAGCCGAGGAATAACACCAATTACGCCTTCAACCGGGGCGACTGGTATGTCTGGGGCGGTGCGGGCTCGTCCCCGGCTCCGCGTGCCCCGTTCCAGGTCAACCGGAGTATGCCCATCGCCGGAGTGACCGACGGCCTGAGCAACACGATTTTTGCCGCCGAGGTCAAGAGCCACACCCCGTATCTCAAGGATTGCTCGGGGCTGGTCTACGCCCCGGTCGGTTCCATGCCGATTCCCGGGCCATTCGATGCGCTTTCTGCGATCGCCCAGTACACGTCTTGTGCTGGTTCGGGGGCCGAGCTTCGCGCCGACTCGGGCCACTCCGAATGGGAGGATGGGAACACCAGTCAGGCCGGTTTCACGACCGCTTGGCCCCCCAACAAGGTCACGCCCGGCCGATTCGGTTCGACCTCCGTGCCCGATACCGACCTGATCGCCAACCGGGAAGAGGAGGGGGGGCCGACCTTCGCCGCGGTGACGGCTCGGAGCTATCATCCGGGCGGGGTGAACGTCCTGTTCGGCGACGGGAGCGTGCGCTTCGTCAAGAGCACGATCAACGGCCTGACCTGGCGGGCGATCGGCTCTCCTGCCGGGGGCGAGGTCGTCAGCGGCGACGCCTACTGATCGACGTTCGTTGTCGGGCTCGAGGTCTTCAGGCCGACGGCACCTCGGTCATCGAGCAGAGGACCGTTTCTCGACGGGTCGACCACGGTCCAGGCGGCGACCCTGCGACCCTGGGGGTCGGTCCCGACCGCCTTGAAGACCAGCGGCCCGTCCCCGCTCCGGACCCCGAGGAGTCGGATGGGTCGGGATCGGAGGAGTCCCCCCCCCGGGAGCGCGGAGGTCCCGAACATCGAAGCGATCCCGAGCATGTCCAGCCCGTCGCGACGGAACCTCGGGGAATACGGGTCGGAATCGGGGACCAGTCGCTCCCAGGCCAGGGCTCCGAGGCGGACCGGGGTCCCTTCGTGCTCGGCGACCTGGGCCTCGATTCGGATCTCGCCGTCGGGGCTGGTCGATGGCCGGACGATCAACTCGGGCCGCCCCAGGCCCGCCGGCAAGGGCACGGCGGTCACCTGGATCTCGGCTTCGGCCGGTCCCCGGATCTCGACCCGCAAGGGACCCGTTTGCGATCCCCCCAACAGCGCGTAATGGGCGGTGGTCCCCCCGGCAAGCCAAGAGGAATCCCCCGGGCCACCCGGGGTGATGACGGCGGCCCGGGGGCCGGCCAGGATCCAGTCTTCCAGCTCGGCTCGAGGGTCGACCGAACGATATCCTCCCTCAAGGGTCGAGGTCGGGTCGAGCCCGCTCATGTAGAGTGCGACCGTCCATCGGCGGAACAGCTCCGGAAAACCGGCCCCGGTCGCCGCTTCCAGGTTGGCGACCCCTCGGCGATTCGACCGGACGAGCTGGTCCAGCAGGCTCGTTCCGTAGGTGTCGACGCACCATCGGAGGAACAGGTAGGTTGCGCCCCGGTTCCCGTGGCTCCGGAAGAGGTCGGCCGCGTAATAGTCCTCGACGACCAGTTGATAACGCTCGGGCTGGGAAAGGAAGGCGCTGACCCGATAGTCGATGTTCGATCGAGAGAACCCGTGGGCATCCTCCACGAGGTGGGCGATCGCCTCGTCCAGCCATCCTTCCTCCTCGGGCCCGACCATCCCCCGGGAGGGATTGGCCAGCGGCTTCCGGCTGAAGGTGACGGCATGGGCATATTCGTGGGCGATGACGGTCCGGAGGTGCGGCCCGGCCCGAAGGCTCGTGCTGAGATACATCATGTCGCAATGATTGCTGAAGGGTGCCCCCAGGGAGCTATCCAGGTCGGCCCCCCGGACGAACCCGTCGACGCGGACCTTCCCCCCCGAGAGTCGGGTCAGCCACCCCGAAAGCAGGACGGTGAAGCGACCATCGTCATCCACGTCGAAGGCGGTGCCGAACCGGCTGGCGGCGGTCGGGAAGACCTCGTTGTCGAACGTCGAGACGATCTCGCGGAGGGTCGAGGCCTCGACCTCGGGCCCATCGTCGCGATCGACGTAGACCTGGACTCTTCGGCCGACCGCCCGGAGCCTCGCGGAGATGGCCCGGTAGTTCCGGGCGGACGCGACATCCCCCTCCGCGACCATCAGGTGAAAGGTTCGCTCCGATCGGGGAATCTCCGACGAAGCGGGGGGGATGGGGCCAGGGACGGGGGCGTCCTTCCTGGGCGGTTGATCCACCGAGCCCGGCATCGGAGCGATCGGTTCCGCCATCTCGATCGGCCTGGCCGAGAGTTGGATCCGGTAAGGGCCCCTGTCTCGCGAGAGTGCCGAGACGATCACCAGGGTTTGCGCCCCGTTCCGAGAGGCAGGCAGATCGAAGCTGGACCGGCCCGAATGGACCGGGATGGCGATCGCTTTGCCCACCTGCCAGGAACCGCGAGCCGGGGCGGTCTCGACCGGGTCGAATGCCCCGGCCCTGGCCCTTGCCAGCAGGATCGCGACCGCGAGGGTAAACCAGGCCTGGGCCATCGAGCCGGCTCGGAAGCGAGGACGGGGCATTCCACGGTCTTCCGGGCCAGGATTCGCCATCCCGCCTCCCCTCAGAGGGGCGGCGATCGGGGCGGCGTCAGCCTATCGATCGGCCGGGCTGGTCACCCGGCTTGAGTCGATCGTGCGGGTCGTGAAGGCTGGCCCGATTCTCCCGGGAGCTTGCCGAAAAACCCCTCGAATGCTGAAGTTTAAGTCGATTGTTGACGAGGGTCTGAATCATCCATATTTGAAAAGAACGGTCGTTGGTCGGAGATCACGAACGAGTTCAGGGCGAACTTCAGGAAGGTCGGAGCCCGATCCATGGGCGACCGAGCCGATTCGGGGCGAGGTCGACCTGGTTCTTCGTCTATACTCTTTGTCGGCGTTTGCAACCGGCGACTTCCCCGGAGGGTGGTCGATTCGGATCGGTCCTCGGAGACTTGACGGAAGCCCATGGCACGCTCGCGTTATATCGTCGGGATCGATCTGGGGACCACCAACTGCGCGGTGGCTTATGTGGACACGAAAGGTCGCGAGCGGCCATCGGCGGACGTCCGAGCCTTCGAGGTCCCCCAACTGGTCGCGGCCGGCGAATCGGCACCGCGATCGATGCTCCCCTCGTTCCTCTACCTTCCGGGTCCTCACGAACTCCCCGCCGGGGCGACTCGACTTCCCTGGCGGGGAGATACCGACCGGATCGTCGGCGAGTTTGCCCGGGTCCAGGGCGCGAGGATTTCCGGCCATCTCGTGGCCAGCGCCAAGAGTTGGCTCTGCCACTCGGGTGTCGATCGCGAGGCGAATATCCTCCCCTGGGGTGCCCCCGCCGAGGCCCGGAAAGTCTCGCCGGTCGAGGCTTCGGCCGACTTCCTCGCCCATATCCGAGATGCCTGGAACGACCAATTCGCGAAGGATGACGAGGCCCACCGGCTCGAACGTCAGGAAGTGATCCTGACCGTTCCCGCCTCGTTCGACGAGGCTGCGCGCGAACTGACGGTCGAAGCGGCCAAGAAAGCCGGGATCACCCATCCGATTTTGCTGGAAGAACCGCAGGCCGCCTTCTATTGCTGGATCGTGACCCATCAGGATGTCTGGCAACGCGAGGTCCGCGCCGGGGAATTGATCCTGGTCTGCGACATCGGCGGCGGGACGACCGACTTCAGCCTGATCACGGTGGTCGAGACCCCGAGCGGGCCGGGTTTCCGTCGGGTGGCGGTCGGCGACCACCTGATGCTGGGCGGCGACAACATCGACCTGGCCCTGGCCCACCTCGTCGAGAAGAAGCTCGGGGCCAGCCGACTCGACACCGAGCAATGGAGTGCCCTCCGCTATTCCTGCCGGATCGCCAAGGAAAAACTCCTCTCCGACCTGCCCGTCGAACGATGGCCGGTGACGATCGCGGGGCGGGGTTCGAGGATCATCGGTGGGAGCCTCCAGTCGGAGCTGACCCGCGACGAGGTCCGGGAGGTCGTCCTGGGAGGGTTCTTCCCGATCAGCCCTCGATCCGTGGAACCCTCGAAAGGTTCGAGGGCCGGCCTCCAGGAATTCGGCCTCCCGTTCGTCGCCGACCCGGCGATCCCGCGCCATCTCTCGGCTTTTCTCCGCCGTCATAAGGCCGAGGCGATCGGGCAGGGGGGGCACACCGGTCTCGACATTCCCGCCCGACCCGACGCGATCCTGTTCAATGGCGGGGCCTTGACCCCAGCGATCCTCCGCGACCGAGTGGTGGAAGTCGTCCGATCCTGGTTCGCCGACGAGGATTCGGGAAACTATGCTCCTAGGGTCCTGAGCAACGGCTCGCTCGACCTGGCGGTCGCACACGGTGCGGCTTATTACGGGGTGGTCCGCCGAGGTGGGGGGATCCGGATCGGTGGCGGGACGGCTCGCTCGTTCTACGTCGGCTTCCAGTCCGATCAGGCCGAGAAGCCCTGGCTTTGCGTGGTCCCTCGCGATGCCCAGGAAGGGGATGAAATCGCGATCGATCGGCACGATTTTGACCTCCTCATGGGCCAGCCGGTCGCCTTCCCGCTGGCCAGCAGCTCGGTCCGCCCCAAGGATGTCCCGGGCGACCTGGTGGGGGCCGACCCCGACTCGATCCGCGAGCTTCCGCCCCTGGTCGGCGTGATGAGAGTCGGCCGGAAGGCGAAGGCCGAACGAGTCCCGGTCCGACTGGAGGCCCGCGTGACCGAGGTCGGCACGGTGGAGCTTTGGTGCCAGTCCAGGACCGATGACCGTCGGTGGCGGCTCCAGATTCAGCTCCGGAATTCGGGCGGGACCCCGATGCCTCGGGTGGCGATCACCGGTTCCGAATCCGACGACGTGGTGTTCGAGCAATCCGAGGTCGACGCGGCGTCCGAGGCGATCCGATCCGCCTTCGCCGCCCCTTCCGGGACCGACGAGGGGGGGCCGTCCCGGCTGGTCAAGCAGCTTGAGGAGATCGTGGGAGCCTCTCGCGAAACCTGGCCACCCTCGGCCTTGCGGGCCTTCTGGGATCCGATTCGCGACTCGGCCGACTCGCGGAACAAGGGCCCCCGGCATGAGTCGCGGTGGTTCAACCTCGCCGGATTCTGCCTCCGACCCGGGACCGGCTATCCCCTGGATGAGAACCGGATCAAGGCCCTCTGGCCGACGTTCCACCAGGGGATCAAGCACACCAAGGACGTCCAGTGCTGGGCCGACTGGTGGGTCCTCTGGCGAAGGGTGGCCGCCGGCCTGAACCGGGCCCATCACGAGGAGATCCACCGGAGGATCGCCCCGCTCCTCTTACCAATCAAGGGGCCTGGTGCCGCCAAGAAGCTGAGCCGGTCCAAGCCCGAGGGGCAGGAGCTTGCCGAGATCTGGCGATGCGCCGCGTCGCTCGAACGGTTGGCGGCGAACCAGAAAGAACCGCTGGGCGACCTCCTGCTCAAGGAACTCTCGCGTCCGACCATCGCCAACTACCCTCTCTGGTGCCTGGGACGATTCGGGGCGAGGGTCCCCCTCTACGGACCCGCCAATACGGTGGTCCCGACCGAGACCGCCGCTCGATGGGCGAAGGTGATCCTGGGTCGCTCGTTCCAACCGGGACGCGAGACGACCGACGCCATCTTCGCCCTCTCGCAGATCGGCCGGATGGCGGGCGACCGTACCCGCGACCTGGACGACTCGCTCCGATCGGAGATCCTGGCGAAACTCTCCGAGCTGGGTGCTCCCGAGGAGACGTTGCGATCGGTCCGGGAATTCCAGGAGATGGAAGCCGCCCAGCAGGGGCAGGCTCTCGGCGATGCGCTCCCCGTCGGGCTCCGCCTGGTCGCCCGGGAATGAGCTTTGGAGGGGGGGATGGGTCGGGTCGCGAGGGGTTTGCCCGCAGCGACCCGACCGGATAAGGTGGACCGGATCGACCACGATGATCGGTGCTCGATTCCGCCCGACGACCCCGCCCCCTCGGAGATGAGCCGGATGCCCGACCTTTCGCGGATGCGCCTTGCATTCCTGGCCTGCTGGCTTCTCGGGCCGGTGATCATGATCGGGACCTCGACTGCCGCCGAACCTCCCACTTCCCCCGCTCGGCCGATCATCCCGGGCTTCGAACGATTCTATACCGAGCCGAATTCGGATCGAGTCGCCGGTGGCCGACTCCTGGTGGGCGAGTTGAACTGCGTGGCCTGTCACCGGGGCGAGGAACCCTCGTTCTCCCCCGTCTCCCGCAAGCAGGCCCCGATCCTCGATCACGTCGGCTCGCGACTGAAGGTCGAGCACCTCCGGTCGTATCTCGCCGATCCTCAAGGGGTCAAGCCGGGCACGACCATGCCGGACCTGTTCGCCGGGCGGGCCAGGGAAGAGGTCGAGCGGGATGTCGAGTCACTGGTCCACTTCCTCGCGAGCACCGGGTCGGTCTCCCGGATCGCCCCCAATCGCAAGGCGATCGGGGTGGGGAGGACGCTCTACGAGCAATCCGGCTGTGCCGCCTGCCACGGCTCGACCGAGGAAAACGCCCCGACACTGGCGACCACGCTGCCGATCGGAGATCCGGGGTCGAAGTACACATATAACGGCCTGGCCGGCTTCCTCCAGGATCCTTTGGCGGTCCGGCCCTCGGGGCGGATGCCTTCGATGAACCTGAAGCCGGTCGAGGCCCAGGCGATCGCCAGCTTCCTCCTGAAGGACGTCCAGGGCGGGTCGCGCCCGAACCTGACCTACCGCTATTTCGAGGGGGATTGGTCCGAGTTGCCCGACTTCGCCAGGCTGGAACCGGTCGCAAGCGGTCAGTCCGAAGGGTTCGACCTCGGGGTCGCGAGGCGGCACGATGGTTATGCCCTGCGATTCGAGGGGACGTTGGACCTGGAGCGGGCGGGAGAGTACACCTTCCACCTGGCCTCCGACGACGGGAGTCGACTCCGGATCGACGACCGGGTGATCGTGGTCAACGATGGGATCCATGCCAAGGTGGAGAAGTCGGCGACCGCCTTGCTGACCAAGGGCCGACATCAGGTGGCGGTCGAATACTTCCAGGGTGCCGGGGGCGAGGAACTCGACCTCGACTATCGAGGACCCGGGCTCACCCGCCGGCCGCTCGGCTCCGACTTCCTGCCCCTCCAACCGAACTCCCCCGCTCCGGGGGCGGCACCGGTCGCCGCGCCGTTCCAGATCGACCCGCACAAGGTCGATCAAGGTCGAGCCCTGTTCGCATCGATCGGCTGTGCTTCCTGCCACCAGCTCAAGGAGAACGACACCGCGATCGAGTCCACGTTCCACGCGAAACCGATGGTCGAACTCGACCCCAAGGGGGGGTGCCTGGCGAACGACCTTCATCCTGGCATCCCGGACTATCACCTGTCGGAACCTCAGCGCGTCGCCCTGGCGTCGGCCCTCAAGCCCGAATCGAGCCGGCCGAACGAGAAGGAATCGATTTCCCGGACGCTGGTCGCCTTCAATTGCTATACCTGCCATGTTCGGGATGGCCTGGGCGGGATCGAGGAGGGGCGAGACCCGGTCTTCGCCACGACCCAAAAGGAGATGGGGGAGGAGGGGCGAGTCCCTCCCAACCTCTCGGGGGTGGGAGGAAAGCTGACCGAGGCCTGGCTCCGGAAAATCCTGGCCGAAGGGGCGAAGGACCGTCCCTACATGCTGACCCGGATGCCGAACTTCGGCGATCGGAACGTCGGACACCTCCTGGAACCCCTCGCCGCAGTCGACCAAGTGGCCCCCGTCCCAATCCCCGACTTCGGAGTTTCCGATCGCAAGGTCAAGGCCACCGGCCGGCATATCGTGGGATCCCAGGCGTTCAACTGCGGGAGCTGCCACCAGTTCAAGGAGTATCAGGCCGCCGGGATCCAGGCGCTCGACATGACCCTGATGACCCGTCGTCTCCGCCGCGACTGGTTCCATCGCTACGTCGTCGACCCCCAGGCGTTCCGGCCGGGAACCCGGATGCCGGCCGCCTGGCCCGGCGGCAAGTCGCAGCTCGATTCGATCTACGACGGCGATACGACCAAGCAGATCGAGTCCATCTGGGTTTATCTTTCCGACGGTCCCGACGCCGCCGTGCCCTACGGATTGGGCCGCGACCCGATCCCGCTGGTGGCCGAGAAAGAGCCGGTGATCTACCGGAACTTCATCCAGGGAGCCGGGCCTCGGGCGATCGGCGTGGGTTATCCGGAGAAGGCCAACCTCGCCTTCGACGCCGAAAATCTCCGGCTCGCCCTGATCTGGCAAGGGGCGTTCATCGATGCCTCGAAGCACTGGACCGGCCGGGGCGAGGGCTTTCAAGGACCGCTCGGCGACAACGTCCAGGCCTTTGCCGAAGGTCCCGACCTGGCCCGACTCCCCAATGACGCGGCCGAGTGGCCCCGGGACAGGTCGAAGGGACAATCCGGCCGGTTCCGGGGCTATCGGATGGATCGGGGCGGCCATCCCACGTTCCTCTACAACATCGGCGAGGTCCGGGTCGAGGACTTCCCGGAGGCCGTCTCGGGCGGGAATTCGCCGACGATCCGCCGGACGATCCGCCTCAATTCGGATCAACCGGTCGAGGGGATGTACCTCAAGGTGGCCGCCGGAAACAAGGTCGAGCCCGACGGCGATGGTTGGTTCACGATCGACGGCGAGTGGAAGGTCCGGCTTTCCGGGGATTCGACCCCCGTCATCCGGACCTCGGCCGGCCGGTCCGAACTGATCCTCCCGGTCAAGCTCGACGGCAAGCCCTCGAAGGTGGTCGAGGAATTTGCCTGGTGAGTCGGTGGGAACGCCAACAGATTGAAAGCGTAGGACCCTCACCCTGGCCCAGGTGATGAGGGAGGAAAACCCAAAAACGTTCGGACATCACCGCCTTCCGCTCACCGGGAACCGACCTCGATGAACATCCCTCGGCCTTTCCTCGCCTGTTTGCTCGCCCTCGTCCTGGTACCCGACTCGATCCGGGCCGACGACCTCAAACCGACCGAGGAGGACTACTACAAGATCCTCACCTTCGAGCCCCCGGCCGACGTCGTCCTGGAGGTGGGGGCGCTGGAGTGGATGCCCACGGGAAAGCTGGCCGTCTCGACCCGACGAGGCGAGATCTACCTGGTCGAGAACCCCCTGGCGGCCGACCCCGCCAAGGAGTCGAAGTTCGTCCGCTTCGCGCATGGCCTGCACGAGGTCCTCGGCCTGGCCTATCGCGATGGCTGGCTCTACGTGACCCAGCGTTGCGAGGTCTCGAGGATCAAAGATTCCGACGGCGACGGCGCGGCCGACCAGTTCGAGACCGTCAGCGACGGCTGGGGGATCGATGGCAATTACCACGAGTATGCCTTCGGCTCGAAGTTCGACCGCGATGGCAACCTCTGGGTGGCGCTCTGCCTGACCGGCTCTTTCACCTCGGAGAACAAGTTCCGAGGTTGGGCCCTCCGGGTCTCTCCCGACGGCAAGGTCACTCCCACATGCTCGGGGCTCCGATCGCCCGGAGGACTGGGGATGAATGCCGAGGGGGACGTGTTCTACACCGAGAATCAAGGTCCGTGGAACGGTGCCTGCTCCCTGAAGCATCTCAAGCCCGGCTCGTTCCAGGGCAACCCCTCGGGGAATAAGTGGTACGAGGATGCCCCGGAACTCGGCAAGCGTCCCGAGGATCCCAGGAGTGGGAGCCGGATGAGCGTCGAGGCCGATCGGATTCCCGTACTGCTCCCGCCCGCCGTCTATTTCCCCTATCCCAAGATGGGCCAGTCTTCCAGCGGGATCGCCTGCGATCAGACCGGCGGCAAGTTCGGAGTCTTCGGGAAGCAGATGTTCGTCGGCGACCAGTCGTCCAGCTTCATCATGCGGGTCAGCCTGGAGAAGGTGGACGGCAAGTACCAGGGGGCGTGCCTCCCGTTCCGATCCGGATTCGCTTCGGGCGTCCTGCCGATGCTGTTCGCGCCCGACGGCTCGATGATCGTCGGCGGGACGAATCGAGGCTGGGGATCGCGGGGCCAGCGTCCCTTCTCGCTCGAGCGAATGGTCTGGACCGGCAAGGTTCCCTTCGAGATCCGGGACATCCACGCGAAGCCGGACGGTTTCGAGCTGACCTTCACCAAGATGGTCGACCCCGGGACCGCGGCCGACCCGGCCTCGTACAAGGTGAGCACCCACACCTACATCTATCAGTCGAGCTACGGTAGCCCCGAGGTCGACCCGACCGAGTGCAAGGTCGAGAAGGTGACCGTCGGCAATGACGGCATGTCGGTCCGGCTGGTCGTCGGCCCGCTCCAGCGAGGGCACGTCCACACGATCAACCTGGCGGGCGTCCGATCCGCCGAGGCCCTCCCGCTCCTTCACTCTGAAGGATATTACACCCTGAACGAGATCCCGAAGGAGTGACCGGGTGGATGAATCTCCCGCCATCGTGGGCGAATTGACGCCGACGGCGCTCAAGGACCGGCTCGATCGGGGCGAACACCTCGCGATCCTGGACGTCCGCGAGGATCACGAGCGCGACTACGCGGCGATCGGCCTCCCTCCCGGCGCGGTCGATCTCCACGTTCCCCTCGGCGACGTTCCTTCGCGACTCCCCGAGATCACCTCGGCGGCTTCGGGGCGAGCCCTGGTCGTCTACTGCCATCACGGGATGAGGTCGATGGTCGCGGCGACCTGGCTGGTTCGTCGCGGGGTGTCCGACGTCCACAACCTCGAAGGCGGGATCGACGCCTGGTCGCGGCGGGTAGACTCGTCGGTCGCCCGTTATTGATCCCCTGGCCATGCCACGAAAAAAGGCCGAGTGTGGACCGGATTGGGTCCACACTCGGCCTTGGATATTCGGTTGTCGGGATGGGATCAGGGCCCGAGGCCGCCATGGGTCCGGAACGGGGTCATGTGAGACGGCTGGTCGAGGAACCAGATCCGCTCCCATTCGTCGCCGGCCTGGCGGAGGTTTTCGGAGTCGACGAGCAACTCCTCGACCCGCTTCGGTCGATAGGCCGCATAGTGCGGCAGGGGGATGGGGGCGCATCCTTCGCTCAAGGCGAGGATAGCCCCCAGAAGCAACAGGACGGCCACGGGTTTCCGCATTAGGGCTCCTCCCGCCTTCGATACCTCGGACCGATCTCGCCACGCGATCCTTCGCGGGGATTCGACCCGAGGGGCTGGGGAGGGGACTTGGGCCTGGGCCGGCCCCGCCTCCTCCTCATGCCGGGAACGATGCGTGCGACGGCACGCCGTCGGGACCTCGCCGCGTCCTCGACATCGGCTCGCTCCCTGCCGAGGTGAGCGAAACCTTCAGTCGGTCGAGTCGGCCCCGGCGGAGGCTTCCGCCCGGGGAGACTTGACTTCCGGATCGACGGGTCCGTTACCCGTTAAATCGGCATCGTCGGCATCTTCCTCTAGCCGAAGTTTCGAAGGATCCATCTTTCTGACGAGTTCTTCCATTTCCTTGCCGGGCTTGAAGGTCACCACGTTCTTGGACGGGACGTAAACCTTGTCGCCAGTTCGGGGATTTCGAGCCTTACGCGGAGCCCGTCGCTTGACCTCGAAGACGCCGAAATTTCTCAGCTCGATCCGGCCTTCCGAGACCAGCGTCAAGATGATCGCATCGAGGGTCCGCTGGACGATATCCTTCGTCTTGAGCTGGGTCAGCCCGATATCCTCGGAGATCTTCTTGACAATCTCTTTCTTGGTCACGATGACGGTCTCCTGAGGACGGGGTCGGCCCTGGCTGAAGATCGATTGGCTCAACATTATGGCTGGCTTGGACTAATGTCAAGCCATAAATCAAAACCCGCGTACGAAGCACCCTGAATCGGGATCGGTTTCGGCTCGATTCAGGGTCGGTCGCCGTTGATGACATCCGTCGGGGGGGTGAATCGGCCGACGGCCTGGGCCTCGCGGAGGTGGCGATGCAGCGGGGCATAGTCCCAGGGCAGCCCGAGGTCGTCAACCAGTCGCTTCAACTTCCCGATGGAGGACTCGGCCACTTCCGGGAGACGATCCTGATAGGCGGGGTCGCAGAAATAGACCCGACAGCCCACCGGTCGGGCGTCGCGGGCCGAGCATCGACCCTTCCCATCCTGCCAGGGGCAAGTCGCACCGGCGTCGATCGGTCGGGTGGGCGGGGGGGCTTCGGCCAGCAGCAGTTCCATTTCGGGGGCCGAGACGAACAGGGTGTGGCCATACTCCTCGAATCGGCAGCATCGGCCGCTGACCTCGCACCGGGGGCCCAGCCGGCCGATCTCCGCGTCGAGCTCGCGATAGATCGCCTTGAGCTCATCGCGGAAGTCGGGGAGGTTCAGCCCGGATGGGGCGGTGCCACTCATGAGGTGTGGACCTTCGAGGCGGTGTCGCGAATCTGGTCGACGCTGAAGAACTGCCCCTGACCGGACCCGGGACAGACCGACTTGACATCCTCCCAGGCTTCGGGGGAGGCGATGTTCTCGGGCCAGAACGGCCAGGTCCGGCACTGGATCGGCCGGGCCTCATACACCGTACAACCGGCCTCTTGATCCCAGAAGATGCAATCACCACCGGGACGTTCGATCAGGCTGAACCTTTGATTCACCCGTCGGACGAACTGCCGGGAGAACACTTCGAGCGTCTCGCCCCGATGTTCGGCCAGTCGCGAGATCTCCTCGACGTTGACCCAGACGTAGCCGGGGGCCCCCGTGCAGCAGGCACCACAGCGGGTGCAAGTGAAGGACAGGCCCTCACGATACCAAGGTCCGGCGTCGCGGCTCATGATGGCTTCCTTCGAACCGTTCGATCCCTGATTGAGCCAGAGCCGAGTCTATCAAGTCGGCACGGCATCGGCAACCCGTCGCGGTCCCAAACCAAAGTCGAGCCCAGAGTTGTGGGATCTGGTCGAGTCTTCCGGGGTCACTGGAGGGTGTCGCCGATTGGCTCCGGGTCCGAAATCCGGCGATCGGTCCGCAATGACCCGCTTGGGGATGTACCGAGATCGCGATCCTATGAAAGATCGAGAGATCTCCGATCCGCAGGGCGAGGGAGGTTCGCGTTGGGTTCGTTTTTTCCAGGAGCCTCGAATCGTGGCCGTTTCGGTCGGGATGGCGGGGCTTGCGTTTGCCAACCCGAGGCCGAATACTCGATCGAGCTAGGGGGACGTTGGTCTTGGTTCAATCCCCGCTCCACCTCCCGGGAGTTTCGACGATGATCGGACGATTCGCGTTGGCTCTGGCTTTGGGTTCGTCTTTGTGGATGGCTTCGACGGCCCAGGCCCAGCGCGACCCCTCGATCCCGCACGCGCAGGATCGTCCACCCGGACCTGCGCTCTCTCCCGAAGAAGCGATCCGCAAGATGAAGGTGCCCGAGGGGTTCCAGGTCGAGCTGGTCGCCAGCGAGCCCGACATCGTCAACCCAGTGGCCATGATCTTCGACGAGCGAGGTCGGGTCTGGATCACCGAGAGTCTGGAGTACCCCCGGAAGTCGGCCGGGCCCGGTCGAGACCGGGTCAAGATCCTGGAGGACTCCGACGGCGACGGCAAGGCGGACAAGTTCACAATCTTCGCCGACGGCCTGAACATCCCCTCGGGGATCGCCGTCGGGGCCGGTGGCGTCTGGGTGGCGAATGCCCCCGACATTCTGTTCATGAAGGACACCGACGGCGACGGCAAGGCGGATACCCGCGAAGTCGTGGTGACCGGCTTCGGCCGGTTCGATACGCATGAGCTGCCCAACTCGCTGACCTGGGGACCGGACGGCTATCTCTATGGTTGGAACGGGGTCTTCAACCCGGCCAGCATCGACTATCGGGGGAAGCACTACGAATTCACCTGCGCCGTGTTCCGGATCGACCCCAAGACTCGCGATTTCGAAGTCTTCTGCGAGGGGACCAGCAACCCCTGGGGGATCACCTGGGACAAGGAAGGTTCGGCCTTCGCCAGCGCCTGCGTGATCGACCATCTCTGGCACCTGACCGAGACCGGCTACTATCACCGGCAGGGTGGGCCTTATCCCCCCTTCACCTGGAAGCTCGAATCGATCGTCGACCACAAGCACCAGAAGGCCGCCTACTGCGGGATCACCTACTTCGACAGCGATGCATATCCCGCCGAGTATCGCGAGAAGCTCTTCATGGGGAACATCCACGGGAACGGGGTCAACGTCGATCGGCTGGAGCGAAACGGCTCGACCTACCGGGGAAAGACGGACCCCGATTTCCTGGTGGCCGACGACGCCTGGTTCATGCCCGTCGTCCAGAAGGTCGGCCCCGACGGGTCGCTCTACGTCCTCGACTGGTACGACCGCTATCACTGCTATCAGGACGCCAATCGCGACCCCAACGGGATTGACCGGCTCAAGGGGCGGCTCTACCGGGTTCGCTATCGGGAGACCCCCCGGGCCCCCGAGTTCGACCTAGCCCGGGAGACCAACGATCAATTGATCGACCGACTGGGCAGCCCTAACATCTACTATAGAGAGGTCGCCCAGCGCCTCCTCCGCGAGCGGAACTCGGCCGCCACCCGGCCCAGGCTCGAAAAACTGGCCATCGACCCGGAGGCCCCCGAGAAGACTCGACTCCATGCCCTCTGGGCCTTGATCGGCACCGGGCAACTCGACCCCGGGATCCATGGCGCGCTCCTGATCGACCGGGATCCGACCATCCGGGCCTGGGGAGTCCGGGCGGCTGGTAATTTCGGCAAGGTCGCCCCGGCGATCCGGGAGTCGATGGAGGCCCTGGCCGGGGACCCCTCGCCCGATGTCCGGCTCCAGGTCGCGGTGGCCTCCCGGAAGATCGAGAAGCTGGACCCGCTCTCGACCTTGATCAAGGTCCTTGATGAAGGAGAGGAAGACCCGATCATCGCCCCGATCGTCTGGCAGAATCTCCACCCGCTC
The DNA here is from genome assembly GCF_051175385.1 of Tundrisphaera lichenicola. Classification (GTDB taxonomy): domain Bacteria; phylum Planctomycetota; class Planctomycetia; order Isosphaerales; family Isosphaeraceae; genus Tundrisphaera; species Tundrisphaera lichenicola. The sequence goes on along the minus strand of NZ_CP195106.1, from coordinate 2,384,736 downwards.
CTCGACGATCGGGGCGACGACTTCGCCCGGATCGTGGCCGGGGCCGACCTCCTGAAATCGCCCCGGTTGACCGACCTACTCCCCCGGGCCGTCGACAGGCTACTCGGAGGGGCCAGGGTCCAACCCGAGGCCGCGGCATTGCTGGTCTCGAAGCTCTTGACAGGCCCCCAGGAGGCCGGGGTTGTTTCGGCCAGCCGGGAATCCATGCGGAGGCTCGCCGAGAAGCTCCGGAGTGGCGCGATCTCCGAGGCCCAGCGGCGGAAGCTCCGCGAGTTACTGGCCGGTCCGATCGCCCCGATCGTGGCGGGCGACCTCGGCTCGATGCTCACCGCCGACGCCGCCTCGGTGGCGGCATCCTGGGGCGACACCGAGGCGCTTCGGGTCTCCCGGGAGATCTTGTCTTCCTCCAAGATCGGGGACGAGCAGCGGGCGCTGGCCCTTTCCACACTGGTCGGGGCCGGTGATACCTCGGTCCTCGAGATCGTCGCCCCCCGGATCGCCGACCCCGGGACCAAGGCAGCCCTTCGGGCCGAGATGATCGCCTCGCTCGGTCGGCTCGATGATCCGAAGGTCGCCCAGGTCGTCCTCGACGCTTACCCCAACCTGGATCCCGACCTCAAGCCCAGGGTCGTCGAACTTTTGACTCAGCGGACCGGCTGGACCATCGCCCTGCTCGATGCGATCGATCGCAAGGACGTGAATCCTTCGCTCCTGAACGTCAACCAGATTCGGAAACTCGCCACGAGCAAGGATCTGACCGTGGCCGACCGGGCCCGATCCATCTGGGGGGTGGTCCGCGAAGAACGGAACCCGGCCCGCGAAGAGGTGATCGCCCGGATCAAGCAATCGCTCGACCAGGCCCACGGCGACCCCGTGGCCGGGGTGAAGGTCTTCCAGAACGTCTGCGGGCAATGCCACAAAATTTTCGGAGAGGGGCAGGACGTCGGACCCGAGATCACCCTGAACGGAAGGGCCTCGTACGAGCAACTCCTCTCCAACGTCTTCGATCCCAGCCTCGTGATCGGGACGGCCTACCAGGCGACCACCGTCGCCACGACCGATGGGCGGGTCCTCACCGGACTGCTCGTCGAGGATAGCCCCCAACGAGTCGTCCTCAAGCTCCAGGGGGGCAAGCTCGAAATCGTCCCGAAATCCTCCGTGGAGGAATCCCGCCTCAGCGCGCTCTCGCTGATGCCCGAAGGGCTCGAGGCGCAGATCTCCCCGCGAGAGTTGGCCGATCTCTTCGCCTACATCACGCTCGACAAGCAGCCGGTAGACCCGTCCGCGCGAGCGATCCCGGGGACGCCTCAAGGAATTCGCAAATGAAAAAGTGATGGAAAGTCAGGCCGGGGAGAGCCCCTCGTTCAGCGATCCGGCCTGACTCTTCCGCGAGGCCGTCAGGGCGTCGGCCACCACATTTTCGAGGACGTTGATGTATTCGAGGAACCGGCGACGCCCCTCGTCGGTCATCCGGCAGAGGGTCTGGGGCCGGTTCTTCTGGAGCCCCTTCCAGACCTCGACCAGTCCCGCTTCGTGGAGGACCTGGAGATGACGGCTGAGGTTGCCGTCGGTCAACGAGCAGAGGTCCTTCAAGTCATTGAATAGCAAACCCTTGGGATGCGCGACCAGGGAGGTCAGGATCCCGAGCCGGGCTTTCTCGTGGATGATTCGTTCGAGGCCGTCGTAGGCGAAGCGTCCTCCGCCCTCGGCCCTGGGATTAGTCGATGCCATGGTCCCGTTCCAAGGTCCGGTAGAGGATGGCGGCCGCGAGCAACTGCCCGACCCCGAAGGATAAGCCCATCGACCAGGGGGATAGGGCCAGATCGTCCCGGGCCATCGTCAGGTTAAACAGTCCGGCGGCCAGGTAGAAGCAGGCCACGCCCACGATCGCCTTCGGCAGGAGACGCCTCGTGGCGAAGACTCCCAGGGCGAAGAAGATCGACCAGAGGCCGGGCAGCATCCAGAGTTCCGCCTCGGCGGATCGGACGATGACGATCGTGGTCAGGCCGCCCGCCACCAGACAGGGGAGGAATTGCTCGGTGGCCAGCCAGGTCTGCTCGCGAGCCCACCGGGTCGAGTGGCGGGCCCGCTGGATCATCTCGAGCCCCGCCATCGTGAGCCCAACCGCCGCCACTCCGATCCAGATCGTCAGATACGACGATATGTCGCGGGTGGGCTCGGGGATCCACCACGACTGGAGCACCGATGCCCCGATGGCCAGGATCCCCGAGAAGGCCACCGGGATCGACCGAAAGCCCCGGAAGACCTCGGTCCGGGCCATCTGTCGACGGATCTCGCCGATCTGTCCGAGAGCTTCGTGAAGTTCCATGACCACCGGGCCCTTGAAGCATACCCGCCGTCGCCAACTCGGCTTTGCAAGGTAAAGCTTTTGAGGCGGGTTGTCAAGGATTCGGGGAGGTCATTCGCCCCCCGGTCGTTCCGGGTGTAACCAGGGAATCTTGGGTTTCATGCGGCTCGGTTCCAGAACAGGTCCCATTGGTCGGTGTGGCGGCAGCAGATCAGCGCCGCCATCGCGCGGGCGTTCTTGTGCCTCCAGCGGGCGCCCCGGGCCTTGAGCCTCAGGCCCAGCGTCTTGGCCGCGCCCTCCACCACGCCGCTTCCGATCGCATCGCCGGCCGCCAGGCGTCCCGCATAGTCGATCCGCCCCAGGTGCGGCAGGAAGTAGTTCAGCAGCCTCCCCAGGGCCTCCCGCCGAGCCGGTGTGTCCTCGCGTTCGAGCTCCTCGCCGATCTGTCGACAGACCCCGACCCAGCCCTCCTTCAGCAGCAACTCGCGGCCGTGCTCGTGGAACGCCTTGGCCTCGGCGGTGCCCTCGCCGTGCAGTCGCTTGCCGGCGGCGGCGATGTGCTGGCTAGCGTGGTAGATGTCCAGCGTCTGGCGCACCCGGTGAGGGCCCTCCCGGCCGCCTTCCAGATCCACGAGGCCCCGTCGCCCAGCACGTGGAGTCGGGCCATCGAGGGCAGGCCCAGCCGCCTCAGCCGGCCCCACCACGACCGCCGGAACCGCCTCGCCGCCGAGATGTCGGCCCACATCACGCGAGCCGTGGCCTCGGGCAACTCGCGCGACTCCCACTGGGCCGGCGTGGCCGACTCGGCCGTGGGCCTCCGCTGGGCCACGGCGATCTTCAGGTCGCGCCAGCCCTTCTCGCGGGTGTTGACCTTGCCGGCGTCGACGGCGAATTCCCAGCCCCCCTCGGCCTCCCGGAAGGCCTCGGCCGAGGCCGTCTCCCGGCCCTGCCAGCTCGCGATCCGGCCGGCCTGGCGTTCGCAGGCCACGCGGAGCGTCTCGGCCGCCGGCGAGACCCCGAGCAGTTCCACGAGGTGCTCGCGCGTCCGGGCGAAGGAGAGGTCGGCGGCCAGACGGCCGGCCTTGCGTTGCAGCCGCGGGCTGAGGCCGCCATCGAGACCGAGGGCGGAATCGGCGTGATATCCGCCGGGCTGGCAAGGGCATCGCGAGCCCCACCAGCGTCGCCGCAACCCGATCCGGCCCAGGCAGGTGAAGACCTCCCGTGTGGCGACCCCGCGATTCTCGCGACCCTGTCCACACGGACAGGTCCTCAGGGTCGCCCCTTTTTCTCGGCGGCGTCCAGGCGGGCCTGGGCGACGCGCTGGAGGACCAGGCGTTGCTGCTCGCGGCCCTTCTCGATGACGGCGTCCTCGCAGGCCTCGAGGACCGAGCCGTCGGGGGCCGAGGCGGCCAGGTCCTTCATCTCGCCGACGAAGTCGGCGTAGCCCCGGATCAGGTCCTCGTCCTCGCCGTCGATCTCCAGGGTGATCGTCTTACGTGCCATCGTGGGCCTCCGTGGGGTCGCGTCGGGGGAATGACCCAATTTGCCAGGTCGAGCGACTCACCACCAGAGGAACTGGTTACACCCGTCGTTCCAGCCTGAGCCGGACATGCCGGGCGGAGCTTACCAGGCGGAGCCGAGCCGGATCCCCGCAATCTGCTGGATCATCAGCAGGAAGGCCAGGCATCCGGCGAGTGCCATCACGAGGCGGGATGCATTCCTCCAGAATTCCCATCGGCGATCATTCCCCACGGAGATCAGGCCGCTCCTCAGGGTCACGATCAAGCCCACCGAAAGCAGGCTCCCGATGCAAAAAAGGATGAACAGATCCTTCGCCAAGGCCATGAACCACATGATCCCCGTCTCCCATCACCATGGCTTCGCAGATCGCCCCGCAACGATCCGCCGCCAGCATGAACAAGCAAACTTGAGGCCAATTTTCGAAAGGGTAAAATTCAAGTCGACCAGGATGGGCTTAGGTCCGGCCCTTGGGGGCTGGCCTGCCATCAAAGTCGCTCTAGCTTACCACCGAAAATCGGATGGGCGAATTTGGGCAAGAGATTGGGGTCGACGTGATCGTGAAGCTGGCGAAATCTCCGTGGATCAGGTGAGCGGGATGATCTGGCCGGGAGGGATTGTGAAGAGTCGATGAGCATTGCTCGTTGTCAGATTGGCCAGTTCCTCGGCGGAAATGCCACGAATTTCGGCCAATCTGGCGGCCGTGATCGCGACCCGGGCCGGCTCGTTCTCTTTGCCCCGGAAAGGATGCGGGCTCAGGTAGGGAGAGTCGGTCTCGACCAGCAGCCGATCGGCCGGCACGCGGCCGGCAGCCTCGCGGAGCGGGTCGAGCGCCTTGTTGGCGAATGTCAGCATCCCGGCGAAGGAGATGTGCAGGCCGAGCCCGAGGAGTTCCTCGGCCTCGATCCAGGTCCCCGTGAACGAGTGCAGGACCCCACGGACCTGGCGACCTCGACGTTCGAGTTGCTCAACGATGTCCCGGTGGCATTCTCGACTGTGGATGATGATCGGGAGGCCCAGTTCCTCGGCGAGGTCCAGGTGACGATCGAAGGAATCGCACTGGTGCTTGAACGGGGTCCGATCCCAGTGGCGGTCGAGGCCCGTCTCGCCGATGGCCACGACCTCGGGGCGGGTGGCCAGGCTTCGAATCCGATCCCAGTCGCCCGGCATCGCGTCGACCGCGTCGTTGGGGTGGATCCCCACGGCGGCAAACACGCCCGGGTGATCTCGAGCCAGGTCCGCAACCGAGGCGCTGTCGTCCGCCGTGGTCGACACCGCGATCACCTGGAAGACTCCGGCGTCTCGCGAGGCCCGCAAGACCTCCTCGATGCGGATCTTGAGTCGCCGGTCGTCGAGGTGGGCGTGGGTGTCGATCAGTCCATGAGCCGAATTCATGAGGTGGACGGCCCCTCGGGCTCGATCCCGGGCTCTTCGAAGTAGCCGACGAGTTCCAGCCGATAGCCGGTCACTCGGAAGCCTCGACCCTGGAGCTTGAGCCCGAGCTGAGGATCAATCTTGGCGATCAGGTCCGGGTCGTATTCGGTCGGGACGTCCTCGACGGCCCCTGATCGGAGGCATCGGAGATGATAATGGTGATCGCCTCGGGCGTCATACCGGGCCGGACCCTCGACGGCGACCAGCTTGGTCGCCAGGCCCGAATCGACCAGGGTCTCGAGCGCCTTGTAGACCGTGGCGAGGCTGATCGAGGGGACGATGGACTTGACCCCACGATAGACCTCCTCGGCGGTGGGATGGTCGTCGGAGGTGTGGAGCTGCTCGAAGACGGCCGCCCGCTGCCTGGTGAACTTCCAACCAGCCGCCTCCAGCGAAGCCCGGAGGGAGGGGGGGGCAGGGTCTCGACAGTCCTCTGAGGTCGGTCGGTCCATGTCGCCGCAGCATCCTTAACCGGACCAGGATCGAGGGGTCTCGGCGATTGTTCCGGAGGAGCAACCTCCTAACCCGAGCAGCAGCCACCACCCGCGATCCTCGGGAGGTCGGCCATGAGACCATTGTTCGGTTACTTGACAGTGGTGTCAACTCTCGGTTAGGATAAGCTTTGGGGCCGTACTCCAGGTATGGCAGGCGCGAACGTCGGGTCTGGGTCTGACGCATAAGCCATTCCGATCCCAAGCGGAAATGGCTCATCGTGCGTCGCCTCGATTCGGAGCGTGGCCAATTATCTCCGGGACCTCGCCTGTCTCGGGCGCGGCCACCCGGTGCTCTGGCCCGTCCGCATCACCGGTGGCCCGTTGTCGTCTCGCGTCGGAGGGGTCTAATGAGCGTCGATCTGGTCCGTATCGTCGACAGTATTCATCGCGACAAGAACATCCCCAAGGACGTTCTTTTCGAGGGGATACAGTCGGCCTTGGCCACCGCGGCCAAGAAGCACTATCCCGACGCCGAAGACATCACGGTCATCATCGACCAGGAGTCGGGGAAGATCAGTACGACCACCGACGGAGTGTCGGTCGTCCCCCCGGACTTCGGTCGGATCGCCGCCCAGACGGCCAAGCAAGTCATCATCCAGAAGATTCGAGAGGCCGAACGAGACAGCCTCTTCGACGAATTCGAGGACCAGCGCGGCGACCTGATCACCGGGACCGTACAGCGGTTCGAGGGCGGGGCCGTCACGGTCAATCTGGGCAAGACCGACGCCTTGCTCCCGCGATCCGAACAGATCCCGGGCGAGAGTCATCACCCCGGCGAGCGAGTCCGGGCCGTGATCCTCGATGTCCGGAAGGTCGGCCAGCGGGTCAAGATCATCCTGAGCCGGACCCATCCTGACTTCGTCCGCCGACTCTTCGAGCTCGAGATTCCCGAGATCGCCGACCAGGTCATCTCGATCCGGGCGCTGGCCCGCGAGGCGGGGTATCGGTCCAAGGTGGCCGTCACCTCGATCGACGCGAAGGTCGACGCCGTCGGGGCTTGCGTCGGTGTTCGAGGCACTCGGATCAAGAATATCGTGGACGAGCTCGGCGGCGAACGGATCGATATCGTTCGCTGGAATGAGTCGCTCCAGGTCCTCATCCCCAACGCGCTCCAACCGGCCGAGATCGACGAGGTCATGCTCTGCCAGCTCCTCGGCCGGGCGATCGTCCTGGTCCGCGAGGATCAGCTCTCGCTGGCCATCGGCCGGCGAGGTCAGAATGTTCGGCTCGCCTCCAAGCTGGTGGGCTGGGACATCGAAATCATGACCAGCGAGGAACTCGACGAATTGATCGAGAAGGCCGTCGCCGCGTTCACCCGGATCGACCAGGTCGACACCGTGTTGGCCGAGAAGCTGGTCGAACAAGGGATCCTCAGCTTCGACGATCTCTCGGTCATGGAAATCGTCGATCTGGTGAACACCATCGAAGGCCTGACCGAAGAAACCGCGATGGCGATCGTCGCCAGGGCCGAGACCCTGGCCGAGGAACAGGCCGACGAGATGCCCCGTCGCAAAGGGGCCCGTCCGCAGAACCCGACTCCCCGCGTGGTCGAGGAATCTGCCGTCGAGGCCGAGGCGCGGCCAGCCACCCTTGAGGAGCTGTTCCGCGAGGAGGGGGCGTCGCCGGTCTCCGAGTTTGCAAATGGCACCGAATCCGGTACAGTCGCCGAGGCCGAAATCGAAGAGCTGGACGCCGGGGACTCCGGGTCGTTTAATGATAATGGTCTCGATGACCAGCGCGATCTGGCCTTGGCCGAGGAAGAAGGCCATCTTCACGCCGATGGTCGCGAGGTGACCCTGGCGCCCAGTGATGCCGATCAGAACGAATCGATCGAGATCGTCACCAACGCAGTCGAATCGGGGCCCACATCGGAAGAACTCGTTGCGAACGAGTCCGGTGCCGGGCCGAATGAACCGGAACCTTTCCTGTCCACCGGCACCACCGGCTCGTCCCCGGAACCGCCGGGCCACCACGATCAGGACCAGGATCCGGGGGACGTCTTGGAAGAATCCACGGAGTAATTCGGACATGAGCCACCCATGAGGCCCGCCTCGGGTCACTCAAAGCGTCTCGATCGGCCAGTGCCGACCAGCCCTCCAACCTGATTTGACGACGAAGGCCTCTCCTGGCCTGGCGCGATGAAGGGGGGAATCTGGGCTTGGCACTACCGGTCGACGAAACCACAATACCGGTCGTGCCGGCCCGGCCAACTTCGGCCGTCGGCCATTGCAGGAGGAGTCGCCGTTGTCCACGCGTGTCCACGAGTTGGCGAAAGAACTAGGGTTGAAGAGTCAGGATTTACTCGATCGTATTCAGGGAATGGGACTTGGCGTCAAGTCCAGCATTTTTGCCGGCCTGACTTCCGAGCAGGTGGAACAAATCCGGGGGAAGATGGCCGGCTCGGCCGATTCTGCCCCCAGCCCGGTCGCTCAACCTTCGGTGCGTCCTAGTCTCACTCCCCCGGAGACGCTCCCCATCAGCCCCACAGCCCCCGTGGCGAAGAGGCCCGTGCCGCCTTCCACTGCGGCCGAATCGGCCCCGCCGTCTCCTCCGAAGGTCGCCGAGCCGGCCCCTCCAGAGGCCTCGCCCGCGCCGGCCACAGCCCCAACCATCCCGGTGGCCGCCGCCCCGATTCCGGCCACTCCCGCCCCCGCCCCGACCGCGATGTCCCCTTCGGAGTCGTCATCCCCCTCCAGGCCTGCCTCGCCGAACCCGGCTCCAGCTCCCTCGGGATCTCGAGGAGGTGGGTTGACCGCGCCACCTCGACTTGGAAGCGGCGGCGGACCCCTCTCAAGGCATACGCCGCATCGTGGGGCCACCGGAGGCGGAGCCGAGACCGGCGGAGGGCCTCAGCCCCCGCCCCAGCCTCGGCCTCCTCAGCCAGGCCAGGGTGCCAATCAGGCCGCCCGAGCCGAGTTCCGGCCCAATCCGGCCACGCCTCCCCCGCTCAAGCAGAGCGACTACCTTTCTCCGACCGGGACCCGGGCGAACTACAATCGGCCCCTGGGATCGAACGACACTCGACGTCCCGACGGCGATCAAGGTCAGCGTTCCGGGGAAGGACCTCGTCGCGAGCCCCTTCCCGGCGGTGGTGCCCGGCGTCCTCTTCCCTCGGTGGCGTCGATCCCCCAGGGCTCGGCCCCTCCTCGGAGGCCGGATGGGCCTCGTCCGGGAGGCCACTCCGCAGGGCCCGAGGCCAAGACCCAGCGTCCGGAACGTCGGTTCACCCCCGAAGAAATGCGCAGGATGATGCAGGCCGGGCAGATCGGTGGCGCCGAGCCGCCCCCGGTCGTCGCCCGAGGCGCGGGTCCCGGCCCCGGTGGGGCGCGAACTGGCCCCGCACCTTCCCCGCGATTCGGCGCTCCCCCCGCCCCCGGTCAGCAAATGCGCGGCCCAGGCGGCCCGGGCGGCCCGGCCCTCCGGCGACCCTCTGCCGGGCCGGGGACGATCGCACCACCGCCTCTGGTCCCGCCTCCTATTGACGATGAGGATGAGAAGAAAAAGGCAGCCGGTCGCCTGGGGACTCCCGCCGATCGGGCCGGACGTCGCGCCAAACGAAACGAGCGGGCCAGCGAACGTCGGATTTCCTCCCCCTTGCCGGCCTCGTCCCTGACCGGAGATGCGGCCGAGGAAGAAGCGCGCGGTCGTCGCGGAAATCGCAAGGGCGGCCGCAAGATGGGCCGGGGACAGGTCGTCCCGCAGCGGAAGTCTCACGCCGAGATCGAGCCGCCGATCAACGTTCGGAGTCTCTCCGAGGCCATCGGCGTCCGCGCCAATGACCTGATCCGGCGCATGATGAACAGCATGGGCCAGATGGTCACCATCAACGCCAATCTGGACGATGATACGGCGATGATGCTGGCCCTGGAGTTTGGCGTCGAACTTCAGGTGGTCCACGAGCGGACCGCCGAGGACGACCTCCTCGATAATTTCGACAGCCGAGAGAAGGACGAGGAGGCGGGGGACCTCGTCGCCCGTCCCCCGATCATCACGATCCTTGGGCACGTCGACCACGGAAAGACGTCGCTGCTCGACAAGATTCGCAACGCTAACGTGGTGGATTCCGAATCGGGCGGCATCACCCAGCATATCGGCGCGTATCAGGTCGTCCATGACGGCAAGGCGATCACCTTCGTCGATACGCCGGGCCACGAGGCGTTCACCGCCATGAGGGCCCGAGGCGCGAACGTCACCGATATCGTGGTCCTGGTCGTCGCCGCCGACGACGGCGTGATGCCACAGACCCAGGAAGCGATCGCCCACGCGAAGGCGGCCGAGGTGCCGATCGTCATCGCGCTCAACAAGATCGACCTGCCCAACGTCAACCTGAACAAGATCTATGGGGAACTGTCCCAGCAAGATCTCGCCCCCGAGGAATACGGCGGCGATACCCCGGTGGTGAAGACCTCGGCCCTCACCGGCAAGGGGATCCCCGAACTGCTGGAGATGCTCGGGATCGTCGCCGAGCTGAAATGCGACCTCCGGGCCAACCCCAACCGATCGGCGACCGGGACCTGCCTGGAGTCCTCGATCTCCGAGGGGCGCGGCGTGGTGGCCACCGTCCTCGTCCAGGACGGGACGCTCAAGGTGGGCGATGCGATCGTCTGCGGAGATGGCTTCGGCCGGGTCCGTGCCCTCTTCGATGATAAAGGCCGTTCGGTCAACGAGGCCGGCCCATCGATGCCCGTCGAGGTCTCCGGCCTCGATGAGGTGCCGACCGCCGGCGAGAAGTTCGCCGTCATCGAGGACATCACCCGAGCCCGGGAAATCGTCGATATCCGACGGCTTCGGACCCGAGGTGTGGCGCTGGGCGAACGGCAATCCATCACGCTGGAGAATCTCTACAGCAAGATGGCCGAGCAGAAGGTCAAGACGCTCAACTTGATCCTGAAGGCCGACGTCCAGGGGTCGCTCGAAGCCCTCGTCAAGGAGCTGGAGAAGCTCGAGAATCCCGAAGTGCCGATCCGGATCCTCCTCAAGGGGGTGGGCGGGATCAGCGAGAGCGATATCCTCCTGGCCGACGCCTCGCAGGCGATCGTCATCGGCTTCCGGGTCGCCCCCGAAGACCGGGCGGTCTCGCTGGCCGACGAAAAGAAGATCGATATCCGTCGATACGATATCATCTATCAGGTCACCGACGAGATCAAGAAGGCCGTCGAGGGGATGCTCGTCCCCGAGATCAAGGAAGTCCAGCTGGGCCGGGCCGTGGTCCGCCAGTCGTTCAAGATTTCCAAGGTCGGGACGATCGCCGGTTGCTTCGTCACCCAGGGGGTGATCGAGCGTTCCGGCAAGGCCCGCCTGTACCGCGAGGGTCGCGAGATCTACAAGGGTTCGATCGAGGCCCTCAAGCGGTTCAAGGATGATGCCAAGGAAGTCCGCGAGGGCTTCGAGTGCGGCATCAAGATTACCAACTATGACGACGTGAAGGTCGACGATGTGATCGAAGTCTACCGGGTCGACGTGATCCGGCGGACCCTGTGATCACGACCGGGGCCGGCGCATCGGAGATCTTCCGACGCGCCGGCGCTCCTCCTTCCGACACCCCATCTCGGACGGTTGGCCGATGTACCTGGCGTTCCTCCGGATCGAGATCCGGATCGGCGGAGGGCCCCGGGCCAAGCGGCGGACCGTCCGGACCATCTTGGAGAAGGTTCACCGCCATTTCAACGTCTCCGTGGCCGAGGTCGAACGATCCGGTCACCCGTCCGAGAGCGTGATCGGGATCGCCTCCCTCGCCGAGAGTCGTCGTGAGGCCCGGGAGGTCCTCGATCGGGTCTCCGATGCCGTCCAGGCCCATCCCAGGGCCGAGGTCCTCTCGATCGAGTGGAACGAAGTTTGAAACGAGATCTCCCGACCGCCAGGGCCGGCGCCGGGCTTCCGAACCAGACTGCCCAACCCCCGTCCTGGGCATTGTCCCCATCGACGGACATCCTCCGAATCGTCACGAACTCGCCGCGAGATCCATCCACCATGTCGTCACACCGAGCACTCCGGGTGGCCGAGGCGATCCGGGAAGTCGTCTCTTCTTCGATCCTCTTCGAGGTCTCCGACCCCCGAGTTACCGGGATCACCGTCCTCCGATCGGAGGTGACAGGCGACCTCCGGAACGCGACGGTCTACGTCTCGGTCATGGGATCGGAGTCGGAGCAGAAGCTGGCCATGAAGGGACTCCAGAGCGCGGCTGGTTTCCTCCAGGCGAAAGTGGCGGCCCGATTGCAGACCCGGACTACCCCCCACATCACTTTCAAGCAAGACATCGGGATCAAGCGTTCGATCGAGATGTCCAAGCTCATCGACGACGCCTTGGCCGGGGAAATTCCCCCGATCCCGGTCGCTGACCCCGAAATCGAACCCGATGCGGAGGGCTCGCCCGGCGGCCCCGACTGATCCAGCCGCCCTGCTTTCGGCTCAACGCCTCGGAAGACCCCGGAGCTGGACCCTCGATCGAGGCCAGCTATCATACCTCACCTACCACCGCCCGCGAACGTGCAAGCCCATGGCCACACCGAGCAAAGCGCAGTTTCTCACCGATGTCCAGGCCCTTCTCAAGAAGCGCTACAAGGTGGGACCGATCGTCGAGAAGATGTCGATCCTCGAGGCGGTCGTCTACGCGATTTGCCACGAGGACTCCACTCGCGAGCAAGCCAATCAGGCCCTTGCTCGCTTCAAGGGCGACTTCTTCGACTGGAACGAAGTCCGCGTCAGCTCCCTGGAGGAGATCCAAGGGGTCCTGGCCGGGATGACCGATGTCGAAGGGCGAGCCTTCCGCATCCGGCGTTTTCTCCGGCAGATGTTCGAGAAAACCTACGGGTTCAATCTGGACGCGCTGACGAAGAAGCCTCAGAAGGATTCGATCAAGGCCCTCGAAGAATACGACGCGATGGGATCGGATTTCGTCCTGGCGACGGTCACTCGACTGGCCCTGGCCGGACACGCGATCCCGGTGGATGCCTCCTGCCTCCGGGCCTTACTCCGCCTCGGCGTGGCGGAAGAGGCGACCGATATCCCGACCCTTCGCGGGCTCCTCGAACGCGCGGTCCCCAAGAACCGGGGGGCGGAATTCGGCGAACTCATCGAAGCCCTGGCGCATGATACATGCGTCGAAGGGGAGCCCGACTGTCCGGCCTGCGAACTCCGGAAGGTCTGTCCGACGGGGCTTTCCCACAAGGCTGAACCGGTCGCTTCGGCGGCCAAGGCCCCGGTTAAGGGGAAATCGGGGAAGCCCAAATAGGACGGATTTTCGAAAAAACTTCGGCGAAGCGATGGACTCTCGGGAGTTCCCGCCTACAACAGTTTGGCAAGGGTTGAAGCCGTCTTGCTATCGAGATGGCTCAACTATGGACATGACCAAACTTTTTTACGTCAGGGAGCTCTCCGTCATGCGCAAGTTCTTCGCCGCCCTCGCCCTCGTCGCCCTCTCGACCCCCGCCTTCGCCGCCGAGAAGGACATCGTCGACACCGCCGTCGCCGCCGGATCGTTCAAGACCCTGGTCGCCGCCGTCAAGGCCGCCGGCCTGGTCGACACGCTCAAGGGCGAAGGCCCGTTCACCGTCCTGGCCCCGACCGATGAGGCCTTCGCGAAGCTGCCCGAGGGGACCGTCGAGAGCCTGCTCAAGCCCGAGAACAAAGAGAAGTTGGTCGCGATCCTGACCTACCACGTGATCCCCGGCAAGGCCATGGCCGCCGACGTGGTCAAGCTCGATGGCAAGGCCGTCAAGACGGTCGAAGGCTCGAAAGTCAACGTCAAGGTCGCCGATGGCAAGGTCATGGTCAATGGTGCCAAGGTCGTCAAGACCGACATCGAGACCAGCAATGGCGTCATTCACGTGATCGACACCGTGATCTTGCCCCCCGCCAAGTAATTGAATCGGTATGCTCGGCCACCATACTGGCCACAGACGTCGCCCGGCACGCCTCCGTGTCGGGTGAATCTGGTTCGAAGAACCGACCTGCTCGATGGAATGTTCGTCGAGAAAATCTCACGCATCGGTCGGGTATCCGCAGATTCTTGAAGTTTGGTGATTAGGCTGGATGCTCTCGCGAAGAGTGGCTTTATGAGAATACGTCCAGGCCACGCCGATGTTGATGCTTCGCGAGATCATGACACCCAAGATCTCCGAAAGCCGCCCCCGAGAATCTGCGGAGGCACCCCATCGGTTCGGGGCCGGCGTAAGCCCTTGGCAGGATTGGCCGGTCCTTGCTAAGATGGGGCATTGGGAGGCCGTTCGGCCGCTGCGGTCCGGGCGTAGCTTTCATCACAGATCCAACCCAGCGGCATGCGAAACCAGGGGATAGCCCCACTGGTCAATATCACATCCGATCTGAGGTTGGAGATTGGTCTAGGCCCTCAACGCCCGGTCGAGGAGACGAGATCATGGTTGGTCCGTTCCGTCGCTTCGCGACCTTGATGGCGCTGGTCTGGCTCGCCGCCTCGCCGCTCATGGCCATGGGACAGGAGCCGGCTCCCAAACCGGCCGCTCCTGATCCGAATGCTCGGCTAGCTCCCGGCGACTATGCACTCCCCGGCGAGGATCCGCCCAAGGCCTTCGTGCCGGCCCATCCCAGGACGGTGCAGGAGCAAAAGCACGTCGAGTCGCTTCGTTATTATGCGGCTGCCCGGGCCCTGGAAGATGGTCGTCAATTCCAGGATGCGATAAAGACGTTGGAGAAGGCCCTGGAGTGCGACCCCGAGTCGACTGCGGTCCTTAAGCGACTTTGCCGCATCAATTTCGCGATCGGTCGAGATGACGTGGCCGTCACCTACGGTCGTCGGGTAATCGCCGCCGATCCCGGCGATGTCGGTACTCTTTCCTTGCTCGTCAGCCACTTCAAGGATGATGCGCCCACCGTCGAGGCGCTCCTGATCGAAGCGAGGGAGAATCCGAAGCTGGACAAGAGTTCGGTCGGTTCGCTCTTCATCGAATTCGAACTCGGGACGATTTACGAAGCGTCGCTCCGTTTCGACAAGGCGGCTGATTCCTTCGCCAAGGTCGTCGAAGCCCTCGATGAGAAGTCGAACGCCCGACTCGCCCCTGCCGATCTCCAGAGATTCCTGGGGAATGACGAGGCCCAGGCTTATCTCCGCTTCGGACGGGTCTTCCTGCAGGCCAAGAAGACCGATCTCGCGATCAAGGCCTTCCAGCGTGGGCTGGTTTACGAACCGGACGAGCCGCTACTGCTGCTCTTCCTCTCGCAGACCTATCAGGAAGCGGGCCGTCCCGAAGATGCCCTGGCCATCGTCGAGCGTTTTCTCAAGCGTCAACCGCGTGGCCGAGAGTCGTATGACCTGCTGGCCCGAATCCTGACCTCGCTCAAACGCGAGGGCGAGATCATCCCTCGCCTGGAGAAGTATGCCGAGGCCGACCCCAAAAACGTCCCTCTCCAGTACGCCCTGGCCGAGCGGTACAAGGCAGCCGGTCAAGACGATAAGGCCCAGAAGATCTTCAACGCCCTCCTGGCCGAACAGCGCGATACCCAGGACTTCGCGGATAATTTCCCGAAGTTGGTGAAGGAAAAGAAGACCGAAGAGCTACTTCAACTCCTGATCAAGGCAACCGGCCGCCTCAAGCGGTTCGACGCCGTCAAGCCTCAAATCGATGGGTTGGTAGCCGATCAGGCCTATACCGACGAGGTCCTCGACACCGGCCTGAAGATGATCTCGAGCAATCCCCCGGCGGTCGATCCCCAGGATGGTTGGGTCGTGCTGATCAATATCGCGACCGAAGGGAAGCGCCCCGAGAAACTCTCCCGCCTCCTCCGGTGGTCGATCGACCGGTCTCCCAACCCACTCGTCTATCGAGAGCTGATCTACACGCTCTACGACCTGAACAAGTATGACGAAGCTGAGGCAACCCTGAAGGAGTTGATCGGTAAGTTCCCGGACGAAAGAAACGCCCGGAACCTGATCCTCCTGGCCCAGATCCAATCCGGGGCCGGTAAGGCGGACGATGTCTCCGGAACGGTTCGAGATGCCCTCAAGCTGGAACCGAATGACCCCGAGATCGTCCGCGTCGGGGTGATCTTGCTGAACCGGGCCGGTCGAGAGGCCGAGGCCATCGAGACCCTCCGGAATGTCTTGAAGGCCGACGCGACCAATCCCGATCTCAATGCCCTGCTCGGCAGCTTGCTGATGCAGGGCGGTAAGAACGACGAGGCGATCGCCCTCTTCAAGGCCTTGATCGACCGATTCCCGAACAATGACGAGGTCGTGAGGATCGCTCGTTCTTCGCTCTCGACGATCTACACGAACATGGGCGACTTCGCCAAGGGCGAGGCCGAACTGGAACTCCTCTTCGCCAAGAATCCCGACGATCCGGGCGTGAACAACGACCTGGGATATCTCTACGCGGACCAGGGGAAGAATCTGGAGAAGGCCCTCTCGATGATCCGGAAGGCGGTCACCGAAGAACCCGATAACTACGCGTACCTAGATAGCCTGGGTTGGGTCCTCTTCAAACTCGGCAAGTTCAAGGAGGCGGTCACTCCTCTCGAAAAGGCGCAAGCCGACCCGCGAGCCGACTCGACGATTCCCGATCATCTGGGAGACGTCTACTTCCAACTTCAGCTTCCCGAAAAGGCCAAAGAAGCCTGGGAACGGGCCCTGAAACTGGGGAGCGAGGCCAAGCCGGTCGACAAGCGACTTTCCGAGATCCGAAAGAAGATCGAATCGCTCAAGCAACTCGTGCCGACACCGAAGCCGAAGTCGGGCGATAACCCCTGACCGAATCTGACGGAGAATGGTCGGTCGGCCTGGAATCGACCGGTGCCGACCGTCGCCATTGATCGATCTCGATACAAGACCCGGAGTTGGATGCAACTATGGCAGGGCATTCCCATTCGGCGAATATCGCGCACCGGAAAGGGGCCGTAGACGCCAAACGCGGCAAGCTGTTCAGCAAACTCTGCCGCAAGATTTACGTCGCCGCCAAGAATGGAGGTGGCGACCCGGCCATGAACCTCCCGCTCCGGTATGCGATCGATAAGGCCCGTGCTTACAGCTGCCCCAAGGACAACATCGAACGGTCGATCAAAAAGGGGACCGGCGAGCTCGAGGCCGAAAACTTCGTGGAGGTAACCTACGAGGGCTACGGACCCGGGGGCGTGGCCGTTCTCTGCGAGGTCCTGACCGACAACCGGAACCGGACTGCGGGCGATCTGAGGAAGGCTTTCGAGGTCTGCGGCGGGAACCTCGGCTCGAATGGTTGCGTCAGCTACTTGTTCGAATATAAAGGGATCTTCGTCATCGAGGCCAAGCATGTCGCGGAAGACCAGCTCATGGAGGTCGTCCTCGAAGCGGGGGCCGACGACCTGAAGCGGGTGGACGAATATTTCGAGGTCACCTGCGATCCCAAGGCGTTCGAGTCGGTTCGCATCGCCCTCGAAGAGCACAAGATCGCCACCGAGTCGGCGGACACCAGCTATATCCCCGGGAATTACATCAGCCTCGACGCCGACCTCGGCAAGCGGATGCTTCGCCTTCGGGATCTTCTCGAAGAAAACGAGGACGTCCAGAACACCTTCGATAATGCCGAGGTCCCCGAGGAACTTCTGGAGTCTTGAATCGGGGAGGCCCGATCGTGACACGAGAGCATCGGTATCAGGTTGGATTGGAGTGGTCTGGGGCAGCCCAGGGGCCGACCTCCTCTTACTCCGGCTACTCTCGCGAGTTCGCCATCGAGATCGAGGGGAAGCCTCGACTTCTCGGATCGGCCGATGCCCTGTTCCGAGGCGATCGATCGAGGCACAATCCCGAAGATCTCCTCGTGGCTGCCCTCGCCGGTTGCCACATGCTGAGTTATCTCGCCGAATGCGCCAGGGCCGGGATTTCGGTCCTGGCCTATACGGACCTGGCGACCGGCACGATGCACTTCGAGGGCGGGGGAGGTCGATTCGTCTCGGTCGAACTCCACCCGAGAGTGGTCGTCGAATCCGGGACCAACCTCACCCTCGCTCGCGAGTTGCACGAGAAAGCCCACGCAAGTTGCTTCATCGCACGATCGGTCAATTTCCCGGTGACCAACGTACCGACCATCCTCTTGCCGGACCCCGATGAACCCCCGACTGCTCCTGAGCCTTGACTTCGAGCGAGCCTTGCGGATGGCGGCCCAGGGACACCGCGATCAGGTTCGCCGGGGGAGCGGCGTCCCCTACATCGAGCATCCCTTGGCTGTGGCCCTGATCTTGGATCGTGCGGGGTTCGACGAGGAGATCGTGATCGCCGGCCTGCTCCACGATCTCGTCGAGGATACGGACATCACTCTCGATCAGGTTTCCGACCAGTTCGGCGACCGGGTTGCGGAGATCGTCGGGCATTGTTCGGAGACCAAGCTCGATGAGACGGGCCGCAAGCGACCCTGGATCGACCGCAAGCGGGATCATCTCGCCGCCGTGACAAGGGCCCCGGAATCGGCCCGGGCCGTGATTTTGGCCGACAAGCTTCACAACTTGCTCTGCATCCAGCTCGACCTTGGGGAAGGCCGACCGGCCTGGGATACCTTCCACGCCGATCGGGCTTCGGTCCTCTGGTATCAAGGGTCCATGATCGACGCTTGCACAACGGACAACCCGGCCCTCCGGCGACTGGGCGACGAGTGCCGGATTCTACTGAATCGGGTTTCGGGAGAGGATGTAGGAAATCCGAGATCCGACCCGGAGGCTCCTTGATCCCGGGACGGGCTCTTCCTATAGTGTTTCTGGCGGTCGCGATTCACCTCCGTCCGCCGCGGGTCGTGCGAGCGTGGCACGACATGATCAAGCCCCGTCTTGCTCGAGGCTGGACTCCCGCGGGACCGGGAAGGCCCTTATTGAAGAGGAGGTGATTACGTGTGTAGTGACAACCAGAGGCGGCTCGCCTAACGGCAGCCGACGGGTTGCCCGTCGGGCAGCCGCATCTTCTGCTTGATCTGAGAAGATCGCGGGGCCAGGCCCGATGGCTGTCGGGCCTGGCTTCTTCCCATCAAAATACGATTCCCTGGAGTCCTGGAATTGCAGTCGATCCGTTTCATCCCCCTGTTTGCTGGCTATCGTCCCTGGTCCTGGTGGTTTACCAGGTCCATCACGATCGGTCACCGGGCTGGGTGCGGAGTCTAAGCGTTCCGGAATTCCCCAGAACAAGCGTCAAAGCCCCGTGACCTGGAAAGGTCATGGGGCTTTTTTCGTGTTCTCTGACTTCCTTCCTCGAAACCTTCTTTTCTCAGATCGATCTTCCCGGCAGAGTGCCGGGTCCTGGAGGACGGGTCACCGTGATTGTAGTCATGAAGTCCGACGCAACGGCCGAACAGGTGGATCACATGGTCGCCCACATCAAGGCTCTTGGTATGTCGCCGCAGGTCCTCGTGGGCACTCAACGCACCGTGATTGCCGCCATCGGCGAGGAGCGGGTCGGACTGACCGAGGTCCTCGAGCCCGGAGAAGGCGTCGAGAAAGTCTTGCCGATCCTCGCCCCTTACAAGCGAGCTTCCTCCGAGCTGACCACCGAGCGGACCGTGATCCGGACCCAGGGGCTCGAGGTCGGCGGGAATCGAGTCGCCGTGATCGCCGGCCCGTGCTCGGTCGAGAGCGAGGCCCAGATTGTCGGCTTGGCAAAGACGCTCAAGGCCAAAGGGGCCACCGGCCTTCGAGGCGGAGCCTTCAAGCCCAGGACGAGCCCCTACAGCTTCCAGGGGCACAAGGAAGATGGCCTGAAGATGCTGGCCACGGCCCGCGAGGAAACTGGACTGGCGATCGTCACCGAGGTCATGGCCCCTGAGCATGTCCCGATGGTCGCCCGATACGCCGACGTTCTTCAGATCGGCGCTCGCAACATGCAGAACTATCAACTCCTCCAGGCCGTCGGTGATTCTGGCAAGCCCGCCCTCCTGAAGCGCGGGATGAGCGCGACGATCGACGAGTTTCTGCTGGCCGCCGAGTACATCCTCGACCGGGGCAATCCCAACGTCATGCTCTGCGAGCGGGGTATCCGGACTTACGAGGATCACACCCGGTTCACCCTACCGCTGGCCACCGTCCCGTATCTCCAGGATAAGAGCCACCTGCCGGTGGTCGTCGATCCCTCGCACGGTACGGGCAAGGCGAAGCTGGTCATTCCGATGTCGAAGGCCGCTGTCGCCGCGGGCGCCGATGGCCTGATTGTCGAGGTCCACGACGACCCCGAGCACGCGATGAGCGATGGCTCGCAGACCATCACCCCGGCCGCGTTCTCTCAGCTCATGCACGATTGCCGGAGGATCGCCGAAGCGGTCGACCGGACGCTCTGAGAGAATCCGGGGCCGATCGAATCATCGACCGGCCCCGGTCCGGCTCAGTCCTTGCCTTTGTACGAGGCGATCCGGATCTGGGCGCGGGCACGCTCGATTGCCCTGGTGCGCTCGGCCTGATCCTGTTCGGTCGATCCCCGGAGGGCGCGGGCCTTCTCAAGCTCGCGCTCGGCGGCCTGCGCATCGACGACGAATGAGGGGATGGCACGGTTGGTCAGGATGGTCACCACGTCGTCGCGGACCTGGGCAAACCCGCCATCGACGAAGTAGCGCCGGGTCTGACCCAGGGATTTGGTCCGAAGCTCGCCATAGCCCAGGCGGCCAATCAGAGGGGATCGACCCGGCAGGACGCCGAGTTCGCCGTCGAAGAGCGGAAGGGCGACGAATTCGACGACCTCATCGAACAGGGTCCGCTCCGGCGTGACCACGACGCACTGAATCTGATGGCCCAATTTCTTGCCGTCGGCCTTGGTGGTCGAGGTCCCGAAATCCGGGTCGGTGATGTTGGCGGTTGCCATGACGGGTGACCTTCGAAGGCTCGTGATTGATCCGGGGAGTCGAACGGTATGGGAGAGGCCGAATCTCGGATCTCAAGCTCGGGGAGTTTGAATATCTCCCCCCGATCCGAGATCCGAAATCGCTGATCCGCC
This sequence comes from Tundrisphaera lichenicola, assembly GCF_051175385.1. Taxonomy (GTDB): domain Bacteria; phylum Planctomycetota; class Planctomycetia; order Isosphaerales; family Isosphaeraceae; genus Tundrisphaera; species Tundrisphaera lichenicola. The sequence continues at coordinate 2,364,077 of NZ_CP195106.1, read as the reverse complement.
CTCTTCGGGAGGGAGCACGATCAACGGGCCATTTTCTTGGCCTGTTCCTCGGCCTGATCCACGGACCCGACGTAGAGGAAGGCACCTTCAGGGAGGTGATCCCACTTGCCTTCGCAGATCTCGCGGAAGCTCTTGATCGTGTCGGGCAGCTTGGTGTACTGGCCTTCCTTGTTGGTGAAGACTTCGGCCACGAAGAACGGCTGGGACATGAATCGCTCGATCCGTCGGGCGCGGTGGACGATGAGCTTGTCCTCTTCGGACAATTCGTCGACACCCAGGATGGCGATGATGTCCTTGAGTTCCTTGTAGCGCTGGAGGATGGTCTGGACACGCCGAGCGACGTCGTAATGCTCCTGGCCGACATACTGAGGGTCGAGGATTCGCGAGGACGACCCGAGGGGGTCGACCGCGGGGAAGATCCCCTTCTCGGCGATCGAGCGCTGGAGGACGATGAAGGCGTCGAGGAAGCCGAAGGTGGTGGCCGGGGCCGGGTCGGTCAGGTCGTCAGCGGGGACATAGACGGCCTGCACCGAGGTGATGGCACCGTTGTTGGTCGAGGTGATTCGCTCCTGAAGGCCGCCCATCTCGGTGGCCAAGGTCGGCTGGTAGCCCACGTTGGACGGCATCCGGCCGAGGAGTGCCGAGACCTCGGATCCGGCCTGGCTGAACCGGAAGATGTTGTCGATGAACAGGAGGGTGTCGGCCCCGGTCGAGTCGCGGAACCACTCGGCATTGGTCAGGGCCGAGAGGGCCACGCGGAGTCGGGCGCCGGGCGGCTCGTTCATCTGGCCGAAGAACATGACCGTCGAGTCGAGGACGCTCCTGCCCGTGGACCCGATCTTGGTCTCTTGCATTTCGAGCCAGAGGTCGTTCCCCTCGCGAGTCCGCTCGCCTACCCCGGCGAAGACTGAATAGCCGCTGTGGACCTTGGCGATTCGGGCAATCAGCTCGGTCAAGATCACCGTCTTGCCCAGGCCGGCCCCGCCGAAGAGGCCGATCTTGCCACCTCGGACGAATGGGGTCAGTAGGTCGATGACCTTGATCCCGGTCTCGAAGACCTCAGTCTTGGGAGAAAGGCTATCGAAGAGGGGCGGGTCGCGGTGGATCGGCCAGTGGTCGCTGGCCGGGACCGGGCCTCGGCCGTCGATCGGCTCGCCCAGGAGGTTGAAGACGCGACCGAGGGTTTCCTTGCCCACGGGAACGGTCACCGGGCCGCCGGTGTCGGTGACGGTCATCCCACGAACCAGGCCGTCGGTCGAACCCAGTGCGACGCAGCGGACGCGGTTCCCGCCGAGGTGCTGCTGGACCTCGCCCGTCAGGCGGATCTTGACGCCCTTTTCTTCGGTCTCGATGGTCAGAGCATTGAAGATCTCGGGCAGGTGTCCCTCTTCGAATTCGGCGTCAAACGTAGAGCCGATCACCTGGGCGATCTGTCCGGTCGCGGTCGCGGTGGCCATGGGTTTCCTCGCAGATGGACTCAGGACTGAGGACTCAGGTCTGAGTAACGGAATGCTGTTCTGGTGATCGCCCGGTGCGTCCCAGTACTGAGTCCCGAGTCCTCAGTCCTGAGTCTTAGGTCGATTATTCTAGCGCTGCGGCTCCGCCGATAATCTCGGCCAGCTCGCGGGTGATCTGGGCCTGTCGGGCCCGGTTGTAGAGCATGGTCAGACTCTTGACCATGTCGTCGGCGTTCTCGGTCGCACCCCTCATGGCGACCATCCGGGCGATCTGCTCGCTGACGGCGGCGTCGAGGAAGCACTTGAAGAGGCGGACCTTGAACGAGACCGGCACGATTTCTTCGAGGATGCTCTGGGCGTCGGGCACGAACTCATAGGGGACGCGCTCTTTCCTGGGCCCGCCATCCTTCGCGGTCGATGCGGTCGGGGCCGAAGGTTTGACGGCCTGGACGACCTGGGCGGCCGTCATCGGCAGGAGGGTCTCCACCACCGCCTCTTGTCGGGAGGCGTTGAGGAATCGGGTGTACGCCACATCGACCCGATCGATCTCGCCGCGGAGGAACATCCCGATGAAATTGTTGGCCAGGGCCTCAACCTCGTCGAACTGCGGTCGGTCCTCGAACTGGAGGTAGGTCGCGTCGATCGGGATCTGGCGGAAACGGCAGAAGGCGACCCCTCGCTTCCCGGAAACCTCGAGTCGGGAATCGACATGATCGGTGGCGTAATCCTGGAGGGTCCTGGTCGCGACCCGGATCACGTTGCCATTATAACCACCGGCCAGCCCTCGATTGCTGGTCAACATCAGCAGGAGCGAGCGTTTGACCGGCTCGCGGACTTCCAGCAAGGGGTGGGAGACGTCGCCGGCCGAGATCCCGAGATCGGCAACCAGCTCGGCGATCTTCCGCGTGTAGGCTTCCGCCTGGGTGGCTCGATCGAACGCCTTCTTGAATCGCGCGGTGGCGATCAATTCCATCGTCCGCGTGATCTTGCGGATATTCTGCACCGACTTTCGGCGCTTGACGATTGCTCGGGCCTTGGCCATCGGTGGTGTCTCGCCTCGCCGTCAGGTCATCGGGGAACGGGTGCGGGGAAGGGCGGCCGGGCCAGCTCGTGGCCCCGGCCGCCCTCTCCCGAGGGATCGATCAGGCCGACGCGGTCGCCAGGGCGGGGGCCGCTGGGCTTGCCGGGGCGGGCGATCGGTATTGCGACTTGAACTCGGTCAGAGCAGCCTTCAGGCCGGCGACCACCGCGTCTGAGAGCTTCTTCTCCTTCACCAGGAGGTCGCGGACTTCAGACTTCCGCTCCCTCATGAAGGTGAGGAACTGCTCCTCCCATCGCGAAACTTCCTTGATCGGCACGGCGTCGAGGTATCCCTCGGAACCGGCATAGATGCTCATGACCTGGTCGACCACGTCCATTGGCTGGTACTGGGGCTGCTTGAGCAGCTCGACCATCCGATAGCCGCGATCGAGTTGCTGCTGGGTGGCCTTGTCCAGCTCGGTCCCGAGCTGGGCGAACGCCTCCAGTTCGCGGAAGGCGGCGAGGTCGAGGCGGAGACCACCGGCCACCTTCTTCATGGCCGGGATCTGGGCCTTGCCGCCCACTCGGGAGACCGAGATGCCCACGTCGACCGCCGGCCGGACGCCCGCGAAGAACAGGTCGGGCTGCAGGTAAATCTGGCCGTCGGTGATCGAGATCACGTTGGTCGGGATGTAGGCCGAGACCTCACCTTCCAGCGTCTCGATCAGGGGAAGCGCGGTCATCGATCCGCCCGAGGTGGTCGTCTTGACGACCTTGTGGCCCGGGTGGTTGGACAGCTCGTGCTGCGATTCCTCGGCGCCCGGCACCCCGACGTAGACCTTTCCGTTGACCGCCGCACTCTCGGTGATCGTGGCGTCGGCGGGGGTGCTATCGGGGACGATCACGTACTTGTTGGCGAGCTTCGCCGTCCGCTCCAGGAGTCGGGAGTGGGCGTAGAAGACGTCGCCGGGATAGGCCTCGCGGCCCGGCGGCCGGCGGAGCAGGAGGGATAGCTCGCGATAGGCCACGGCCTGCTTGGACAGGTCGTCGTAGACGCAGAGGGTGGCCATCCCCTTCTCGTACATGAAGTACTCGGCCATCGCGGTGCCGGTGTAGGGCGCGAGGTACTGGAGCGGTGCCGGATCGCTGGCGCCGGAGGCGACGACGATGGTATAGTCCATCGCCCCATGCTTCCGGAAGATCTCGACCAGGCTGGCGGTCGTCGATTCCTTCTGGGCGACCGCGACGTAGACGCAGATGACGCCCGTGCCCTTCTGGCTCAGGATCGTGTCGATCGCGATGGCGGTCTTCCCGGTCTTCCGGTCGCCGATGATCAGCTGTCGTTGTCCCCGACCGATCGGGGTCATGGCGTCGATCGCCTTGATTCCGGTCTGCATCGGCTCGTCGACCGGCTGGCGATCGGCGATCCCGGGGGCGGGTGACTCGACCAGCCGAGTATGACTGGAAGCGATCGGCCCCTTGTTGTCGATCGGCTCGCCGAGTGCGTTGACCACCCGGCCGACCATCGCATCGCCGACCGGGACGCGGAGCAGCTGGCCGGTCGCGGTGACGGTCTCCCCCTCGTGGATCTGGGTATATTCGCCCAGGATGATCACGCCGACCGAGGTCTCTTCGAGGTTGAGGGCCAACCCTTTGACGCCGTTGGCGAAGGTGACCATCTCGCCGTTCATCACGCCGGAGAGGCCGTGGACCCGCGCGATGCCGTCACCAACCTCGAGCACCCGACCGACCTCGGTCCGGGTGACCTGGGATTGGAACTGCTCGATCTCACGCTGGATAACTGAAGTGATCTCGTCGGCTCTGAATTTCATGGGTCTTTCTTTCGATGAGTCGGCCGCGGATCGCGTCGAGGCGGGTGCGGACCGAGGCGTCGTAGACTTCATCACCGACCTGGACGACCAGGCCACCGATCAGCGAAGGGGCGACCTCCAGGCTGATCACCGGCGAGGCGTTGATCATGCTGGCCAGCCGGTCGCGGAGGGCGGACTGCTGACCTTCATCGAGGGCAACGGCCGAGCGGACTGTCACCGGCTTGCGGTTGCTCCGCCGATCGAGAGTCGCGCGGGCCTGGCGGGTCACCGAGGTCAGTAGCCCGAGCCGTCCGTGACGGTTCAGGACCCGGAGGAATCGGACCACGGTCGGCAGCGCCCGCCCTTCGAAAGTATCGTTGAGGATCCGATCCTTCTCGACGACCGAGATCGAGGGCGAGGCCAGGATCGTGGCGAATCGAGGCTGCACATCGAGGACGTCGGTCCCGATCTCTTCGAGTTCGAGGACGACGGCCTCGGCCTCCTCGCCGCTGGCGTTCAGGAGGGCCTCGGCATAGTTTCGAGTCAGCTCAGGGGCAACTTCCTCGAAGACGGTGCCGGGGATGAATTCCGCCGAGGCGTCGGGCGATTGAGGGCCGGCGGTCATGCGCTGGCCCCCTGCTGGCCGTTGACGGGTAGCTCACCCAGGGCGACTTCCACGAGTCGCCGGTGGTCGGACTCATTGAGCTCTTTGTTCAGGACCCGGCCCGCGACCGAGACGGCCAGGTCTGCCGTCTTCGACCAGATTTCCATGAGCGCCTGATCGCGGGCGCCGGCGATCTCGCGCTCGGCTCGCTCTCGGGCCGCTTCCGCCTCGGCTTGCGCCTTGCGGATGATCGAATCGGCGGTGACCTGGGCCTCGCGACGAGCCTCGTCGATCAGGGCACGGACTTGATCGGCCGCGTTGGCCAGCTCTCGACGATTCTGGGTCGCCAGGGCCTCGGCCTCATTCCGGGCCCGCTCCGAGTCGAGGAGGACCTGTTCCAGGTGTGCCTCGCGCTCATGGAGCGCCTTCAACAGCGGCTTCCAGGCGAAACGGCCCAGGACGAGCAAAAGGCAGACGAAAACGATGAGGGTGTAGATCGCCAGGGAGGGCTGGACCTCCATGATGTTGGGAGGCGACCCCTCGCCATGGGCTTCGCCGGCCGATTCATGGCCGACTTCGGCGGCCTGGGCTGGGGCATGGTCCTTGTCTTGGCCCATTGCTGTGTGCAGCGGGACGATCAGGACGATCGACAAGGCCGTCAGCCCGAACGCCAGGATCGATTGCCGGAGCATTGGTGATTGACCTCGCGATCCGAAAGGCTCGGGGTGATCCGGGGGATGATCGGTGAAGGCCAATCGGCGGACTCTTGGCCCACCGATCGGCCATCGGGTCCTCACTTGAGGATGAAACCAATGACGATGACCGCGAAGAACGAGACGCCCTCGATCAGAGCGGCCGAGATGATCATGGCCGTCTGGATATTCGCGGCAATCTCGGGCTGGCGAGCCATGCTCTCGACGGCCGAGGCCGTCAGGCGGCCAATCCCCAGTGCGGCACCCACGATCACCAGGCCGATGCCGATCCCATGGAACGAGATCACGGTGTCGGCGACGGCCGTCCCGGTCGCCTCGGCGGGAGCCTGGGCGGAAGCCAGGGCCGTGGTGGCCAGGAGCATAGCGACGACCAAGGCGGCGGACTTCGCGAATTTCATCGGAACCTCGACTCCTGAAGATGCGTCTCTGACGGGTTAAGAAGCGGGGCCGCGAGGGCGGAACCGCCCGGCGGACGACGGCCCGGAGCCGACGCCTCGCATCGAAGAATGCCACCCGACCTGGCGGCGATCGACCCTTCCCGGAGGTGGGAACCGACCGCTTGAGGGATTAATGCGGGTGGGCGGCCGAGCCGATGAACAGCGCGGACAGGAACGTGAAAATGTACGCTTGCAAGAACGCGACGAACAATTCGAGCAGGCTCAACGCAACCACCCCGGCAATGCTCGCGGGAGTGACAACATATTGCATCGCACCGGTCACCGCCAGGATGAATCCGAGGATGACCGCCAGGACGATGTGGCCGGCGAGCATGTTCGCGAAAAGGCGGACGGCCAGCACGAAGTGACGGATCAGGAGCCCGGCCACCTCGATCACAAAGAGGAGCGCCCAGAGTGGCGGCTTGATAATCTTGGGGACGTCGAGCGGCGGGACGATGCCGATCCAGAAACCGACCGGCCCCATCGCCTTGATTCCCGCGATCAGGACCGCGATGAATGTCATTAAAGCCAGGACGATCGTCACGTTGATATTGCCGGTCGGGGAGGCCCCGCCGGGGAACATCCCCAGGAGGTTGTTGAAAAGGACGAAAAAGAAAACCGTCCAGAGGTACGGGAGGAATGCGTCGGCCCCGTGACCGCCGATCGTCGGCCGAGCCACACCATCGCGAATGAACAGGACCATCGCCTCGAACGCGTTCAGGAGCCCCCCCCGAGTGATCGGGTAACGGGCGACGTGGCGTGCCAGCGGGATGATGATGGCGGCGATCAGGATCGCCGCCACCAGCTCCATCACCATGAACCGGGTGAACTGGAACTCGAACACACCCAGGGAGATCTTGGGGAGATGAACATTTCCCCAGGGGAACTCGAGGAATGTGTTGTCCACCACGTGATCGAGCGGACTGTGTTGGTGTTCAGAAGCCATGGGAACGCGATTCCAGGGGATGCCCGCGAATTTCCGACCGAATCCCGACAGAACTTAATGGAGATCGAATCTTGGCTTGCTTATTTCCGGGGGAGAGATGCTTCTTGGGCGATTTTGAGCAATTTTGTGAGGCCTAAAATAAAGCCCAGCACCATTCCGAGAAGCAGGCCAACGGGCTTCGAGCCCAACCGTGCGTCCGCGTAATGACCGACGAGGGCCGGTATGCAGAACATCAGACCGAGTGTGCTGATTCGGGACGCCCACTCGAAGCCCACCGACATTGGCGAGCGAGGAGTGACTTCGGGCACAAGTAACTCCCATCCGTCGTATCCGGTGTGAGGACCGGATCGATCGGAATTCGATTTTGACTTGGCACGCGAACCGCATCGCACGACACTTCGATTCTGCGTTCGAGAGACACAGTCTACACGGGCCTCAAGGCAAGTCAACACCCCAGGCGGCTATTCGAGAAAAATTTCACGAAGTCGGAAGCAGTCGCGTTAACCTCGGTTGTGGAAGGAGCATTGAGTCGATCGGTCCAACGGCAAGTGGACGTAGTGTCAGGCATTGGGTGTCCGCAAACGGACACAATCTGTACATTTTTGTTGACGAAGATCGACGAGTTTGTTATGAACTAAGCAGCAATGTTCCACGTCGATGACGAGCCGGTTAAGCCAGTGTGGGGACCAGGCATGACGTCGCAAACTTGGACTTCATTCGATCTTCCAGCGGGCGGCTCTTGACCGATCTTCGGTCGGGATGGCCGCCCTTCTTGTTTGCCGGTCTACGCGTCGTCTCGCAGGTTTGAGAGCCGGTCCGAAAGTGTGATTTCAGTCCGGGCGACAGGGAGTTGCTCGGATCGGCCCACTCACGGATGAACCTCGCGTTCCTTGTCCCATCCTTTCATCGAATTAACATGAATCGGGTGGAGACGGAGTGGCCCCGTATGACCGTCGATTCTCTCAAGGACTGCAATAAAAAAGTACTGGCGCGGATGGCCAAAGAGCAAGGCATCGTCGGCTGGCATGCGATGCGTAAGGATCAACTGATCCGGGCATTGACGCCTCCGGCGACGACGCTCAAAAAGGATCCCGCGAAACTCTCGCCCGAGAAACTCCCCCAGAACCTCTCCGCCAAACGGCCAACCCCCGCTCCAACCACGGCACGAATCCTCCCGGTCAGCCCTCCTCGGCCTCTCGAACACGCCTGCGTCAAGGACCGGATCATCGCCATGGTCCGCGACCCTTACTGGCTCCATGCCTACTGGGAGCTGAGTCGTTCGACCCTGGCGAGGGCCCAGGCTGCCCTGGGACAGGACTGGCATACGGCCCGCCCCGTCCTCCGACTCGTCGACGTCACGAGCGAAGACACGACGTCCGCTTCCGAGCGACACATCCGGGACATCGAGATCCACGGTGGCGTCAATAATTGGTATATCGACGTCGTCAATCCCCCCCGATCCTACCGGATTGATATTGGCTACCTGGCCCGTCGGGGAAAGTTCTTCGTCCTGGCCCGATCCAACGTCGTGAGCACTCCCAAGGCCGGGGTGTCCGACGTGATGGATGAGAACTGGGCGAGCGTCCAGGACCAGTTCCAGAAGATCTATCATCGCTCGGGTGGGGCGAACGGGGCGGCCAGCTCGCAGGATCTCCGCGAGTTGTTCGAGGAGCGGCTCCGTCGGCCGATGCATGGGCTATCGCTCCAGAGCCTGGGAACCGGTGCCCTTCACGGGCTGTCCAATGGTTTCCACTTCGAAATCGATGCCGAGCTGATCGTTTACGGCGCTACCGAGCCCAATGCCAAGGTCACCCTCCAGGGGGAGCCGGTCCAGCTTCGGCCCGATGGCACTTTTACCGTCAGATTCAGCCTGCCAGATTCCCGGCAGATCATTCCTGCGGTTGCTGCCAGCCCCGATGGTGTCGAAGAGAGGACCATCGTCCTGGCCGTCGAGCGGAATACCAAGGAACTCGAGCCGATGATCCACGACGGCAACGAGCTTTGACTCGCTGATCCGATCGCACTCGGGTCCAACGCCGCGAGAGACTGTTCCGATCGCCGGAGCAGTCTCTCGCGGCGTTCCCCATTGTCGGATCGGTCGGGTCGCGTAAACTTGAAAGTCGGTTCGGCTTCGCCATTCCGAGCGACCGGATCGCGCTTTCGGGTATCAGGTTCGCGAATGGTCTCCCGGGGAGGCCTGGTTGCCCGAGTGAACGACCTTAACGGCAAGGGAGACACTCCTTGAGCAAGGATATCACCGCGATCGTCCAGGGCTGGGATCACGACCCGGACCAGTTCCAGGTCCGGATCGTTGCCGGGGATGACGGTCGCGACAAGCTGCAGATGAGGGTCGACCTCGGCCTGATCCAGATGGAATTGTCCGGCCGACCCGACGGGCTCCGCCCGCACGGTTTCGACTCGCTCCTGGACTTCCATGAGGCCAAATCCCATGAGGTTGGCTCGATCGAGGATTATCGGCTCGATTCCGACGATTGCGGAGCCTTGATGCGCGAGGGCGTTCAGTTCTACCACCGCTACCTCGCCGCTTTTCATCTCGGTCGATTCGATCTCGTGGCTCGCGACACTTCGCGAAATCTCCGGCTCTTTGCCTTCGTCGTCAAGCATGCCACAGATCGTCGCGACAAGGTCGAATTCGACCGCTACCGGCCCTATGTCACGATGATGAGGGCTCGGGCACTTAGTGCGGCCGCGATCGAGCTTGGCGAGCACGCCGTGGCCCTCAAGGCCGTCGACGAAGGGATTGAAGGCATCCGCGCCTTTCTCCGCGAGTATGACGAGAACGAGGATCAGATCGAATGCCGGGAACTCGGACGGCTGATTCGCCTCCGTCGTGAGATAGAGCAAGCGAAACCGGTCGGGCCGGTCGACCGCCTGATCCAGCAACTCGAACTGGCGATCTCCCTCGAAGATTACGAGGAAGCCGCGAGGATTCGCGATCAGATCTCGAGACTTCGCGGGGACTCGTCATCGACCAAGGTGAAGGCGACTCGTCCCACCTGATCGGGCCTGATTTGTAGGCTTCGGCCTTGATGGTCGGCGAGGCCCCGGCTACCATGAGTCCGTCTGGTTTACCCCGGACAAGGTCTTCTGCCATGTTCGATAGGGGCGTACTTTTGGCGAACCAATGAGTACCCGTTGGGAACCAATTCACGGCCGTTCGGCTTGTCCGTTCAGGTCTAAGGTGCCCACTTAAACTGCGGGTTCTCAAAAGCGTTCCAACGGCATTGCGGCGGAAGATTTATCAACAGCCCGCGATCACCTTCGTTCCCTCGAAGGCGATCGCGGGCTGTTCTTTTGAGGATTTCGGCCCGGGGACGAATTGATGGCCAGGTCGTCTCCAAAATCCGCGATCCGTCGAGCCGTGATCGACCGGATCAAGGCCATGGATCCGGAGACTCGCCAAGCTCAGGAATCGGCCCTGGTTCGCCAATTCGAGCGGCTTCCTGGATTTTCCCCGGCAGGCTCGGTCTTGCTTTATGCGTCGGCTTTCGTCGAGGAGTTCGATACCCGGCCCATGCTGCGGGTTGCCTTGGAGCTTGGCAAACGGCTCATCCTCCCCAGAGTGGATCGAGGGGAGAATCGCCTCCGACTGTTCGAGGTAACAGACCTGCAACGGCACCTTGTCCCGGGCGTTCGAGATATTCCCGAGCCCCGCCCGGGCCTCCTGGAGATCGCTCCTGAGGTGGTCGATTGGGTGCTCGTCCCCGGAGTGGCATTTGACCGGCGAGGCTATCGGATCGGGCGTGGGGCCGGCCACTACGACCGGCTCCTGCCGAAGCTCCGAACGGAAGCGCCCCGGTGGTCGTTGATCCTTGGACCTCAGTGGTCCGACCCGCTCCCGATCGAGACCCACGACGAGCCCGTCGATGGGATCGCCGATCCTGACTCGATCTGGGTCATCGAGCCGGGGCGGCTCACTCGCTGATCGTCACCTTGGGCGGGCTCGCGAATCCTTCGAAGGCCGCGGTCATCGCGGGGAGCGAGGTCGCCCCCTCGTGCAGGATCATCCGGTACACGAATCGGATCGACTGTCCCTTGGGTAGCGTGTATTCACCCGAGTTCTTCATGCCGAAGTCGTGGTATCCGAATGGGTTGGCGGCGAACAGCCCATAATCCCGAACGTGCCATGTGGTCGGATATCGGAAGCTATCAGGGTGATTCAGGATGGCAATCCCGACCGTCTGGCCGTCAACCGGCCCGGTGTAGTCGACCCAGGGGGAGGGCTTGCCCCAGGCGTCCTTGTCGGTGATCCCATCGGCGTTGACGATCTTGCCCCCTTTATTACTGGTCACATCCATCGACGTGGCTACGCGGGCCCCGAAGCTCCCCTCCTTGGTATCGCCGAAGACGACGGGGCCGACCGTGGCCTTGAGGGTCACGTCGAAGTCGATGACGCGGGTCGATTTCGTGCTGTAGATCCGGACGACACGCTCATCCTCGCAGACCTTCTTGCCGTCAGGTCCGATCCAGTCGTCGGTCGTCCGGATCAATCCGACTGCGGCACCGCCGACGATGGATCTCGAAGTCTCGCGGATTGTCCCGTGGTTCGGCAATTCGCTCCAGAAGTCGATTTTGTTGACGCTCCCGTGGGTGAACCAGAGCGACCGATGGTGGGGATGGTCCCGCTTCTCACCTTCCACCATCTCCATCGGATAGGCTCGCGTCAAGCGCTTGCCCGTCGGCCCGATCACGGGAAAGTAATAGGGTTTCGGTCCATCGTCCGGGACATAGGTCATTAGTGGTTGGCCGCCCACGACGATCCCGATCTTCTTGCCTTGACCTTCCTCGAAGGCGACACCGGAGGAACTCCGATCGGCCGGGGCTTCGATCAGCTCGAAGGCTCGCTGTCCTCGGGCGGGCAGACGGTCGAGGACGGTCCCGAGATAGAGCTTGCCCTCATCCTTGAAGACGGTGGCGGGTAGAGAGGGGCCTCCGTCAAGGGGCTTGATCGCGTAAGCTGGACCCGCTCCGATCGGCTTTGTCAGCTCGAAGATCAGGGGCGTCTCGCCCAGCTCCTTGCCCGTCCCATCGACCTTGAAGGTCAGGAGTTGGTCGGCCGGTGCAGACCCCATCAGTAACGCCGAAGCGACCAGCGCCCCGATCAAGGTTCTGAACGAACAGATCATCGGATCGACTCCTCCGAGGACGGGACGATTGGGCCAGGATCATCGAGTGATAAACGCGAGCAACGGTGGAATCAAGGACTCAGGCTTTTTCGTTCGCCCGGAATCGGAAGCTTGGCCGCCCTTGTCGGGCGAACAGTGGGTTGCCATGATTGACGACGTTGCCTCTGAATCTCGGTGAACTGTCCGGAAATGGTCGGCCTGTCATGATCGAGGAAGAGTTCGGCATTCCCATCCCTGGCGAGATCCTCCCGGAAGATCGGTGGGCCAGGACGGCCATCAAGCGGCTCCCCCCTGCCGGCCCGCTCGACTTCGAGGCGATCTTCGGGCGAGTGGCTCCAGTGGTTCTCGAGCTGGGCTGCGGCAATGGTCGGTTTACGCTCCAGAGTGCCCTGGCCCGTCCCGAGATCGACCATCTATCCAGTGATATTCTACCCGTAGTGATCCGTTACGCCACCCGGCGAGCGAATCAGAGGGGACTGCGTAACGTCCGGTTCGCGGTGAAGGACGCCCAGACGTTGATGCGGGCGTATGTCTCGACGTCTCGTGTTTCCGAGGTCCACCTCTATCATCCCCAGCCCTATCATGATCCCCGACAGGCCCACCTTCGACTGGTAACGCCCCGATTCCTGGCCGAGGTCCACCGGTCGCTCGGGACGGGCGGCCTTTTCGTGATCCAGACGGACAACCCGGATTACTGGGAGTACATGTGTCGGGTCCTCCCCGTCTTCTTCGCATTCCGCGAACAGGAAGGACCCTGGCCCGACGCCCCCGAAGGGCGAAGTCGGCGCGAGATCCTGGCGAGGAGCCGTGGCCTGAAGATCTTCCGAGGTTCCGGAATCCGGCGAGACGAGATTACCCCGGGAGATGCCCTCCGTCTGGCCGAATCGATGCCGCCGCCCAGCTTTCAAAGTCGCGGGCCCTGGTGCGACCTGGATGCCTGGGAGAGCCGACAAGACGGGCCATCAGGCCGTCACTGATCGGAGTTGCCCGATCCGAATAGCCCGAGGTCGACCGGCTCGTCCGGTGTCATCAGGATCTTCCGGCGGACGCGTGGCATCAACTCGCGGAGGGCATCCCGGTAAAGGCGTCGGATGGTCAGTGGCCTTGACCGGTCGGCCTCGGCCAGCAGTGTCAGGAAGCGGCCAGCCTGGGCTCGGGCCATCTCGGCCGACCTCGATGCACGGGCATTCGCCTCATCGATCCGGGTACCGGCCGAGGCGAGGGTTGCCGGCCGCATGTTTCGAGCCAGGCTTGCGGCCTCGACCAGCTTACGGTCTCGCTCCGACTGGGCCGACTGGGCCTCGGCAAAAGCCGGCTCGACCTCGATCGGCGGGCGGGCATCGGTGAGGTTGATGCCCAGGATCGAGACACCCAGGTCGAGGGCGTCGGCGGAACTGGCCAGGCTCGTCTGAATCTCGCGAGCAATCTCGGAGCGGCCCGATCGAAGCGGTTGATCGATCCCCCGGGTGGCCAGGGCTCGGGTCGCGCTCGCTTCGGTCATCCGGACCAGGAGTCGGTCACGGTCTTCCGATCGGAGAACGAACGAGATGGGGTGCGACACCCGATACTGAACGACTCCCCGGGCCCTGAGGATGTTGAGGTCGCCGGTCAGGTACTCGCCATCGCCGGGGGCATTGAGCGGGCCTGACGTCTCGGGGAGTCCGAACTCCAGGCGACGGACCTCGTCGAGCCTGAGCCTCGTCGACCGATCGATCCCCAATGGCCAAATCCAGTGCGGCCCCGGTCCCCACGGCTCGGGGAGGGTCCGACCCAGCCGGCGGACCACGACCACCTCACCCGGTTCGACCGTGGTCCAGCCGCTCCAGGCGATGAGAATCGTCAGGAACCCAACCAGGAGTGAACCGATTCGCATCCGACTCATGGTTTCGATCCCAGTGGAAGGGCGACCTTGTCGTCCGACGGGGCAGGGGCCGGGGTCAGGAGGTCCTCGGATGGCCCGCGGGTCAGGAGTCGGAGCAGGGGAGAGGCCGAGGAGAGGACCAGCGTGGTCCGGTCATCGAGGAGTGCCCGGTACGTCTCCAGGCTCCGGACGAACTCGTAGAACCGCGGATCGCGCGAGTGGGCGTCGTTGAGGAGCCGGGTCGCCTCGGCCTCGCCTCGCCCTCGGATCGTTTCGGCCTCGGACTCGGCTTTTGCCAGGATCGCGTCCCGTTCGCGATCGGCCTGGCTCTTGAGGACCTGATACCGGGCCTCTCCCTCGGCCCGGAGTCGCTCGGCCACCTGCTTACGCTCGGCGCGGATCAGTTCGAACACGGCGGGTCGGACCTCGACCGGGTGGTTGAACCGGCGGAGCCGGACGTCCAGGACATCGACCCCCAACTCATCCCTGGCCGGACGTGCCACCGCCCCGAGGACCGCGTCGGTCAAGGCGTCGAGCTTCCAGATGGCGGGGTCGGTCGAGGCCAGGCTCGCCAGGTCCCTGCGTCCCAGGGCGTCATTCAAGGCGGCCGAGACTCGTTCGTTGAGTCGAGACTCGGCGGTTTCGAGTGTCCCGGCCGCCGCGACGAACCTCCGGGGGTCGCTCACTCGCCAGGCGACATAACTGGCGACTTCCAGGTTCTTCTTGTCGCCGGTGATCATCTCGCGAGTGGGAGGGTCGAAGACCCGGAGCCGACGGTCGATCGCGATTGAGGACTGCCAGGGCTTCCGGAGATGCAAGCCCGTCTCATCGGGGTCGTCGCCGTAGACTTCGACCGTCCGTCCAAACTCGGTCACCAGGACGAATTCCGTCTCGTCGACGATCACCACCGATCGCCAGGCCAGGAAGGCGACGAGACTGAGGATTCCGAGGGTCATCAGCAATCGTGGCTTGAGTTTCATGGTCGTGGAGGCGTCCGATCCGGACTGGGTCGAGGGTCCGTGAGTGAGGAGCCCGGCAGGGTCAAGGCACGGGCCTGGCCGGGGAAGTCCGGGAGGAATAATTGGCGACGTTCGCCCGGCGAGGGGTCGAGAATGACTTTTTCCTTGCCCGCGAAGCTGGAGATGATCGTTTCACCGAAGAGTCGAAGATCGGTGATGTCAGGGGCCGTCGTCCTCGCGCCCTGGCGTGCCAGGAACGCTTCGGCCTCGCCGGAGGCCCTCAAGGTCCGGGTCGATCGATCGGCCTCGGCCTGCTCGACGAGCGAGATGGCCAGGCCGTCGGCAGAGATCAGGCGGCCCGAGCGGTAAGTCTCTCCCTCGGCCACCCTCCGAAGCTGGTCACTCGCGGCCCTTGAGACCTCCCGAAAGGCGTCGACCACCGCGAGAGGTGGGTGGACGTCCTGGAAGGTGACCCGGTCAATCCTGATGCCAAGTCCCGACTCATCGACCCGAGTTTGGAGGAGATCGGTCGCATTTTGTTCCGCCTCCGAGCGCCCCCCGGTGAGGAGCCCGTCGAGGGGCCGTCGGCCGATCACTTCCCGGATCGCGGATTCGGCCATGATCTGCAGGGCGGACTCCGCGTCGATCGTGCGGAAGGCGAGGGCCCGAAGTGCCTGGGGTCGCGGATCGAGCCGATATTCGGCCGATGCGGCCACCTCGACAAGCTGGCCGTCCCCCGTGATCAGGAGCGACTCGTCTTCGAACCGGGCCGAAGACCCCCGTTGATGCGAGCTTTCCCAGCTGACCGGACCGACGGGGCCGGAAGACCCCGACCGAAAACCGACTTCCACGCTCCGGGCCCGATCCGGCTCCAGGCGAGTTACCTCTTCGAAGGGAGGAGGGAGCCGGAGGTGGAGGCCGGGCTCAAGGACCCCGACGAACCGACCGAATCGGCGAAGGAGCCCGACCTCGCCCGGCTGGATGGCCGACCAGCCCCAGGTCGCATAAGCAGCCAGGGCTCCGAAGAGTCCCGCTCCCAGGAGGAGCCGCCAGCGGAGCAGGAGTTGATGGAAGGCGTGGGCCGGGTCGTAGCGATCATCCCAATGCTCGATCGCGTGGCCGAGTCTTCGGAGAGCCCGGAATGGGCCGCTCGACCGCCAATCGCCGAACCAGAGGAGCCTCATGCTGTTGAGCAGGACCAGGAAAGAGCCCGCCTGATGGAGGATCGCGGCCGGGATCGGGCCGAGGATCCCCAGGAAGGCCGATCCCATCGCCAGGGCGTTCAGGCCGAAGGCGAAAATCAAGATGTTCTGGCGGATGATCGCGACAGTCGCCCGGGAAAGCTTGAGGAGTCCGGGGAGATTCGCCAGTGGTTCTCCCAGGATGACCAGGTCGCCCGCCTCGGCCGCCAGGTCGGAGCCCATCCGGCCCAGGGCGATCCCGACATCGGCCTTGGCCAGGGCAGGGGCGTCATTGATCCCGTCGCCGACCATCGCCACCCGGCGCCCTTCGGCCTGACGGCCTTCCACCCATTTTGCCTTGTCCGTCGGGAGCAGTTCCGACTCGAAGAGCTTGATGTGGACTTTCTTCGCGACCAAGCGAGCGGCCGGGGCCCGGTCGCCGGTCAGCACGGCGACCTCGGTAATCCCCAGGTGCTTCAAATCGTGGACGATATCGTGGGCTTCGGGACGGATGGTGTCCCGAGCCGCGATCAGTCCGACGATCGCACCATCGACCGCGACGATCAGAGGTGTCTCGCCCCTCGCGTCGACCTCGGCGAGGGCCACCTCGGCCGGCCCAAGTGGGATGCCCGCTTCGTTCATCAGCCGGAGGTTGCCGACCAGGACCCGGCGGGAAGTGCCGCTCTCGGTCCGATAGCTTGCCGAAACTCCCGCACCCGCGACCGCCTCGATTTCGTCGGCGGCCAGCGCGGTCAGGCCTCGATCATGGGCCGCTTTCGCCACGAGACCGGCCAGCGGGTGTCGGCTACCCGATTCGGCGATCGCGGCGAGCGTCAAAAGCTCGTCCTCTCCCAGGGTTCCCAGGGCGACGACCCCAGCCAATTCGGGTTGTCCCTTCGTGAGCGTCCCCGTCTTATCGAAGGCGAAGGTGTCGCATCGGGCGAGCCGTTCTAGGGCCGCGCCCCCCTTGATCAGGATCCCGTGGCGGGCCAGCCAGGCCATCGCCGCCAGGACGGCCGCGGGAGTCGCCAGGATCAGGGCACAAGGGCACGCCACCACCAGGACCGCCACCGCCCTCGACCACTTGTCGGGCCAACCGAACGCATAACCCGCCAGGATTGTCGAAAGGGCCACGACCTCGACCACGGGCAAGAAGTACCGGGCATAGCGATCCGCCGTCTTCTCCAGCGGGGCCTTGCGGTGCTGAGCGTCGGCCACCATCCGGAGGACCTGCCCCAGCGTCGATTCGTGCCCGACCCGCTCGGCCCGGACCTCGATCAGGCCGAACTGGTTGACCGTGCCGGTGAAGACTTCATCGCCAGCTCCCTTTTCGACCGGCATCGACTCTCCGGTCAGTGCGGACTGATCGACGCTCGATCGGCCGAGCAAGACCGGCCCATCGACCGGGATCCGTTCGCCGGCCCGGACCAGGACCACATCCCCGGGGATCACTCGATCGACCGCGATCTCCAACTCCGCTCCATCGCGACGGACCCGGGCGGTCCGGGGAGCCTGTTCGAGCAGCCGATGGATCTCGCGCTGGGTCCTGGCGAAGGTGACGGCTTCCAGGACCTCGCCGACCAGGGCGATGAAGACAACCTCGGCCGCCACGAACGGCTGTCCGATGATGATGGCCGCCAGGCACGCCTGGGCCAGCGCGACATCGGCCCCGATTCGACCCTGGACCAGGGCCTCCAGGGCTCCGTAGACGATGCGACCAGCACCCAGGATCGCCGCGAGCCAGACCAGAGAGATTCCCATCGGAGATCGGAACGAATCCCAGCCCAGTCCTCCGAAAACGAGGTCTGCTCCGATCAAGATCCCCAAAACCGCAGTCATCGCGTAGAGCGATCGCTCGTCGTGATGGTGGGGATGGTCCTGATCATGATGATGGTGGTCGTCATGCCCGCCGTCGCCGAAGGCGTGCGACCGGAGGTGGTGCATGTCGGCGGGATGGTATTCCCTGTGCAACGGTCGCCTCGTTCGTTTCGCAAGTCTTTGCTTGGATTCGGCCTGCGGAGGGGAACCTCTTGGCGGGTCCCTGCCCGATCGGAGTTGCAGATCATTCGGTTCGCCCCATGATAGCGGGCGGCCGGTTCATGGATCTAGTGACTCGTCGAACTCTCTCGTCGGGAGATTCTGCGGTCGGAGCCCTCAAAAAGCCCGGCCCGATCTCTCATCGTCATCGCCCGTCCGCCATCAAGGTGGCGACGCAATCTAAGGTTCTCAAGCTCGAAAGTTGGCAAGTTGCGATCACGAGCAGCATGGTGGAAGTCGGCCGGTATCCTGGGAATTCGATAGCTTCCGACCGGTTCATGACTGACCGCGAGTCTCCGACGACCGAGCCATCCCGGGCGATTATGTCCAGTCAATGGATTTCCCGTTTGCTGGATTAGCCGCCCTGGGACTCCCCGAATGACTCGATCGGGAGAGTATTCGAAAACAAAAGGCCCTGGAAAATTCCAGGGTCTTTTGTCGAGGTCGAAATATCTTAAATCTACGAGGTAAAAGTGGAGGATAGGGGATTTGAACCCCTGACCTCTTGCATGCCATGCAAGCGCTCTCCCAGCTGAGCTAATCCCCCTCGCGTGGATTAAAATCTATCATGAGAGGGAGGAGCATGTCAACAGAGGAGTTCAAATTGCGAGTCCTCCAGGGCTACAAACGTTGAGAGCGATGACCAGGACGCACGGAGGATTTGTCGGGAAGAGACGCCCCAGTGCCGGAGGTATGGCCAAAAACTCGGCGATCAAAAACGCCAGGTTCCCGAGGATCAGACGGCAAGTTTCGCCGCGATGTACCAGAGCAAAAATCCTCCGCTGAAGATCACCATGCAAGTCTCGAACGCGCATTCCCGGAATCTTAACTTTGTCATGGTTGGCCCCTTCGAATCTCGGACGAACGCGTCGTGATGTTTGAGCAGTTGATGGGTCGATCGCTCGACTTCATCGAATCTTCTTATTATACCCTGATCGTCGAGTGTAAAAACACGAAGACCACGACGAGAGTCCAGAATGGCCCCTCCTCGGCCTCGCTTGTTCCCTGGCGAGATCGTCCGGGTAGGGCCGATCATGACCGAGCAGGAAATGATGGGTCTGGCCATCGAGAAGGCTCGCGAGGGGATCGCCTCGGGACAGACTCGCTTCGGAGCATTCCTGGACCAAGCGGGTCGTGTCATCGACTTGACTCGCAAGACCGTCTGGTAAGAACCCGATCTGACCGCTCATCCTGAGATTAACTGCTTGAGGATTTCGGCCGACGTCCGTGTGCGAGCCTTTGCCAGTAGTGGAAGCAAGCTAGGATCGTTCGGGCTTATGAATCGATCTGGTCGTCAGGACCTTAGCTGAAGCTCATTCTTCACGGAGGATGCCGACCGAAGAGTTCGCTGGCCCGGAGTGTCCGAGCGGATGCGACCGGGAAAGGCGTAAGAACGTCGAGTCGTCGTCGGGATCTTTCGGGAGCGTGTTTTCTCGGAGGAAGAGTCGCTCGGCACCCAGGATCGGGTAGCCTTCCCAGCTTTCCTGATCGCGGACATTGCCGGAGGCCTTGAGCTGGATCGGTTCCAGGGGCGGCAAAAGCTGGGACTGGACAGTCGAGTCCCAGACCGCGTACGTCCAGGGCCAGATCCATCGCAGGTCGACCATAAGTCGTACGGATTTCCAGGCTTGATCATCGAACTTGAGCTGGTTCCAACCTTCCGAGGCCTGATCGGCCCACTTCCAGGTCTCATCGGTCTGGACCAAAGCCATGTTTTTGCCGCCCGATCCGTCGGTGATCTGGGCGAGGAGACCCGCCGCGGTCTCGAGGTTCTCGTCGAGCCGATCGGGATTGTTATTTCCCTTGACCGCGAGGACGTTCTGCCCTCGCTGGAGCCAGTCGGCGATCTTGAACGAGAAGACGCGTTGCGAATAGTGGCTCGAAGGATCCCCGCCCACCTCGGACCCATTGAGCCAGACGGTGAATGACTCGTCGCAGCTGATGTCGAGACGGGCCTTCTCGGGAATTTCGCCCAGATCGAACACCTTCCGGAAGTAGCGATCACCGGGGGGAGCGACGTGATCATCCCGGCCCGATTCGGCCCAGATCCATCGCCCGAAAATCGTCGAAGGTTGGACCGAAACCTTGTCGAGGCTCGCCAGGCGAGGGGTATTGACGAAGAGATTGTTGAGCAGGAGCAGATCACTGGACGAGGCGGGTGGCGTGGTCTCGAAATGGATCCCGCGGCGGAGATCCGAGAAGACATTGTTCGATAGTTGGGCCCGGATCGGCTCGCGGTCTTCATCCTTTCGATAGCGAAGCCCATCGGTTGCACCCTGGAACCGAGATCCGCGCAACTCCAGCCCTGTCAAGCATCCGGCGATCAGGATCGCCGAGTGGAATGGGCCGACGAATCGGCAAGAATCGATCCGGATCGAATCCGATGTCAGGTTCGGGCGGTCGGGATCGGTGTCGAAATCGATCGCGGCGTCGATCTCGTGCTTGGTCTCGAATCGGACGTTGCGGAGCACCGCAGGCCGGGAAGATTCCCCTGACCATCCGCGGACCACCAGGTCAGCTCGGGTCGCCCCAGAAAGCTCGAGGTCCTCAAGTACCGACCCTCCGGCTCGACCGGATAGCCGGATCAATTCGGGGAGCCGCCCCTCACCATCCAGGACGAACCCGCGGAGGTGGAAGCCTTCGAGCCCGGCAACGTCCAGGAGCGCGCGACCCTTGGCCAGGTCTCGAGGGGCTCGCCAGACGATCGGGGTCGAGGAGTTCGGGGAATCCTCGGCCTGGATCGTCAGATTTGGAGGCGTCCCTTCGACATCAGAGATCTCGATCGCCTCGGTCATGAGACGACCTCTAACGAGGATGCTGTCGCCTGACCTTGCCACGCGGATCGCTTCGGAGAGGGTGGAGAATTTCCGACCAGGACGATCTGGCGATGCGATCGAGAAACTGGCATCGGGAGATCGTCCTGGCCCGGCAACTATCAAATCGTCACGAACGGTATCCGTTGCTCCCGATTCAAACGACGGGTTCGAACGTCCTGGGACCTCCGAAGAATCGCCCAATCCAATCCACCCGAAAGGCCAGAAGGCGGCGGCCGCTAGCAAGAACAGGCCGCAAGCGATGGCCGGGATCCGTCGGGTGAGCCGCTCCTTTCCGGTCCTCCGGGGAGGAAGCTCGACGATTCCGGGTTCGACCGGGATCGGAGCGGGCTTAGCCGAAACGGATTCCGGGACCGGGGTTCGATGCTCGGAAATCGGTCTAGGCGAGGGGATCTGGGCCTCGGAAACCGTTGGAACTTGGTCTGCTGTCTTATGCTGGCTCAAGGGAGCGACCAGCGTACGTACCGAAAGGGGTGGAATCCTCGGTGCGCTCGACTGCTGGCCGGTACCTCGGGCGGCCAGGCTGAGACGGGGCAACTCGGAGGAGCGCGGCGGAGGGATCGGAGAGCTGGTCCAGGGGGTCAGGACCTCGACGACCTCCTGGGGAGTCTGATAGCGATCTGCCGCCTTCTTGGCGAGCATCTTCTCGATGACATGGACCAGCCCCGAGGGTACGTCGGGGCGGATCTCGGCGATCGAGCTCGGCGGCTTCTGGAGATGCCAGGTCAGCTTCTGAGCGATGGTCCCGCCTTCGAAGAGCCCCTTGCCGCTGAGGAGGAAGTAGAACGTGGCCCCGAGCCCGTAGATGTCGGCCCGGATGTCGACCTCGTGGCTGTTGAGCGCCTGTTCGGGGGCCAGATAATCGACGGTACCCAGGAGCATCCGAGCGTCGCGGCCGGTAGTCAGGTCGTCCGTCGATTCATGGAAGATCCGGGCCAGACCCAGGTCGAGCAACTTGACGGTCCCCGCCCGGTCGACCAGGAGGTTGCCCGGCTTCATGTCGCGATGGACCAGTCCACATTCGTGGGCATGCTGGAGCCCATTCGCTGCCTGGCGGATGTAGTGGGCCGCCCGCTCGAACCCCATCGGACCGGCCTTCTGAACGATGAAGTCGAGATCGCCTCCGTCGACATACTCCATGACCAAAAAGTGGATGTTGTTGGCATGATCGACGTCGTAGGCGGCGACGATATTAGGATGGCTGAGCTGAGAGAGGGCCCGGGCCTCTCGGTGGAACCGGCCCAGGAGTTCGCGATCGTCCGCATGCACCTTCGGGAGGATCTTGACCGCCACGAGCCGCTTCATGACCTGGTGCTCGCAGAGGAAGACCGTCGCCATCCCCCCTCGGCCCAGTTGCTCCAGGAGCTTGTATTTGCCAGCGAGGACGAAATTCCGGTAGCGGCCCGCCAGGAGTTGCTCGGCCTGATATTTCGTCAGGAGCCCTTCGAAGACGAATTGCTGGGCGAGTTTGTAAGGTTCCCCCGGGAAGGAGCCCTCGTCCCGCTTCCGATCGAGGAATGCCGCGAGCTGTGACTCGATCAGGAGCTCGCTCTTCCGGATCACCTCGATGAGGGCTTCCGTCGTGTCGATCGCCGGCATCGACTTCCCTTTCTCGGGCCCAGGGGCCCCTCGGGTCTCATTTGTGGAAGCTGAAATGACCCCGAGGAGTTACTTAGGTGAGCGATCTGGGGAGGACTACGATGGGCGTCCCACCCAGAGTGTTGCGGCTATTGCGGACGAATTTTTGCGATCCAGAAAGATCTTACATGAGCAACCGGGTAGGCCGCCAGGTAGGGACTCGGCGGCACTATCCGGTCGTTGGGGGCGGTAGGGAGTTGACTCTGAACGGCGAGGAATTACAATCACTCTCGTGGTTCGACGAAGGGCGCATAGCTCAGTTGGCTAGAGCGCACCCCTGATAAGGGTGAGGTCCGAGGTTCAAATCCTCGTGCGCCCATTCTTCGATCCTCCTCACTCCTCCTCCTCTTCGATTTCCTCTTCTTCTTCCATTTCCTCTTCTTCTTCCTCGTTTTCATCCTCAACTGGTACGTCATCCAGTTTGACGGCGACCGGTTCCGGGGCAATCACCGGTCGCGGAATTGCCGCGCCCAGGCCTGGGGCATCGTCGGGCATTGGCTCCTTCGTCTTCTGGACGAAGTGAGTTCCCTTCCCCTTGGCGGTCAGTTCGGCGGCGCGGGCCTCGGCGGCTTCTTTCTGATTGAATTCGAAGGTTCCGACCGGCTTGAAAGCGTCGTTCAATACCGTCCAGACGATGCGCATCCGGGCCGAGGGCTTGACCGCCTTGACCGCCTTCGCCTTGGGTTTGGCGGGTGCCTTCTTCTTCTTAGGTTTCTTTTCTTCCTCTTCGTCGTCGACCTCCACGGAGTCGACGGCATCTTCTTCCATCGGGTCGAGGGGCTCGGCGGCGTCGTATTGTCGGCGCAACTCGCGCCGGTTCTGGGGTTTCCCTGCCATGCTACCGTCCTCCTCGGGGCGGGCTACTGAGTAGAATCGCGGACGTCGGGGCCCGGTTCGGTCCGGGCTCGACCGATCGCCCATCTTAGTTCAAGACGCTTCGATTGACCAGCGGCCGGCCTGATAGTAGAGCGGCCTCAGGCCGGTCGTGTTTCCGTCGTAAGAATCGTCGACGGGGTAGGATTGGCGGCTCGTGCGAGTTCCAGTCGAATCTGGACGACGAGATTGGCCGGATGGTAGGGCTTGGTCAGGAAATGGTCCACTCCCAGGCCAACCAGTTGGACTTCATGCTTGGGGTCGATCGCCGCGCTACAGATCATTATTTTCTGAAGGGGGTTGGACTGCTTGATCTTCCGGCAGACCTCGACCCCCGAGAAGACCGGCAAGTTGAGGTCGACCAAGAGCAGATCGAACGGGCCTTCTTCAAGGTACTTGCGAACGCCTTCGCCACCGTCGCTCGCCTCGGAGATCACGAATCCTTCGCTCCGGAGGAACTCGCCCACGAGCATCCTCAACACGTCCTCGTCTTCCACGAGGAGCAGCGAGATCCGCCGATCCATCGGCCACCTTCCTTCCCCCAGAGTCGCAAATGCCAAAGCCTCCGCCGGAACGCCAAGGCTGTCCCGGCCCGCCCCCGCGACATGGTATCGAGTTCCGGCCAACGCGCCCACCGGAGTGCGGCAGGATGGCTCTCTCGCGAAGTCTCGGGATGGTACCCAGCGGTGGAGGCTCGATCTCTGGACTGGCCGGTGGTTTCCCCTAAATTGACCGTCGTCCGGACTCAGCTCATGTGCACCTGCTCGCAGGCCTTCCTCATGGCCTCTAGCGGCCCGGGATCGGCGAGTCGATGATCATTGCCCACGACGATCAGGGCCGACTCGAGCAGGCCGCTGTTCCTCAAGAGTTCTCGACTTTCAACAATTGGGACGACGGCGTCGGCTTCCGAGTGCAGGATCAGGGTGCCGGGCTTGACCGTCATGGCGGAGCCCCAACGCTTCCAGGCCGGGCAGAGCAGGACCAAGGGCTTCGAACCCGAGTCGAGGTTCATCGCCACGGCTCCTCCCCGAGAAGAGCCCACGATCACGGCGGGTTGGTGCAGGTCGAACTCCCCCTGAGCGGTCTGGACTGCGTCGTCGAAGTCATCATCATCGAGGCTCGGGTTGATCACCTCGTGTCCGTGATCGATCAGATGCGTCGGTTTCAAACCGCCAGGCACCGAATGCCATCCGTGGAGGAAGAGGATCTTCATCGGACGCGGACTCCGAATGGAAAACAAACTCTCCCGCGATCACCCGGGACGTATGGTCGTTTCCGGCTCCCGGTTCGGAACGACCAAACCACGGCCAATCCCATCCCAGAGATCGAGCCGGGCTTCGAGGGCACGGACCGCCGCGGATTCGGCACGAGCCCAACGGGCCGGGTCGTCGCCGCAGAGGTCTTCCACCAACCGCTCTGCCATCGGGCCATGCTCGCCATCGTCCACCTCGATGTGGCGGTCGAGGTAGTAGCGGAACACGTCCAGTGCCGTCCCGTTCGTCGTCCCCAACTCTTCCACGATCCGGCGGAAGACATCAGGCAGCAAGCCCTCTCTCCCGAAGGTGAAGGCGGAGGCGATGGCAGGTAATTCGTCGCTTTCGATGACCTCGAACGTTTCGGACAGGAACCGCCGAACTGGGGCAGGGAGGTCGACCGTTTCGATGGCTGGTCGGACTCTGGCCCCTCGCCGGATCTCCTCTATCAGTCGAACGATCGGATTCGTATCGGCCCCGCATTTCCGCATCGCCTTGAGGTAGAGGTCGAAATGGCTGGAGGGGTTTCCCTCATCATCCAGGTCGGATTCCTCCCCCACCACGATCTGGTTGACCAGGCGGCAGGCGGCGGGGTTCGAGGGAGGGGTCCAGGGCACCTCCACGCAGCAGAGACGACGTTGCAACCCTTTGAGTAGTGACATGAAGTCCCAGACGGCATAAACGTGGAACGCCATGAACCGGCGCAATGCTTCGAGGTTGTCGATTCGATCGTAAACCGGGTGTGTCAGGAGGGCTTCTCGGAGGGGCCGGATGCGATGATGAATGAAGTCGATTCTTGGCGAGGGCACGATCTTGTCCGACTGAGGTATGAGGGCGGTACCGCAGCCTCATTATAGCCGAACGATACTCGATCGAGCAGTTGGATCGCGAGAGCCTGAGGTGTCAGAGGTTGGAGGAATATTGAGTGAGACTCGCTTGAAAGAAACCTACCTCGATGAGTACAACGCCAGCTAGAACCGAACAATCGCCTTGACGCCAAGACCCGAGGTCGCGGATATGTCGTGGATGGAATGGTATCAGACGCTGTCGAAACCATCGTGGACACCCGCCCCTTCCATCATCGGTCTGATCTGGCAGATTCTCTATCCCATCCTCCTGGTCAGCTTCGGGTTCGTCTTCGTCCAGTCAATCCGGCGCAAGGTGCCGCGCCTCGTGGCTTTGCCCTTCCTGATCAACCTGGTGGCGAACCTGATCTTCACCCCGATTCAGTTCGGCCTGCGGAACCTGCCGATGGCGGCGCTGGACATCCTGATCGTCTGGGGCACGATCCTCTGGTGCATGGTGGCCATCTGGCGGCACTACCGATGGGTGGCCCTCGCACAGGTCCCTTATCTGATCTGGGTCTCACTGGCCACGATCCTTCAATTGTCGATCACGGCGATGAATTGGGGAGGGCGATAGCCGCTCGTGAGCGGCTCGAGGAAAAACTAGTTGCTGTAAATCAATTGCATGTCATTGGATTGGTGAGTGCCTGTCGAATTCGGCGCGATCACCCTCGCGATCGGATCTGATCGAGGAGATTCGGGTCCTTGATCTCCCCGTCTCTCGCCAGCAGGATGACCTTGGTGAGGATCTCGGCGGTCTTGGGGTCGTCATCGGCGAAGGGCAGGAAGATTCGCCCTCGGTGCTGGCTGTGGACCGGCACGATGAAGAGCGTCCCCCCCGGCATCATCTGCGTCGTCGCGCTCCCCAGGTGCACGTTGTACTCGCCCAGAGTCCCGTCGATGAAGACGTGAGATCCCTTGATCCTGACGTTCTTGATCCCGAGCAGGGAGAGCGTCTCGCGGAGGAGCGAGGTCCGAAGTTCGACCGTGCTGGCCGAGGCTTCGGGATCGACGGACCCTCGATGGGCCACGCTCACGATCAGGTCCACGTCGCGCATCACCTCACTGAAGAGGCGTTGCGGGACGTCGCCAAGCTTCATCACCTCGTCGGCCCCGCGCCTGGCGAATCGGATCCGTTCCAGAGTCAGGCCCTCGATCTCGGCCGGGGTGTGGAAGGACTCGAGGAATTCGATCCAGGCGACGAGCTTTTCATCGTGGAAGGTCCGGAAGACTCCCTCTTCGGGGGCCGTCACCCATCCCCGACTTCCCAAAAGAGCGAGGGCTTGCCGGGGGTTGACCTGCTGCCCGGCGTATCTTTGGCTGAAGGTCGCATCCCGCTTTTCCTGCGAGGTCGGAATGTACAACTCGCGGAAGACTTGCTTGAACGGCTGGACTCTCTCGCTGGAGAAGCAGTCTCTCTGCCACTCGGTCCAGTGCTTCGACTTCAGGAGATCGACGGGATGGGCCAGCCGAAGGACCTCCGACTTCTTGATGGGCTCGACCTTGCCGGCCTGATCTCGGAGGCCCTTCCCCCCACCCACGGGGTAGCCGCAGATCCCTTCGCCGATGAACACCAGTCGTTCGAGCATCGGCCGGAGGATGACATTCCCCATCAACTCGACCAGCGAGTCTCCACGGAAGGTATCGCCGCGACACATCGCCTCTTCCAGCGAGATTCGCATCCGGCTGGACGATCGCTTGAGCTGGGTCTTTCGCTCGGTCAACTCACCGATGGCTTCGTTTTTCCTGGCTTCCGGGGGGAGGCTCTTGAGGGCTCGCTCGCCCCGCATCACCGTGATCTCGGGCTGGCCCTCGGAGTCGATGGCGAGGCTGACCGTGATGTCCTTGAAGCTCACCCGGACCGGCCCCTGGGCCAGGTCGGCGGTTTCCAGCCCCTCCATCGCCCACTGGAGGCGGGTCGGGTCGGAGTAGCCGGCCGTCCTCGCGAGATTCTCCTGGCCGATCCTAGCGGCGAGCTTCTCCGAGGCTTGCCGCTGAGAGCCGAACTGGCGACTGGCCCGGATGAACTCCTGCATCGTCCTGTATCGCTCGAGGACATCCTTCCGGGCGTCCTTCCGGTCGAGGGGGAGCAGGCCCAGGGCACGGATTGCGTCCTGCTTGCGCTTTTCCGCGATCTCCTTGACCAGATCGGCCTTCTTCAACTGGTCGAGCATGGCCTCGGCGAAGAGTTGCGCCCGCTTGTGACCGCCACCACCGCTGGCGTACTTCGCGAACTCGTCGAGCCGGGCCCAGCGCTTCTCACCGAGTACCTGATGGGTCCGCCGGAACCAATCGACGTCGACTGCCCCTTCGGTCAGGTCTTCGAGCGACAGGGGAGTGAGCTTGCGGATCTCCGCGTTCCAGGCCTCGCGAATCTCGGCATCGACGCTCCAACTGCTATCCTTCGTGTGCGCGTGGAACCACCAGACCGCCTCCTCGAAGAGCGGCCACCCCAACGCCTCCTGGACGAACCGGGCCCATTGGGGAGCGTAGAACGCCAGGGCGAGCAGTGAGTTCTCGCCGATCTTCGCCGCCTTGACGGCGCTGGCGAACTCTTCGGCCGTCTCCCCCTTGCCGGGCCGGGTTGCCCGGAGGAGGTGGCTGAAGACGCTCGACTTCGCCAGGCTACCCTCGCCCCAGCTATAGGTCCGCTGCAACTTCGGATCGCGTCCGATCGCTTCCAGGATGCCGACGAGCACGCGGAGTCCGCCGGAATACCGCATCGCCAGCGCCGGATGTGTTACCACCGTCGGGCTTTCACCCCGAGCGAGTTCGATCTCCAGGATCCGATCCATCGCCTTCTGGACGATCGGCACGACCGCCTCGGGGAGTTCCTTCCGATACAACGCGGCCGTCGAGTGTCGAATCGCGTCGAATTGGGAACTGGCGTTGTACTGGGAGAGCGGGCGAGGCCCGAGCAGGTGATCGAACAGGTCGTGCTCGTTCGCCCAACCCGCCTGGAATGCCTCCAGCAAACGATCCCAGCCCACTCGGCTTCGCGTGATTTTCTCCGATCCCGATTTTGCCTTCTTGCCCTTGGTCCCGGATTCTTGCCCCGATTCTCCGATCCCGAGCGGCTCGTCGATCCAGCGTTGGAGCCCGAAAAGCCGTTTGGTGTGCTCGACGGTCCATTGCCCTTTCTGATCGGCGAAGGTCTTCAGCGTGGTCGTGAGGGCCTGGAATTGTCCGATCTGATCGCGGAATTCATAATCTTCGTCGCCGTAATAGTTCGAGGACTTGATCTTCTCCGAGACCTTCTCCGGCGGGATTGAGGCAAGGATGGTCTCGAGCCCGTCCAGGGCGAAGTCGGCGATGTTCCCGTCTGTCCTGTGGAATGAGACCCACTGGAGGATGTGATTCAAGACGTTCAGATACTTGGCCTTCGGCAACTTTCCGACCAGTCGCTCCATCAATTCGGCACGCCAGCCGGTTCCCCTCGAAGCTCGGTCCTCCTCCAGGAGCGACGAGAGGACCAGGGCACGGATCCCCTCCAGCCCGTCGGGGTCCTTCGCAACCTTCGGCCGCTCCTCCCAGGCCTTCCACCAGACCTCGCCCAGTGGCAGGTCCTCGAAGGGCCGAACCTTCAACTTGCCGGCCTCGCTTTCCATCGGCGAGGGGAATGACCAGGATGAGATCGATCCCAGGGGATGGTCCTGCATGTCCCCGAGGTAGTTCTTGAAGGAAACCGGCTCCTCGCGATGCTTGTGAATCCGGTCGATGCAGTGCTTCACGAGCGCCAGCGCGGCCGGGGTCCCGAATTTTACTCCCCGAGCCTTGGGGAGGCTGGGCGGCGTCCGCCTGGAGTTGTCCATCAGGCCCGCGGCGTCGTCGAGAGTGATCGCCACAACCTCGACCTGAGTGAGCTTGTCGAGATAGACCTGCTCGTCCCGTTCGAGTTCCTTCCGGGAATCCCGATAGATCTCGGCGATCGCGCGGCCCTTGGCGATCGACCGCCCTGCGTCCCGCATCTGGCACAAGAGGTCGAGCCCGGCGAGTCTCTTCGGGAGCCCCTTGGCCGAGGTCAGTCGGGCGGCGCTGGCGAGGGCCTGGTCGTCCTTCAGCGAGAGGATCAGGTTGAGCACGCTCCGACGGAGGTCGCTCCGCTTGCGATCGAGCAAGGATTCGAGCTTGTCGAGGTCCTCGGGGGCGATCTTGAGCCGACTCATGGCCTTCACGGCGGTCTCGCGAACATCGCCGGCGGCGTCACCCACGAGTTTCACGAGGGTTGCGCGGGCCTCGGCGTCCAGCCGAGGGAGCTTCGCGAGCAGGTAGGCCACCCTCGCCCTCTGCGGGGACGACATCGCATCGAGATACGGTAGGAGGCAGGACGCCGGGCGATCGCCCAGCGCATCGACCAGTTGATCCGCGACCCCCTGACGCTGGACGTCGACCTTCATCCAGGGCCAGACCAGGGGCTCCTGATTTCCGGGCTTTGCCGGGGTTCGCCCGTAAAGGCGGGCCAGACGATCGAACAGATCGCCCGAGCCCTGGGGGATCGGCATCGTCGCGTAATATCCGAACAACGACCTTTCCTTGGCGAGGGCGTCGTCCTCCTCCGATTCGTCTTCGTCTCCCAGCGGATCTCGCTTGAGCTCGGCGATCGCGAGCGAGGCGGCGTGGGACGCCACGCGGGGATCGGGATCGTCCACGGCGAACCGAAGAGGGTCGAAGGTCTCGCGGATGGCGATCATTCCCAGGACATGGGCCGCGACGAATCGATGATCTTCTCGGGCGTGATGCAGGAGCTTCTCGGCCTCGATGATCGTCGCCGGGGCGTCATCGAAGGCCATCGACCAGAGTCCCAGGAAGGCCCGCTCGGCGTCGTCTCCGAAGATCGCCTCGTCCCGGGCCTGGTTGTCGTCGAGGAAGGAGGTGATCGAGCGGAGGGTTTCGGAGACGTACTTCGTGCTGACGGAATCGAGCGGCATCCCGAGCCAGACGTCGACCGCGCGGACGGTGGCGCTGAATCGCACGAGGTTCTCGTCCTCGATCAGGCGCAACATCCTCCGGAAGGCGTCAGGATGAGAGAAGTCGATCGACTCCAGGATCACCTGCCGCAGTCCTTCCTGGCGTTGTGCCGCCATCAGGAGCTTCTCGATGAACTCCCAGCAATCCGGCTTCCCGCTGCAAAGGAAGGCCGTCGTGACATGCCGCCCCATCTGCCCGACCTCGTGGAGGCCCGAGGCGCTCTCCCGGAGGATTTGCTCGACTTGACTTCCACGCGAACCGCCCAGATCGACCGCCCCGGCCAGGAGGAGTCCCACCTCATGCGACGCGTAATAGCCGGAGACGTGGCCGGCATGGGCGGCCAGCCAGGGGAGATCCTCGTCGATCCCTTCCAGGGCCTGGAGCAGGTTCGCCAGGAACGAGCGGCGGACGTCGATGAAGAGGTCGGGGCGGCCTGGCGCGCGGAATGGTTTCCGGGAATAGCCGGTCTGATAGGGGAGCTTCGCCTGAATCGCCCAGGCGGCCTTGAAGGCGTCGGAGTCGCGGGGAAAGAGCGCCTCTCCGAGCCTCAATAGCTCGGATTCCGGCAGGGGTTTCATGTGCTCGACCGCGTTTCTCCGGTAATTCCACGGAGAGTCCTCGACGCGTTTCCCCTTCTCGTTGTACCCCAGGATCCGCCGTCCGACCGTCCGGGTATCGCCGTCCAGCTTCGCCAGCCGGTCCATCCGAGCTTCGAGCCAGGGTTTCACCTTCCTGGCAGCCTCAATCCGCTTCTCGATCTCTTCTTGCTTGAGCATCGGGATCAGGCCCCCGCCAGGAAGGTCAATCGGATGAAAGTCACCCGACTATCGGGTCCGAGATGAACGATGGCGTCGAGATCGCGGCATTCGAGGTCGTCGATGGAAACGAGATAGAGCCCATCGACGAACCCTTCAAGGGCCACGGCAACGGCCTCACCGAGATCGACCCGTGGAGTGGCCCCCCGTTTCGGGTCACGACCCTCCGGGCTGATCTTGCCGCGATCGGCCCCGTCGGCGATCTCTCCGGGCGACAGGACGCGGTCGAGACGTCGCGACTCTTGACGCTTCTCGAACGCGGAGACTTCCTGACGGACCACATGAGTAATCAAGTCGCGCAAGGTGAACGGACCGCCCTCGCCGATATCGCCGGGCGGGGGGATCGAATAATCCTCGAAGAGGGGGCGGCGTCGGCCCAGCCCCTTACCTTTGATTGTGAGCATCAGAGCAGGATATCAAGTGCGAAATCGCGATCAAGCGGATGGTGATCATTCGCACTTGAATGGGATCGGGAATTCGAAAAGCTCCTGGTTGAGATCATCGAAATACTAGCGGATCCGGCCGGTCGCGAGGGCCCAGGCGAAGGCGAATAGGGCCGCCGCGACCAACCAGAGCAGGTGGTGCAAAACAGAGCGGGGGCGCAGGACCGACTCGCCGGGATCGAGGGGATTATAATGGACGTCCACCTCGCTCCCGACCGGATAGCGAGCGGTAATCCGGCCGGCGAGTCCCGGGAACGACGCCGCGACCGTGACTCCCATGGTCAGGCGATCGCCAATGTATTGCCGGCCTTTCACCTCGTAGCTGTATGTCACGCGTGGCTTGAATCGGACTCTCGGACGACGGTGAGTGTCGTCGAAATCAGGCCTGGCCCGGAATGCTTCCACTCCGGCGGCCGTGATCCGACCCCGGGTGATGGGCCAGGCGCAGGCCCGACGGACCGCCTGGGTAAAGACGAGTGTGAAGAGGCTGGCCGCCAGACCCATCCCGGCCGCCGCGGCGACAAGCGGGGCTCGGTCGGGATTCTCCACGTGTGATCCAAGCCACCCAAGCGCGTTGAAGTAAAGCCCGGCCGTGATCAATGGGCCGCCGACGAAGAATAGCAGGACTGCGCCCCCACCAACGATCATGACTCCCTTGGGGAGTTCGCGCTCCACGACCGCCGTCGCAGGCTCGGCGGGGTTGTAAAAGACGGTCACCCTGGCACCCACCGGGTAGCGGGCCAGGATTGCCTCTCGTTCGGTCCCTGCCGTCTTCTCGGCGATGCTGACTCGCGAGCACCGATACTTCCGACCTCCGACGTCGTACTCGTATTCGACGAAGGGCTCATTCGTCACTTCCGTGTCGCCGAAGTTGTAACCCGGGTCGTTGGGCTTGTTCCGGCGAGACTGGATTCGCGAGGCAATCACCTTGCCGGTGGTCTCCGGCCAGTGTTTCGCCTGGCGGATCTCCCGGAGCTTGACCACGACGGCGACGAGGATGAGGGCCGGAAACATCGCACAGACGAGGGTGATGAAAACGGCCCCTGCGGACATTGACGATCTCCTATGGAATCATCGTTTCGCAGCCAGTTGAACGCTCAGATCCGGGGTCGATCGATCGGCGCGTGGCGGACTTCACCCCTCGAGAATCCGGGCCGCGGGCGGACTTCGGCCCGGCCTCTTCGGGTTCGTCCTCGGGGAGATTCGGGACCAGCTTCGGGTCGTACTTCGATCCGGCCGAGACCTGGACCATCGTGATCCGCATCTTGGTCGGGAAGAATTTCTCGGAGTCGGGCCTCTTGTGGGCGTGTCCCGCTCCGCCGCTGTCGTCCTTGATGACGAGGTCCATCTGCTTGATGCCCTTGGTCCAGTCGATGGCATCATTTTGCCAGAACGAGGTCATCGGCACGTCCTTCTCATAGACGCCTTCTTTCCGGTAAATCCCGGTGCCGGTGCAGCCGTAACCGTTCCCAATTCCTCGGTTCGGGATGTAGCAGAGAGTCCAGGTCGTGGGCTCGTCTCCTTCCGGCTTCTCGATCACCTCGGCCCGGATGTGGACCGTCCCGTTCCGGTAATCGACGGGTTGGGTCCAGTCCGTGGGGCGATCGGGATTGATCGCATCCCCCTTGACGTAATAGTGCGATTTGCTGGGCTTCGAGTTGTTCGCGTCATCCTTGGTGAAGGTAAACGTCACATCGAAGAGGACGAACTGCTCGGCGAAGCTCATCGAGGGGATCAGCAGGACGGCCGCGAGTCCGGCCATCATCGCCGACCGACCGGGGCATGAGGTTCGATCCTGGAGTTTTTTCATCGGTGGAACCCTTCATGAAAAATCCCCGACGCGACTCGGACGGATCTCGATGCGTCGAGATCGATCGGGCCGGTCGGGGGACGTTGGGATGATCCGAGCCTCAGGCGATCCCGGCGGGGACCACGAACGGCTTCCGGTAGGATCTCGTCAGGAGGGCGTTCGCTTCGGGGGTCCCGACGAAGTTCTCGACCTTGGGATCAAAATCGAGCTTCCGACCCAAGCGATAAGATTCTCCGCTCAGTTGCAGGCCATTCTCGGTCGCGAGGTGGTCCTTCATCCGTGCGAAGGCCTCGCCTCCGAGGCACCCTTCGGCGAAGGGTTGCGTCTGGCTCGCGAATTCGACGGGCTCACCGGTCCGGTACGAGATGTTCGCCAGGTGGCAGAGGGCGCTGGAGTAGTGCCCTTCCTGGATGTCGGCATTCAGATCATCGACCTTCCGGCTCCGGACGGCGGCGATGAAGTTCGAGAAGTGGTCGCCTTCGGGCTCGCGGTCGAGGCTGTCGACCTTGGCGAGCGCCTCGGCCTTATCGCTCCCCTTCGGGAAGAACTTGCCTCCGGCGATGGTGCCCGCCTCGAGATGGAGGATGTTCCCGACCTTCTCACCGAGGTAGGCGTCGGCCTTGAGCCCACGGACCTCGAAGATGAGCTGGGTGTCGCCATAGTCGAAGGCGGTGACCAGCGTGTTGGGCGTCTCCCCCTGGTCCTTGTAGCCGAACCGACCACCCACGCTCTGGACCGACTTGGGAAGGGCCGCGCCGGGGATCATCCAGCGGGCGATGTCCATCTGGTGGACGCCCTGGTTGCCGACGTCCCCGTTGCCGAAATCCCAGAACCAGTGCCAGTTATAATGGACATAGTTGGCGTTGAACGCGTGCTCGGTCGCCGGGCCGGTCCAGAGGTTGAAGTCGAGTTCGGCGGGCGGGGTGGAATCCGGCTTGAAACCGATATCGCCCAGCGGCTTCTGCCATCGGGGCTTGTAGCAGAGGCCGCGGGAGGCTTCGAGCTTGCCGTAGTGCCCCGACTTGACCAGTTCGGCGATCTCGGCCCATCGCTTGCTGGATCGGCCCTGGGTCCCGTGCTGGACGATCCGTCCATATTTCCGGGCGGCCTCGACGGCGACCCGGCCCTCATGGACGTTATGGCTGCAAGGCTTCTCGACGTAGACATCCTTGCCGGCCTGGCAACCCCAGACGGTCATCAGCGCGTGCCAGTGGTTGGGGGTCGCGATCGAGATGGCGTCGAGATTCTTGTCGTCCAATGCTTCGCGGACGTCCTTGATGGTCCTGGGGTCGGATCCGCCTGCGGACTTGATCGTCTTGAGATGCTTGTCGAAGGTCCGGGAGTCGGGATCGATCAGGTAAGTGATCTCCACGTTCTTCATCTTGGAATACGCACCGACGTGGCTGCTGCCCCGACCGTTGAGGCCCGCGACGCCGACCCGGATCGCGTCGTTCGCCCCGATGATCCGGCCTGACGATTTCGTCCCGCTGATGGCAAATCCGACTCCGGCCGCGGCGGCCAGCGATTGCCCGAGGAATCGTCGACGACTCTGATGCGCCATGAACAGGGCTCCTCAAAGGGTGAGGCGGGCCAGCCGATCGCCCGCGGGTCTCGCCATTATGGGCGAGGTCGGCCGCGATTCCCACGATCGGTTTAATTTTCTTGGGAGAATTGGAATGGGGCTCGGCGGCTGGGCCCAGACCCGGGAACTTGGGCGATCGTCGTCGTTTGGCCTCGTCTCATTTCCGATCGGACGGCCAGGACGACCCGCCACTTCGAATTATTGTTGACTCACCCTCACCGGAGCGTCGAGGATGAACCCATCCTGGTCTGGCCTTGCCCAAAATCGAGAACCGCGACAGAATCACCATCCGTTTCAACTCGCCCCCAGGATACATCGCAACCTCGAAGTCCGATCGGGCGCGGATGCTCGCTCCAGCCGCTTCGTATTCCAATTCCGACGGATAGCGACGGAATTCTCATATCGAACAAGGACAGATTCAGATGGTTCGGATCGGCATCGTCGGCATCGGCTTCATGGGCATGATCCATTATCAAGCCGCCTCGAAGCTTGCGAGCGGTCGGGTCGTCGCCGTATGTAGCCGGGATCCGAAGAAGCTGGCCGGGGACTGGACGAGCATCCAGGGGAATTTCGGCCCGAGAGGCGGGCAGGTGGATCTCTCGGCCCAGGCGAAATACGCGGACGTGGCCGAGCTGCTGGGCGACCCGGAGATCGACCTCGTCGACCTCTGCGTTCCCAACGATAACCACGCTCGACTGGCGATCCAGGCCCTCGAAGCCGGGAAGCATGTCCTGGTCGAGAAGCCGATTGCCCTGACGACCGAGGATGCCGACGCGATGGTCGCCGCCGCCAATGCCAGCGGTAAGCTTTTGATGGTGGGCCACGTCTTGCCGTTCTTCCCGGAATTCGCGTTCGCCCGCGAGGCAATCGCCTCTGGCCGATATGGCCGGCTCAAGGCGGCACATCTGAACCGGGTGATCGCCCGGCCCGAGTGGTCCAGCGGGATCGCCGACGCGGACCGGAGCGGCGGTCCGGCCATCGACCTTCATATTCATGACACCCACTTCGTCGGCCTGGTCTGCGGAGTACCCAAGGCTGTTCACTCGCGCGGTGTGGTCGAGGGGGACGCGGTCGTCCACCTTTCCACCCAATATCTCTTCGACGACCCGAATCTCGCCGTCTCCGCCGTCTCGGGCGCATTGAGTCAGCAAGGGCGGCCGTTCACACATGGGTTCGAGTTTTATCTGGAAAGAGCCACCCTCTCTTACGATTTCGCCAACCTCGGAGGACAGGGGCATCTGGCCACACCGCTCTCGGTGATCTTGCCGGACGGGACGGTCGAGCGGCCCGACTTGCCCGGATCGGGAGACCCGGTCGATGCGTTCGTGGCCGAACTGGAGGCCGCCGTCGGGGCGGTCGCCTCGGGAATCCCCAGCCCGATGCTCTCGGGAGAGCTAGCTCGTCAGGCCTTGCGGACCTGCCATGCCGAGGTTCGAAGCGCAACCGGAGGAGGAGTCGTCGCCCTGGGAGATTAAGCCTCGGTCGGATAAGGATAACGATCCGCTCAAGAAATGATCCATAACGGCCGATCCATGAGATACCGGTGGACTGGATGTCCGCCTAGACCCGCCGCTTCAAGGAGGAACGGGGTCATGTCGATGCTCACATCGGAGTGGATCCACCCCACCGCCGTGATCGCCCCCGAGGCGGACGTGGCCCATGATGTCCAGGTCGGGCCTTATTCGATCATCGAGGGGCCGGTCACCGTCGGCCAGGGCACCATCATCGAGGGGCATGCCTGCCTCAGCGGGCCGATGGTGATGGGACGCGATAATTTCGTGGGCCATGGGGCCGTCCTCGGCAAAGGTCCTCAGCACCGGGGCTATCGGGGCGAGCCCACCCTGCTCCGGATCGGGGATGAGAATGTCTTCCGGGAACACGTGACGATCCATCGAGGGACGGTCGCCGGCGGCGGCGAGACCTCGATCGGTGACCGGAATTTGTTCATGATCGGCAGCCACCTGGGCCACGACGGCCGGGTGGGAAACGACTGTACGCTCGTCAATGGGGCGCTGGTCGGCGGTCATGTCGAACTCAATGACGGATGCATCCTGTCCGGTCACTGCGCGATCCAGCAGAGGGTCCGCGTGGGGCGACTGGCCATGCTCGGCGGGCTGGGGTCGGTCACCAAGGATATCCCTCCTTTTGTTCTCCAGCAGGGATACAATTGCGTCTCGGGCTTGAACCTGGTCGGCCTTCGAAGGGCCGGCCTCTCTTCCGAGTCAATAACGGCGCTTCGGGTTGCCTTCCGGGTCTTCTACAAGGAAGGCCGTTCGCAAGGCTCGGCCCTCGACCTTCTCAACGAGGACCTGGGGCATATCCCCGAGGTTTCCGAGTTCGTCGAGTTCATCCGATCCAGCGCACTGGGCGTGAGCCCGTCCCGCGATCCCGGCCGGACTCGACGCGCCAGCTGATCGGCTTATCCGGCGGACGAGCCCCACTCCATGGCGCAAGGATTGCCTCCAGATACCCTCGAACCCGGCCCGATCGGGCCGGCACATCTTGGTATTTCGACGGGGGTCAATCTATGTCAAATCGCCGATGGTTAGCCGCCTTCCTCGCGGTCGGGTTCGTCTTCGCGATCCCGACCCGGGCCATCTCCGATGACAGTCCGTCCGATCTGACCGGGACCTGGACCTGGTCCTGGAAAGACGCGGACGACGTGACGCATCGTCATCTGCTGGAACTCGAAGGCAAGGGCGACTCCTTCAAAGGAAAGGAGCGCTTCGACGATGAGGCCGCGGTGAAGGTCGATGCCCTCAAGCAGGAGGGTAAGACGATCAGCTTCGCCGTGGATCGAGATGGACGTCATGCCGAGTACAAGGGCAAGCTGACCTCCTCCGATCTGATCGATGGCGTGGTCACGGTGACGGAGAATGGCATGTCCAAGGAGTACGATTGGACCGCCAGCCGTCAGAAAGACAAGAAGTGATCCGGATCAATCGTCATCGGCCTGGGTTTCGGCCATCGGACCCGGCCCCATGAATTCGGGAGGTTTGACCGGGTTTTTGTTCATGGGGATCGTCGGTGCCGGATCGACGTATCCGGCCTTGCGTCGATGCATCGACTCGCGAATTCGATGAATTTCCTCCTCGTCCATCAGGCCCGAGTAGTAGGCCTTCTCCAGGGGATCGAGCAGGTCCTTCTCGGTCGTCGGCGCGAGGTCGTGATCGACCTCGCGTTGGAACCGAAATGCTATGACCAATCCCACGATGGTGCAGGCGGCGAGGAGGAACAGCGTCAGGTAATAATATCGGGGATCGATGTCAGCCACGATCGTCGAGCCCCCAAGGGACGAATGCAAGGAAGGTCCTCGGTTTGATTTTGATGGATCAAGCCGAGGTTGTCTAGCATCGAACCCCGTCGTTCCCTCGATCGGGTTCACGAGAAATGAAAACGCCTCGTCCTGAGAGGATTCTCGGGACGAGGCGGATGGAACTGACCTGATCCAACTCGGAATTCAGCGATAATAGCCGTGATGAGGACGGCCGCCGTAATAACCGCCGTAATAGGGACGCGGACCGTATCCAGGTCCGCGACCATAGTAAGGCCTCCCCCCATAGTAGGGCCTGGGGCCGTAATAGGGCCTGGGTCCGTAGATCGGAGGGGCGACAACGACGGGCGGGGCAACGACGACGGGGGGAGCGTAATATCCCGGGTACCCGTAACCCGCGCCCGTCCCGATCCCGAGCGAGAAACCGGGGGTGGATATCCCGATCTGGGCTTCGGCGGACTTCGGCCCGCTCGCCAGGCCGCCCAGGGCCATCAGTCCCGCGAAGGTCAGCGTCTTCCCGATTGTCTTCATGGCGGAACCCCCGTTCGCTATTCGAAGCTCCTCCACTCTCGGAGAGCGGAGGGACGATCGTTCGCCAAACCTGGAGAACTCGAGCTTCTCCAATTGCACGATCCGTGCCGCGCAGGGAACCCGATCCCGAGTTTGGCTCCGGATCGCCAATTCCTACGGAAAATCGGGGAAATCGTCAAGGTCGAGGGGTGAGGGGTGTCGAATCGCGGTGAGGATTCTCCCGGGCCACCAGGAGTCTCGCGCCGGTCTCAAGCCTCGACGATCCGGCCATCGTGGAGCCGGATCTCCCGGTTGGCGGCGGCGGCGACCTCCTGGCTATGCGTGACGACGACCAGGGTCAGCGATTTCTGGTGGCGGATCCGGTCGAGCAGTTCCAGGACGCCCGACTGGTTCCGGCTATCCAGGTTGCCGGTCGGTTCGTCGGCCAGGATCAGGGTCGGGCCGTTCGCCAGGGCCCGCGCGATCGCGACCCGCTGACGCTCGCCCACGGAGAGTCGGCCGGGCCGCTGGTCCTTCCGGTGGGAGAGTCCCACCTCTTCGAGCAATCCCGCCGCCCGTTCGGCCCTCTGGGATCGGGGCCAGGGCCCCTCGAACATCGGGACCTGGACGTTCTCCAGCGCCGAGAGGGTGGGCAGTAGGTGGAAGGACTGGAAGATAAACCCCAGCTTCCTCGCCCGGAAGGAGTCGAGGTCGAGTTTGGCCAGGGGTTGGCCCTCGAAGTAGACCTCCCCCTCGGTCGGTCGATCGAGACCTCCTAGGAGTTGGAGGAGCGTCGACTTGCCGCAGCCGCTCGGCCCGGTGATCGCCACCGACTCTCCTTCCCGGATCGAGAGGGAGACGCCTCGGAGTGCCCGGACCTCGCCATCGGGATAGGTCTTGGCGAGCCCTTCGGCGGCCAGGATCGGCGGACGTCCACCGGAATCACTCATGGCGTAGGGCCTCGGTCGGGTCGAGCAGGGCGGCCCTCAA
Organism: Tundrisphaera lichenicola; assembly: GCF_051175385.1. Lineage (GTDB taxonomy): Bacteria > Planctomycetota > Planctomycetia > Isosphaerales > Isosphaeraceae > Tundrisphaera > Tundrisphaera lichenicola. The sequence continues at coordinate 2,324,069 of NZ_CP195106.1, read as the reverse complement.
GGCCGGATAAAATCCCCCGAGGAGGCTGAGCCCCAGGCCCATGGCCAGGCCGATCCCGATCACGGCCGGGGGGAGGTTCGGGTCGACGAAGCCTTGCGAGGTCGGATCGAGGACCAGGGCATTCACCCCGGCGTAGGCCAGGATCGTGCCGACGACCGAACCGAGGAGGCCCAGCACCAGGGCCTCGCCCAGGATCAGGGCGAGGATGCGTTTCCTCCTCCAGCCGAGGGCCCGCAGCAGTCCAACCTCGCCGGTCCGCTCGAAGACGGCCATGAACATCGTGTTCAAGAGCCCGATCGATCCCAGGATCAGGGCGACCGCCGTGGTGGCCCAGCTCATGGTCTTGGTCAGGCGGATCTGGAGGTCTCCCTGGACATAGTCCCGGGCGGGGACCGCCGCCACGCCCGGGATCGACTTCTCGATCCGCCGGGTCAGGTCGTTGATGAATTCGGGCTCGGAGGACTTCGCCGCGACCACCAGGCCCGTCGCCTGTCCTTCGCGGCCCATCATCCGTTGCAGTTCCTCCATCGGGAGGATCAAGCCGCCGTTCTCGAACAAGCTATCGCTCTCGAAGATGGCGACGACCCGGAACGGTTCGCCGGCGATCGCGACCTCGTCGCCGACCGACTTCCCGAGATTCATCCGGAGGACTCGCCCCAGCATGACGACACGACCCGCATCTTGCCCGAAGGCTCGACCCTCCAGGATCCGGATCCCTCGGAAGAGGCGACTCCCCCCCTCCCAGCCGTTTGCCAGGACGCTGACCAGGTTTTTATCCTCGAAGGAGACGGTGTCCATCAGGCTCGGCGAGACGTCGGCCACCCCTTCGACGGCCCGGACCTGATCGACGACGCCGATGTCCAGGTTGCTCGAAAGCTGGTTGCCGATCCCCGCTCGGACGACCACGAGGTCGATCCCCTTAGTTTGGTAGATCGCCATGAACGACTTTTCGAATCCCCAGGCGATCCCCGTCAGGATCATCACGGCGGCGATCCCGACCGAGAGGCCCAGGACCGTCAGCAACGTCCGGGCCTTCCGGTTGAGCATGTTCCGGATGATGAAGGTCGAGAATCGCATGCGGCTTGATGATCTCCCTCGAGGTTCTCAATCGGGGACCCGGCCGACCAGGACGTAGCCCACCCCCATCCAGATCTTTTCGTATCGGGAACCGGGCAGGACCCGCTCGGCGATCGCCCGCACGTCGAGGGTTCGGTATCGTTCGACCATGTCGGTGAAGTCGTCCCCCAGCTTGAGCGCCTTCGAGACGATCCAGCGATCGACGCCCGGCAGGCCCAGTTTGCGGAAGAGCATACGGTCGGTCAAGTTGGGGATCTCGTCCGAGACAACTACCGTCCCCCCGGGCCGGACGGCTCGCACCATCTCTCGGAGAGCCTTCTCGGGGTCGTTGAAATAGTTGAAGCCGCCGATGCTCAGGGCCGCGTCGAACCGATCATCGCGGACCGGGAGGTCTTCGGCCTCTCCCAGGATGAGCTTGAGGTCGCGATCGCCGGCCCGCTTCCGGCAGGCTTCGAGCTGAGAGGTCGACACGTCGATGCCGACCACCGACCAGTCGCTCGGGAGCCAGTCCAGGTAGACACCGTCGCCGATGGCCACATCCAGGAGCTTTAAGTTGGGCTGCTGCGGGAGGTGGCGGAGGACCTTGTCGCGCGATCGTTTTTCCCCGCCGTTGCAGATGAAGGTGAACCACTCCCAGAAGCGAAATTTGGGCCAGAGGGCGCTGTTGTAGAAGTCGCTGGCGATCTTGTTGTTGTCCGAGACCTCGGACTTGGTCACCAGGACCTCGTCTAGGATCGGATAGGCCCGCCTGCAAGAGTCGCAGGTGAGTCCTGGTGCCTCGGCGGAGGGGCGGAGCGACCCGTTGCAGGAGGTGCATCGCCAGAGGTCGAGGTCCGAGGTCCAGTCGGCGGTCGATCGGTCGGCGGTCGCCATCATCAGAGTGGACTCCGGGAAAGTGGCGTTTCGGAGACGTTCGGGGTTGCCTGACTGACGAAACAATAACCAAGTCCAAACCAGATCGAATGACGAGTCGCGCCCGACCAGACCCGACGGATCAAGCCTTCCACATCGACCTCGTTCGAGAGGACCATCGCGACGAACTCTCGATCGAGCCCGAGGGCTCGGAGCCAGGACGCATCAAGCTGCTTGAGGCCGATCAGGTGTCCGATCCCGAAGCGATGGAGGTTGGGTACCTCGTCGGCGACGATCAAGATCCCGCCGGGCCGGGTCACCCGGTTCATCTCGCGGAGCGCGGCGGCATGATCTCGGAAGTAATTGAACCCGCCGATCGACCAGCAGGCGTCGAACGACCCATCGGCGAAGGGCAGGGCCTCGGCCTCGGCATGGGCCAGCCGCCCATTCATCAAGGGCAATCGAGCCAGGCAATCGCGGAGCGGCGTCCGGGCCAGGTCGACTCCATAGGCCGACCAGCCCGAGGGGATCAAACCCAGGTTCGCCCCGTCGCCGATCCCGACTTCCAGAACTCGCGAGGTCGGGGGGGCGACCAGGTGCCGAAGGATCTGGCGGCGGGCCCGACCTTCTCCGCCTTGGAGTCGAAGAAAGAGCCGTTCCCAGGGCCGGAATCGAGCCCAGCCGGGCCCTTCGTAGAACGCCCCGGCGATCCGGTTCCGGCCGGTCAGGGGCCCGATCGCCGAGAGGATACCTTCGGCCTCCGGGTAGGATCGTCCACATCGAGGGCAGATCTTGCGCCGGTCCAACCCGGCCGAGCAATCGAGGCATCGCCAGGGCTCGGCGTCGAGGACGGCCGGGCCCGGCTCGGGCTTCGGATCGGCGGTCGTGACGGGCCTGGACATGGTTGGTCTGCTCTCAAAAGATCGACGGACGAGTCGAGGTTTCCCGTAATCTCGACTTACTTCCAAACATCGGCCGAGGGCGGACGCCCCATTCATCCCCGTTTCGGGAGGCGTCAGAAATCGGTGGTGAGCGCCCGAGGGCCCGCCCGATCCATCATCCAGTCGAAGATCCGGTCGGGCGTGTGGCGGAGGAACGACATCCCGATCGCGGTGCTGGCGGGGAAGACGCAGTTCCTCGGCTTTCGGAGGGCGGCCCGGGCCAGGTACCGGCCGGCTTCCTCGGGTTCCATCATCTTGACCGGGTTCCGGAACGGGGTGTCGGCCGTCAGAGCGGTCCGGACGAAACCCGGGCAGGCGGTCGTGATCGTCACCCCTCGGAGTTTCAGGGCGGGTCGGAGAGCCTCCAGGTAGGCCGATAAAGCCGCCTTGGAGGCCGAATACGAGGCCATCCAGGGCATCCCCCGGAATCCCGCCACGCTGGATACCCCGACGATGTGACCCGACTTGCGCTCGATCATCCCGGGCAGGACGGCCTCGATCGACCGGGCCACGCCCACTACGTTCACCTCCAGCATCGCCCGGAGGCCGTCGAGGTCGAGGTTGGGTACCTGGGTCAGCCCGCCAATGCCCGCGCAGGCGACCAGGACGTCGATCGCGCCCAACTTCCCCTCCAACTCGCGGACCGCCGCGAGCAATCCTTCGGGATCCGTCACATCGGCCGGGGCGGAGAAGACGGTGATTCCGCGGCTCGAAAGCTCGGCCGCCGTTTCTTCGAGCGGCCCGGCGGTCCGGTCGATCAGCCCGAGCTTGCAACCCTTGGCGGCCAGAGCCAGCGCGGTGGCCCGGCCAATCCCCCGGGCGGCACCCGTCAGGAGGATGGTTGGCATGGTCATCGGACCGTCTCCCTGGCCGCAACCTCGGCCTCATCGAGCGATTCGAGGAATCCTCTCAGTGCGGCGGTGAAGGCCGATGGATTCTCTTCGGGGGCCCGATGTTGGGAGTTGGGGATTAGGACCCGTCGGCAATTCGGTAGATTCTCGACGAGATAGTCGGCCGTCGATAAAAACGGCGAGGCGTCGCCATAGAGGGCCAGGCAAGGTTGTCTGACTTCCAGGATCTTCTCGATCGTCAGGCCCGCCTCGATCTTGGTGTCGTCGCCGCAGGTGGTGTTCCCCAGCCGAAGCAGCCGGTTCATCGCGGGGAGGCCGACAGCCTGGCGGAATTGGAGCATCTTCTGACCGTCCAGGTGCATCACCTGATCGAAAAACTTGCCGATGTCGTACCAGTGCTCGCACGAGAGGTCGACGCCCGCGTCGGCCGCCTCCTTGTGGAAGGCCTGCCAGTGCCCCCATCGGCTGAGGTCTTCCAGGTGCCGGAGCGCGGGAAAGTATGGGTCGGAGAGGACGACGGCCTCCACCCGCTCAGGTGCGATCGTTGCCGCGTGCATGGCGACCACCCCGCCGAAGCTGTGCCCGACCAGTCGTGCCCGAGGGGCCTCGATCTCGTCCATCAGGGCGAGCGTGTCGGAGGCGAGGTCGGCCGAGGTGTATCCGGTCGGCGGGGCATCGCTGTAGCCGTGCCCACGGAGATCGTAGGCGGTCACTCGGTGGTTCTCGGCCAATTCGGACATTGCCTTGCAGAGGAACCAGATCGAGAGGTCGCCGGTGATCCCGTGGATCAGGATCACGTCGGGCCCCTCCCCGGCCTGCTGGATGTGCATCGTCTGGCCGTTGACCTTCAGCTTCGGCATCGCCGGTCCTCCGGGGCGCTTTCCCTGGGAAACTCGATCCTTGTCGGACTCATCCGAGCCTTCGGGCCAGGAAGTCGGCGAGTTCACCGATCGAGAGGTCGCGGTCCTCCCGACGGCCGAGGTCGGCCATCAACTCGCCGAAGGGCAGGGGCCTCCCGTAATATTCCTGGAGCGTCTCGCCCAGGACTACCGCGTCGATCGAGGCCAGCCCCAGGTCGGCGAAGAACCGGGTCTCTCGGTCGATCGTCCCGGAATACTCGCGGCCTTCGAAGTCGGACAGGATCCGGGCCAGGTCGGCGAGGATCACGGATTCGGGAACGGCGCCTGTCATCGATCGATCCTCTCGCCCAGGGTCCACGCCCAGATCCGATCACCCCGCCGCGCCGTCGTGACGCGGATCGGGAACCCCGACAGGTCGGGGCAGGACGACGCCAGGCCCCCTCGGAGTCGGACGACCAAAACACCGTCACGCCCCACCTGGACGACCTCGACTCCCGAAGGGCCGTCGATGAAACCGAGGCCGGTCGCCTTGGCCGTCGCCTCCTTGGCGCACCAGAGTCGGGCCACCCATTCGGCCCGATCCGCCCCCGACCGGCCTCCGAGCAACTCGATTTCGCCCGGCAAGAACGCCGTCGACTCGAACCCGCCCGATCGCTCGACAATCGGTTCGACATCAATCCCCAGCCTGGCCCGAGGGTCCAGGCTCGCCAGGGCGACGGCCACCCCGTCGACATGTGCGATCGAGATCGAAGGCAGATCGATCCTGCTCGGATCGAGCCTCGATCGGAGACTGGGACGTCCCAGGGAGTCGGGCTCGACGATAAGGTCGCCGGGATAGGTGGGCGGTCGGCCCTCGGCTTGCCAGAGGCGGCGTGCGGCCTCTTTAGCCGCGATCCTACCCCAGAGACGATGCGTCCTCCGCTGATCCGGCCCCCGGAGGGCGAGGTAGCTCGACCGCTCGTCCGGCCCGAGCTGGACATGTTCCAGGACGTCGCGCCAGACGGGGCGGCCCATGTCGCCGGGCGGTTCGAGCCAGACGGCCGAGAGATCCGACCGGCCTTCGACATCGAGGGGCTCTCCCAGGAACGTCCGATCGGGCTGGCGGAAGCCGTCGCGATATCGCCCGGGCCAGTGGAATCGCCAGTCTTCCCAGCCCCCGATCGACATCCAGACCCGTCCATCGGGCCGGATGATCTCGGCCTCGACCCGGACCCGGTGCCGCTCACGCTCCAGGATCGAGACCCGGCACGCGACCTCGGTCCCCTCGGGGGGAGGCTCGCCGAAGATCGCCAGTTCCTCCATCCCGAGCGGGAAGATCACGTCCCCATCGTCGGCCAGGCGATCCAGGCCCCAACCACCCAGGAGATGCGTGAAGTTGTCCAGGATGATCGGGTCGGTGAGCAAGCCCGCGGCATCCTGCCCTTCGCGGAGGAGTTCGGCGAGGGGGAGGACGCGGAGGGTACCCTCGATTCCGCCCATCGAAATCGGCCCGATTCCGACGACCGCCTGGAGCGTGGGGCCGTGGAAGAGCCATTGCTCGGCATAGATCGTTTCGCTCGTGAACCGGCAGCAAACCGGATCTTCGAGTCTGAAGGGGGAGGCAATCGGGGAGGCGGGTCGATGATCGTCGAAGACGGCCACTCCATCGAATACCGCCGCCTCGACCGGACGAGGGGCCCTTGCCAGCCCTCGGTTGTGGATCGAGACGAACACCGAACCGGGCCGATCTGGGAGGACATGAGCCCGGACTTCCAGCTCGACCGGCTCGTCCTCATAGCGAATCCACTTGTGGGCGCGGACTTCGCGGATCGCGACCAAGGTCTTGCCGGGACTCAGGCCGGCACCGACTTCTGCGAGTATCTCGGCCATCACGCTGAAGGGCAGGACCGGCAGCCCTCGCCAATCGGGGTGCAGGGCCGAGATCCGACGTCCCCCCAACGTATGATGCTCCGCCACCGGGTCGTCCGAGGCATCCAGGATAATCCGGGAGACGCATTCGACCCCTTCGACCATCGAGATCAAATCGCCCGACCAGGGGCCGGGGAGTCCCTGCCGAGGGGGATTAACGGAGGATACGCGGGAGTCCTGGCCATTGAGAGGCGACCAGGCCTCTTCGACGGGAGACGGGTGGCCGAGGAAGGCGTCCATCACCGCGCGCTGGGTTTCCAGGAAGTCATTCATCGTCTCCTGGAAGACGAGCATCGCCGAATCGACATCCGTCGTCCCGAAGTCGCGGACCTCGGCTTCCATCACGAACGGCTCGGGGTGAGCCGCTGTCGCAGTCTGGCCGGGAATCGAATCGATTTCGTCTTCCGTCGAGAGTCCGATGGGGGCACTCTCCTTTAAAGAAGGAGAGGAGGGGGAAGCTCCGGGATTTGTGGAACTCGATTTCTCGCCGGGGGCATTCCATTCGTGATGATGACCGTTCCGGCCGGGCTTCTTAGACTGCAATCGCTCTACGATTTCCCCGGAGACAGACATGGTAGGGAAGCCGATAGCCAGGGACGGCCTGGGCCGGTTCACTCGGGGTGGTTCGGTGAAATCAACGACCTCGGGCCTCCGCCTCGCATAGAGGTGGCCAGGTTCGAGGTTGACCCCCTGGGCGAACAAGGACGCGACCAGATGATTGAGTTGCAAGGTCCCCGATCGTCGGGGCATGTTGGCTGCGACGGTGAACGACGGTCGGCCTCGCAACGTATCCTCGACGAACCCGGCGAGGTTCCCCCGGGCTCCCACGTCGACGAAGATCCCGAGACCGTCCGAGTGCATCGACTCGATCGCCCGACGAAACCCGACGGCCTTCGTCCACTGCTCGACGGCGAGGCTCCGGATGGCCTCGGGGTCCTCGGGCATCCGGCTTTCGCTCGCGCAGGAGTAGATCTCGACCCTGGGACGATTCATCGCCAACTGGCCGAAGAACGACTCGATCGGGCCCATCGCGGGGGCGAATCCCGGGGTATGGTAGGCCCTGGCGAACGGGAGATCCTCGGAAGCCAGCCCGGCTTCCCGGAGTCGCCCGACGGCCACCTCGGCGGCACCGGGCTCGCCTGCCAGGACCACCTGGTGAGGGCAGTTGTCCATCGCGACCTCGACCCCATCGAGGCCGTCGAGGATCGACTCGACCCGGGCCCGATCGGCCGCCACGGCGATCAGCCGGGCCTTGGGCAGCGTGCCCGAGGATTCCAGCTTTCCGAAGACCGCGCCGAGCTCGCCGAGTCGGTCCTCGAAGGATCGGTCGACCTCGATGACCCCGGCCGCCCCCAGCGCCAGGAGTTCTCCGCTGCTGTGCCCGATCACCGCGTCGGGTCGGAGCCCGAGCCGGATCAAAAGCTGATAGAGCGCCCACTGCGCCGAGAGGACCACGTTGACCGCGACCCCGGCCGACCAGAGGGCGGGATCCTGGTCGGGCTTCCGGCCGAAGAGGTGCTCGCTCGGCCAGGTTGAGTCGCCCCCTTCTCGGGCCAGTCGGTCGGAGGTATCGAAGAGGGCGCGGACCTCGGGGAAGTGTGGGCAGAGGTCGGCCAGCATCCCCGGATATTGGGACCCCTCGCCCGGGAAGAGGAAGGCGATCCTCGGGGGTCCATGACCGACCGGCTCGCGGTAATAGGCCCCCCGGGCGTCGCGGATTGTCCGGCATTCCGGGGCGTCGAGCTTCTTCAGGGCGGCTTCGAGTCGATCGATCAACTCGTCGGCCGATTTCGCCACCAGGCCGAGCCGGGCGGGATGGTCGAGCCGGCTCGTGGCCAGGGTGTAGGCCACATCTTTGAGGGTCGCCTCGGGATGCTCCCGGAGCCACCGGAGGACCAGCCGGCACAGATCGGCCAGGGCGGGGCGATCGGGGGCGGCCAGGAGGAATGCCTCGCTATCCCATCGGAGCATGGCCCCGGGGGAGTCGGGCTCTTCCGATCCGGCATGTTCTTCAAGGATGGCGTGGGCGTTAATCCCGGCGAATCCGAAGGCGTTCACCCCCGCCCGCCGAGGGGTCGAGGGATCGCCGTGGATCCAGGGCCGGGCGGAGGGATTGAGCGTCAGGGGGCTGTCGGAGCGTTTCAGGAGCGGATGCGGATTCTCGGAGTGGATCGTGGGGGGGAGGACTCGGTGATGGATGGCCAGGGCGGTCTTGATCAGCCCGGCGATCCCGGCGGCGGGCATGGCGTGGCCGATCATCGAGGAGACCGCCCCCAGGACGCGACGACCGGGAACGGTCGGAGGGAACACGGCCCGCAAGGCACGAAGCTCGGCCAGATCGGCGGCGGGCACTCCCAGGCCGTGCCCTTCGATCAGCCCGACGCTCGAAGGGTCGATCCCGGCCGCTCGACAGGCCCGACGGATCGACCGGGCATGACCCTTGGCGCTCGGTGCGGCCAGGCCGAGCCCCCGGCCGTCGCTGGCCAGGCCGACCCCTTGAAGGACGGCGTAGATTCGGTCGCCATCCCGCTCGGCGTCGGCTCGCCGCTTGAGGACGACTACGCCCACTCCCTCTCCCGAGAGCATCCCGTCGGCCCCGGCTCCGAACGGCATCGACCGCCCCGACTTCGAGAGGGCCCCGAGCTGGCGGAAGACCATCGGGAAGTCGACGTCCGCTTCCAGATAGACCCCGCCGACCAGGGCGAGGTCGGACCGTCGTTCGACGAGCGATCGCGCGCCGAGATCGAGAGCCACAAGCGAGGAGGCACTGGCGGCGTCGACGACGTAGCTGGGCCCGGTCAAGCCGAGTCGGTTCGAGACTCGACCGGCCGTCGCATTGGTGAGCTGGCCGGGGACGGTCGCCGGTCCGAACGGGGGGAGGCTCGCCTTGAGGTCGAGCCTCAGGGCCAAACGATCGGCCTCGGACCACTCGGGGTGCAACGCCTCCAGGACGGCGAGCGTCTGGGCGACGATCCGACCGTGCTGGAGACGGGTCAGATTTCCCCGATTGAAATAGTTCCCCCGGCCGATGACCACTTCCACCTTACGTCCATCGGCCACGCCTTCGGGCAGACCGGCGTCGATCAACGCCGATCGTGCGGCGTCGAGGACGAGGAACTGCTCCGGCTCGCCGCCGTCCACGGCGTTGGGCATGATCCCGAATGAAGCGGGATCGAACTCGACCGGCTGGTCGAGGTAACCCCCCCTCCGGCAGGGGACCCGGTCGTTGGCTTCCGAGTCGGGGTCGAAGAAGACGGCTGGATCCCAGCGATCGGTCGGGACATCCGAGGTCGAGTCAACGCCGCCGAGGATGTTTTCCCAGTATTCGAAGAGGCTCCGTGCCCCCGGGAACCGGCAGGCCATTCCGACGATCGCGATGTCCAGCGGCCTTCGACGACTCATCGGGCCGATCCCGCGAGGCTCGACCGCTGGACAGGGCCGTCGAAGGTGCCGAGGGCACCCGCGGCGATCACTTCCACCTCACCCTTTCGACCTCGGGTCAGCTCGTCGATCAGGAGCGAACGGCCGGTTTCGGGCCGGATCATCCCGAGTCCCTGGGCTCCCAGGTGTTCTTCCAGGTCGGAGACCATGCCCACGCCCGACCAAGGGCCCCAGATCATCGAGACGACCCGGCCGGACCAGCGGCGATCGAGCCAGATCGCCAGCTTGTTCAGGACCTCGTTGGCCACCGCGTAATCGGACTGGCCGAGGTTGCCGAACCGCCCTGCGATTGATGAGAAAAGCGCCGCGAACCGGATCGGATCGGGCCGGAGGAGTCGGGCCAGGTTGAGCACGCCATCAATCTTGGTGCCGACCACCTGGTCGAACGACTCGAGGGTCTTGTCGCGGATGAGCTTGTCCTGGATCACACCCGCCCCGTGGATCAGGCCGACGGGATCGCCGAACTTTCGCCGCCAACGCTCCAGGATCGGACCGAGCGCGGCCGGGTCCCGGACGTCGACCGGGGCATATTCGACGGTCGCCCCTGCCGATCGGAAGGCTGCGAGGTTGGCCCGGATCTCGCGGGCACCGAGGGTCGATCGATAGGCTCGCTCCAGGTCGGCCGGCGAGACCCGACCCTTCCCCTGGCGAAGCCGGGCATGAAGGACCGCTTTGAGATCGACCGGCGAGTCGATCCGGCTGGTTTCGAGATCCTCGGATTCGCCGGGCAAGGGACTTCGACCGAGGACCAGCAACGTGGGACGCCACCGACGGGCCAATTCCGCCGTCAGGGTCGCGGTGATCCCCCGTGCCCCTCCGGTCACGAGGACCGGCTCGCCCGGGGCCAGCTCGATCTCCGGCGATCTCGCCGGCTTGAGCGGGGATGCCACGGCCTTGAGCCGGACTCGTCGGCCTCCGTCGTAGCCGACTTCGGACCAGTCGTCATCGGAGAGGATCTCGGTCAGGAGCCGATCGGCCAGCACTCGGGACTTATCCCGAGGGTCGAGGTCGACCACTCGGGAACGGACTCCGGGCCACTCGCGGGCCAGCGTCTTGACCAGTCCCGCCACCCCCCCCTGTCCCGGGAAGAAGTCGAGGTGGGTCGCGGCGGATCCGAAAGTGCCGCCCATGCCGGTCGCCGCCACGAAGGCCGCGTCGCCCTGGCGAGAGGCCCGTTCAAGGTCGGGGCCGGCGGCTTTCGCCAGCAGGAACAAACCCCGGACTTCCTCGCCCATCCGGGTAGCCCAGGCCGAGGGGTCCAGCCCGGCCCCCGGGGCCTCGCGGAGCGGGAGGAGATGGATGATTCCCGCGAGTCTACCGTTATTCCGGGCCTTCTGAAGCCATCGATCGACCCCCGATGGGGACCGGAAATCCACCAAGTCCGGCCCGGCCAGGACGACCGGGTGTCCGGCTTCTCGAAGCTCGGAGGCGACCGCCTGGGCGATCCCCCGGCCGTCGTCGGTGATGGCAACCACTCCGCCCGCCAGGAGGCCGGATCTTTCCTGCGAGATGGGGGAGGGGACCGATTCCAGGATCAGCCTCGCGACCGGCTCGGAAGTCGGGTCGAGCTGCGGGCTCGGGTCGGTCTCGGGGGCGGACTCGGTCGAATTGCCGAGCGACTCGGAAACCCGATCCACGATCGAGCCCAGGGTCTTGGCTCGCGAGAGGGCTTCCATCGTGGAAGACTCGGACCAGCCGTTGAACTCGGGGAGCGAGTCGCGGAGCGTCCCGAGGATCTCGACCCGCTTGATCGAATCGATGCCGAGGTCGGCCTCCAGGTCGAGGTCGAGCCCGAGCATCTCCGCCGGGTAGCCGGTCCGATCGCGGACGATCTCGACCAGTCGGGCGGCCACGGCCTCGCGACCCTTCGAAGGGGCGGTGTCTGCGGGAGCGGACGCTTCCTCGACGAAGATGGTCGGGGGAGCTTCGGGCTCCTTAACAGGTTCGGGCCGAGGTTCCGGCTTCGAAGCCTTCACCGGAACGGGAGCAGGTCGGCGAGCAATCCGATCGGCGATCGGGTCGGGGAGGAAATTCGGGCGCGGATCCGGTTCGGTCCGAGGTCCGACCTGACGACTCGCCAGGTAGGCCAGCATGGTGGATCGCTGGACTTCGAGGAAGGACTTCATCGTCTCCTGGAAGGCCAGGAGCACGCGGTCGTCCGCCGAGCTTCGGGCTGGCTCATCGGGGGGCCTGGATCCGGGAGGGATCGGGCGATTCATCGTCGATGGCTTGCCGTTCTTCAAGCCCCCCGGCTCGTGATAGCCGTTGGTCGTGCCATTGGTCGGGGCCGAAGCCATCGGGAGTACTCCAGGAGAAGTTAGCGGGAGGACCGGGCCTTGCCCGAGTCTTCGAGGTTCGGGCTGGTCGATCGGCCGAGCCCGGGAGCCATTGACAAGCCAGGTTGTCGCCGAGTGAGGCGCCGAACCATCGCCGATCGGGAGATATTCCAGGTCGAGGACCCTTTCGGATCGCCCATGTGCCAGCCGATCGAGCCGTACCGGCACGCCGGACGCCACCAAACGGGCCAGCATCGTCAAGAGGCCGACTAGACCCGTCTTTCCGGGGCCTTCGCAGGCGACGCTCAGATGCGGACGATCACCCAGGATCGAATTGACCAGCGATGTCAGGACCGAGCCGGGACCGACCTCGACGAAAACCCTGGCCCCGTCCTCATGCATCGCCCCGATCATCGATTCGAACTGGACAGGCGAGGCCAGGTGTTCCCCGAGCCTTCGGGAAATCTCCGAGGGGTCGCCCGGATGAGGCCTGGCGTCGAGATTCGAGTACACGGGGAGCTTCGGACGCGAACCGATCCGGGCGGCGGCGAAGTCGGCCAGCGGCCCTGAGACCGGAGCCATCCGAGCCGTATGAAACGCCCCGGCCACCGACAGGGTCCGGGCCCGATAACCGGTGCGGGTTGCACGCTCCACGGCCTCGGCGATCTGATCGAGCGGGCCGGCAATCACGGTTTGCCGAGGCCCATTCCGGTTGACGGCGACCAACCCATCGAGCCCCAGGATTAGCCGGTCGACCTCGGCCGCTCCGGTACTGATGGCGGCCATCCCGCCGGGGTCGTCACCCAGGGCTTGGGTCATCAACCTGCCCCGCTCACTTGAGAGTGCGGCAAGGTCTTCCACCCGAATCGATCCCGCGGCGTGGAGCGCGACCAGTTCCCCGTAACTATGCCCACCCACCAGGTCGGCCTCGACCCCGAGGGCTTTCAACAGTCGAAGTAGGCCGACCGACGCGGCACCCAGCGCCGGCTGGGCGGCCTCGGTCGCTTTCAGGGCGGTCTCGGCCCGCTCGCGGAAGTCCTGGTCGAAGCCTCCGGGCGGGAAGATCAGCGGACCGACCTTCGATCGACCTGCGCGATTGAGAGCCGTGTCGAAGTCATCGAATGCCTGGCAGATCTCGAAAAACGCGACCGCAAGCTCTCCCAGCATTCCGACCGACTGCGAGCCCTGTCCGGGGAAGAGGAAGGCCACCGGGCTCCCATGATAAGCGGGCGACCGCTCATAGAAGACTCCCCGAGGATCTTCGAGCCGGGCCGAACCCGAGTGGATCGCGTCCCGGGCGGATCGGAGCTTCGCCCGGAGATCCTCGACCGATCCGGCGACGATGGCCAGCGTCGAACCTGCCGCAGACCTGGGCGGGTTGGCAAGCTGGACGGCCCGGGCCAGGTCTCGGAGGGCCGGACTCGCCCCTCGGTCCATCGCTCCGGTCAAGTCATCAATCTGTTCGAGTAGTCGAGCGGGGTCGTCAAGCCGCCAGGCGAATAACTCGGCAGGCCAGTCGCGTATCGGTGCGGTCGGGATCGCCGAAGGGCCTTCATAGGCTTCGAGGACCGCGTGAAAGTTTGTTCCCCCGAAACCGAAGGCGCTGACGCCCGCTCGCCGAGGGTGGTCAGGGTCGTCGTGGATCCAGGGCCGGGTCTCGGTCGAGACGCGGAATGGACCATCGAAGAGGTCGGCCTTGGGGTTCGGGACCTCCACCCCGATCGTGGGGGGGAGAACCTTGTGATGAAGGGCGAGCGACGCGTTAATCAAGCCGGCCAGGCCCGCCGCGCATTTGGTGTGGCCGATCATCGACTTGACCGATCCGATCGCGACCGAGGAAGCGGGGACGCCCGATTCCCGATAAACTTCGGAGAGCGCGTTGACCTCGACCACGTCGCCGACCGCCGTTCCGGTCCCGTGAGCCTCCACATAACCGACGGTCGAGGGGGACACGCCCGCCTTTTCATAAGCCCGACGGACCGCGCGAACCTGGCCCGTCGAGCTCGGAGCGGTCAGACCACGAGCCCGGCCGTCGCTGGAAGCCCCTAACCCTTTGATAACCGAGTAGATCCGGTCGCCATCCCGTTCGGCGTCACTCAGACGCTTCAGGACCAGGACCGCCACCCCTTCGCTGATCACGATCCCGTCGGCCGAGGCGTCGAATGGTCGGCAACGGCCCCGAGGTGAGAAGGCCTGGGTCTTGCTGAAGGCCAGATAAGTGAAGGGGTTCTGGACCGTGTCGGCCCCGCCCAGGAGCACCACGTCGGCCGAACCCGTCTCCAACTCGCGAACGGCCAGGTTGGCAGCGGCCAGCGACGATCCGCAGGCGGCGTCGACCGTGTAGTTGGCCCCCCCGAGGTCGAACCGATTCGCCACACGACCCGCCGCCACGTTCAGTAGGAAGCCCGGAAACGAATCTTCGGTCCACTCGGGAAGCAGCCCTTCGCATGCCGTCAGAGCATCGCGACCGGCTCCGGGGCGGACCGTGTCGAGCATCGGCAGGTACGATCGAAAGGCGTATCCCATCGCGACCTGGGCCGCGCCTCCGCCCATCCCCAGGACCACGGCGGTCCGCTCGCGATCGAATGGGCGATCGGTGTAACCCGCGTCCTCGATGGCCGATCGGGTCGCTTCCAGGAGCAAGAGCTGGACGGGCTCGATCGAGGGGAGGCTCGACGGCGGCATCCCGTAGCGGAGCGGGTCGAAGGGGATGTCGGGCAGGAAACCGCCCCACTTCGAGATAATCTTGTCGGGGGCCTTGGGGTCGGAGTCGTAGTAGAGCCGCCAGTCCCATCGATCCGCCGGGACCTCGGTGATCGCGTTGAACCCCCGGAGCGTGTGCTCCCAGAAGGTTCGAACGTCCTCCGCCCCGGGCATGATGGCCGACATTCCGACAATCGCCACGTCGGACGGACTCGGATCATCCCTCCAATTGCGATGAACCATGTTAGTCGAGGGCTCTTGAGTTTCTGGGCGTCTCATGTCGCACAAAAGCTCCCGACAGAGGACTTTGCGTCCGGACCTCTGCCCTTCGATTTCGATCTCACCCCAAACTTCGCCAGGCTCGATCACCTTGGCTTGGCCGTCAATCGAGCGGGGATTACAGACCCAAGACGGCCTGTATCCACCAGGAACGGATGGCTGGAATCGGAAGCCAAATTGTCGGATCGACTCCGACGTTCCCTAAAGTTTAGCACCAAATTCACGCTCGATTGTTTCGTATGGCGAAATTGGGGATATTGGGGGGAAGGGACACTTGTGCCGGGCTGTATGAAGGAGCGATTGCACATCGCTCCATTTATCGGGCAAACAGGGGCGAGGTGGTCAGTAATCACTCGCGAGATTGGGACTTCTGCAATTCGCGACGGAGCTGGCGAATCTGGTCTTGGGCGATCAGGCTGATTTTAGAACGGAGGATCGGGTTTCCCTGGAACCAGTCCCGGGGCTCGACGAAGGCGAAATGGGCCTCGACGAATAGCACGCCGGGCTCGGATACCAGTCGAGTGACTTTCACATAGCTGATCGCCCCTGTGTAAGGATGAATCGGCCCCTCGATTTCATCATTCCCTTTCTTCGCCAGGGTCCTCCAATGGTTGGAAGTCGCTCCTTCGCCACTGAACGCGGGTTCTGTTCGGGCGGCAACCAGGAGTGATTCGGGGGTCCGGGTAGCTACGACCCGGTCGGTCGCCACAACCTCGATCCGGTCCAGGAGACGGCCGGTCAGGTGGGTGAACCATTCCGATCGGCCTTCGAGCGGATCGAGGGGCTTAATGCCCCGCTCCCTCAGGTCGGGATCGGTGAGAATCCTGGACTCGAATCTCATGTTGCCGGCCTCGATCGCCTTCTGGTCTCCCGCGCGAGCGGCACTATCCAGGTCGACGTCCTCCAATCGCGCGTGGACGACGAACCAGAGATCGGCGACTCGGATGATCGCGTCTTCGGTCTTCACGTCGCGGGTCTTGAGGATGAATGGGGCGGTCACCGAGTCGCGGAGCATCTCGCGAGCGGGCCGATCTCCCCCGGCTACATCCCTGAGCGCGGCCAGTCCCGCCTCGGCCGGCTGACCATCCGGCAGGCTCGGTTCGGGAAGGACGAGCTTCTCGGTCCCGACCGACAGACCCTGGGTGCGCAACTCGTGATAGAGCGGGTTCGAGTCCGGTCGTTCGTCGGTCAGGGACAACAGGGCAAGGATCAGGATGGTCGGGATATAGGGCATGAGCTCGTTTTCCGGATCGGGGCGGTTCCGGGGAAAGTTCACTCCCGGAAGGGTCGATCATAAGGATTAGTACGGCTTTGTAAGCGTGGGGTTCGAAAAGGTGGGAGTCACGATCACGATGAAATTCCACCGCAAGAATCGCGCCATGGTCGGGGCTTTGTTGCTGGTCGGCCTATCGGGCTGCCATCAATTTCCCTTCACGGGCCGATTTCGGGCCGACGCCAAGGTCGACGCCGATGCCCGGGTCGTGGCCGACGCGGCGGTCCGGGGTTCGATCGAGGTCAAGGTGGCCACGGCGCCCGATCCCGGCCCGATGACGGCGGTCGTGGTCCGTCCCTCGCATTCGGGCTCGAACGGGCTAAGGATCGGACTGATCGACGTCGATGGGCTCCTGGTGAATCAGAACCTCACCGGCTTATATTCGGTCGGAGAGAATCCGGTCTCCTCGTTTCGCGAGAAGCTGGAGGCCGCCGCGAATGATCCCGGGGTCCGGGCCCTGGTGGTCCGGATCAACAGCCCGGGGGGTGGAGTGACCGCTTCGGACATCATGGCTGATGAACTCCGGAGATTCCGCGAGGAGTCGGGCAAGCCGGTCGTCTGTTGTTTGATGGACGTGGCGACCTCCGGGGCCTATTATCTGGCCGTCGGCGGCGACCGTGTCGTGGGTCTACCGACCGGCCTGACCGGCTCGATTGGCGCGCTCATCAATCATTACAATCTCCAGGATGCCATGGCCCAGCTCAACCTGTCGTCTGATCCGATCAAGTCGGGCGACAAGCTCGATATGGGGAGCGTGACAGCCCCGCTCGACGAGGAGACTCGGGAACTCCTGCAAGAACTGTCCGACGGATTTCGCACCCGCTTCCGCGATCGGGTGGCCTCGCGACGGCCCGCGATCACGGCAGTCGACTGGAAGACGATCGACGACGGCCGGGTCGTCTCGAATCCCAAGGCCCTGGCCTTTCACATGATCGACCAGCTCGGTTACGTCCATGAAGCCATCGCCGAGGCCGAGCGTCTGGGTCAGGCCCCGGGATCCGAGGTCGTGATCTTCCAACGCCCGGGGTATCCGACCCGATCGATCTACTCGATCACGCCCAACGCCCCGATCCAGGGAGACATCGTACCGTTCAGCTATCCAGGGCTCGACCGGAGCAAGGCCCCGACCTTCCTCTACCTCTGGCAACCCGACCCCACCATCTTCCGACAGGCCGGACGTTGACCGGCATCCGAGAGGCCGACTGGCCGGTCCTCGTCACGGGAGCCTCTGGTTTCGTCGGGGGACACATCGCCCGAGGACTGGCCCGCGCCGGCCATCCGGTAAGGGCGCTCTATCGTCGAGAACCTCGGATCGACCCAGGTGATCCTCCGATCGAATGGATGGAGGGGGACCTCCGCAATCCGCTCGATCGCCATCGGGCGTTGATTGGGGTCCGAGGCGTGATCCACTCGGCGAGCTGGGTCTCGCTCGGGTCCGATCCGGGCTCGGTCGGGCAGGAGGTGAACGTCGATGCAACTCGTGGCCTGATCGAAGATTCGGTCGCTTCCGGCGTCGAGCGGTTGGTCTATACCTCGACCCTCCACACTCTTGCGACAGGGACCCCCGACTCGCCCGCCGACGAGGGGACTTCGTGGAACCTCGAAAGCGTCCGATCCCCTTATGAACGGACCAAGCGCGAGGCCGAGTCCTGGGTCCTCGATGGTTTGGGAGGCCGGCTGTCGACAATCGCCCTTTGCCCGGGGATGGTCATCGGTCCTCGCGACCCCAAGCCCACCTCGACGAGCGTCCTCCTGGTCATGGCCCGATCCCCGATTGCCTTCCTACCCGGGGGTGGGATTCCGGTCCTCGACGCTTCGGTGGCTGCGCTGGCTCATCGGAGGGCTCTCTGGCTGGGCGAGCCCGGACGTCGATATGCCCTGGTTGGACCATATCTAAGCTACGCCGAGATCGCGAGACTGGTCGGTCGAATCGTCGGTCAGCCCCACGCCGTCCTGACCATTCCCGACCTCGTCCAGTGGCCTATCGTCCGGCTGGCTGGCGGGTTCGATCGGTTGACCGGCGGTCGGAGGATCGAGGTCTCGCGGGCCGCAATCGCGGGAGGTTTTCTCCGGCTCCATGTCCGGGGAGATCTGGCCGACTCCACTTTCGGCCTCCACCACCCGCCCCCCATCGAGTCGATCTGCCGGGCTCTGGCGGACGCGAAGCGGTCGGGGCTCGCCCCCTGGCTCAAGATTCGGTCGACCTTCGGAGATGACGCTCAGGAACCTGGCGGACCATCGACGGAGGAGTCGGAGACACAATTCCCGCCGCGGGCCTTGGATCGATAAAGCTCGCGGTCGGCGAGCGATCGGAGGTCGATTCGGGTTCGATCGGGCCCGGCGACCGAGGCGATTCCGAAGCTCGCTGTGATCGGGCTAAGTGGCCAGAGGTATTGTTCGACCCCCGATCGAAGGGCTTCCGCGATCGACCGGGCCTTCACCGAATCGGTGTCAATCAGGATGGCGAATTCGTCGCCGCCGAGTCGATGTGACAGGGCTGCGACGTCGGGTTGGGATCGAAGGATCGAGCCGAACGCCTTCAAGGCTTCATCGCCCGCCGGATGGCCGTGGGTGTCGTTATAGAACTTGAACTGGTCGAGATCGATCAGGATCAATGAGACGGGATCCGGATCCTCGTCTCGAGAGGCGAGTTCGAGTCGATCGCGGAAGATCCGGTCGTTACCCAGGCCGGTCAGATCGTCGGTCCAGGACTGTTGCGAGAAGTAATAGATCGCCTGGTCGAGGCGAATGGCCCATCGGGACCAGGAGAGGCCGATGATGAGCGTCCAGAACCCCGAGACGAACGCAGAGGCACCGGCCCCGAGGTAGTGGGCGGCCAGGTAGGTCGAGCCGATCCCGAGGATCGGCCAGACCCCCTTCATCGGCTCCCGTTCGATTACTCGCCGGAACCCTTCGAGCGAAGGAGGAGGCGACAGCATGGGCCGGCTCGGCTTCTCGGGGGTCGGGTTCAAAGGCTCTTCAGGTAGGCGATCAGGTCATCGAGTTCCGATTCGGAGATCTCGCTTCCGCCCAGTGCCTCGGGAGCATGGTCTCCGGTCAGGGTCTCGCGGAGGGTTTTCGCTCGACCGTCGTGGAGGTAGGGGTCCTTGTCGTAAACACCACGGAGGGAGGGAGGGTTATGCCCCTCGTAGACGTCCCCTCGCTCGTTGAGCCCCACGTCGTGACGCTTGCCATCGGTGAACTCCGGCCCCGAATGGCACGAGTTGCAATTGGCCTTGTTCGACCGGAACAGGGCCTCTCCGCGCTTCGCCGCCGGGGAAAGCCCACCGTCGGCTTCTCGGTTAGGGTTCCTGGGATAATCCAGGGTAGCGAGGTAAGTCACCAGGGCATTGACTTCGTCCTGGGAAGGCTTCTTGCCTTGCATGCTCTTGGTGAACGACTCGACCATCGCGTCGTTGAGATCGGTCTGCCAGCCATGCCAGGTCCAGGGCCCGGTCTGGGCGACTCGCCGGAGTGTCGGGGCCTTCTTACGGCTCCGGGTGTGTGAGGACGAATTGTCGTGCCAGCCGTCGTTCATCGTGTCGTAGTCGAGCCCATTGGTGTGGCCGTCGCTGTGGCAGGTGTTGCAGCTATACCAGTTGTTGGCCGATCGGAACGCATCGTAGAAGAGGGCCTCGCCACGACGTGCGAGCGAAGGGGTCGACGGGCCTCCCAGCTCGATCGTCCGTTCGATTCGGGCCGATCCGGTGTCGATCACCTGGATTGCGTTTTCCAGGTAATTCGCCGCGTAGAGCGTCCGACCGTCGGGAGCGAAGGCCAACTCGGTCGGACGACCCCCCAATTCGACCCGGCGGAAACGCTCGCCATCCTGGAGCAACTCGATCGCGATCACGTCGCGACCAACACCGCGCTTCCAGGGCAAGGGTTCCGAGTCCTCGCGGAAAAGCATGACCTCGTGAGTCCCCCCGCATCCTACGGCGAAGAGCTTGCCTTTCTCACCGATGGCCAGTCCATGGGCATCTCCAGCCGCCCGGCCTCGCGGGTCCAGGGAAATGTTCTCCGCCGGTTCGGAGCCGTCGAGCGCGACCCGGAAGAGTCGTTGGCCGAGGACCCATCCCTCGTCGATGTTACGGAAGGTGGTGGCAAAACCCCGATTGTGCATCGCGGAGAAGTAGGCGTATTTGCCGTCGGGCCCGACTTCCAACTGCCGGAGATTGTCGCCCAGATGGGGGATGGTCCGGATCACCTCGAACCGGCCGAGATCGACGACCGAGATCGAATGGCCGCGATTGTTCGCGACCACCAGCCGAGATCCGTCCGGGGTGAGGGCCAGGCTCCTCGGTTCCCGTCCTACGGACAAACGACCGCTAACCTTCGTCCCTGCTAGATCGACCCGCACGACCTCATCGCTGGCCCCCACGGCGACGAACGCCGATTTCCCGTCTCTCGAGATCACCACGCCACGAGGTTCCGGCCCGACCTCAACCTTACCAATCACCTCGACTTTGCTATCTTCAAGCCTGAGGATGGCCAGGTCATAACCATACCAGTGAGCAACCACTCCGGTCCGTCCGTCGGGCGAGATGGCCACGCCCGCAGGTCGATCCCCCGTCTTCACCTCGTCGAGGACTCGCCCGTCCGACGGATCGATCCAGGAAACAGAACCCGAAGTTTGGTTGGCGATCAGGAGTCGGTGGCCGTCCGAGCGAATTGCCAGAGCGATCGGGGAGCGATCCGGCTCTTCGTCGGCCCTGGTTTCGATCTCACAGGCGAAGAAAACGCTCATCGAGAGCAAGATGAGGTGGGTCGTGCGATGAATCATGGCCGATGCGGCTCCTGGGCAGGCGGGATCGGGCCGGGCGGTGGGCGTTCGTCCAGGCTTCAGGCGGGTCTCTCGCGAAAGTATTACGAACAGGATAGGAGTTGCGACCGATACCGGCAAGCGTATTCATCCCGAAGCCGAATGACCGATTCCGCGAATATCTGACCCCAGAGTCCCATCCGGCAAACTCCTTTTCGCTGGAGATTTTAAAGAGCCCAGGAATACCCACGAGATTTCCGGAAAGTCAAAGACCCAGTTATCGGTCCCAGTCCGAGCCCAAATGGTAATTTGAGCTAACAAGGGAACGCGCCCGGATTTCGGAACGTCCAAGTAGCGGAAACATTGGCGGATCAATCCGAATTCGCAAATGTTCCCACGCCATGTTAAACTGCATAGGCTGGGAGAGCCAGCGAAGCTTCCGCGAGACTTGACACTCGTTAGTTAGCGGGTTAACTTGAAACCATTCGATCGAACATTCGTTGTCTCGATTGCCGGAGCGTTGCCGGATCGGGTAGCGTTCGAGTCGATTTCCTGGGATGGCGGTGCCGTCTACACTTCGGGGGGGCCTTTCGTGCCGCCCCGATCTGTGATATTCAACTCCAATTCGAGCCAATCACCCACGACCGATCCACCCGCCAGCCACCCGGCGTTGGGGATCCAACCCAAAGGTTCTCGAACATGTCCCAAGCGTTCGCGCCGAGGATGCCGCGGGGTCTCTCGTGGGTCTGGACGGTGATCGCGACGATCATCTCGATGATCGGTACCGTATCACTGGCCATCGCTCAGGACCCCGGTTCGGCGAAGCCCGACGAGGCCAAGTCCTCCCTCGAAGAAGTCGTGAGGCCTAGTGCCGAGATCTTCCTCGATCCGATTGCCAAGGAGGCCTTGGCCAAGATCGAACCGATCAATTACGTCGGCCAGCCGATTCGACTGGGGGCCGGGGGAGCGGATACGTCCAAGATCACCGCGATGGCGACCGGTGCCATGGCCGTCGATCCGGCCTTCCTGCGACGGTATGTTGAATTCTTCGCGACCGAGTTGACCAAGCGCGACTATATCAATGCGCTGACTAATCCTTCGGGCAAGAATCAGACGAACGTCGCACGTGGTCTAGAGAATGCCGTCGACGCCCTCAAGGACCCGATGGTCCGGGCTCGGGCGACCAATCAGACCAATTTCCTCGCGGCTTACAGTCGGGCCCTATTCGACTCGTCGCTCGTCAAGATTCTCGACAACAACCTGTACTCGAGAATCGACGCGATGATCATCCTGGGTGACTCCGGGAGCACCGCCTCAAATGCCCTCGACCTCTACACCGAACAGGTCAAGAAGACGGATCAGGTCGTCTGGGTCAAGATGTGGGCGGCTCGGGGCCTGACCAATGCGGCCCAACAGGGCCGGGTGAATCTGGATGCCAACAAGACGATCGAGGCGACCGACGCTCTGATTGCTCTCCTTGATAGCGATCCCAAGCTTCCCTGGCCGGTCCAGATGAGGGCCCTGGAAGCCCTGGGTTCGCTCCGACTGGCTTACAGCAAGGTCCGAAAGCCGATCGACGCCGCCTCGGTGGCGATGCGGTTCCTGTCCGATCGGGATGCTCGGCCGGAAGTCCGTGCCTGGGCCGCCTGGGCCCTGGGGGTGATGAGGTATCCCCCTCAGATTTCCCCGATGAATTTCGAGTTGCTCGGTCAGGAGATCGGCGAACTTGCCGTTAATCTGGGGCAGAGGATCGTCAACCAGTTCGACACGAACGCCGACAACTTTGATCGGAGCAAGGACCGAGCCGGTCAGTTGACCAGCCTCTTGATTTTCCAGGTATTTCCGGCCCTGTCCGGTCAGGAAGGAATCTCCGACTCGGGGATCCTTCGCTCCACCCATCCGGGGCTGGCCTCAGCCAAGGGCTTCTTGACGCAGGTCGAGAATAACATCAAGGAAGTGGCCCGCGAGTCCTATGAGCTAATACGCGCGGGAGGCGTTGCCCAGAAGACGAAGCGCGATGACCTTGAAGCGAAGGTGGCCAGCCTGAAAAGTCAGATCTCCCAGGCGAATCCCAAAACTCGTCGGCTCATTCCCGACGGTCCGGAGTTCCCCCCGCACACGGCCCAGGTGGCCGGCGCTGGCGGCCCTTGAAGTGGACGACGAACCTGAACCGCCTTCGCTGAATATACCCGAGATTCGCGATTACCAGCGGATCAATTCCGAAGTAGCCACGCTATTGGATCAGGGGCATCCCAGGATCCGCCTGGAAGGTGCCGAAGGCCAGCGGCTCCTGGCCTCGGGGCTGAACGGCGCGTGGCAAGCCACCATCGAGATCCTGGGTCGGACCGGCCCGGAGCTTGGGGCGGGACTGAACGCACCGGGCCTGGTGATCCTCGCCCGAGGTTCGACCGCCGACGGGGCTGGCCGAGGACTCCGGGCAGGAACCCTGGTAATCCTCGGCTCGGCGGGTGATGCCGCAGGATACGGACAGGCGGGCGGCCTCCTGATCGTGGATGGTCCGGTCGGGCATCGGGCTGGCCTGGCCCAGTCGGGCGGGACTCTGGTGGTGGTCGGCTCCACGGGCCGGCTTCCTTCCGATCGACGAGTTGGGGGTTATTTTTTCGTTTGCCGGGGTCCGCTCGGACCTTTCCCCGGTCGAGGGAGTCGCGGGGGTCGGCTGATTGACCTCCCGGAAAGTCGTTCTATCCTCGATCCGGAGGATGCGAAGGCCTGGGATTCGGCCAGGCTTTCCGCCTCTCGTTGGATCGGTCGCTCGATTTCCGCCGAACCGGGACCTTGACCCGAGGGAGTTGGGAATGGTCGCGTACGCTCGATTCCCGGGTCGGCTCCTGGTCGCGTTGGCCTTGCTGTCGATCGGGTGTTCCGAGGAACTCGGCCCGGAGCACCCTCCCTCCACCTCGGTCCGCGGGATGATCCGGATGGGTCGATCGCCCGTCGGCGGGGGTTGGATTCAGTTCATCCCGAACGAGGGTACTCGAGGTAATCTGCGGATCGCCCGGATCCAACCCGACGGGAGCTTTCGTTCGGATAAGGTCCCGGTCGGTCGCGTCGTGATCGGGCTGGATCAAATTCCGGTGGGGTCGATCCCCACCACGGTCGGACCGGCCAGCCCGCGGATGTTCGAGGCGGTTCGCTCGCCGATCCGTCGGAACATCCCGGATCGGCCGGAGGTGGAACTGATCTTCGACCTGATCGAGGAGGCGACCCGCGCGGGCCTCTCGAAGCGCACGGGCCGCCGGCGTCGAAGGCGATCGAATGGGAAGTCCGAGCGAGATGGGTTTTCCGGCCTGTTGGTCGAAGATCGGACGCCGGACACCCCTCCTCGACCCCTCCCTCGTATCCGCGTGATTTACCGCGATGGGGAGGGCTCGATCCATCTCGACTGGCCGTCAT
The DNA here is from genome assembly GCF_051175385.1 of Tundrisphaera lichenicola. Taxonomy (GTDB): domain Bacteria; phylum Planctomycetota; class Planctomycetia; order Isosphaerales; family Isosphaeraceae; genus Tundrisphaera; species Tundrisphaera lichenicola. Next base: position 2,299,432 of record NZ_CP195106.1, on the reverse strand, counting down.
CGAAGATACCCGAGGCCGTTGCCGACGAGGGCGGAGTCCTCTGGGTGGACATTGAGGACATCGAGTCGGCCAACAACGCCAGCGTCGAGGCGTTACTACGCGACGTCTTCCGATTCCATCCGCTCGCCATCGAGGATGCTCTCCAGGATTGCCACGTCCCGAGGCTTGACGACTGGGGCGACTATCTCTACCTGGTCACAGACACGATCGACTTCGACCCCGAGACCGACGATCTTCGCCTCCACGAACTCGACGTCTTCCTGGGGGCGAACTACCTGCTCACCTACCACAATGAGGCGATCGAAGCCCTGGAACGACATCGGTTGAACCTGGTCCGCGAGCCGCAGAATCGCCTCAAGCACGGGGCCGATCACCTGCTTTATCGGTTCCTGGACGACATCGTGGCCGAATTCCTGCCGGCGATCAATCACCTCGACGATGCCATCGACGACGCTCAGGACGAGGTCTTCGCCGTCCCGACGCCGAAGACTCTCCAGAAGATCTTCCAGGTCAAACGCTCGGCGCTCCGGATCCACCGGACCGTGATCCCAATGCGAGAAGTCTTGAATCGCCTGGCCCGCGACCCGATCGGGCGGATCGACCCGGAGCATCGGGTTTATTTCCGGGATGTCTTCGATCACCTGGTCCGGATTCATGACATCGTCGAGAGCCTGCGCGACCTGATCGCGGGGGCACTCGATACCTATCTCTCGGTGGTCTCGAACCGGACCAACGACATCATGAAGGCCCTGACGCTGGTGAACGTCATGTTTCTCCCGATGACGTTCGTGGCGGGTTTCTTCGGGATGAACTTCTTCGGCGATACCTTGATGTTCACCCGGCCCGGACTGCCGAAGTCCCTGATTTTCTGGCTGGCCTGCTCGGTCATGCTGGCAACCCCCCTGGGCATGGGCTGGCTCGCCTGGCGACGTCGCTGGTTCTGATCGGGTATAGTGGATTATTGGGGCCGAAGGTTGGCCCTCTCCCACACCCGGAACCGTCCGCCAATGAACACGCGATGGCGACTCCGGCCGTTCGATGCCGACCGGGTGGCACTCCTGAGCCGCGAGGCCAACCTCTCGCCCCTGGTGGCCCAGATTCTCCTGAACCGCGGGGTACAAAACGCTTCGGAAGCCGCGACGTTCTTCGACCGCAGGCTGGTCGGGCTCCACGATCCCGAGTCATTACCCGGCGTGATCGAGGCCGCCGATCGGATCGTTCGTGCAATTCGCGATCGTCGGAAGATCGTCATTTATGGCGACTACGACGTTGATGGCGTCTGCGGGACCACGATTCTCTGGGACTGCCTCCGACTGGCCGGGGCCAGCGACGTCGAGTATTACATCCCGCATCGGGTCGACGAAGGTTACGGAGTCAATGCCGAGGCTCTCCGGACGTTGGCGACCGAGCATCGGGCCGACCTCATCGTGACCGTCGATTGTGGGATCTCCGCGGTTCGGGAGGCGAAGCTGGCCCGCGAACTTGGCCTCGAATTCATCGTCACCGATCATCATACGCTGGGCCTCGAACTCCCCGAGGCCGACGTTCTGGTCCATCCCCGTCTCCCCGGAAGTCTCTATCCTTTCGGCGACCTTTGCGGGTGTGGGGTCGCCTTCAAGCTGGCCTGGCAAATCTGCAAGTCGTTCGGGGACGGAAAGCGGGCCTCGCCGCATCTCCGTGATTTCCTGATCCGTTCGATCGGCCTGGTTGCCATGGCCACCGTCGCCGACGTGATGCCGATCAAGGGCGAGAACCGACTCTTGATCCACAACGGGCTCTTGGAACTAGCCCAATCCAGGAACGAAGGCCTGAAGGCGTTGATCGAGGTCTCCGGGTTCCTGGGTAAGAGCCTGAGCACGGGCAATATCGGTTTCGGCCTGGCCCCCCGGATCAACGCCGCCGGCCGGTTGGAGCGGGCGATGCAGGCCGTCGAGATGCTGACGACCGACGATCCCGAGCTCGCCCGGAAGCATGCCGAGGCCCTCGATCTCTGCAACAAGCAGCGCCAGGAGGTGGAACGCCGGATCATCGACGAGGCCCATGAGATGATTGCCAAGCAGGGTGGCCTCAATGGTCGAGGGGCGATCGTCCTGGGCCGCGAAGGTTGGCACCCCGGCGTCATCGGAATCGTCGCGGGTCGACTGGCCGAGACCTTCCACCGTCCGGCGATCGTCGTCGCGCTCAACGCCGATCAAGGGCAAGGCTCGGCGCGTTCGATCGCCGGCTTCGACCTCTACGAGGCGATCCACGCCTGTTCCGACGGGCTCACCACATTCGGAGGCCATGCCGCCGCGGCGGGCCTGAAACTCCCCCGCGACCGCTTCGAAGCGTTCGCTGAGGCCTTCGAAACCCATTGCACGAGGGCCCTCTCTCCGGAACAATTACAGAAGTCGATCCTGATTGATGCCGAGGTTCCCCTGGGATCGTTGACACTTCGCGTGGTCCAGGCGATCGAGGCCCTCGAACCTCATGGGGTCGGCAATCCAAGGCCGCTCCTGGTGGCCAACCGGGTCAGGGTCATCGGCGATCCGAGGGCGGTCGGCGAGCGAAAGAATCACCTCCAGCTTGGCTTTGCTCAGGGGGACAGCCAGATCAAAGCAATCGGTTTCAACCTGGCCGATCGGGGGAAGGTCCTGAAGTCGGGAACGCTTTGCTCGGTCGCTTTCCACCCTTCGATCAATGATTGGCAAGGAAGAAAGTCCGTGCAGCTGGAACTGAAAGACTTCCGGCTGGAGGAGGAAGAGGGTCATGCCCAGTCCGCGTGATTCGTCTGCGGCGTCGATCGTTCGTCAGGTCCGTGCCAAGGGCATTCGCGACCGACGAGTCCTGGAGGCCCTGGGCAAGGTCCCTCGACCTCGCTTCGTCCCCCCCGACACGAGGAAGCTGGCCTGCGAAGACCGGGCGGTCGAGATCGGGCTGGACCAGACGATCAGCCAGCCGTTCATGGTCGCGGTGATGACTCTGGAGCTTGGCTTGACCGGCTCCGAAAGCGTCCTGGAGATCGGGACCGGCAGCGGATATCAGACGGCGGTCCTGGCCCACCTGGCGCGAGAGGTCTTCACCGTCGAGCGCCATGGCGAGCTTTCCCTCCGGGCTCGCGGGGTGCTGGACGGGCTTGGGCTGGAAAACATCCACTACCGGATTGGTGACGGGACGCTCGGCTGGACGGAGATGGCCCCATTCGACCGGATCCTGATCACGGCCGGTGCCCCCGAATTGCCGACTTCCTTGTTCCAACAACTAAACGAAGGTGGAATCCTCGTCGCGCCCCTGGGAGACGACCGACTCCAGCAGTTGACGGTCGTTCGCAAGATCGGTGGAATCGCGAAATTACGAACCGTCCTCCCTTGCCATTTCGTCAAATTGATCGGTCAAGAAGGTTGGGGTGAGGAGGGTGGGGGTGATTCCGGGTGAAGGGGCGGCTATGACTCTTGGGTAGGATCGGTTCTGCCCGACCAGCCGTCCTCACGATCGAACGGAAACCGATTCAGCCCTCGGACCTCCCGATCTTCCTCAACAGGTTGACCATCTCGATCGCCGCCAGGGCGGAGTCGACTCCCTTGTTGCCTGCCTTCAGCCCAGCCCGGTTGAGGGCCTGCTCGACAGTCTCGGTCGTCAGCACACCGAAGATCACGGGAACTCCGGTCGAGAGCCCAGCCTGGAGGACTCCACCGGCCGCCTGGCCGGCGACGTGGTCGTAGTGGCCGGTTTCCCCTCGGATCACGCAGCCCAGGCAAATGATCGCCGAGTACTGGCCGGTCTCGGCCAGCTTCCGGGCCACCAACGAGATCTCGAATGAGCCGGGGACCCAGGCCACGTCGAGCCGATCGTCGGGCACTCCGTGCCGGGCGAAGGTGTCCTTGCACCCTGCCAGCAAGGCCTCGGTGATCATCGAATTGAACCGGGCGACGACGATCGCGAACCGGCCAGGGGGAGGGGAAAAGTCGCCTTCGATCGTAGGCATGGGCTCGAGTCGCAGAGGGAATAAGTCGGGTAATAGGAATCAATCTTGGCCCGCGGGGATCGTCCGAGCGACCCAATCTCGGAGAATTGGGAGCCATTCGTATTCGAATCGATCGTCGCCCAGAGCTAGAGCCGTCAATACCATGGTCGGAGTGAGGTTGGGAAGGCAGAGACTATGCTCTATCGGCTCATACGAGCCATCGACCAAGCGGAGAAATTGCAAGGTTTTCCGCCTGGCCCGATACCTCCAAACTTCGGGCACCCCCAACCCCGCGTAGACGGGGAGACGACCTGCGGAACTGACCCTGTGGTCGACCTCGATCCAAAGATCCGGCGGGGGATCGCCTGCATCAAGATTGGGATTCCGATGGCGAGGGAGTCTGCCGAGGCTCGTGATGTAGAAGCTCTGATCGGGTTCCTTGCCCTTGCCATCCGCAGGACCGACCCCCTTCCTTCGGAAGGTCGTAGAATCGGCGCCTTGATAAGGGAGGCCCATCCTCTCGGCGATGACAGCAACGATCAATCTAAGCCTGGACGATACAAATTCATGCTCATAAAGTATGGGTGACACTATTTCCAGGACCCCGTCGTGGTAGGCCATTCGAAGGTGACTATTCTCGGGGGCCTGGGAAAGCTGGGCATAGACCTCATAGGGAAATCGATGAATCGTCACCACTTGTGAGCGTTGACGAGTTGTCGTGGCCATGGGACACCTTGCGTTCGGATTAGCAGCCACGGCCGCGCTCTCCCCGCTCGAATCGTCCGAGGAGGCGGGCCCTGGCCGCGGCGTTTCACGAAAGGTTCATGCTCATCAGGAACTCGGCATTGGACTTGGTCTTGCGCATCCGGCCGGTGAGAAGCTCCATCGCCTCGACGGGGTTCATGTCGTTAAGGACCCGGCGGAGGATCCAGACCCGGCGGAGTTCTTCGGGGTCCATCAGCAGTTCTTCGCGGCGGGTCCCCGAGCGGTTGACGTCGATGGCGGGCCAGACTCGCTTGTCGACCAGCCTCCGGTCGAGGTGGAGTTCCATGTTGCCGGTTCCCTTGAACTCCTCGAAGATCACGTCGTCCATCCGGCTCCCGGTGTCGACCAGGGCGGTGGCCAGGATCGTGAGGCTGCCGGCGTCCTCGATCTTCCGGGCGGCCCCGAAGAAGCGCTTGGGCTTCTGGAGCGCCGAGGCGTCGATACCGCCGGTGAGGATCTTTCCAGAGTGCGGGGCCTCGGTGTTGTAGGCCCGCGCGAGCCTCGTGATCGAGTCGAGGAGGATCACCACGTCCCGACCATACTCGACCATCCGCTTGGCCTTCTCGATGACCATCTCGGCCACCTGGATGTGGCGGCTGGCGGGCTCGTCGAAGGTCGAGGAGATAACCTCGGCGGTCGGCCCCTTGACCGATCGCTCCATGTCGGTGACTTCTTCGGGCCGCTCGTCGATCAGGAGGACCATCACGTAAGCGGTCTCGTGATTGGCCAGGATACTGTTGGCGATCTTCTGGAGGAGGATGGTTTTGCCGGTCCGGGGCGGGGCCACGATCAGTCCACGCTGGCCCATCCCGATCGGGGTGACCAGGTCGACCACACGCATGTTGAACTCGTCGGGGCCGTTTTCGAGCTGGAGCCGGCCGAGCGGGTGGAGCGGTGTCAGGTCGTCGAAGCAGACCTTCTCGCTGAGCTTGTCGGGGTCTTCGTAGTTGATCGCCTCGACCCGGAGCAGGGCGAAGTATCGTTCGTTTTCCTTGGGCGGGCGGATCTGCCCCTGGACGATAGCACCGGTCTTCAAGCCGAACCGGCGGATCTGGCTGGGCGAGACGTAGATGTCGTCTGGGCAAGGTAAGTAATTGTAGTCGGGACTCCGGAGGAACCCGAAGCCGTCGGGGAGCACTTCTAGCGTTCCCTCGCCGAACATCAGTCCGTTCTGCTTGACCCGTTCCTTGAGGATCTTGAAGATCAGATCCTGCTTCTTCAGGCCGGTAAACTCGATGACGCCTTCACTCTTCGCGGTGCGAATGAGCTGCGGCATGGTCATCTTCTGGAGTTCGGTGAGGTGGATCTCGCCGCGCTTGATCTCCTCGTAGCGGTCGTGGATCGCGTTGTCGCCGAAGGCATCCTCGTCTTCCTCGGCCGCGAGATTGGCCGGGAGCAAGTCGTTCGACGGATCGAGCAGGGCCATCGCTTCTTCGGGCGGGACGGAGTCGCGATCGGTGGCGGGCTCGCGACGAGCCGGCTCGCGTTCGGTCCGATTTCGACTAGCATCGGGCTCGGCCCGATTCCGGGCGAGTGGGCCGCCCTCGCGAGCTTCGGCCCGGGCCGGGGTCGGAATCGACTCGCGATCCGCTCGATCTCGGGCCAGTCGTTCCCGGAGGGAGAGTCCGCCTTCGCGCTCTCCATTGGTCCGCTCCCGGTAACGGGCCTGGTCGCGATCGGCCGGGCGGTCATCCCGGTCTCGATAGCCGGCAGATGGCTGGGACGGAATCGGGGCGGGTGTATCGTTGACGACCGGCGCGGTGGAACTCGGATTCGGTGCGTCGGGGGAAGCTTCGTCGTTCGACGAGACAGAGGCCGACGAGGTGGCCTTGCTGCGAAGTCGAGACGTGCTGGAAGACTCCCGGCGGGGGCGAGTCTCGTTAGCCATGGGAATTGCATCTCCTCGTTCGGTCGGACGTGATCGGTTGGCGGGGGGGAGTCGCTTTCGCACATCGGCAAGGGGTTAACTAGGATCGGGAAGCGGCAGTGGCGTCTTGGATCCTGGCGAGCCGTGGCGGCGGGCTTCGCGACTCACTTCAACAATCGGCGGTTTACGGTCCTGAATCGGGCTTGGAGCAGGGATCAAGAAGGGGGCTGGCCTCGGGCCTCGGAGGCCGGGCCGATCCGCCGATGACGACGGGGAGGTGCGACCAGTTCGGGCCAAAGGGCCTCTACGGCGGAGCGGAGTTCCTCGGGGGTCCCGTCGTTCCGGACGACGTGATCGGCCTGTCTTCTCTTCTCTTCCAGCGGCCCCTGGGATTTCTCGCGGGCGGTCAGGACCTCGGCGGACCATCCTCGGCTCGCTTCCAGCCGCGCGAGCCTGATTTCCCGCGAGGCGTCCACGAAGACGATCGAGTCGCAGAGCGTGTCCCAGCCGGCCTCGTAGAGGATCGCGGCATCGAGGACCAGGGCTGGATGACGGACCCGACGGGATTCGCGAGCGATCGCCTTCTCGAACGTCCTTTGCATCGAAGGGTGGAGGATCATCTCCAGGTCGCGTAGGGCGTCGGGACGGGAGAAGACCAGAGCCCCCAGGGCGCGGCGGTCGATCGGCCGACGGGTCCCCTCGACTTCGGGCATCGGGGCCAGGATCGACTCGCCGAATCGCTCGATGACCCGGTCCCGGCAGGGACTCTGTTCGAGCAGGACGTGCCCGATCGCGTCGGCGTCCAGGAGGAAGGCTCCTCGTTCAACCAGGGCCGAGGCAACCTGGCTCTTGCCGGCCCCGATCCCTCCGATCAACCCGATGACGGGGATCGGGCCATTACGCCAAGGGCCGGCGGGGCGTCGAGGACCGGTCGTATCGCGTCGGTAGCGGGGCATTGATGATTAGATCCACGCCCAAGTCGCGGGCGGAACGCCGAGGGTCGTCCGGGTCCATCGCGGACCCTGACGAAGCGGGCGGGTGTGTCGGCGAGTGAACTGGGTCGAGGGGTCGGGGAGTTCGTAGGACGATGCGACGATCGCAGGGCCAACACGGAGAGATACGACGGGTGAGGCTCGAGGTTTCCGTTCGGGTCTAACGGCCCTTCGGTCATCGCCGTCTGGCTGAATTCGGCTTCCCCCGGACCGCATTCGCGGCGGGTCGGAGCGGAAGTGAAACGATGAGGATCGAGGGAGTGATCGGAAGCGGACCTCGGACGACCAGTAAGTTAAGTTTATACGATGGTCGGGGTCCCTCTGCAACCGGAATCGCCCGGCGGATCCATTTTTGTCGAGGATTCTGAGTAGGTCCCGTCAAGAATCGGGCAAGGAAGCGACGTCGAGCCAGTTCGGGCCGACGGCAATCTCGACCTGGATTGGCACGTCGAAGCGGATCGCTCCCACCATCGACTCGCGAATCAGAGGGGCGAGCCGGTCGATTTCGTCGTCGGGCGACTCGAAGACTAACTCGTCATGAATCTGGAGGAGCATCCGTGCCCGGAGCCCTTCGCCGCGGATCCGGCGGTCGACCTCGAGCATCGCCCGCTTGATCAGGTCGGCTGCCGAGCCCTGAATGACCGCATTCACTGCGGTCCGCTCGGCCAGGTTCAGGTTCCGCCCGGTCGTGTTCTTGATCCCGTTGATAGCTCGCCTTCGCCCCAGGATCGTCTCGACGTAGCCGTCGCGAGCCGCCGCTTCGAGCGTCCGATTCATGAAGGCCTCGACCCCCGCGTACTCGTCGAAGTAGGCGTCGATGAACGCCCCGGCCTCCTGCTGGGTGATCCCCAGGCGGGTGGCCAGCCCGAACGCCTTGATGCCGTAAATCACCCCGAAGTTGACAGTCTTGGCCACTCGCCTCTGGTTCGAGGTCACCTCCGACTCGGCGACCTTGAAGATCCGGGCGGCGACTGCGGTGTGGATGTCGATGTCTTGGGCGAATGCTCGGACTAGCGCGGGGTCCTGGGTGTAATGGGCCAGGATTCGAAGCTCGATCTGCGAGTAGTCCGCCGCCACAAGCGACCATCCCGGGAACCCGGCCACGAACGCCTGACGGATCTGGCCTCCGTCCTCGGACCGGATCGGGATGTTCTGGAGATTCGGATCGCTGGAACTAAGCCGGCCGGTCGCCGCGACCACCTGGTTGAATGAGGCGTGAATCCGCCCCTCCTCGTCGGCCAGCTCGGACAGGGTATCGAGATAGGTGCTCTTGAGCTTGGCGAAGTGGCGATGCTCGACCAGGAGCCTCGGGATCGGGTGCTTGCCGGCGAGGCTCTCCAGGACTTCAGAGTCGGTGCTGGGCTCGCCGCCGGGCGTCTTCTTGTACGAGGGGAGCTTTAACTCATCGAAGAGGACCTGGCGGAGCTGCGGGAGCGACCCGATATTGAACGGGTGACCGGCCTCCCGATAGATCTCGGCCTCGATCGCTTCGATCCGGGAGGCGAATTCTTTCGAGAGGGCCTGGAGTCGGGTCACGTCGACCTTGATGCCCACGGTCTCCATCCGTGCAAGGACACCGATCAAGGGACGCTCCAGGTCGGCGTAAAGGTCCCAGAGTCCCTGTTCGCGGAGTCTCGGGGTCAGGATTTCCTCGATCCTCCAGGTGGCGTCAGCATCCTCGCCGGCATATTCGGCGACCTTGAAGAGGTCGACCTGATCCATCGTGAGTTGTTTCTTCCCCTTGCCGATCAATTCCGAGATCGGAATCATCGCGTGGTTCAGGAGCCTCTGCGAGAGCTGGTCGAGGCTGTGGTTCCGCTCGCCGCTCTCCAGGAGATAGCTCAGTACCATGGTGTCGGTGACCGGCCCTTCGATGGTGATACCGACCTGGCCCAGGACCAGCATCTCGTACTTGACGTTCTGGCCGACCTTCTCGACCTCGGGATTGGTCAAGGACGGTCGGACCGCATCCAACACGGCCTCCAGCGCGAGGACCTTCGACCCCATCGGCCCCCGGACGGGCAGGTAGTAGGCCACGCCCGGTTCCCAGGCGAACGAAAACCCGACCAATCTGGCCCGAAGAGGGTCGATCGAGGTGGTCTCGGTGTCGAGGCAGATCCGGGGCTGACGATTCAGTTCCTCGGCGAATTCGCGGAGCTTTTCCGGCGTGTCGACCAGCCGATAATCGACATCCCAGGGGGCTTCGACGACCTTCTGGGTCTCGACGATCTCCTCCAGAAAGCGGTGGAACCCGCACTCGATGCAGAGCGTCCGGAGGGCCGGGGCGTCGTAACCTTCCGACTTCAGGGCCTCCCAGTCGAGTTCGAGCGGGAGGTCGGTTTCCAGCGTGATCAGCTCGCGGCCGATCTTGACCGTTTCGCGGTGCTGGTCGAGGTTCTGCTTCCGCTTGGCGCCGGATACCTTGTCGAGGTTGTCCAGGATGTTATCGATCGACCCGAATTCCTGGAGGAGCGCCACGGCGGTCTTGAGTCCGATCCCGGGGACTCCCGGGACGTTGTCGACCGAGTCGCCGGTCAGGGCCAGGGTATCGACGACCTGATCGGGTGAAACGCCCCAATCCTTCTTGAGCCCTTCGACGTCGAGGAACTCCCCCTTCCGAAGGTTCAAAATCCGGGTATGTTCGTCCAAAAGCTGGCGCGCGTCCTTGTCGGCGGTGCAGATCACCACGTCGAGCCCGCGCTCGGTGGCCCTCCGGGCCAGAGTGGCGATCACGTCGTCGGCCTCGGCCCCCGGATGGAGCAGGACGGGGACCTGGAAAGCTTCGAAGAGGCGGCGGATCACGGGAATCTGCGGGACCATGTCCTCGGGCATCGGCCCGCGCTGGGCCTTGTAGGTTTCGTATTTCTCGGCCCGCTTGGTCTTCTCGGCGCCATCGAAGGCGGCGGCCAGATATTCGGGCTTTCGAGTCTTCAAGATATTGAGCAGATCGCGAAAGATCCCGAAGACGGCGTTGGTCGGCTGTCCGCTCGGGCTGGTCATCAATGGAATCGCGTGGAAAACCTGGTAGATGAGCGAATATGCGTCGAGAATATAAATCGTCGGCCGAGGGGTCATCGGGAAGTTCGCCGGGATCGGGGAAAAGTCAAAGGTACGAGGAGGGGAGGGGGTTCGTCTCCGTCGGCTAGTCTATGTGGCCTGAGGCTGCAGTCAAGCAACTCGCGGATTCACCAAGGCTCCGACCCCGTCTTGAAATCTCCATCGGCTAACGCCAGGCTTTCACTGGAAAGTCTAGACGGTTCAAGGATGAATCGACGACCTGGAACTCGTCGAGTCTGGGCACCGATTTCGAGAGATTGAAGAACCGGCCAAAGGGCATTGAAGGCAGATGCGCCCGTCTAAGCTCCGGGAATCTCCACGAGCCAATTCCACGCAATGGACCGTGGGTTGCGAGCAGGCTTAGGCGAAATTTTAGCGGGCTGACGCAGGCCGCCATGAGAGGGAGCGAGGTCGGTCAGGTCATTTCGGAGTACATGAATTCCATTTCAGTCGCACTGGCAGTGCCGCCCGAGATCGGCCTAGACCTGATCGCCTCGCCCCATGGTCTGGGCGGCCCTGGCCATGAAAATCTGTCGCCTGGAGCCCGGGAGGGCCTCGGCGGCATCGATGATCCGGAGGATCGTCTTCAACGGAAGACCGCGTTTCCGATCGGCCTGAGGCTCCTGGTGAGGAACGCATAGTCTCAGGCCTTTTTCTCCGTCCGGTTCCCTGAACCGGTGTCGATCAAATCCCGGGACGAGTTGCCTGAATTACATCGGGTGGTTGTCGCTGCTCTATGACTCGCGGGATTATTGGTTGATGTGCACTTTGTCGGATTCGTCGATGTCGAAATCGACCGTTCGTGAGCCGTCGATCTCGACCACGATGCCGGATTCATCCGGCCTCGAGAACTTCACGGGGATGATATATCGGTATTTCTTGCCGCCTTTGTCGGTGAAGAACTCTTCCGACTTCTTGCCGGGAGCCCTCGCGGCCTTGGCGGCCTTGGACTTGGCCTTCATGTAACCTCCGGCGTCCTGCTCGGGGTCGTATTCCTCGGCACCGGAGATGGCAGTCGAATCGACCCCGGTAATGCCCACTTTGTGTCTGCCGACGATGACGCCGTCTCCGGCGGTCTCGGTGGACATTATGAAAGATCCGTCTGAGGTAATACTCCCCACCCCGGGGGGACCGACGGTGCCCTTGGCCTCATCGGGCATGAAGAAGACCGTGCCGTTCGTGACCGGCTGTCCTTTGTAGCGGACCTTGCCGGAGACCCTCGCCATGTTCAGGCCGTTGCTGGGTCCGCATCCGGTGGTCAAGGTCATGAGGACCATTAAGAGGCAGACTAAGAGGACCGATCGGTTCATGATCAACTCGGGTTCTCGGATCTTTGCTCTGTTGGATTTGCCAGGATGATCCCGCCCGCGTCGCGGGCCATCAGGCCTGGGAGCGAACGGGATGCATCGACCACTAGATCAGTTCATGCCAACGAACGATCAGTAGGAGTCAGCCGAGATCACCTCGGCGCCGGCACGGGTCCCGAGCGCGTTGTAAACTCGGGAGGAGATCGTTTGCTTGAGAAACCGGACCGAGCCGTCGCAGAACACGAAGTTCACCCCGCCGGGGTGGTAACTCTTGAAGCCATAGTTGACCGTCTGGTTCCGCCAGCAGTGAAGGGCTTGAGTGAAGTTGTTGAGTTGGCCGAGATTGCAGGTCGTGCCGTCGGTGGGGTCGATCTGGCCGTCTTTCAGCTCGGTCTTCCAGTTCAGCGGTACGACGGTCGAGGCCCAGACGCCGTCGCCGTTGACCCACGCCAAGGCGCCGTTCATGTTGGGCGAGGACTCGCCCGCGAGCAGCGTATTACTGGTGCCGTCGGTGATCTCACGCAAGGAGGTCGATTTGCCGTTGCTGCAGTCGCTGAAGATTCCTCGGAAGCTGCCGTTGCAGCCCCAGTTGGGACCAGTGCCCGGAGGGCTCTCGCCCGAGTAGTAGTCGAACGTGGTGTTGCCGGTCTTCTGGTCGCCCCAGTTGCCGACGTAGCAAGTGGCGCCAGCGGTATAATTCGTGCCGAGGAGGCTCCAGCCGCCCCCCTGCGTGAGCCAGGACAAATTAGCGACCCTCCCCGTGCTGGTTGTCGAATCGGAGGGGCACAAGAAGCTGCTAATGACCGACCTCCAGACCGTCACCTGCGGGTCGTTCGCCGCATTCGCTTCGAGCTGGTTGATGTTTGGCAGGGAGAAATTGATCGAGTTGTAGAGTGGCGCCTGCTCCATTTGGGGGAGGATGAACGACGGCCAACTCCACCAGGTACCCTCCCAGCCTGGGGTGCTGATACCTCCGGGGGGGAAACTTCCGACCGTGTCTCCGTAGTTGTGGAGGGCAAGGCCGATCTGCTTGAGATTGTTGATGCACTGGGCTCGGCGGGCCGCCTCGCGAGCCGCCTGAACGGCCGGCAGGAGCAGAGCAATCAGGACCGCGATGATTGCGATTACCACCAGGAGCTCGATCAGCGTGAAACCGCGACGACGCGAATAGTCGAGATTTTCCGACATGAGGACACATCTCCCGTAATGTAGAGAGGCGCGAAAGAGCGGAAATGATCGATCAAAAATCGAGGGACCAAGAACGCGGAGGAATCGTCCGGGCCTTCGGGGAAGCCCTCTTGGATCGGAAATCGTTTTAGATCGAACCGGGCTCGACTCTCCCGACTGGAGATGATCCATTCGGGGACGAAGCGTAGTCCGGACAAGGATTTGATCGAATCCAGATGTACCGCGCGCCGGGGATCTTGCAAAGCGAAAAATCTCGAAGATATTTCACGCTTCTCGCCGATGTTTCAAGTCTCGAATCGGCCAGCCAGGGTCGATCTGGCCGAGTCCGGCCTTCATCCGCGATGCTGGGACAACTTTCGAGGATCAATCCAGATCCAGAAGCTAGCCCCGACCAGGCAGATCAGGCCACCCAGGGCGATGGCCCAGGGCCATCCGTAATGTTCGCCCACCCAGGGTGTGACGATGGGAGCCAACATTCCTCCGAGGTTTCCCCCTGTGTTGAAGAGGGCTGCCGAGGTCCCACCCCTCCGACCACCCAGTTCGATGGCGGTCGCCCAGAACGGGCCTTCACCCATTCCCACCGCTCCCATTGCCAGAGCGAACCAGATCACCACCCAGACCGGGTCACTCGCGGCGATGCCAAGGGCCAGGAACACCGCCCCGGCGATCATCCCACCAACCGGGACGACGGCCCGGTTCGATCGACCGGGTGAGGCCCGCTCCAGGCGGTCGGAGAGCCAGCCGCCCAGGGGCATGCTCACCGCCATGGCCAGCACGGGAATCGACGAATAGAAACGACTGGTCTGGATCGGCAAATGCCGGATCGTCAGGAAAAAGTAATTCATCCAGTAGACGAACAGGTACTGGAAATAGCCCACTGCCGCATAGCTCAAGGTTAGCATGATCAGGCTACGATCCCCGATCAGGCTCCGTATGACCCCAGTCGGTCCGTACGAAAACTCGGAGGCGGGCTGGACCGGGGCCTGGCGGCCGCTGGTGTAGAACGTCCAGACCACGGCCAGTGTCGCCGTGGCGGCCCCGGTGATCAGGAAGGCGACAGGCCAGTCAAACCGATCGACCATCGCACCGAACCCCACCTGAGTCACGGCGATCCCCAGGAGGGCCGCCCCCGTGACCAGGCCATTTGACCACGATCGGGAACCGGGGGGGATCCAGTCGCCGACCGCCTGAGCGCAGGCGGGATGGAGCGGGGCGGAGACCCCACCCATCAGACCTCGGACGATGAGTAACCCGAGAAATGGAGATACTTCGCCGGAGACGAGGCCGACGACCCCGGTCAACGCCTGGAAGAGTGCCGACCCGAATCCTACCACCATCAGGGCGATCCTTGCGCCATAGCGGTCGATCAGCCAGCCTCCCGGGATCATGCTGAACGTATAAACGAGCAAGAAGGCGGAGTAGACATACCCCATCCTCGTTGGCTCGATCGCATATTGATCCATGATCCGGGAGTCGGCCGCTGACGAGATGCTCACGCGATTGAAGTGGCTGATGAAGGTGAAGGCCATGAGGAGGCCCACTATGCCCCATCGAGACCAGTTCGATCTCGATGGAGGTGGCGCGATCACCAGTTCGTCCGGTTGCGGGCCCATCATCGCTGACGCTCCTCGGAAACCAGAGTCGCCGTTCGTCAAGACACCCGGTATTTCTCGAACGCGGTCTCGTCGATATGAAGGCCCAGGCCAGGGGCATCGAGCACGGCGACTTTACCGTCGACGGCCCGGATCGGTTCGCTGATGTGGTGGCGGAGTGTGGTCTCTTCCTCGACGACGAATTCGAGGAGCCCCAGTGTGTTGGGGATGCTTGCCAGGTAATGGATCGCGGCAGCCACATTAAGGTAGGTCGTGAAGCCGTGGTTGACGACCGGCACTCCTCGATCGGCGGCCATCGCGGCGATCTTGATCCCCTCGGTGAACCCCCCGCATCGGGTGAGGTCGACCTGGATCACGTCGATCTTGCCGACGTCCATCAATTCCGCGAACGACTTCCGTTCGCTCTCCTCCTCGCCGGCAGCGATCCGGAGCGGGCTGGCGGCCGAGAGCTTGGCATATCCGTGATAGTCGTCCGGCAGGAGAGGTTCCTCGAACCAGAATGGGTCGTACTGCTCGAACGCCCTGGCTCGTTGGATCGCCGTCTTGGCGTCGAAGACCAGCCCCGCGTCGATCATCAGGTCGACATCGGGACCTACCCCGGCCCGGGCCTCGCGGACCAGCGCCACGTCGGTCTTGGCGTCCTGGCCCATCGGATCCCATCCGAACTTCACGGCGGTGAATCCTTGATCGACCAGACGCCGTCCCAACTCGCCCGTCTCCTTCGGTGTTGGGCCGAACAGGTGGCTGGCATAGGGCCGGAGCGACTTCGTGAAACCCCCTCCCAGGAGCTTCCAGACCGGCATTCCCAGGGCTTTCCCCTTGATATCCCAGAGGGCCAGGTCGATCCCACTCATTGCGTGGATACCAATACCTCGGCGACCACTGTAGATGTTCATCCGATACATCTTGTGCCAAAGGTACTCGGTCAGGAACGGATCCTCGCCGATCAAGGCATGCTTCAAACCGGTGGTCGTGGTGTGCGAGAAGGGTCCTTCGATCGCCCCCTTGACCGCCATCGGCGAGGAGTCAACCTCGCCGTAACCGACGATCCCCGCATTGGTCTCGATCTTGACGATCAGCGCATCCTGGCCGCTATCGCACTGGATCTTGACTTGGGGCAGTCGAAGGTAAATCGCCTCGACGTTGGTGATCTTCAGGTCGCTGATTGTCGCGGGCGTTCCCGGTTGGGTCATCGGTCTATCCTCGTCATTGAACGTTCGGGAGAGTGGTGTCGAATAGGGAAGGAGTACCGCCGAGGCCCAACCCGGCCGAGCGATTCGATCGGAAGTTGTTTGGTCCGATGGCGCAGTGTGAACGTTCAACCACGCCATCAACAACCAGTTGTCCGGTGGTTTCGAGCCCGCGACGGGAAGAAATTTCCGGCTCAGGCGATCTCTTCGGGGCGATCCAGGTAGGGAGGGAACACTTCGGGTCAGTCGCGATTGATCGGCCGCCACGACCTCGAAAGTGAGTGCCTTTCGTTCGATTGAAAGGGTCGGGGAATTGCGATCAGCGAAGTTATAACCCTGCGATTGAACGATGTCGAGAGTCCACCCATGCCGGATAATCGCATATTCTCCGATTTCCCTAGATCGGACCCATCACCCACTCTCATCCGAGAGCTGCTGGTCCATCAGCGATCGGAAGCTCGGAGAGGTTCGGAGCGGATCGAGGTCGGGGTCGGAGGCCGGGATTGCGGGCGGGAGCCCGGAATCGAGGGCCCTTCGAACAAGTTCGATAGCCCGGTCGATGAGCCGGGGATCGCGGTTCGCCTTCGTGAGCTGAGACAGGGCACATGCGGAGTTGTGGAGTCGTAGGGGCGTGGGGACTTGGAGGAGTCGCTGGACATCGAACTCGGCGGCTAGGTCGCCAAACCGTGCTTTCAGTAATGCTCGCAACTGGACGGCATCCCAGAGATCGGGATCAACGGCGAGGGCGAGATTGAGTTGTTCGATCGCCGATCCGGGATCCTTGTCGCGGAGGACGTAGGCCAGGCCGAGGCGGGCTCTGGCATTGTTCGGGTCGATCCTCAACGCCTCGTCGAAATCGGACCGGGCGCCAGAGGGGTCGACTTCGATCCGGAAATGACCACGGGCAACGAGGGGCATCGCATCGGAGGGAGCCGAGGCTATCACCTCTCGAAAGGACCGTTCCGCGCCGGGGCGGTCCTGGAGGTGGGCCAGCGCTTCCGATCTGGCGATTAGGATCGAGACCGATCGGTGACCGAGCTTGATGGCCCAATCCAGGTCTTCGAGCGCCTCATCGGCTTCGCCAAGTTCCAGGCAGGCCAGGGCTCGGTTGACTCTGGCCTCGACGAAGTCGGGGCTAAGTTCGAGGCATCGATCATAAGCGATCCTGGCCTCCGCCAGTCGACCGAGGCGGGCCAGGGCGATTCCTCGATTGAGGTGTGGCCAGGAGAACTTGGGAGCCAGGGTCGAACAGACCCCGAACTCCGATGAGGCGTCACCGAATCGGCTCTGATCGAAGTGGCAAGTCCCCAGAGCAAACCACGACCAGAACCGCCGCCCATCCAGCGCGATGGATCGGCTCAAGCAAAGCTCCGCGAGGTCGAAATGATGGCTCGCCAGGGCACTGACCCCCAGTAGGTAGTAATCGCGGGCGTCGGATGGCATGATCCGTGCTGCCATCGAATGGTCGCGACTCGCTCGATCAGCCTTCCCCAGATTCTCCAGTAGTCGAGCCCGGTCTTCGAAAAGCGTAGCGGAGGGTCGAGGATCGATCTCCACGGCCAGATCGAGCCAGGTAACCCCTTCGCTCAGGATCCGAGTCTGTCCCGCTTGCTTCGGGAGCTGCTGAAAGCGGAGAGTCCTCGCCCTGACCGTGAGCTGGATCAACTCCGATAGTTCCTCCCGTACGTCTTTCCGTTCCGAGAGCGGTAGGGAACGAGACAACCTCAAGAAGATCCGCCCCTCGGGACCATAATCGATGTAACCTCCTATCGCCCGATCGGCGAGCAGAATACCTTGATCGAGCTGGCCCGGAGGTCCGCCCGTCGTATTGAGGAGGAAATGGCATTCATCGAAGGTTGCCCGGAACTCAGCATGTTGTATGATCGCTTTCGCTCGCTCCAGTTCCCGGAACATCCACAATCCCGCGGCCCCGAGTGATGAGAACAGGAGCAGAGCCATCACGATGAGCGAAGTGGTGCTCGAAAGGGTCGGGTGCCGCCGGGCCCATTTGGAGAGGCGTTCCCGAGCCGAAGGGTCTGAAGCGTACCTCAAGGGTCGGTTTGCAAGCTGACGTTCGAGGTCGTCGAGAAGGTGGCGAGCTTCCTGGTATCGGCGACCCGGGTCCGATTCCAGGCAATGGCGAAGGATCGACTCGACGGCGGGACTGACCGATTTGTTCCAGAGGCGAACGTCCGGGACCGAGGCGAGTCGAGCCTCGAGGAGCCTTTGAACGACCGTACCGGGCTGACCTGCCTCGAGCTCGAAGGGTCGCTCGCCGGCCAATAGTTCGAAGAACACAATTCCGAGCGAATACAGGTCACTCCTCGTATCCACCGTGCGCGCGACACCCATATAGTCTTCCAGTTGTTCCGGTGACATATAGGCAAGAGTGCCACCGACGGCGGCGGCCGAATTTGACTTCAACTTGAAGTCGGCGGCGAGGTTGAAGTCGAGCAGCATCGGCTGCCCTTCGTCAGTTATGAGAATATTGGCCGGCTTGACGTCCCGATGGATGATCCCGCGTTCATGAGCGTGGGACAACCCCGCGCCAAGTCGGGCGATGAGCCACAGTACGGCCTGAACGTAGGTGAGGCGTTCGAGGTGTCGAAGCGTGTCGGTGGAACACGAGGCCTTTGATCGAAAAGCGAACTCGAGGGGTAACTCGTCGGAGCTCTGGACGGTTGACGTCGACGTGAATTGAGTCTTCACCCCTCGATCGGACGCACCGTCGGCCTCTTGCCTTCGATCCAGGAGGCTGCTCAGCAAGTCCTGCCCGGAAGCGGGCATTTTTCCGTGGGTTCGAAGGTCCTCGCAGATGTTACGGAGAGTGGTCGATCCAAAATAAGGCATGCATACTGCTTGAAGCGAATCGATTCGGTGGATCGAGTAGATCGGAACGATGTTGGTATGCTGAAGTTGGGCCAACTTCTGAGGCTCGTCGGCGATGTCTGTGGAGATTTTCAAGGCAACGGGCCGATCGGCAAGATCTCCTTGCCGGGCCAGAAAGACCTTGCCGAAAGCTCCACTCCCCAGTTCACCAATTAACTGGAAACCCAGAAATTCTTCCCCTATCCTCGGCATGGCCGATAGCCCGAGTGCAAGCCGCGCCGTCGAGCGAGGAGCGGCAAGATTCGGGCCCTCGAAGACTCGAACCGACTCGGGATCGTCGGAATCCGCGAGCCAAGCCTCGACGTCGCCGCCGGATTTCTCTCCCATCTGGAAGGACCCATGAGCGAATGCGAGCTGCTTCAATTCCGGCTCCACCTCAGGAACGACCGAATCATCGAGACCCGCATCTCGGCGGATAGCCGATGGCCTGCCGGATTCTTCGCCCGCCGTTGGATCGGAGTGATCTGACACGAGAGTGAACTCCTCGAGCTGTTCCGACCCAACAACGTCTTGGAGCCCGGTCACATTGGGCTGCCGATGAAGCGAACGTTATCCTCTCCGCTTCGACCTGATCGTCGAGGGTTCTGTCCCGGACAGCCGGATGGTCCGAGACTTCCAGGCCTCACCCAACCATTCCCGGACCGCCCGGCGTGAACAAGCGGTCAGGGTCACGACCAGTCCAATCCAAACGGGCGAGATGACCCTGAGGCCGGATGCGCTTTCCGAAGACGCCTTCTCGACTCCCTCTGACCCTTCGATCATCTTAGATCGATCATCCTCCAGGGCTGGCTCAATTCCCCCCTTCAGTGCGAGATCGAATTCATTCACCCACCTCACAAACTTGGAGCCAAATCCAGCGAACTTTCCCCAATCAATAACAAACGCTCGTTCTCGGGCCGAGCCTGGTACTCCGTCCTTCGTTGCACTCGCGAAAACGGAGGATCCCCAATCAACGGGAACAGGTTGATTGTCACGTGGAATCTCCGGAGATATCACGTCTAGAGGTGAGTGGCTAAAGCGTGCCAAAGGCCCACTCGAGCTCAAGACACCTCGACGGTTTCTCTGAGCAATCCTGCTGACCCTTACAGGCAGAGTGACATTCTCGACCTCCGAGGGTGGCGTGTGAGTAGACTCTTGCCTTGCGGGAAGTGACGGGCGTCCGATGAGTTCGCCATCGAGACTAAGGAATACACCCGAGAAATTCGTGGTGACTGGTAGTGAGGATGTTCTAACACCGATCAGTAATCTCGCCTCGGGTTGCGTTTCCGAATTGGGCTGTGAGGTTGTGAATCCACCGCTTGAAATAGCCAGGGGAGCGGGTGCCGAAAGTGGGAGAGTCGATCGGGTGGTGCTAGGAATTGTCGGTTGGGACGACGAGTCACGTGTAAGAGATGTCTCGGACCTGGTGGGTAAGGGGGGCACGACAGGAGAGGCCGGTATTTCGGGCGATGTAGTTGGATTCGATCCCTGCGTGATGGAGGATGAATTCGAGCGTGGGGGGGATTGCTGAAACGGCATTAAGGGTGACGTGAAGAGTAAGTTTGAAGGTGGCTGGTAGATCAGTCGGACGGGAAGTCCTGGACCCTGTCCGACACCGTTCTTGAAAATCAATTCATTGTACGCATTGTGAATTATGGAAAAGTGTGAATCGACCATCTCGTTCGAGTTATTCTCGATCCTGATCGAGTATACTCCGGGATCGAGCGTCATCTGATTCGAACCACCGATGAGGCTCGAATCTCTTGACCCGATCGAGGCTTGCAGGTCATGCCCATTCCCGCGAACGGGGATCGGAACTCCGGAATCGGAGAGCTGGAACGAATAAATCGTCGGAAAGGTGACGACGAATCGGTAACTCCTCGAGGAGCCAGGATCGAGCGCGATCTGGAACGCGGTCCCAACCGAAAAGCGCCCGGGTCGTAGTGCACCAAGATCGGTCAGATCTGGTGCCCCCTCCCTCGCTTTGACGTCGAAACCTCCGAGGACCCGACTGGGTTGTCCCTCCGCGACCGGGGAGAGCCCTGCCAGGTCGACCAGTCCATAATCGACCGGCAATCGAATCGTGTATCGACCCGCCTCGAGGTGATCCTGGAACAGGTATGTGATCCGGGACTTCGACTCATCGTAAGACAATGCCATCACTGGCCAAAGTTGACCATCGGGTCCGACCAACTCGATCCCGTGATCCATCCTCGTCGAGAGATCCCCATCTTGGCCTCCAGTCTGGATGGATCCCGAAAACTGGAGAGACAGGCCAGTTGGGCTCGGGTCGAGGGGATCGGCGTGGATAACATCGATTGCTCGAAGCGAGACCGGGGCGTTCACCGGATCGGCCACGATCTGGAGTCGAAATATTCCTCCGTCCTGGACTTGCGGGATCGAGCCGGGCGAGCCGGTTGCCGGGTCATAGCCGCCGTCCAGATCGGGCAGATTCCCCGTCCCCGAAACCCCAATATAGTAAACCCCCGGATTAACACCAGTGAACAAATACGGATCGAATGGCGCATCGATTCGACCGAGTTCATCGGAACTGATCAGTCGTCCCTGAGCGTCGAAGAGGGACAACGCCGTGTCGAGGGAACCCCCGTCTCGCTGCGAAGAAACTTCGAGGCCAAGCCTCCAGAACTGTCCTTCAGGCAGGCTGATCTTGTAGAGCGAGACGGAGTACGGGTCTTTCTTAAAGTCCAGGCTACCCGAGATCTCCATCGTGGATGATCCTGGCGTACCCAGGTCGATCGCGTCGGTGAGCCCGATCCCGTGGATAACGACCGAGAACTCTCCTAGAATCGCAGGCTGGCCGTCGGGAAGGAGTAAGTTTCCCTCCAGGTCGCTGATCCCGGAATCACCCGCGATCCAG
This sequence comes from Tundrisphaera lichenicola, assembly GCF_051175385.1. Lineage (GTDB taxonomy): Bacteria > Planctomycetota > Planctomycetia > Isosphaerales > Isosphaeraceae > Tundrisphaera > Tundrisphaera lichenicola. Next base: position 2,277,764 of record NZ_CP195106.1, on the reverse strand, counting down.
ACCTGGTAGTGCCCGGATTCGAGCGGACCAGGGATCGTCCCGGTGAGTTGCAATCCGTCAGGATCGAAGGTGCACAGGTTGAGCTGAAAGCCGCTGATGGGGTTACCCTGGGAGTCCAGCCGGATGATCGCGAGGTCTGAGCCGAGCGTGTCGAGGTTGATCGGCCGATTGAAGGCTACAGTGACCGAGGTCGGAGACTGGCTGAATTCGGCTCCGGTCTCGGGGGCGACCAAGGACGCGGCGAACGGCGTCAATTCTGGGGGGCAGGAGACCTGGACGATCGACTCTCCGGGGAGGGTTGGCTCCGCGGCGGACTCCAAGGTTCCTACGGCGGAGAGTGGCAATCGCGACTCCAACCATTCGAGTTGAATGCGAAGTCGATGGCCCCTGTGAATACTCGCGAATGAGGTCGATGGCATGATCGTTAAGCCAAGTGCTGTTCGTTGTTGATCAAGGCGGGCCGTCCGAAGTCCCGGACGCGGGGTCGAGCACGGCCCACCCTGACGGTCTCTTCATGACTTACCCACGAATCTTCCATGAACGACGCACAACAGCGAGGACCCACGATCGACGACGGGAACATCAATCCCGCCATCGCTCGAGCGAGTGATCAAGGGCGAAGCACAAATCAGAATCCGTGCTCGATTGCTTATGAGCCTTCTCGGGAGGAGTCAGGGTCGTTGACGCGCGGGTCGTATCGCCTCCAAAACGCAATGGGATGTTTACATTTTTTGGAATAGGGATATTCCAGGACGGGATCGAACGCCACGAGAGCCTCGGGTAGAATATCATCCTGTTAGTTTGTTTCTTCTCGAAGCATCCGCCACTCTCCGAGGAGCCTCCGGACTTCTGCCGAATCACGATGACATCGGTTCCCGGATTCGACTTGATGCCATCCGGCGAAACGGGAAAGGTGGAGGTTGTTGCGGGATCCATGAAATTCGTATCGAAATAGCCTTGCCCTGGCTGATCGGTGAGCGACCCCCCATCTTCCAGATCCGCCCGGATGTCTCCACCCCCCGCCGAACGGATACCGGCGTCTTTGGCGTAAGTCCCGACCTCCAGAATCTCGATATCCTCTCGAAGTGTGCCGCTTCCTCGATTGGTTTGTTCCGAAACCATGGTGTTCGGGATGGCGATCGGGGCCTGATACTTCGAAGTGAAATTCACCTGAAGTCCGTAGCTTCCATAGCCGGAGTCTCCGGTCGTGCTGCCTTTGGCCTTGAATTCGTAGACTTGTCCCGGGATGACACCCTTGATCGTGACGCTGACGGTATCGCCGTAACGTGTCGACTCCGACTGGCCCAGGATGGTCGTACCGGATGAGTTGTAGACCGAGAGCGAAGGCGAGAGGAGGCTCAGGCCCTCCGATTGCATCTTGACGATCATGGTGCCGGTCGATGTGGCGGGAACCTTGATCTTGTACCAGTCGACATCCGCACCTTGGCCGATCATCACCGGGGTGGTGGAATCCAGTCCCGAGAGGGACAGCATCCCCGCGGTATTGATCCAGGAAGTGAGGTCGTCGGCCTGCTTCGCCTGATTGTTGCCGCCATTGGCATCGAAATAGTCGTACTGTCGACTATTGTAGATCGATCGGATGCCATTGATGTCATCCGTGTTCAAGACTTGCTTGGCTCCCGTGTAAGAGGGCCACATGACGGCCGAAGTGGTCCTGGAATGGTCCAGACCGAGGGAGTGGCCGAATTCATGGAGCGCGACGCTCATGAGATCGTAAGTTTTTCCATTGATTTGCCACGATTGGCTCGTGTTGAAGAAGATGTCGCCAGCGGCCGTACCGCCATTGAACGGTGGGGGCAAATAGGCGAAGGCTAGTTGATTGGATGGCTGGAAATAACCACCAATTCGGATGTCTCCGAATCGGAGATCGCCCTGTTGATTGCCCTTGATACCGATCGGCTGACCACCGTCGGGGACCTGGACCAGATTGATGTGCGCTACCTTCTGCCAACTCGCCGCGGCCTTCGCGAACTGCTGCTGCCAGGCGGTCATTTCGAATCGAGAATTCATGGTCTGGATCAGATTACTTGGGATGCCCCCGATGATCGTGCCATCCGGGACGAAGCTGTAAGTGATCCTCTCTGGTTGGCTGAAAAATCCGCCCGTCGTGGCGTAGAGCAGGAATCGGCTCTCCAAGGGCTCAAGAGCGGGACAAATGGCTCGATGATGGACGGAGTGGTGGGGAGCACGACGTCGTGCCTGGATGCAAATCATTGCAGGTTCCTCGGGGTTGTGACTCACCTGAAGGGTGAGATTGCTCCTTCGTCAGATCCGAGTGGCCCTTCATCGGGCCTTGAGAAGAATCGTCCCGGACTTGCCTCAGACGCGATGGGTCTCGGGGTAGGCACTAGTGGAGCTGGATATTTCCGCGAATTCGAGGATGGTCGATTCCAGGATCCCGAAAGCGATCGGTTTCGTGAGGTGGGCGAAGAAGCCGGCTTTGAGGCTCAACTCGATGTCCTCGGCCGACCCGAATCCGCTCATCGCGATCCCGGCGATGACTGCCGGGTCTGGAGCGGCGCTGAGCTCTCTCATCAGATCGAGCCCACTTCCGTCGGGAAGTCCTATATCGCTGAGAAGCATGTCAAACCTGCTGAGCGTTGCCGCCTCCCGCGCCTCGGCAATGCAAGCGGCGCTTGTTACCTGATGTCCTCTATTTTCGAGGAGTAAGGCCAGGGCACGATTTGTATCGTAATTGTCCTCGACCAATAGTATTTCCAGGCCGATTTTTCCATGAGTGACATTCGCGGCCTGTTGGAGCGAAGGAGCTGAGGATTCGGCGGTAGGTAGTAGGAGGATGAACGTCGAGCCCAAGTCCGGCCCATCACATTCGGCAGTCAGTCGACCTCCGTGAGCCTCGGCCAAACTTCGACTGATCGCGAGGCCCAGCCCGAGCCCACCGTAGCGACGTTGGATCGAGGGACCTCCCTGCTCGAACGGGTCGAAGATCTTCGAAAGAGCTTCCGGTGCGATCCCGATACCGGTATCCGAGATCTCGATGACAAGACTGGGGCCATCTGCCTTGATTTGCGGATCAAATACATCTCGCGTGCGAATACCGATCGACCCTCCGTGAGGTGTGAACTTGATGGCGTTCTTGATCAGGTTCCAGAAGATCTGATGGAGCCTGACGGAATCACCTTCGACGTGGTCGCTTTGCGCCGCAAGTTCTAGTTCGAGGGTGAGATTGGCCGCTTCGAATTCCGACCGGCACAGCTCGATCGATCGAGATAAGATCGCGTGGGCGTTCAATCGCTCGGCTCGCATTGTGAGCCTCCCGCTGGTTGTCCTCGATAGATCGAGCAGGTCATCGATGAGACGGGCTTCCAACTCGATATTCCGAATGATCATAGCCAGGATATCGGGTAGCTCTCTCGGAGTCGGAGGTTTGTCAATCATCGCCGTGACGGCGAGGAGCACCGGAGTCAATGGAGTTCGAAGCTCGTGGCTCAGCGAGGCTAGGAACCGGTCCTTGGCCCGGCTGGCGGCCTCGGCCGCCTCCTTGGCCCGGTATAGTTCTTCAGCAACTCGGCGACGCTCGGTGATATCGCGGTAGACGATCACCGCGCCTGTCGAGGTTCCATCGACGTCCCTGAGTGGTCGTCCATTGACCAATGCCCAGCGACCTTCGCTCTCCCCGGGACTACGAATGAAAACTTCCAGGTCATTTACATCTTTGCCTTGAGCTGAGCTGATGAGGGACAGGTTGAATTGTGGGTCTTCGCTACTATTCAAGACGGTGATCAGGTTCGATTTTTGCCAATCGGCGATCGGGGTACCTTCGGGGCCCATTCCGAACATGCGCTCTGCCGCAGGGTTGCAGGGTAGAACGTGGTTGCCCTCCTCAATCATGAGGACGGCTTCGGCCATATTGTCGAGGATCGATCGGAGTACCTCGGTCTGCCTTACTAAGGCCTCGTCAGTCCTGCGACGTTCGGCGATCTCGGACGAAAGGGCTTCATTGGCCTTGGCCAGTTCAGCGGTCCGATCGAGTACCCGTCCTTCCAATTCATCGTGGGCCTTCTGCAACTCCTCTTCGAATCTCCTGCGATCGGTCATGTCGCGGGTAACGGTCGCAAATCCCCGAAGCTCTCCCGAATCGTCTCGTAACGTCGTGATGCTGAGCTTAACCCAGAGTTTCGATCGATCCCGATGAACACGCCAGCCCTCGACCTCGCATTGGCCTTCGGCCGCCGCGACCTCGAGGTCGCGTGAGGGCCGCTCTATCGCAATATCGCGATCCTCGTAGAAAAGATCGCTGCTCCTCCCGAGAACTTCATTCGCCCGATAGCCGAGAATTCGTTCCGCGCCGGAGTTCCAGCTCAGGATATTCCCCCGAATATCGAGAAGTATGATCGCGTAGTCTCGAATCTCCTCGATCGCCAGGCGTAACCTATTTCGACTCTGGCGAGAGGATTCCAGGAGGAGTCGAGATCGATCCTCGTCCAAAATCGATGGAATCGGGCTGATCTTGGGATCGGATGTGCAGGCAGTCGACCGGCTGCGGGAGTCTCGAAGTGAGGAGATGAGCGAGCCGATCAGAAGCCCCTCCGTGGCCACAACCACAATTCTTGCGACGATTGTCAGGTTCGCAAGTTTGAGTTCGATCAGGGGTGGGAGGAGAAACTCATTGACGATCAGAGACGCGACGCTCGTCAGCAGTAGTCCGAACGTCGACCATCCGGCCTGACGAGCTCCCACGACCACCGCGACAGTGAATAGGGTAAGAAATGCGGTATGACCCAATAGCGAATCGAGCAGCATGGCCACGGCAGCGATCGTCAGGACCTCGTCGCAGTCAGGCCAGGTCCGCAATCCACGTCGATTCGGACCGAGACGAATTTCTTCCCGGTCACTGTATTTGCGAACCGGGTCGACTGGAACGGCCCCACCGACGGTTCTGTATTGGCTCATCATTGAGATTCCCTGACAGAATCGAGGGAAGATCGGAAATCTGAAAAACCGGTACAAGGCGGGTAGGCCCAACTGTTCCGGGGGGGGTGAGCCCGAACCTTACATTGATTCTCCATCCTTGCTATTGGCGAAACGCCTGAATGTTGTTTAACTTGGCCGTTATTTGGGCTTTGAGGCCTGGCCAAAAAATCCGATCAATGGAGCTTTTCTCTAGCTAAGCCGACTGCGATAGTCCAGATCAGGCTCAACTAGCAAGTGTGGTCGAGTCTACTAAGGACTTCAACGTGTCGAAAACATCCGGATTGTTCCAGTATACCTCGCGTTTCGAGCGAGAATCATCGCCGATGACTGGAAATCGACCTCACTTCATCGTGTGGCGCCTTCATATTGCAAAAGCTAAATTAACGTGGCTCTCTGAGTGATTGCAAGATTTGTTTTTTAAAAAACGACGATTTTGACTGATGTATTTGGTCGAACCCTGTATTAGGAACCAGATGGACCTCGCCAGGGATCGGATCGAGGACGTCCTCGATGCACCTGGATAGGATCGCTCGCAAGCAGCATGATTGAAATAGTCAGTAAGTCAGGTCCTTTTCTGGAGTTGAGCAAGTCTCGGATAAACGAAGTGCGGCATAGCTGAGGTGCAAGCGATCGTACCCGGGCGATTTCGGATCGCCGAGTAGCATTCATGAGGAAATAGACAAGTAGTAAACGAATTCGAATAATCCAGGTTCGTCGATTCAGAAAGGTCGCTCGGCTAGATGATTTCGTCTCGGACACGAGCGCAGACGATGGCTAACTGGCCAGGAGGCCAGCCGCCCGGTCGGGCCTGAACCTGAGCCGTGGAGCCACGCCGGTTATCTGAACCTCATGCCTACTGTTTGATCTTGTCTATTTCGGCGACCCGGTCCGGAAGCTTTCGACTCGATGGTCCTCGATGGTCGTATCGGCATCGATCAGATTCGTCTCGATCTCGACCGGGCCCACCCTGTCTTCGACCCGGATTCCGATCGTCTGGGTCTTGTCGGAGCCCTCTCGGGTGTCGCGGATCACGTTGTCTCGGAAGATCAGGCCGGATGGTTCTCCCCGGACCCGAACCCCGGCTGTGCCGGTTTCCCGACCGTTATTTTCGATCACGTTCGCTTCTAACCGGTTTCGATGAGGGGCCATTCCGCCCTCTTCGTTCCGAAAAAAGACCCCGTTCTGGCCATTCCCAGAGATGTGGTTCTGGCGGAGGAGGTTGTCCGAATCCTTATGCCCGATCGAGATGCCGAAACGGCCGTTACATTCGAACCGGTTATTCTCGAAGAGGCCGTGACGAACTCGCCAGCAGAGGAAGAGGCCATCGGTCCCATTGCTCCGCGCGAGGTTGTTGCGGAGAACGGGTCTTTGAGAGCCGCTTCCCGGGTGGAATCCCAGATCCGCGTTATTTTCGCTCAGGCAGTCGACGACCTCCACATCATTGGACTGTTGGAAGCTGATACCGTCGCCACTATAGCCCCGGACAACACACCCCTGAATCATCGTACCGAAGCCTCGGTAGAGATAAATGCCCGCCCCCCGGCATCCATTCAGAGGTGGGTTGGTCTCCCTGGAGCCTTCGATGACAAGGTCCTCCACCCGCGCACGCTCAATGTTCGAGCCACTGACAACCGGGAAGACGGTGGCCGCTTTTGCGTGGTTGGAGACCATGCAGTCAGCCCCAAGGGGGGTGTCGATCGAGAATGTGTTCCCACGAGTCCCGGTGATCCGCGCGACGGTCGTATGGAAGCCTCCGGCATTGTCGTCCCAGATCGCGACGCCGACCCCGACCGAGAAACCCTTCGGATCGGAGACCGTAACCTGTTGCTCGCCGAAATCGCCATCAATGGCAAGCGATGAAGTCACTCCATTAGACTTCCGGAGGATTGTCTTTCCCTTAAGTCCCCGAACCGTGACGTCGGAGCGGAGGTGGAGCGAATCGCGCATCAGGAATTCACCCTCACCGATCTCGACCAGGCCTCCTCCCAGGCCCGCGACATAATCGACGGCGGCCTGGAGGACCCGATTGTCGGCCCCGTTGAGATCGCAACCTTCGCGACCCACCGTGACCTTGGGGCGGTTGCTCATCGCCGAATGCATCGCGGTCGGCAACTGGCGCTCATCCGGTTTCGGCCCCTGGTCGTCGGCCAATCCGTCCTGGACGAGGATCGCCATCACCAGGCAGGCTGATCGACCAATCCTTCGAGGGGCCGACTCCGGAAATCTGGACATCGTCAATCTCCCGAGAGTTGATAAATTCACCGAGAAAGTTCGTCGAGGACCTGTCCGATGCTCAGGTCGAGTAGTCCGACCATCTCGTCGATCTGCTCGGCCGTCGTGATCAGGGCGGGACCGAAAGCGATCCAGTGCGGGTCGAATCGGCAGAGTAGGCCATTTTCCAGGGCTCGTCGTCCAACCTTGACTCCGAATCCATCCAGGAACCTGGCCTTCGTCGCCTGGTCTCGGACGAATTCGACTGCCTGGAAGAGCCCTTTGCCTCGAATGTCGCCGATGATCCCGTACTTTTCCTGGAGGGCCTGGAATCCCGCTCGGAGGCGATCGCCCTGCTTCCGAGCATTGCCGCAAAGGTCTCGTTCGAGGATCTCCCGAATGACTGCGATCCCCGCGGCGCAGGAGATCGGGTTCCCCTCGAAGGTATGCCCCTCGACGAATCCGGGATTCTCCTCGATCGGCCCCCAGAATCGGTCGGCGATCGGTTTCCGGCAGATCATGGCCGACAAGGGGGCGTAGCCGCCGCTCATCCCTTTGGCGATGCAAAGCACATCGGGAACCACGCCGAAAGTCTCAGCGGCGAACATCTGGCCGGTTCGACCCATCCCGGTGATGATCTCATCGAAGATCAAAAGGATATCGTGCCGGTCGCAGATCTCCCTGAGGATGGGAAGGTACTCGGAAGGAGGGTCGATGACTCCGCCGGTATGACCGATCGGCTCGACCATGATGGCCGCGACCGTGGCGGGGTCTTCCATTTCAAGGACCTGCTCGACAATCGTGGCGCAGGTGATCCCGCAATCCGGGTAGGACTTCCCGAAGGGACATCGATAGCAGGTCGGGGGGAAGACGTGAAGAAATCCCGGGGCCATCGGTTCGTTGACGGTCTTGCGCGACTTGAGCCCCGAGGCCGAGAGTGCGCCCAATGTCGATCCGTGCCACGACTGATAGCGCGAGATGATCTTGTACTTGCCGGGAGATCCGTTCAGCTTGTGATATTGACGGGCTAGCTTGATCGCGGCCTCGGTTACCTCAGAGCCGCCGCACTGGAACTTCACCGCCGATAGATCTCCCGGAGCGAGGTCGGCCAGGAGGTTGGCGAGCTGGACCGCCACCGGATTCGTCCCATGCATCGGTGGCGAGAAGTGGAGGGTATCAAGCTGCCGATGGATCGCCTCGATCACTCGTCTATTATTGTGCCCGAGCGATGCGACATAGATCCCCGAGAGGGCGTCGAGATAGCGCTTTCCCTGGACATCCCAGTAATGGATTCCGTCGGCTCGCGCCATGATCAGCGGATGCTTCGACCACTCGGCCATCTGGTCGCGTACGAAGATTTGACGGAGGAATCGCTCCTCGGTTGACTGGGCTTCGGAGATCAGATCGAGCGAGATCGCGTCGGTGGCCATTCGGCTTCTCAGCCTCCGGGGCAATAAAGGGTCGCAGTCAGGGCGTATAGATTAGCTACGCGGATCAGATCCTCGATCGATGACCATTCCTCGACCGTGTGCTGGCCGCCGGCCCGAGGTCCGTGGGTGATCGCGGGCACTCGCGCCAGCGCCCAGAAGCTGTTGCCGTCATCGACGAAAGGCTTTGGCCCGATCGGAAGGGGTCGGCCCGAGATCGTCTCGAAGGCTAGGCCGAAGCTCCCCACCAAAGGGTCGGCCTGATCGAGGAAGAACGCATCGCGGACGAGTTGATAGTTCAGGTCGATCGTGGTGCGGGTGCTGTCGGCCAGTCCGGCCATGAGTGAGCGGAACTCCGACTCGACGTTTGCCCGGTCGGTGCCCGGGATCCATCGGCGCGTCCCCTCGAGATGGCAGGTCTGAGGAAACCCATTGAAGATTTCACCGGCGTGGAACTGCCCGATGAAGGCACTGGAACGCCCGGCGATGGGATCGACTTCGACGGAGAGTTGATCGTTGAGTTGCGTCAATCGCGAGACAAGCTCCGCTCCCGCCGCGATGACGCTCGGCTCATCGAGCGGGCGCATGACCTCGTGGACTGGCGCGCCGGGACGCCGAATCACCGCCGACCAGCAGGCCTGGCCTCGCCCGGCGACCGGCAATCGATCGCTGAGAGGCTCGGGCAGCAGGACGGCGTCGCCCACGCAACCGTCGGCGATCATCCGGTCGATCTGCTGGCCGAAACCCCAAGGGGCCTCGTGCAGGTCATGGGCGGTCAGAAGGACCGAGCCTGCGGCAAGGAGACCCGAGTCACGGAGGGCGAGCAGGGCCTCGACCGCGGCGGCGACCCCACCTTTCATGTCCGAGGCACCGCTACCCGTCAGGAGATCTCCTTCAACGCGAGGTCCCTTGAAGGGGAGATGGACCGTGTCGAGGTGACCGTTGAACTGGAGTGTCCGACCAGGCTTCGAGGAGGCGAGACGCGCCACGACGGCCGGCGATTCGTGGTGGCCGGCTTCTAGCCGATCGACCGCGAATCCTTCCTCGATCAAGATCGAGGCCAGGGCGTCGGCGGCGGGGGCCGCCCGGCCGGTTGGGCTCGGTGCGGAGATAAGCCTCTCGGCGATCGACAGGAGACGCCGACGATCGACATGAGTCGCGATTCGCCGGGCCGATTCCGGCAGGGATTCGCGTGTTCCGGTTGTCTCGATTCCCACTCGGTTTATCTCTCCTCGATCGGCTCGGCTCACCTCAGGCGAGCAACTCGGAAACGACCCGGCCTTCAACGTCGGTGAGTCGAAATTCTCGACCCTGGAATCGGTAAGTCAGGCGCTCGTGATCCAGGCCGAGCAAGTGGAGGATCGTGGCCTGAAGATCGTGGACGTGGACTCGATTCTCGACCGGGGCGAAGCCGAATTCATCGGTCGCACCCAGGGTCATTCCTGGCCGGGTCCCCCCTCCCGCGAGCCAGGCGGTATAGGCGTCCACGTGATGGTTTCGACCGACCTGCTCTCGGACTTCTCCCATCGGCGTTCGGCCGAACTCACCGCTCCAGACGACCAGGGTCGAATCGAGCAGACCGCGTGCCTTGAGGTCCCGGATGAGGGCCGCACAGGGGCGATCGATATCTCGACAGACCCGATCCAGATCACCCCGGAGATCCTGCCCGGGGCTGCCGTGGTGGTCCCAATCGGCGTGATAAAGCTGGACGAATCGGACTCCACGCTCGACCATCCTTCGAGCGAGCAGGCAATTCGCAGCGAAGGATGGTTGACCCGGTTCGACACCGTAGAGTTCCAGGGTGGATTTCGACTCTCCCGCGAGGTCGATCAGCTCCGGGGCGCTCGATTGCATCCGGTACGCCATCTCGTATGAGGCGATCCGGGCTGCGATCTCGGGATCTCCCACAGTCCGGAGTCGTTCGGCATTCAGATCGCGAATGGCATCGAGCGTCAATCGCTGGCGAGAAGCTGTAATCCCGGAAGGGGCGGCCAGATCCAGAATCGGCTCGGGGCCGTTCCTCAGGGGGACGCCCTGATAGGTGCTCGGGAGGAATCCGTTGCCCCAAAGGGGGGCACCACCCCGAGGACCTCGTGGGCCGGACTGAAGGACCACGAAACCGGGGAGGTCCTGGGCCTCGCTCCCGATCCCGTAAGTCACCCACGACCCCATACTTGGCCGACCGAACTGCGCCGATCCGGTGTTCATGAACAGCTTGGCGGGGGCATGATTGATCGGTTCGGTTGCCATCGACTTGATGAACGTCAGGTCATCCACGCTCTTGGCCAGTTCCGGCAAGCACTCCGATACCCACGCACCCGATTGTCCATGCTGGGCGAATTTCCGATCGGTCGCCATGAGCTTGGGTCGCTCCTTGGCGAACGTGTCCATGAAGGCGAATCGCTTGCCCGATACGAATGATTCCGGGATCGGCTGGTCGTGCCGCCTGCGCAACTCCGGCTTGTAGTCGAATAGTTCGAGCTGGCTCGGGCCACCGGCCATGAAGAGGAAGATGATGTTGTTGGCCCGGGGAGTGAAGTGGCCCGGTCGAGGAGCCATCGGCGATACGGAGCGATCCCGATCGAATGCGTTGGCCCGGCCATCGTTCAGGAGCGAGGCCAGCGCCATTGAGCCGACCCCGAGTCCGCATCGCGCGAAGAGATGCCTGCGAGTCGAGGAGAGCTGAGGATCGAGATCTTTCATGAGTCGCTCTCGGGGCTAGGTCTTCGATCATTCCCGCGTGAGGAACTCGTCCAGGTTCAGCAACACCCGAGCGACCGCAGTCCAGGCCTCTCGGGTTGAGGTGTTGGGTTCCGCCCAGATCGCGTCGAGTAGCCCGAGGAGTCGGTCTTGCTCGGTAGCGGTCGGCACTCGGGAGAGGCAGATCCGATACGCTTCGATGAGCCGACTAGTTTCATCACTGGTCGGATCGGCCAGGAGACGGTCGGCAAGGGCTCTGGCACATTCGATGGACGCCTCATCGTTGAGCAGTGCGAGGGCCTGCAATGGAGTGTTCGAGCGCTCTCGACGAGTACAGGCCCTCGTGGCATCGGGTGCATCGAAGGCGACCAGAGAGGGGTGGGGCGTTGCTCGCCAGAAATACGTGTAGAGTCCGCGCCGGTATCGGTCGGGACCCGTGTCGGCCTTCCACTCCCGTCGCATCTGACCGAGATTCATGACGCCGTCGGGCTGGGGAGGAAAAACACTCGGGCCTCCGATTGTGGGCGTCAAGAGGCCGCTGGCCGTCAGCGCGGCATCGCGGATCAATTCGGCCTCGAGTCTCAGGCGGGACTGACGTGCCAACCGGCGATTACCCGGGTCTTCCATCGCGAGATCCGGCCGGTTCTGAGAGGACTGACGATAAGTCGCGCTCGTGACGATCAGGCGGTGCATCGCCTTCTGACTCCAGCCGAGTCGCGCGAACTCGGTCGCTAGCCAGTCGAGAAGCTCGGGATGAGAGGGTTGCGAACCCTGGGTCCCGAAATCGTTCTCGGTTTCGACCAGGCCCCGACCGAAGTGCGCCTGCCAGATCCGATTGACGGCGACTCTCGCGGTGAGCGGATGACCCGGAGAAAACAGCCACCGGCAGAGGTCGAGTCGATCCCGCAGATCGGGGGCGCCTTCCTGGAAGGAGAGGACGGCGGGAACACCAGGAGCCACAACCGTTCCAGGTCGAGTGAAATCCCCCTGGAGCAGGATATGCGTCTCTCGGGGGGGGCCGCTCCTTTCCTGGATCACCATCGTCGTCGGGAACTTGGGTACTCCCTCCCGCATCTTGGCAATCCGATTGCGATGCAATTTCCCTTCGGGCGTCTGGTCGATGAACGCGGCGAAGACCACCCGATTCCGCGACGGGTCTCGTTTCTCGAAAGGCATATCGAACGCTTCTCGGACTTCCTGGGACTGCTTCTGCCGGGCGACCATGTCGAGCCCTTGTTCCCAGGTCTTCTGAGCCTCTCGGAGCCGAGGTTCCCGCTCCCAGAGTTCGGCCAGGTAAGCGTTTATCTCGGCCTCGGAAGCCTCCTTGCGGGCGATTTCCTCGGGCGACGCGACCGCGATCTCGGGTTCATCGGAGTTGTTAAAAAAAGCAAAGAGGCGGTAATACTCCGCCTGAGTGATTGGGTCGTATTTGTGGTCGTGGCACTGGCAGCAGCCCATCGTCAAGCCGAGGAAAGCCGTCGCGGTCGTGTTGGTCCGATCGATCACGGAGTCGATCCGGAATTGCTCGCGGTCGATCCCTCCTTCTTGATTGATGGGGGTATTCCGGTGGAATCCGGTAGCGACTCGCTGGACGGTCGAGGCGTCGGGCAGGAGGTCGCCGGCCAGCTGTTCGGTGGCGAAGCGATCGTAGGGGAGGTCTCGGTTCAGGGCGTCGATCACCCAGTCGCGATAGGGCCAGATCGAGCGAGGGGCATCGATGCTGTAGCCGTTGGAGTCGGCGTAACGCGCCAGGTCGAGCCAGGGCCTCGCCCATCTCTCTCCGTAGTGGGGGCTCTCCAGCAGGCGGTCGACCAGTCGCTCATAGGAGTCGGGCCGATGGTCGCTGAGATACTCTTCGACTTCCTCTGGTTTCGGAGGTAGGCCGATGAGGTCCAGCGAGACTCGTCTCAGGAGCGTCTCGCGATCGGCCTCGGGTGAGGGGGCGATTCCATCCTGTTCCAAAGGCTTGAGAATGAAGCGGTCGATGGGGTTGCGGGCCCGCTCCGTTCTCTCGATCGCGGGGAGCTCCGGTTGAGTTGGCGGCAGGAACGACCAATGAATAGCGGTCGGGGCAGGGGAGGGGACTTCGTCGGGAGGAGAGGGAGCACCCGCGATGATCCAGTCTCGGAGCGAGGAGACCTCGGCTTCGGCCAATGGGCGACGATTCAAGGGCATTCGCTCCGAATCTCCCTCACCCATCACGGCAAGTAGCAGGGAGCTCTCCGCAGGCTTACCCGGAACGATCGAGGGCCCGCCTCGCCCGCCTCGAATTGCAGCCTCGGCCGTATCGAGTCGCAGCCCTCCACGAGGACGCGTCGATCCATGGCACGCGACGCAATGCTTTTGCAAGATCGGCTTCACCTGCTGGAGATATTCCTCCTGTCCGCTCGATGGGGACGAGGGGAGGATTGCGAATAGCAGGGTCAGTAGGGCGTGCGGGCTAGGCATGAGAGATCGGATCTCCGCGTGCTGATCCGGTGAGACGCCACGAGCGGTCAGTCGACCACCAGACCTGGCGCTGTTCAAGGCGATTCTCGGGCACCGAAGTGAGGAACGCAAGCCCGAAGGCGATCCAGTAAAGAGCATGACTCGGGCTCGGACGGGCCGACGTCGCCCTGAATTTCCAAGCAATCCGGCGTCCTGATCGTCCGAGATTAGTCAATCCGAACGAAGGAACTAGCCCGTCAGATGTAGGCGCTGACCCCGTTCGTGACGGAAATAAACGGCCACGGTCAGGAACACTCTCACACGAGTCGGAAAGCCTCATTCGGGCGGACGATTGATCTCTTCATCAAATATTCGATGCGATGTGGTCAAGCTTCGATCGAACCATGATCACTCGGAGAATATGCCTGACGATACCCGGAGAGGAAGAAGGCCTTACCAGATCAGTGCTTCGGATGTGATAAGGATCGAATCCTCGGAGGTCCTGAGCTTGCAATCCGAGGATCCTTGAATAGCAAGTCAAACCGAGAATCCGCTAAACCGTTCATTGGAAAGGATCTCCACGATCCGTGCGATCGTTGAAGGCCTCAAGTTGGGCAAGATCGCTCGACGATGATAAGGGACGGGGGGCACCCACAGCCTGACGGAGTAAGTTCTCCGCCGGCACTCAATGATTCAGGAGGTCACCGTGCCGCGAAGCAGCCCGTCATGGTTCGTGATGGCGTGTCTCGCCGCGTGGACTGGTTTGTCCCATTATTCGGCGAGCGCTCAGGATTCACCGACTTCAACCCATTCCACTCGACCGATTTCAGATAATATTCCGCCACTTCCCGAGCCTTCGGCGACAGTCGGACAAGCTGCGACTCCTCGACCTCCGATCGCGGATTCGGCAACGCCTCCCGTGGTCATCCCTTCACCGCCATCGATTCTGGGAGCGGAAGTCCAACCGATCGACCTGAGCACGGCACTTCGCCTGGCTGGGGTGGAAAATCCCGATCTGAATCTGGCACGTCAGCGAGTTGTCGAGGCTACGGCCCTCCGGCAGCTTGCCGCTGCCCAGTTCTTGCCGACTATAAATGTCGGTACCAACTACGATTCTCACACCGGCCCACTCCAGCAATCTAATGGAAATATCCTCTCGGTTCAGAGAAGTGCGTTGTACGTCGGTGCGGGTGCCAATGCAATTGCTGCAGGAACGGTCAATATTCCGGGCGTTTTTCTCGGTGGAAACATCGGCACAGGGATCTTCAACTATCTCGAGTCACGGCAGCTGGTGATCCAGCGTGAGTTCTCGACCCTCGCCATCCGGAACCAGGTGTTCCTGTCCGTGGCCGTCGGATATGCCGAGCTACTCCGGGCGGAGGGGATCCGCGCCGTCTCGCTTCAGGCCCGAGATGAGGCTCGTGAAGTGGCTCGGTTGACGGCCGACTACGCCGCGACCGGACAAGGCCGGAAGGCTGACGCTGACCGTGCCACTACCGAGTTGGCCCGTCGCGAGGGGGAAGTGCTCGCCGCCGAAGGTCTGGTCCTCACCTCGTCGGCCGAACTCTGCCGACTGCTCAACCTCGACCCTTCGATCCGGCTTCACCCGACCGACGCCTACGTTGTACCGATGCCGATCGTCCCCGACCCGCAGCCCCTCTCGGAATTGATCGCGATCGGGCTGCTGCGACGGCCCGAATTAGTAGCGAGGCGTGCCGCGATCCGCGAAGCCTTCCTGAGCCTGGAAAATGCGAAAGTTTTGCCGTTCTCGCCGACGGTCCTGGTCGGCTTCAGTGCCGGTGGTTTCGGTGGTGGCAGTAACCTGGTCAAACCTGTCTTCGGCAGCATGAGCGGCCGAACGGATCTCGACGTGGTGGCCTACTGGACACTCAGGAATCTGGGGGTTGGTAACGCCGCCATGATCAAGGGGGCCAAGGCCCGACTTGGGGCCAGTCGTTTCCAGGAGATTGCGGCCCTGAATCAAGTACGAGCCGACGTCGCCGTGGCCTATGCGAGGACTCATGCCCGGTATGCCCAGATCGGTACGACCGAGGCGGCGGTCCGGTCGAGCCAGCGGGGCTTCCGCGAGGATTACGACCTGACAATCCAGCAGACCGGCCGCAAGGTCCTACCGATCGAGTTGCTCAACAATTTCCGGCTGCTGAACGATTCCCGACGCGAATATCTCGATGCGATCGTGGACTACAACCGAGCGCAGTTCGAGCTCTATGTCGCGCTCGGACAACCCCCGGCCGACGCCCTGGCCCGACCGGTACCGACCGAGGGACTGGCCCCCTCGGGCTTGCCGGGAACCCAGCGGGTTAACACCCCATCGGGGATCGATCCATCGCCGAACGTGCCGGAAGCCGCCGTGGCTCCTGCCCCCGCCCCAACGGTCACGACTCTTCGCTGAACCCGGATCAACGGAGAGGAACCCGGCGATGAAAACACCGAAATCCCGCGGCGGTCGGAGAAGACCTGCCGTCTCGATAGCCCTGGCGATCTTGACTCTCTCGGGTTGCGCGACCCGATCCGGCTCAGTCCGGCCCCATGATGCGACATCTGGACCGAGTTCGCCAAACTTGATGGATGTCTCGGCGATCGCTCCCCCGCTCAATGCCGGGCTGGCTAACAATCGACCTCGACCGACACCCGGTACCCCAGAGAATCTCGCTCGGTCCGCCTCGGTCGATCCCTCCGTCTCGGTGGCTGTCGCGAGAACGCCCGAGCAGGATCCCAACCTTCCGAGTGATGCTCAGGCCGGTTTGATGGGCTCGGCGCCTCCGATTGCTGCCGAAGCGGGATCGACCCCGCCGACGATACCTCAGTCCGCACCACCTTTTCCGATCGACTTGTCGTCCGCCCTCCGCCTTGCAGACCGACAGAATCCGGAGATCGGAGAAGCCCGGGTCGTCATCCTGGAGGCTCTGGCCGAGCGGCAGGCCGCGCGGGCATTACTCCTGCCCTATCTCAACGTCGGGACGAACTATCACAATCACAACGGACCCTTGCAAAGGTCCTCCGGTGCGATACTCCCGCTCACGGCCGAGCAGTCCCTCTATGTCGGAGGCGGGGCTCGGACGCTGGCGGCCGAGTCGCTGGGCATCCCTGCGGTGAATATCTTCAGCCCTCTCACCGAGGCCATCTTCGAGCCACTTGCCGCTCAGCAACGGGTGATCGGGACGAGATTTGAAGCCTCGGATACCGCCAACAAAGTGCTTCTCGAGGTCAGCAGACTCTACATAGAGTTGGTCGCCGCAAAAGCCATCCTCGAGGTTCGGCGCGAGAACGCCTCCGAGGCCGATAAGATCGCCGACTCCGTTGCAGCCTACGCCGCCACCGGCCAGGGACGGCGGGCGGACGCCGATCGTGCCGATGCCGATCGGCGCCTCTTCCAGGTCGAAATCCAGAAGGCCGAAGAAGAAGTCGCCGTGGCTTCGGCGCTCCTATGTCAGAGGCTCAACCTCGATCCATCGGCGGAACTCAGCCCGATCGCCGGGCCGCTGGATCCGATCGAACTGATCGACTTCAACGCATCCACAGAGGACCTGATCCAGTCGGCAGTGGTGAGACGACCCGACCTTGCCGCACGAGGGGCCCTGGTCGAGCGGGCAGAGATTATCGTCCGCCGAGAGAAGGCACGTCCCCTCTTGCCGACGGTCTGGCTTGGTTTCAGTGGAGGTGCTTTCGGTGGCGGTAGTGCCTATCCCGGCATCCCGACCACACTCAGCGCGTTCGCCGGACGAACCGACTTCGATGTTCGAGCCGTCTGGACCCTCCTGAATCTGGGTGCGGGGAACTCTTCTCTGATCAAACGCAGCAAGGCTCAGGCCGGAGAGGCGATTGCTGAACGATCGCGGGTCCTCAATCAGGTCCGTGACGAGGTGGCCGCCGCCCGAGCGAAGACGATCGCCTTGCGAAGCCAGGTGGAAGTCGCCCAGGCCGGGGTCCGAAGCGCGGAGGATGGATACCGACAAGACCAGATCAGACTTCGAGAGTCTCTCTCGCTGCCGATCGAGGCGTTGGACAGTCTCCGACTCGTGGCCGATGCCCGGATTGCTCTGATCCGTGCGATCACCCGCTCGAATCAGGCTCAGTTCTCCCTCTTCGTCTCCCTGGGAGCCCCGCCCCCTATCGCACCCCCCCCCGTCGCGGAGTGACCCCCACCTCGACCGTAGTTTCGAACCGAGACCGGTCCCGGATAAACTCCATTCGAGTAATCCGGGGTCGGCATTTTTGTTGATCGAGATGGAATGGTCAGGACGTTCGTCCTGCGATCCGGTTTCCTCCGAAGGCTTGGGATGAGCCCTCCTGATCCTGGTCTATCAAAACGTGGTCGGCCCCGGATGACTCGAATGGAGTTCATCCGGGGCCAGTCTTTGTTGACGGAGCAGAACTGACCGTGAGGTCATCCCATCTTAACGCCGGGGAAGCAACCGGATCGGGAAGGCCCGAATGGTCTGCTCGCCCGATGGGGTCCGGATGAGAACTTCGGTGTTCGTGAGCGAACCACCTCGGCTGGGCTTCTCCAACTTGAGTTGATATTCGAAGCGTCCTCGAGCGTCGGTCGCCACTGCACCCCGATCGAACCTGTAGTTACCAGTCGGCCCGTCGATGAAAACGATCGAGTTCGGGGTCGTCTTGCCGACGACCGTGACATTCCTGAAGTGAGTCACTCCCCCGCTCTGGCTCGGGTGGGGAAGCCTCGCCTGCTGGCCGGGAGCCAGTTTGAGCACGACATTGAGAGGACCCTTCGGGCTTATTCCCGCTAGCCCCCTCAGGATCGGAGTGGCGTCGTTCTGACCTATGAAGCCCGTGCCATTGAAATCGAATTGAGGAACGTAACCGGGCGAACCGCGAAAGCTCAGGTAAGCCGCGGCGTACGCCTGCAGGTCGGCTGGGGTAAATGTACGGTTGGCATTGGCGCTGGGAAACTGACCGGGTGTCAAATGTGTTGGCGCGGCCAACGTCGAGGCGGAGAGCACGACCCTGACATCGAGAGCCTCGACGCCAGGGCGGAGCCGGTGGCGGTTCGGGGGCATTCGGTCCTCCTTGAGCAATTGAGCGACGTGGGCGTTCTCATGACGAGTCGCCTCCCTTCTTATCATCGGTCGTCACCGCCGAGTTGGCGCAGTTCGACTTCCGAGACTTTCGGTCGGGAAACGCACCCGGAGCATTCCTTGATCCGGGGTGCTCTGATCGATCGAGGATTTCGAGACTCAGCCAATATCGCGAGTATCGCCGGAGGATCCGCGGCGGAATCCTTCGGCGATACATGTGTAATTTTGCATGCCATTCTGGTTGGTCAGCGAAAGCAAGCCGGGCTTCTTCGGATCAATGGTCGGACGACTGGGCGAGTTTCTTCGTTTCGGGATGGACCGGGGTCCCGTCTCCGAGAGAACCGTTGTATCGCGTAATCACTTGATCGTCGGTCGAAAGCCCGCTGAGGATCTCGGTTTCGATCCCGTTGTCATTGCCAACTTTCACGGGAACTTCGTGTGCCTTGCCATCGCGGACGACGAAGACGGCACCCTCTCCAGTGCCAGACTGCTTGGTCAGTCCCGACGAGGGGATGGTCACACTCCCTGGTGAAGCGGCCTGTAGCGTGACGGTGATCCGCCCATACATCCCCTCATTCAGCTTTCCATCGGGGTTGGGCAGATCGACTTCGGTCCTCATATTGCGGCTTTCGGGGTCCTCGGTCTCGGAATACCGAGAAACCACCCCGGTGAAGGTCTGGCCGGGCAAGGCGACGATCTGGAGGACAGCCTTGTCTCCCTTGTTGACGAATGGGACGTCGACATCGGGTACGGGCAAAACGACCCGCATCAGGTCGGTCCGGGCCACGGCCAGTACGGGAACGATCCCACCCTCCGAGGCCGAGCGGATGAAGTCTCCGTGATGGAAGCTTCGAAGCGTGACGACGCCGTCCAGGGGAGAAGTGATCCGAGTGTAGTCCTGCATGACCTTGGCCTTGCCCAGATTGGCCTTGGCGACCTCGACGTTTGCCTGGGCCTCGATCAGGTCGGCCTGGGCCTCCTCGACGAGTGCAGCCTTGCTGATCTTGGCAGCCTTGGCCGAGCTGACCTCGGCCTGGGCAACTCCGACATCAGCCTTGGCGACGTCAAAGCGATCCTTCTGTTCGTCCTGTAACTTCTCTTCGACGGCATTTCGCGCGACCAGACCTGCGATGCGTTTGAGTTGCTTCTCCTGGAGCTCCTGATTGGAGACCTTCGCAGCCACCTGGGTCTCGGCCTGCTTGACCTGGGCCTCGGCGGCGTCTTGCTCGGCCTGAGCGCTCCGGATCTTCGCCTCGGCAACCTTGACCTTGGCCAGGGCCTGATCCAGGGCCGCCTCGTTCTGCTCGACGGCCTTGTCGATCTCGGGATCTTCGATGATCGCGAGGACTTGACCCGTCTTTACTCGATCACCAATGTCGACGTTCTGTTCTTTTAAATATCCAGATATTTTCGCATAAAGCGATGCGTGTTCGAAGGCGTGGACGGAACCCGCCTGGGATGTCGTCCGTTCGACGCCACCTTGCCGGGGATGGGTCACTTCGACGGGCAGCCCGGTCCCCGAATCTGAGGGATGAGAAGCGGAAGCGGAGTGTACCGATGGCTCCTGCTCGTCTGATCCCGAGTAATGACGATAACCCGCCCACGAGAGCCCGGCCAAGACCGCGATTCCGACCAACCAACCCATATACTTCCGGCGTTTCACCGGGGGCGATGAGGGACGGGGCCCCGAGCTCGATGGTCCGTGCTGTGGCCTCGGGATGGTAGCAACCGCCGAATCACTTTGTTCATGCACGATCAATCCCCTCCTGATGGTGACTTGATGCCTGGAAATTGAATTATGATGATGGATGCGCGAAGAAATTCACCCTCGGATTTTTCACTCCGAGAGTAAAACGCAGATCGTCGTCGAGGAGAGCTCGCCCGAGAGGGACGCGATGGCCCGACTCTCAACAGCGAAGGCGAATGGTCAGTGGGAGTGGTAGAGGCAGGCTGGGCCGATGAATCGGACGCCATGCGTGAAAGGCTTCGGCGAGAATGCCGAAGGATGGAGGGGAGAGTCGATATCGTTCGGGCTCTTCGTCAGGGATCGCCGAGATTTCCTCGATGGATCGATCCTCGACCTGCTGTGAGACAGAAGTGTCCGAGCGAGGCTTTCCGGCAGGACGTGCATTGATCGTGGGATGGGCTCGATCAATGAGCGCGTCTGATGAGCGTTCCGTCGGGCGAAGGATCGAACCGATCCCCGCCATGAGAATCGCGAAGAACACGAGTGCCGGTCCACGTACTCGCGACACTATGCATCCCCGATTAACCAGGAAATCTTTTTTCAGTCTATTCTTGAAAAGTCGCCAGGTCAACGGCGCCCGAAGAGTATTACTCGCAATAGGCGTAGCGTGTCAGGTCCGTATTCATCCTTGCGATGCCCCGACGATGGTCGTGTTACTCATCTCTATTTCGCGTAATCGCATGAATGTGCAAAATTCCTAATGATAGGATTGCCACGCTTGACTCCCGAGCGTATGATTCGTGAACGATTTCAACTCCCCGTTGATCTCACCTTGACCCATAACGCGCATGGGTTGCTCGACTCCGAATTCCGGAGCTCAGTGAATGCCGAATCGGCCTTCGCGAATTTTGACGCTCGTTCTCCTCCTCGCAGCGGCATTGCCGCCGCCTAGGATGTCAGAGATCGTCTTCGCGGATGCCCCTCGGCTAGCCTCTCATCACAATAAGAAATCAGCTCACACCTACGGCCGCTACCGCATCAATTCCCCAGCACGAATCGATTCTTGCCTTTCGATGGCAAGATTTGCGCGAGGTAATGCCTTTCCCAAGGGTATTCGCCTCCACATCACTCGCATTCGATTCATTAACAACGACAGCGTACCAACCTTCGCATTTCCTTCCCCCATCATCCACTCGACCGACCGGCTGCGCTGCTAGCCGACGACGTTCGAGCCCTATGTGCATGGGATTGATCTCCTTCATGCGCCCAAGGTGCCTCGCTCCGTCGCGTCCCCATCTTTCAACTTGTGGCTCCTTCTCCGGAGGTCATGTGGACCGATGAACGGATTGATCCGCGCATCACTCGGGAACCCTTATGCAGTAACGGTATTCTGCCTCACCATCTTACTGATCGGCACACTCTGCCTCTTCATGATCCCGGTCGATATTCTGCCGGTTTTCAAAAGCCCTGCGGTGCAGGTGCTGACCTTCTACGGCGGCATGCCGGCTGAAGGTATGGAGAAGGACATCACCAGTCGAATGGAACGTTGGGTCGGCCAGGCGAATGGGTTGGCACGACAGGAATCGCGATCCATCGTGGGTGCCAGCATCGTCCGCGATTATTTCCAGGGGGACGTCGATCCCAACGGAGCGTTGACCCAGGTCAACTCACTCGCCCTTGCCTCGGTGCCCAATCTTCCGCCGGGGACGTTGCCGCCGGTGGTCTTGCCCTTCGATCCGACCAGCTCGACACCGATCGGCCTGGTCGCCCTGAACAGCGAGACCGAAGGCGAGTCGACCCTTTATGACGTCGGTCGATATGAAGTTCGAAACATGATCATGGCCTTGCCAGGGGCCGTGGCTCCGGTGGTCTACGGCGGCAAGGTCCGAGCGGTCATGCTTTACCTCGACCGCAACAAGATGCAGGCTCGGGGCCTCTCGCCGCTCGATGTCATGAAGGCGATGGATAATTACAACGTCTTCCTGCCGGCCGGCGACGCCAAGTTCGGCGGGACCGACTATGCGATCGACTCGAACTCGATGTATGACTTCGTCGAGAAGATGGGCGAGATCCCGCTCCGGACCGTCCACGGCAATGCCGCTTTCATGAGGGACGTGGCGACGCCCAAGGACGACTCGTTCATCCAGACGAACATCGTTCGGGTAAATGGCCGCAAGCAGGTCTACATCCCCGTATTCCGACAGCTCGGCTCCAGTACTCTGAAGGTAGTCGACAATATCAAGTCTTCGCTGGCGGGCATGAAGGCTAAATTGAGCAAGCCGGGTATCGACCTGAAGTTGGTGATGGACCAGTCGGTCTACGTTCGACAGTCGATCTCCAGTCTCGTGCAGGAAGGCATCCTGGGGGCAATCCTCTGTTCGCTGGTCATCCTGTTGTTCCTCGGCCAGATCAAGATGACAGCGATCGCGATCATGACGCTTCCTCTGGCGGTCATGTCGGCGGTGGTCTGCCTGCTGGCCACGGGCAACACGATCAACGTGATGACTCTATCGGGACTCTCGCTGGCGATCGGGCCGATGGTCGATAGCGCGATCATCTGCCTGGAGAATACCCACCGCCACCTCGGACTGGGAGCCTCGCCCGAAGAGGCTGCGTACAAGGGGGCCAGCGAGGTCGCCCTTCCCGAGCTGGTCGCCACGCTCTGCACCTTCCTCGTGCTGGCGCCACTCGCCCTGATGCCTGGCCTCGGGGCATTCTTGTTCCGGCCGATGGCCCTGGCCGTGGCCTTCGCGATGATTTCCGCTTATGTCCTCTCTCGGACCTTCGTCCCTTCCCGAAGTGCCATGTGGCTCTCGGCACACGAGCACGGTGATGATCACGGAAAAGGATTCATCGGCAAGGCATTCGCTCGCTGGGAAGCCGTGATCGATCGGGCGATTGCCCTTTATGTGAAGGGTCTGGACGGCGTCATGAAGCGTCCCCGGACGACGATCGCCCTGGCGTTCGGACTTCTGGGCCTCACTCTCTTCGTGATGAGCCCGATCATTCGACGCGAGTTCTTCCCCGAGGCTGATGCGGGGGCCTTCGAGATGGCGGTCCGTGCTCCCAGCGGGACGCGGATTGAAGTGACCAACCAGCGAGTCGACGAGGTCGAAAAGTTCCTCCGAGCACAGATCCCCGAACATGACCTCGAGTTGATCGTCTCCGAAATCGGTGTCACGGCCGACTGGTCCGCCGCCTACACTCAGAACGCCGGACCGATGGATGCGATGATCAAGGTACAGCTCGCCGAGCACCGCTCGCATTCGGCCCAGGAGTATGCCTCCAAGGTCCGGACTGCGGTGGCCAAGGAGCCGCGATTCTCCAATCTCGAATTCGCCTTCGATACGGGAGGTCTCATCCGAGGCGCCCTGAATGAAGGAAAGTCCACCCCGATCAATATCCGGATCACCGGCAAGAACCTGGCCAAGCCTGCCCAAATCGCCGCCCTGATCCAGTCCAAGGTCAAGAAGATTGATGGCGTCGTCGATTCCCGGATCCTCCAGCGGCAGAACTATCCCGAGTTCATCGTCAATGTCGATCGGACCAAGGCCGCCGACCTGGGCATGACCCAGGAAGAAGTCATGAGGAATGTGGTTGCGGCCCTGAACTCGTCGATCACCTTCAATAAGAAGAACTTCTGGATCGATCCGAAGAGCCACAATCAATACTTCGTCGGGGTGGCTTATCCCGAGAAGGAAATCACCTCGATCGACACGATGCTCGATATTCCCATCACCGGGGCTCTCAAGGGAGAACCAGTCCCGCTCCGGACCCTAGCAAATGTCACGCGAACCACGGTCCCGACCGAGATCACGCACAACAATATCCAGCCCTCCATCGACCTGACGATGGGAGTCGAGGGGCGCGACCTCGGGCACGTCGCGGACGACATTGCGAAGCTACTCGAAGAGTTCGGCAAGAAGCAGCCAGACGGAAGCTGGGCACCTTATGAGCCGTCGTCCCTGGAATCGGGCACTCGTGAGTTGATGACGGGATCGAAGATCCTGCTGAGTGGCGAATATTCCCGGATGCAACAGACTTTCCGCGACCTCGGAATTGGGCTGATCCTGGCGGTCATCCTGATCTACTTTCTTATGGTCGCGTTGGTCCGCTCCTACGTCGTCCCGCTCTGCGTCATCTTGGTGGTGCCTTTGGTTCTCATCGGCGTCCTGCCGATGCTGTACCTGACCGGGACGGCGATGAATGTCCAATCGCTCCTGGGAGTGATCTTCATCGTGGGCATCTCGGTCTCGAACACCGTTCTGCTGACCGACTACGCTCAGGAACTGCGCAAGCACGAGCAGCTCTCCGTTTTCGAGGCAATCCGCAAGGCGGCCTCGATCCGCGTGCGCCCGGTCACCATGACGGCGTTGGCGGCCTTCTTCGCCATGATTCCCGCTGCGATGGCCATTGAGAGAGGCTCCGAGGCGAACGCACCGCTCGCCCGAGCGATCCTCGGAGGCCTGATGGCGGGAGGTCCTGGTACTCTATTCGTCCTCCCTTGCCTCTATATGCTCATGGTCAAGGATAAACCCGAGAATATCGACTTCGTGCCGAGCGAGAGAGATTCGAACGGACACGGTCACGAATCGCAGTCCGCTCATTCCGATCACGGTTGAGTTAGCCGGAACATTCCGGACAACCTCTCGACCTTCGGGGGGGAGGATGGGATCAACCTTGTAGAGAATTGCCCCCCTTTACAAGGAATCTCGTCCCCCCCTCGAATTGTCTTTGAATGGGCTCAACCTCGACCAAGGGTCGTTCATAGCGAACCGGATCGAGGTCCCGCCCATCGACGATTCCTGATCGATTTGACCGCGGTCCCAATCGAGTGCTCGATGCGAACCATGAGTCGATTGTAGTACCATTTTATGCGAATATGTATATTGTGTTTACGTGATGGAGTCGCTGGGGGTCGCCGGTCTGGTCGAGCGACCACCCGACCGGGGACGGCCGGGCGATCCTCGTATTTCGATCATGATTAGGACGGGATCGGACAGGGTCAAGCTTTCAAGGCGCCACGATCCCGGGCGGACTACGGACGAGGGCTCCCATCATGTCCACGATTGAAATTTCCAGCGGTTACGAGGCCATTCTCACGTTCTGCCTGCATTTCCAGTTTCGATGGATGGGAG
This sequence comes from Tundrisphaera lichenicola, assembly GCF_051175385.1. Taxonomy (GTDB): domain Bacteria; phylum Planctomycetota; class Planctomycetia; order Isosphaerales; family Isosphaeraceae; genus Tundrisphaera; species Tundrisphaera lichenicola. Next base: position 2,252,158 of record NZ_CP195106.1, on the reverse strand, counting down.
ACCACTGGAAGCAGGAGATCGCCTCGGTCGGTGGTTGCGAGGCGATACCTCGGATCTGGTCGATCGAGGGATTGGTCTCGGATGATGCACCGATCAGGCCGGCCAGTCCTGCTTATCAGATCCTCAGCATCGACCAGCAACGTCCGGATCTTACCACCGCCCGACTGGAGGGCCGAGCGGGCCCCCACCATTACTCGGGCCGCTTGACCTTCGAAGAGAAAGCCGATGAGGTTGTGATCAACGTCGAAGTGATCGATCGTTGTACAAACGTTGGCAAGCCCCTGACCGCTACGTATTTGATCGAATCGTCGAGTGGCCATCTCCATCCCGATCACGATTCCTCGGTCAGGATCACCTGGCCGCACCCGGATACCCACCTGGTCTTCGAGGCCGATCCACCAGCCCGGGTCGAGGCCCAGGAGGCGGGGATGGGCACGATTCGCCTCAAGGCCGTTGTCGAACCCGACCCCTCGGCCAAGGTTCAAACACTCCATTATCGATGGCGGTGGATCACCACACCTGGACACCAGATCTGGAATCGTGACGTCTGAGATTTCGACTCGGCATTAAGGGCAGCGAGTCGATCTCGATCGTTCACCGTGACCGCCGATTTTGCGAGATTCGGCCGATCGGAGACAGTCCATTCCCACTCTCGGGGAGACCTCCCTATTCTCCGGACTGCGAAGGGCCTGTCTTCCGGGTCCTGATTTCTTTAGAATATCGGATGGTCGTTTCCGGGGTCGAAGGTTTCGCAGGCAGGGGTCGACGCGTTGAAAGTCCTCGTGATTGGAAAGGGGGGGCGGGAGCATGCCCTCTGCTGGAAGCTCAAGCAGTCGAGACGGGTCACCGGGGTTTTTTGTGCGCCAGGGAACGCGGGGACCCACCTCGACGTTCAGAACGTCGCGATCGAGACGGGAGACACCCGGGCCCTGATCCAGTTCGCCAAGCGGGAGGGGATCGGTCTGACGGTAGTGGGACCGGAAGAACCGCTCACCAACGGTATCGTCGACGCCTTTCAACGCGAGGGGCTCCGGATCTTCGGGCCGAGTCGGGCTGCGGCCGAACTGGAAGGATCGAAAGTCTTCGCCAAGGAGCTGATGCGGCAAGCCGGGATCCCCACCTCTGACTATCGACTTTTCCGGTCGGCACCCGATGCCGAGCATTACATCCTCTCGCGCGAAGTCTCCCTCGTCGTCCGTTCGAAAGGACGATCGACGATCCGGAATACCTTGCTTTGTCGGACCGCCCAGGAAACCATCGACGCGATCGACCGGATCATGGACCCCCGCGAGATGTTGGGGCCGGGCGTCCAGGTTGAGCTCGAAGAGAAAGGACAGCGTCGGGCCTTCAGGACTGCGGGCGAGGCGAAGGAGTACGTCCTGGGTCGCCCGCTCGGGATGGTCCTGAAAGCCGACGGGCTGGCCTCGGGCAAGGGGGTTTTCGTCTGCGATAACCTTCGTCAGGCGCTCGAGGCCATTGATCTGGTCATGGTTCGCCGGGTGTTCGGCAAGGCGGGCGACCGCCTCATCCTGGAAGAGCGGCTCGACGGTCAAGAGACGAGCATCCTCGCCCTGACGGATGGTCGGACGATCGTCCCGCTCGTCTCCAGCCAGGACCATAAACGGGCTTTCGATCACGATGAAGGACCGAACACGGGCGGCATGGGGGCCTATTCTCCGGCCGAGATCGTCACTCCTGAGTTGATGGAACAAGTCGAGCGCGAGATCCTCGTGCCCGCCATCCACGCCTTGAAGCGGGCGAGAAGGCCCTTCCGTGGTATCCTTTACGCTGGCCTTATGCTCACCAATCAAGGACCTAAGGTCCTCGAATTCAACGTCCGGTTTGGTGACCCGGAATGCCAGGCGATATTGATGCGACTGAAGTCAGACCTTCTCGACGCTCTCGAAGCCGTCGTCGACGAGCGACTGGATCGCGTCGAGTTGCAGTGGGATCCCCGGCCGTCGGTGACCGTGGTCATGGCTGCCGAAGGCTATCCCGGGTCTTACGAGCGTGGACGGGTGATCAATAACCTGGATGAAGCCGAGCGTATGGCCGATGTGAAGGTCTTCCACGCCGGGACCGCGTTGAGGTCGGATGCCTCCCTGGGGCGAGACGGTCGGGTCGTGACCGATGGCGGTCGGGTCCTGGATGTGACGGCCCTCGGTGACTCCCTGGCCGAGGCCCAGGCTCGGGCTTATGAAGCAACTCGCGCGATCCGCTTTAATGGCGGGTGGTATCGTCGGGACATCGCCGATCGAGCCCTCAAAGGCTCCCAATCCCCCACGGAATGACGGGCCAGAACCCTACCCTGTCCTCTGAGTAGTCACCTCAAGACCTTCGCCTAGCTTCCATCCGTCCCCCATCTTGAGGAAGGGGGCGGATGCGAAGTTGAGCCGGTCGATCCTCCCGGCAATTGGATTCGCCGAGGATCAGGCCTTGGCTGTTTTGGCCGTGTTCTTCGGGTAGACAACCGGGATCCCGGGCAGGCTCTGAGGAGTCCCGGGCGGTGCCAGGGGAGGCTCGACAACCCTCGGCGGCGAAACCGGTCCTCGGGTCAGCTTCACGCTCTTCGCGTAGAATGCCGTGGTCGGACTATCCGGGGTCGCCGTGGAGTTGTCGATCGAACCCTGGACACGAGCCTCGATCTTCCCGAGCGGCAGGAGGGCATCCTGCGGGTTGCCGAAGGTCTGATCGTTCGAGTTGATCAGTTGGGAGATCGGCTGATCCGACGCGGCAAAGACCGAGTTGGTCACGTTGCCGGAGACGAATGCGGTGATATTCCCGTTCGCCTGGGCCGTCGGAGTCGGGATCGTGGCCGCCTGGCTCAGCTGGAGATTATTGATGTTTTGCTGCACATTCCCGGCGACCGAGGCCAGGCCCTGAACGTAGCCCGAGAGGAATGTGGAGTTCGTGGCATCGCCGCCGAGCATGATGTCGCCGATCTGACGGTCGGTGACGACTCTCGAATTGACCGCACCTCGATTGGCGAACAAATTCTGGATCGTGTGAGTCAGGATCGTGGTCGTATCCAGCCCCTTGCCGAAGTACAGGTTTCGCGAGCCGTTGGCGGCCAGCAAGTTGACGTTATTGGCCTCGCCGCCGACGTAGAAGTTGGCAATCCTGTCATTCGTGACTGCCGAGAAGTTGGTCGCGTTTCCGCCAACTCGAATGAACCCGAAGGCGCCCGTCAGGGCATTGACCGGATCGGGGTACGAAGACACGATCGTCCCGGCGTTGAAGCTCGCGGCCGCCGGTGGGATCGTGGTATTGCCGTCGATCTCGTTGGCCTGGAAAAGGTTAAGCCTCCCGGCGACGTCAAAGATCACAGTGTTCTGGGTGGGAGAGTTGGTCGTGCCGGTGCTAGAGGTCGTCCCGGCCTGGTCGCTTGAGATGGACTTGTTGATGACGATGCTGGTCCCGATCCGGGAGGGAAGCCCCAGACTGACCAGGAAGACGTCATTCTGGCCGTCCTGGGTGACACTCTGGGTCGGGTCGGTCCCGAAGAAGGCGGTGGTGTCCACCCCACCGAACCGGAGCGAATTGATCCCGTCGGGGATATTGATCTGCGCCCGGGGCTGCCCCGTCGATGTCGATGTCGTAGGATCAGTCACGCCCAGATAGAAATCGGGGATGTTGATCGACTTGATCCCCAGGCCCGCCACGCCGCCGACGGCCCTGAGCGAGCGATTGGTCTGCTGATTCAGTTCCTGGAAGAAGACCTCTCCCGTGCTCCCGGCCGCCTTCTTGACCGTGGCGGTGAGCCGGCTGGTCGTCGGGTCGGTCCCGGAAATCGTGATTGACTTGATCTCGCTCGCCGAGTTGAGCGGTGCGGGATTGCCCGAAGCATCGTCCTGCTTGAGCACCTGCAACGTACCCTTCCCGGACAACTTCAGGGTCCAGACGTCCCCCGCCGTGTTCATGCCCGTGACCGTGGCCGCGAGCAATTTACGCCCCTCCAGACCCTCGGCCGAGGGACGGAAGGCTCGCGACTGCCCTGGGTGCTTCCGCATCGACATGGAACAGACTCCCTTGCTCAAGGCTCGCGTCCGGAGACCGGGCCACCAGATGATCTGAACTCGATCCCGGAGCCTACTCGCCCCGGGCGGCCCCAACCATCCGATCCCCTCAAGGCCGCCGGCGGTCGCGTCCCCGACCGATCGTCCCGTACGTGCCACGAACCCTCGACCGACCATCGGACCCGTCGACTTGTATCGGACGCACTATCCTTCCACTTGAATTATTCGGTAAAATCGCACGATCCGCTAAGGCCGTAGCCAATCCATGGACGCTCCCAAGCATGCAACCGTGGGAGAAAGCACGCACGGACCCGGTCTCGGCCGACGATCCGGCGGAAGAAGGGCTTGATGAAACGATCTCCGAGCATCCGGAAGCGACCGGCCTTCCACATCACCCTGCCTAGGGCCTCGAGGCTCTACCGACTTGTCACGATGCTGGCCAGCGGCCCGGCGGTCCGGGAGGCGCTGCTGGACTGCCTTTCCATCGGCCTCCGGACCTTCTATCGCGAGATCGATCTACTCAAGCGCTGCGGGATCCGGGTCCGGCGCGACGGCAAGGCTTACCAGCTTACATCCACGATCTCCGAGGCCGAGGAACGACTGCCGTTCCCCGACCCCCAGCTCAGCTTCGCCGAGATGGCCGAGCTATCCCGCCAGGCCGGTGACGCCGCCGGGCGGCTTGCCGAGATCTACCAAGGGGTCGTCCAGCCACCGGCCCCGGCCCCGAGAAAGGGTAGGAAGAAAAAGGTGGAAGGAAAATAATCGGGGCCAGCCTCCGATCCCGCTCCATCGAGCCCCACTCTGCTTGACGTGTTTGTGCGTCCATTCTATACTCCTGTTCATGAGAACCCCGACGGCGGTGGGCCATCTGGACGCCGATTGCTTTTACGTCTCGGCCGAACGAGTCCGCGACTCGTTCCTGCTGGGCAAGGCGGTGGGCGTGCTCGGCAATCAGGGAGCGTGCGTGATCGCCAAGAGCTACGAGATGAAGGCGGCCGGCGTGAAGACCGGCGAGCCGATCTGGGAGGCTCGGGCCAAGTGCCCCGAGGGGGCCTACGTCAAGCGCGACTTCCGCTGGTACGAGGTCCTCAGCCGGGCCATGCTCGAGCTGGTCCGCGAGGTCTCCTCGCAGGTCGAATATCACTCGATCGACGAGTTCTTCTTCCGGGCCTCGCCCCTGCCGGGTCGGTCATTCCAGGAGACGGCCGAGGCGATCCGCGACCGGATCTGGGAAGCGATTCGGGTCCCGGTGAGCGTCGGGATCGCCCGGACCCGGACCCTGGCCAAGTTGATTTCCGACGCCGCCAAGCCGTCAGGGGCCTCGGCTGTCCTCGACCGGGCTCGCGAGACCGAGCTGATGGCCGATCGCCCGGTCACCGAGATTACCGGGATCGCCGGTCGGAGGGCCCGTCGGCTCCTGCCCTGGAACATCCAGACCTGCCTCGACCTGGCCCACGCCGACCGACGGCTGATCCGCGAGCTTCTGACCGCCTCGGGCGAGGCGCTCTGGTGGGAGCTCAACGGCGAGGCCGTCCAGCCGATCCACCCGGCCCGACCCGCGCACCGGGCCCTCTCCCGCGGCGGGAGCTTCGGCGACGCAACTCGCGATCCGATCATTCTTTATGCCTGGCTGGTCCGGAATCTCGAACGGCTGATCGAGGAGCTGGAATTCCACGGCGTCCAGGCGGGCCGGCTCACGGTCTGGGTTGGCTACAAGGATGGCCAGTCGGGTCTGGGGCAGGTCGGCCTGGCGATCCCGACCGATCGCTTCGACCTGCTTCTGGACGCCGCACGCCCTTGCCTCCGATCGGCCTGGATCCCGCGCGTGCCGGCGTCCCGGATGCAGATCATCGCCGAGCACCTGATCCCTCGGTCCCGGGCCCAGCTCGGCCTCTTCGATCGTCCCGAGGCCGCCGCGCGAGCCACGGCCGTCGCCCGGATCAAGCGGGAGATCAACCTCCGGCACGGCCGATTCGCCGTCCGGAGCGCCGCAACCTTACCGCTGGCCTCGATCTACCAGGATTCTGCCAATGGCTACGATATCTGCGACATTCGCGGGAAAAGCTGTTTCTAGCCCCATGACTCACGAGTAACTTCCGCTCCAACGTCCCTCAACACACGATGTGCGCCGGGATCACCTTGGCATGGAGCGAACTGCCCACGGAATTGATCGGGCGCCACGGCTTGCATCGCCGCGCCCACGATCGGGGCGGCGAGAAGGAGGTCCAGTTCCTCTTCCGGGACCGGCGGCCCCGGCTTCCGATCTGGCGTGATGGCCGGCTCCAGGTGGTCCGCTGGGGTAACAGTCGGGGGCAGAGCCGATTCTTGCCCCGGACCGGCTGGACCTGGCTCTCGACGATCAACGAGGGGGGCTGGCAGAATGCCAACGCCATCCCCGTCGACATCCCGGCGACCCTGGCCCTGGAGCGCGGGATCTGGTACCGGGTCCGTCAGGGAATCCGAGGCCTGCTCGTCCCCGACGAGCGCGGGATCGCCGTGGCGTATATGATTTGCGAGCCGGCCACGCACTATTATCAGGTCATGACCCGATCCGACCGGATGCCCGTGCTGATCGAGGAACGGATCTGATCTACTGGCCTTGCCGATGAGCCAAACACGGCGAAGCCCACCAGCATCAGGAATTGCTGGCGGGCCTCGCTTGATCGAAAGTTCCGGATGCGGGGAATCAGGCCTACCGGACGATCGCCTGGAAGGTGACCGACCCTTCGGAGCCCGGGGCGATGGCCCCGGGGAGGTCATATCGAAGTTCCAGGGCCCCGGCCCGATTCTCGCCGAACGTGAAGACGGTGCCCGCCGGACCCTGGGCGGAGCCGGGGACGTATTCGAGGCGAGGCAAGAGGCTGTCGGTGATCGAAACGGCCCGGATTGGGATATTGCCCATGTTCCGGTAGTTGATCGTGTAGGTCAGGGTATCGCCCGGCTCGGCTTCCTCGGCGTTGACTCGCTTGACCACGGCCAGGCCGGGCTTGCCGGGCGGTTCCTCGACGCCGGTTATATCCAGGGGAGGCCAGCTCATCACCGATTCGTTGGCCCCCTGAACGACCCCCGTCACGACCAGTCCCTCGGCGCTCTTGATCCCGTCGATCTTGACCCGCTGCTTGAGCCCATTGGGGGTCTGGACCGCCGACTTCCGATCGGCCCCCTGGACCCCCTGGTGCATGGCGATGTTCAGCCGAGAATCGAATCCGCCCAGGACGCGGACCTCGGAATGCTCGCCCGCGAAAACCCGAGTCGAGAGGCCGGTGGCCTTGACCCGGAGTCGGTTCATGCCGGCGACCTGGCTCTGGGCCAACTTCTTCGTCCCCTGGCGGGTCGCGGACAGTTCCTGCCGCTGGAGCCACTCCGCCTTGTAAGCCTGGGCGGAGTTGAGCGACTCGGAGACCCCGACCGCCACCCGGACCGAGGCAAACCTCGGCGCGTAAACGCAGACCACGTTAGTGGGCAAGACCCGGGGACGATCACCTGCATTGAAGTTGACCACGGTGTCGCGCGGATCAATCCCGGCCAGTCCGCCATTCCCGGCGAAGTGGATCGGTTCGTCGCGATCACCTCCATCGCAGAGGAACTCGTCGCGAGGCATCCAGGGTCGGCCGGGGGGGGGCGGGGTCCCGCAGACCGGGCCGCAGGGGAGCTTGCAGGCTCCTCCGTCGGAACCCGTGAACGGGCAAGGGCTGATGGGCATTCCGATTCCCTGAGGGCCGGCCAGTTCTTCGGGGGTTGGCTGGCGGCCACCAATCCGGACGATGGCCATCACTCGGCCCAGGGCCCTGGCGACCTTGAATGGGTCCTCGGCCGGATTCAGGGTCACGAACGGCGGTTCATCCTTGGGGAGTTTCAGGGGAATGGCCTGATCGGGATCTTCCAGATAAACCACCTGGGTGACCAGTTGGCCCCGGCCCACGGCATCCTCGATATCATCCTCGCGAAAAACGATGCGGATCGGATACTTCGAGGGGTCGATCCCTGGCGGGCGGTGGAGGTGTCCGAGGACTTCGACGACCGGGAAAAGCTCGACACCCGGCCGGTCGGGGATTCCCGAGAGTCGGAGATGGTAGCTGACCCCAACCTTCATCCCGACCGTCGCCAGACCCTTGCCGTCTCCGATGGGTACGGGTTCGCCCGGGGGGCCGAGTACCTCGATACTCATTCCCTCAGCCCCCTGGAATCGGATGACCTGCACGTCATCCGGGAGCACGGGGGCCGGGGGCGCGGCCTCGACTTCGGGCGTGGCCGCGATCGGGGGATTCGCGACCTCGATAGGGGGGTCCTGGGCGATTGAGGGCGAGCCGAGGCCCGCCGAGATCGCCGCGACCAGGGGCAGGGCCAGGCGCGCGGGCCAGCCGGCGACTCGGCGGTTCCATCCTGTTCGGCTCATATCGGTCATCCTTCAACCGGGGTGCGTCCTGCACCCTTGAGGGTCGATGGGGCGTTGTCTCGCGGGTCTGGGCCCGCCCGGGCTTCACTTCGGGAAAGACTTGCGGATAAAGATCGCCGGTTTAGAAGTTCGTTTCAGGATCGAGGATAGCAAAAGGGTCGGGAGACAGATTCTGATCATCCATCCGGGTGAGGTCGGAACATCCCGGGATCCATCAGATTGAACGGGTGATGGGACCGAATTGCCCCGACGGGTCGCGTTTCGAGATCGCGTCCCGCCGGGGCGACGGCCGAGTCCGAGGACGACGAGGGCCGGGTCAGACCCGGCCCTCGATCGTTTCCGTAGCTCAGTAGCCGGGCGGGGGCACGGCCGGGGCGGGGGGCGGGACCGCTTCGGCGGGATCCGGGACCGGCGGGGTCGAGGGCTCGGGGACGGCGGGCGTGACCGGAGCATCGACCGGCTCGTTGACCGGAACCGACGGGGCCGAGATGTCCGAAGGAAAGGTGCCGGGCGGCATCGAGGTGGCCGGGGCGTCGTTGATCATCGGAGCATCGGTCGGCATCGCCGCTCCGGACCCATCCATCTCCAGATTGATCCCGCCGAGGCGGACGATCATCAGGATGGTGCCCCGCTTGTCGGCTTCCAGGACCGGGTCAACCCCGGGCTCCAGGCGGGTCGAGACCAGCGTCTCGACATTGGCGACGGCCAGTTCCTGATAGCGGGGGTCGGGCAGGTAGATCACCTTGGTCACGAAGTTCCCGCCCTCGACCTGGTCGAGGTCCTCGGCGGTGAACTGGACCGGGATCTGATTATGGGTCAGGTAGGCGTCGGTCGCCGGGGTCGAGGGGGCCACCTCGATCGTCGGATACAAAGTCAGGGTGGGCCGGCCCGAGATGTCGGACAGCTTGAGCCGGTAGATGTAACCCTGCATGAAGTTATAGCGGAACGGCGTCGACCGCCCGGGCAGGTAGACCTTCTCGCCTCCGCCGGCGCCGGTCTGCCAGCCGATTTTCAGGTCGCCGGTCCCGCTAGGCCCCCCTGGGCCGAAGAAGACGACCTGGCTCTTTACGTTGGGGAAACGCCGACCGTCCATCGGGCCCGAGCCTGGCCCGCCCATGGGACCGGGCATCATCGGGCCACCTGGCGGGGCCGGACCATCAGCAACGGCCGCGTGACGGAAGAAGTGCAGGCCACCCGCGTGCGCCTTGCCACCATCGAATCCCGTCGTGGCCGAGGCCACGAGGAGCATCACTCCGAGCGAAGTCATCGGACCTCCTTGACTCCCGCAATCGGACCGGGACACTCTGATCGAGCCCGGAACAAGGCGATCGGGGAGAAAGCTCACCATCCTGGATAGACGCGAGGTCGAGCGAGTCGGCTCGGACTTCGCGTCGAGGTCGAACGAAAATCGGCGGCGGGGTTTTGGCCTCCTGGCCTCCGCCCACACGTTCCGCCGGGGTTGCGTCCCACGACGCCTAACGATAGGATCGGGCATTCCATTCCGACCCTTGAGAAAATGGGTTACAACCCGATCATGCCATATTCCCGCCTCATCCCGATGCTGGTCGTCGGCCTGCTCGTCCCCCTGGTCGCCTGGTCGCAGGACCCCGCGCCAGCCACCCAGGCTAACTCGTCAACTCTCGCCAATAACGTCCTCACCGAGACGATCATCAAGCTGAGGCTTCGCGAGAAGATCGCCGCCTCGATCGAGCAGACCGTCGACATGCTGAACCAGAAGTTCAGCCTCGAGGGGAATTATTACAAGGACACTGGACACCGAGTTCGGCTCCAGCTCAATCTCAAGGGGCTGGGCGAGACCGGCTCCTTGATGGCCCAGGTTTGCGACGGCAAGGTCCTCTGGGATTACCAGAAAGTCCTGGGAATGCAGAGCTACCGTCGACGCGACATCACGCAGATTCTCAAACGTCTCGAAGATCCGGCGCTCGATGATCTCTTTCGCAACCTGATCACGACCCAACTCGGCTTCGGCGGTCCCGAGGCGATGCTCACTGGCCTTCAGAAAGCGATCGAATTCGACCAGTTTGCAGACGAGAAGGTAGAAGGAGTTGAAACCTACATCCTGGGTGGCACCTGGAAGGATCGGTCGGGGCTCCTGGGAGCTAATGATCGGCCCCTCCCCCCGACGGCTTCTCTCCCACCCTACATCCCGAAGAATGTCAGGGTTTTCATTCGGAAGGACGACCTCTGGCCTTACCGAATTGAGATGATTGGCCAGGCTCCGTTGCTGCTCCAAGAAAATGTCAAGCAGATCGACCCTGCCACCGGGCGAACGATCGGCGTCAGCAAGGCACCGCCCAAGGTCGATCCGAGTAAAGTCGTCCTGAATTACAAGCTGCTCGATGTTGCCGAGGTCAAACCCGAGCTTTTCGACTTCACCGCTCCGGCCGATGCTTCTTCAACAAACCTCGTCGATGATACCGAGCAATTCCTCGGACAGCTCGATCAGTACATCCAGACGATCGCGGCCCAGAAGAAGGCCGAAGCCGCCAAGGCCGAGGGGGAACTCCTCTTCAAGGCAGCCCCGCTGGATGCCCCGAGCCCATCCATCGATTCGCCGGCTCCCAAATGAACGACGGGCGAGGTCTGATCGGCACCTCGCCCGACCATTGCTCCAATTACTTCGATTCGGCCAAGGCCGTCTCAATGGCCTTGGTCACCTTGGGAGACTCGGGAGCATCTTTCGATTCGAATCGTGCGATGACCTGGCCGTTTCGGTCCACCAGGAACTTGTTGAAGTTCCAGGAGATGTCGCCCGCGAACTTGGGGTCGGTCTTGGGGCTGGTCAGGAACTGGTAGAGCGGGTGGATTCCCTCTCCTTTGACGACGATCTTCGAGTAGAGCGGGAAGGTCACATTATAATTGGCGGTGCAGAACGACTTGATTTCGCCGTTGGTGCCCGGCTCCTGGGCCCCGAACTCGTTGGCCGGGAAAGCCAGAACCTCGAAGCCCTTGTCCTTATACTTCCGGTAGGTGGCCTCCAGCCCCTTGTACTGCGGGGTGTAGCCGCATTGGCTCGCCGTGTTGACGATGAGAAGAACCTTGCCTTGATGGGCCTTGGCCAGGTCGACGGATTTGCCGTCGATATCCTGGACCTTGAAATCCAGCACGGAATCGGGCGTAGATTTGTTGGGCTCCTCAGCTCTCCCGACGCTGGCGGCAAATCCGGCAATGCTGAGCGAGACGACGAATAGCGGTAGGAGTCGATCGATCACGGTGGGATTCCTGGGGCTGTCGGTGGGGACGACCCGCGTCCGACATTAAGTCGGACCGCGGGCACGTCTTGAGCGTGGGTAACAACATCCTTCATGATGCTCCGGTCGAATGGGGAAATCAAGCACTCCAGGAGTTTCGAGGCGGGATCAAGGGAGGCGAGGATGTTCGAGTCATTCACGGCTGGGGCCCTTCGAGTGATGGGGCGGGCCGAGGCACGAGCCCGGGCTCGAGGTTCCGCCGAGGTGGAGTTGATCGATCTGGCCGCCGCCCTGGCCGACGAGTCGGAGAGCCGGGCGGCCGATCTGCTGGCCTCGCATGGACTAGCACCCTTCCGATTGCTCGAATCACTCGGTTTTGATATCGAACCTCCCACCGAGATCGCGGAAGTCCCCGCCACCTCGATCCCAATGTCGACCGACTACCGATCGGCTTTGGGGACCGCCTCGACCAAGGCCAAGGCGTTCGACCGGAATCAGTCGGTGGGGACCGAGCATCTTCTGGTCGCCCTGCTGATGGCCGAGGCCGAAATCAGCGGGGTGCTGGCCGAGGCGGGACTCGAGGTCGAAGTCTTACTTGAGGCGATGACGCGGGCCGAGGCACTCGACTCGGCACCCATTCCCCTGGCTGGCGATATCGCCCCGCTCGAACTCGTGGAACCCGGTCAAGGGGTCGATCTCGCCCGAATCCTCGATGCTTCGGCCAACAGGGCTCGCGAGGGGCTCCGGGTCGTCGAGGATTACGTCCGATTTGCCCTCGACGATCCGATGCTGACCCGGCGGATCAAAGATGTACGGCATCGCCTGGCCGAGGCGGTCCAGGGGCTCGATCTCGGATCTCTCATCGACGCCCGCGATACCCGGGGCGACGTGGGAACCCACATCATGACGCCCTCCGAGCAAGCACGCGAGAACCCAAGGGCTGTGCTGATCGCCAATTTCAAGAGGACCGCGGAGGCTCTCCGATCGCTGGAAGAGTACGGCAAGCTGGTCGACGTCTGGGTCTCGGGACGCTTCGAGGTCCTGCGTTATGACGTCTACACGCTCGAAAAGCTGACGATGACGGCGGTCTCGGCCCGTCGTGGATTTGACGGTGTCCACCTGATGGTCCTGGTGGGGGGACTGCCCACCCTCGGCGACCTGACCTGGGTCGTCGGTGAGGCTCTGGCCGGGGGGGCCGGCGCGATCCAGCTTCGAGAGAAAGGCTTAACCGATCGCGAGTGGCTCACGAGGGCCCGAGAGGTCCGGATCTTGACGGCCCGCGCCGGGGCCCGCTTCGTGATGAACGATCGACCCGACCTGGCCCGACTCGCCGGGGCCGACGCGGTCCACCTTGGTCAAGACGACATGAGCATCCGCGACGCGCGACGAATCGTCGGGCCAGGAACACTCATCGGCGTCTCGACCCACGATCCTGAGCAGATGGAAAAGGCGGTGTTGGAGGGGGCGGGTTACCTGGGCGTTGGTCCTGTCTTCGCCAGTGATACCAAATCGTTCGATGAGCTTGCGGGGCTCGGGTTTGTCCGTAGGGCATCGGAATCGCTCGGACTTCCCTGGTTCGCCATCGGCGGGATCACCGAGGAGAACCTCGACGAGGTGCTCCAGGCGGGAGCCCGAAGGGTGGCCCTGAGTTCGGCGGTCATCCGTGCCGAATTTCCTCGAAAGGCGACCGCCGCGCTCCTGTCACGTCTCGAAGCCGCGTCCTGAGGCGATCCAGGACGAGATGGCCGGTCGATCTCAGACGGACATGGTTCGGGACCGTCGGAACGCTCGCAAGCCTTTCAGGGTCATCAATCCAATTCCGACCAGACTGAAACTCGACTGGCCCGAGGACGGGACGGCCATGATCGCGAAGGCCGGGTCGTAGCTATAAGGCGTGGACCTCCAGGGGCCAGGCCCTCGGCCGGTGTCGAGACGATAGGAGAGATGCCCGGCCTCATAGTAAGGGTTGGACATCCAGGAGAAATACGAGTCGTTCGTCGCGATCGCGACCAGCCAGTACAACTTTGAAGGGTCGAGAAGTGGGTGAGTTACCGAACTGGCAACGACCATCGTGGGTACTTTGGAAAGGCCCGAGAGGTGGATCGTCTCGATGGGAATGCCGGGTGAACCATGATTGTCGGACATGAGTATGACATCGAGCTCATTGATCCCCCCACGGTACGCCAGGCCGAGGATCGCGGATTCGAAGGCGACGGGCAAATCGCTCGCCAGGCCGAATCGGACGGCGTACGAATATCCGGTGCGGGTCACCGCCTTCGGGCCGGTCAGGTTATAAGAACCCCATCCGAATGAGCCATCGTCGGCGAGGTTAGCAGCGACGAACCCGGCCGCGGCAGAATCAGAGGTGTAGAGCGTCAAAATCGCCGTGCACAAGAGGGCTGCAATGGACCAACGTCGTCCTGATGCGTACATGTGACAATTCCTCCGAAGCAAAAGGCCCGAAATATGCCTCCACACCGGAGTTCTGTAGGACGGGGAATGGCCTCTGTCCAGCGATTGAAAGTCAGCGAGATTTCTTCGGCCGCCCTCTCTTTTTGGGGGCCGGCCCGGCCGTCGGCGTGGCGGCTTCGTCTGAAGAGTCCGGATATGACGTCGGAAGCTCGTCCTTGGTGATGATGATCCCCTGAGTCTCGAGCTTCTCGCGCTCGGCCCGAGAGAGCTTGTGGACGAACAACTCGACTAGATGTCCGCCCAGAGGCTTGGCTTTCTGGCCCAGCGCGGCGACCACCCGGGCCACAGTGTTCGCGTCGGGGCATCGGACGACCATGACCTGTCGGACGTTAACCAGTCGAATCCAGCCCGCCCAATCCCGGACCTCTCGAAGGACATTCTCGGGCACACTTACGCTGGCATGCTTCCGGAGCCTGGAGACGATCTCCCCGCCCGATAAACCTTGAGAAGCCGCCCGGACGACCGAAGCCCGAGTGATCCGGAACGTAATCGCCCCTTCACCCAGATGGCCCCGAGTCCTTTCACAAAAAGGAGCCAGGTCGGTGGCAGGCACCGGATCCAGACCGATCACGACGATGCTGAAGTCGGGCTGGACGATGACCCGGGCCTTCCCCGATTCCGAGCCGGCCCCGGCGTCGTATTTTCGACCGAAGTACCCATCGAGGCGCGGAAGTCGCGCCACGCAAATCCGTCCCTTATTGTCGATGGCCAGTCGGATTGCATCGAAGGGTATCAGGCGAGTCACGAGCATTGCCCGAAGCAGGAGTTTGGCGGCTGCTTCCTGACGCTCCGGGAGGCCGGGAATCGCTCGTTGCTGGAGGAAAATGGTCAATTTCGATGCATCTCGACCGGCGATCAGGGGATTCTCTGCCTCGAAGACGAGGTGGTCGATCACACTTTCCCAGTCGTAATATTCCCCGACTTTCAACTGCTGCCAGGCCCGATAGATCGTGTCGCGGAGGGCTTGGCGGTCCTCGGGCTTCAGCTCGGCATAGCCGTAATAGGAGGATGCTGGATTCTTGCCCGTGATGACCATGGCGTGGATTCCCAGGAACAGGGCGTCACCCTGGGTGCTCCCGGTGTCGTATTCGTATCCGTATAATCCTTTTGCTTGCTTCTTGTAAGCAAGAAGAGAATCATAGATGGATTGATACTGCTCCTCCAGCCCAGAGGACATCCATTGCCGACCCTTCGCGGTGAGTCGAAGCTTCACCTGCTTATCGTCCACCTCGGCCTCGACGAAACCGAAGGAGAGTGCATAGTTGTAGGCGTCTTCGACGCGATCCACCTCTTCCTCGCCCGTGAATTTCGCGAGCCAGTCGGGCCAGGGCTGCAGGGAAGCCTGGAGCCTCGGGATTTCCTTCTGGAAGATGCCGCCATCCTGACGGAGTCGAGGCGCTTCTCCGGCCACTTCGAGCAGGAAATCACGGAGATCGTTCACCGAAGTCCCCGCAGGCGGTCCGGTACTTTCGATCCTCTCGGCGATGACGAGCGGTGGGCGGGATCGAGGCTTGCTCGCCTCGATGAGTCGCTCGCGAACGATCGGCAACAAACCCACGACCAAGTCGAGCGTCTTCGGATCGAGATCCTCAAATACCGCCAGGTGGGCCAGTAGCGAATCCAGGGCCTTCACCACGGCGTCGGACTTGGCCGAACGCACCAATCGGGGCACGTCGAGCAGGCGGACCGGCCCCGGGGCCTTGATCAAGGCATCGAGAAGGGCTCGTGCCATCGGCAACTTGGTCGATTCCGCCGCCCAGACCGGCCATCTCGATGTGGTGACATAGTCCGCGAGTCCGGCATCCATTCGCGGATAGTGTTGAATCCCCGCGTCGGAAATGACCCGAGACATGAGCGCTTCGCCCTGGCCGTAGAACGCGAACCTCACATATTTCGCCAGTTCCTCAACGCTCGAATTTTCGAGGAGTTTATGACGATAGATTGTCCGGATCCGGGTCGAAAAATGAGAAGAATCCGCCTGGGGAACGAGCCGGTCTGGCTTGTTGCGCAATCCGGGTTCGACCCGAATGAAGCCTGCCGCGACCAACTCCTTGACCACTTCGTCCGGAATCAGGGTGGCGATGGTGCCCGGCTGATTCTCCGAACCTTGCTTGGCCGTCGCCTTGATTTGAGTGAGAAAGGCGAAGCGAGCCTCCCGCGAGAGTCCGTTCCACTTCGCATCCCACGCGGTTGCCTTCGCGCGGATCCAGGCTTTCTCGGATTCCTCGCGGGGGTCTTGATCTCGCTTCCAGTAATCGTAGGTATAATAGCTCATGTCGCCGACCTCTCCCCGCGTGGGGTGGAAATCGGCCGACCGTCGCTCCTTCCAGGCCGGGCCGATCGAGATATGAGACCGCACTCCGATGTTCGCGATCGGACAATCGGCGAATCATCGCGATTAGCTTACCATCAATCGCCAAGGTAATGGACGCCCCTGAAGGTGGCCGGGGAGCCTCTCCGGGCGTAGGATATCCTTCGAATTCGCCAACATCCCCGCCGAGAGGTTGTATTCATGTCCCTCAATTTGCTGGTCGTCTACGGTTCGGTCCGGATCGATCGGAAGGGATTCGGTCTCGCCCGGTTCCTCGCCTCGACGATCCGAGACCGCGGCCATGAAGCAACGCTCATCGATCCGATGGAAATCTCGCTTCCCCTACTCGACCGAATGTACAAAGAACATCCCAAGGGGGAGGCACCGGAGGTCCTCGAACGCCTGGCCGGTCAATTCCGATCGGCTGACGGCGTGGTGATCGTCTCGGCCGAGTATAATCACTCCATACCCCCGGCGCTCTCGAATCTCCTCGATCACTTCCTCGAGGAATATTTCTGGAAGCCCTCGGCGATTGCCTGCTATTCCGCCGGTCCTTTCGGCGGCGTCCGGGCTGCGATGCAACTCCGGGCCATGCTCGGCGAACTCGGCATGCCCAGCATACCCTCGCTCCTGCCGGTCCCCAAGATCCAGGATGCTTTCTACGAGAACGGGCTTCCCAAGGACGAAGCCTACCGCAAGCGAGCGGACCGATTTCTCGGCGAGTTGGAATGGTATGCCGAAGCCCTTCGTTCCGCCAGAGCCTCGGGTGTGCCCTATTGAACGTCGGGTCCTTGCCCTGCTCCTTCGCCTTCGCGGTCTCGAGAGGTGTCCTGGGCGATCCGGTTGGAGTCCTTCGATGAGTCGCTCGGCACTTCTCATACTTCTGACGATCGCGTCCTCGACCTCGGCGGGCGATCCCTTCTCGATCCAAGTGGTGGATGACCAGACCGGCCGGGGAGTTCCCCTGGTAGAGCTCCGGACGGTCAACGAGATTGCCCTGTTCACGGATTCCCGAGGGATCGTCGCGTTCGACGAACCCGGACTAGTAGGTCAATCGGTCTTCTTTCACGTCAAAAGTCACGGGTATGAATTTCCCAGGGATGGATTCGGCAATCGGGGGCGGTCCCTCGACGTCGTTGCCGGGGGAAAGGCCCAGCTCAAGCTTCGACGGATCAATATCGCGGAGCGCCTCTATCGGATCACGGGGGCGGGAATTTACCGCGATTCTTCGCTAGTAGGGGATCCTTCGCCGATTCGCGAGCCGGTCCTGAACGCGCAGGTCCTGGGCTCCGATAGCGTGCTAAACGCGGTGTATCGGGGTCGCTTGCATTGGTTCTGGGGTGATACGAACCGACCGGGCTACCCGCTGGGCAATTTCCACACGCCGACCGCCGTCTCTCGGCTCCCGACCGACGGCGGACTCGATCCAGACGTTGGAGTCGACCTGGACTATTCCGTCGGGCTCGATGGATTTGCCGCCCCCTCGGCTCGGATGCCGGGCGATGGGCCAACCTGGCTCGACGGCCTCTCCGTCCTGGAGGATCCCAGTGGCGTCGAGCATCTTTTCGCGGCCTTCGCCAAGATCAAAGCTCCCATGGAGGTCTATGCCCGGGGGCTGGCCGAGTTCGATCCCGAGACCCGGCGCTTCTCGAAGATCGCCGATATCCCGCTCGAAACACCCGCCTACCCAACGGGTCACCCGTTCCCCCAAGAGATCCAGGGCGAAAAATTTCTCCTTTTCGCCAACCCTTATCCGACGATCCGGGTCAGGGCTCATCTGAAGGACTTCCAGGACCTCGACCGCTATGAGGCATTCACGTGCCTACTTCCCGGCTCGACTCCGGAAAATCCCCGGATCGACCGGGATTCCGAAGGGATCGCTCGCTACGCCTGGCGGACCGGATCGAAGCCGATCGACCAGGAGCAACAAGCTCGCCTCATCAAGTCAGGGTCACTGAAACCGGAGGAGGGAATCTTCCAACTCAGGGATCCGGAAACCGATCGACCCGTGACGGCCCATCGAGGATCTGTCTACTGGAATGACTTTCGAGAGCGGTGGATCATGATCGCCACCGAGATCGGCGGCAGTTCCTCGATGCTCGGCGAGGTCTGGTTCGCCGAGGCCGACACACCACTCGGTCCCTGGACCTATGCTCGAAAAGTCGTCACTCACGATCAATACAGCTTCTACAACCCCAAGCTGCATCCTTATTTCGCCAAGGAGGACGGCCGGATCCTCTTTTTCGAGGGAACTTACACCGCGACATTCTCGGGAAATACGGTAAAGACTCCTCGATACGACTACAATCAGATCATGTATCGGCTCGATCTCCGGGACCCCCGCCTCAACTTACCTGTGCCGATCTACGACAAGCAGGGCACATTACAACCGAAATCGCCCGGCCACCCCATCGTGTTTTTCGCCCTCGATCGTCCAGGCACGAACACGAGACCGATTGGAAATCCACCCCGCTTTTATGCGCTGTCACTCGATCTGGAAGTGCCGCCCTCGACGACGATCACTCTCTATCAACGTAAAGATGACGACGTCAGCCAACCCACCTATTTCGTTGAGGATGATCCAGCCGCAGGTCTGCCGGGTCGTGCAATCGGCCGGGTCTGGAAAAACCCCTCAAGGATTATCCTGCCAACGATCGAGAAAGGCCCGCTCTGACGACGGGCGGTCAGGCTCGAGGCTTAGGATTACCGAATGCGCCCAGGTCGTGGGTCAGATCCTCAAGGACCAGTGGCATATAGAGGTTCCGGCGGACATGGTAGTCGGCCTCGAGGCATCGGTCGGCCATCGACAGGAGGGATTCGGCACCCAGTCGGTCGGCGAGTGCTGTGATGGCCCGTCGGTCGTCCGGATCGGGCGAAGGAGGGGCGAGACCTGTTGACTTCCAGAGCGAGCCCCGGAAGAGGCGTAGCAATTCTCCGAAGACGAGCCGGGCCCGGACACGCTTGGCCCCGCTCTCCTTGCCGGCGAGGTTGACGAACGCCTCGATCCGTCGGGCGAGCGCGGGGGCGTCGAAACCCCGAGGTCCGGCGATCTCGTCGAAGAGGGCGCGGCGGAACTCGGTCAGGGCCGGGTCGGCCAGCCCCCTGGCCCGAGCAACGCTCCCTTCGGCCAGCTTCGACAATCGATCGGCGGCCTCGGGAGAGTCGACCACGCCTTGTTCGATCAATACCTCGGCCAATTCGGTCGGGGGTAAGGGGTCGAACCGGACGACCCGACAGCGTGAGAGGATCGTGTCGAGCTGCCCCTCGGCCGAGGTGGCGATCAGGATCAGGACCGATCCGGGCGGGGGTTCTTCCAGGGTCTTGAGGAACGCGTTGGCCGCCTCGTCGTTCATGTCATCCGCGTCGTCGACGATGGCGACCTTCCGACGGCCGCTCATCGGCTTCAGGCCGAGGTCGAGACAGAGGTCGCGAATCACGCGGATTGGGAGCTCGTGCTTGTCTTCGGGGCGCCCGACTCGGAGTAAATCCGGGTGAGTCCCGGCGATGACCTGGAGGCAACCCGGGCATTCGCCGCAGGGGTCCAGCAACGCCTCGGAAACCCGTTCGCAGAGCAACGCCTGGGCCAACCGGAGCGAGAATGCCAGCTTGCCGATCCCCTCGGGGCCGGCGAAAAGGAAGGCATGAGGGAGCCTTCCCTGAGCCAGCGCCCGACGGAGAGTGGCGATAACCCGGTCATGACCTCGGATCGAATGCCAGGGCACGAGTCACCTCTATTTGCAAGCGAGCCGCGACGGAGTCGGCGTCGAGCGAGCCATCAACCACGATCGCGCGATCGGGATCGTCGCGGGCGGCCTGGAGGAATCCCATTCGGACCTGATCCCGGTAAAACTCGCCCCGATCCTCGATCCTGTCGCGAGCCGGGCCAACCCGAGCGAGGGCGATTTCGGGGGGAACATCGACGATCAGGGTCAAGTCGGGCATCAGCCCTCCGGTGGCGACCAGCCCGACTCGCCAGAGATCCTCGATGTCTAGTCCCCCGGCATACCCCTGGTAGACGACGTTGGAGAGCAAGAAGCGGTCCGCGATGACCACCGCGCCACGGGCGATCGCGGGCCGGATCACCTCCTCGACGAGCTGCGCCCGGCTGGCCATGAAGAGGAGCATCTCGGCCTTCATGCCGATGGTCAGGTTGGATTGCTCCTTCACCAGAGTCCGGATTCGCTCCCCGAGAGCGGTCCCTCCAGGCTCACGGCATGCGACGACTTCGAGGCCGCTCGAACGGAGCCAATCGGCCAGCCTCGCCGCCTGGGTCGTCTTGCCGCCGCCGTCGGGTCCTTCGAGGACGATGAAGCGGCCGGGTTGCGAGGTCGTCTGGGTCACCGGCGGTCCTGGGTCCGAATACATGGGATTTCTTTCCGATCCGGAGCATCGTACCTGAACCGACGAACTCGGGAAATCGAGGATTCGTGGATAGAATGGCAAGGCTCGGCGACTTGCGAAGCCGGTGGCTCCCCGATAAGTTAAGTTAACCCATCGATGTCCGTCTTCGGGACGCAAATCGACTCCACTCCCTCCCACGGTCTCGGCCTTCTTCAGAAGCGAGGCAATCCATGTCCGCGATCCGGCCTTATTCCCGCGGTTTGTTCCTCCCACTCGCGGTTGCGATCCTGCTCGGGATGGCTTCCAGCGGGTTCGCTCAGGAGACCAAGGCCACGGCCACGCCGGCAAAATCGAAGGCCAAAGCCAAGGCCGCCGAGATAACCAAGGCGAAAGCCGAAGATCAAATTGATCTGAACTCGGCGACCCCGGACGATCTGGCGACTCTCCCGGGGATCGGTGAGATCAGCGCTCGAAAGATCGTGGAAGGTCGACCGTTCGACTCGGTCGACGACCTGGCGAAGCTGGGCATCCCCGCTTCCACCATCGGGAAGCTCAAGGCCCTCGTGGTCGTCGCCCCTCTACCGGCTCCGGTGAATATCAACACGGGTTCCGCCGAGGAACTGCAGGCCCTCCCAGGTGTCGGCCCGGCCATGGCAAAGTCGATCATCGAGGGGCGTCCCTTCGCCGACTACAAAGATCTCGAAAAGGTCAAAGGGATCGGGCCGAAGAAGGTTGACGAATTCCGTGGCCGCCTCAAGTTCAGGGAAACCGGCACCGCCAGCACGAAGCCCGACCCGAAGCCGGACGAGCCTGCAAAGGGGAAGGACTCCCCGAAGACCGCGGTCGCCAAGGAAAAGATGAAGTCGGCCGGAACCGCGAAGGGGAAGGTGGCCAAGGAGACGACCGATCGCCCCAAACTGGCCCCCGGCACCAAGATCAATCTCAACACGGCTTCCAGGGAAGAGCTTGACCTCCTGCCGGGTATCGGCGAATTCTATGCCCAGGCGATCATCGATGCTCGACCGTTTGAGAAGATCGAGGACATCATGAAAATCAAAGGGATCAAGGAAGTCGAGTTTAAAAAGATCAAGGATGTGATCACCGTCAAGTGACCGGAAGGAAATGGGATGAGCCAGATTTCCCGAAAGATCGTCTTGTTCCTGACCGCGTTCTCGTTGGGCTCGCCCGCCTTCGGGTGGGGACCGCAGGGGCATCGGGTGATCGCGAAGGTCGCGGCCGACCGGCTCACTCCTGCCGCTCGGGCGGCGATCCGCGACCTCCTTCTTGAAGGAGATACTCTCCCCGACATCGCCGGCTGGGCCGACCATGAGGGCTATGACAAATACCCAAGGAGCGGCCCCTGGCATTACGTGAACGTCCCGATCACGGCCGATCGGTTCGACCCCGCCCGAGATTGCCGGGATGGCAATTGCGTGGTCGAGAAGATCAAGCATTACCGGAAGGTCCTGGCTAACCGGTCGGTCAGGAAGGAAGATCGGCAGGTCGCCTTACTCTTCCTCGTCCACTTCGTCTCCGACATCCATCAACCCCTCCACGTCGGCGACAATCGGGATCACGGGGGGAACGATACGCAGGTCCAGTTCCTCGGCGAAGGGACGAACCTCCACCGGCTCTGGGACTCGGGATTGATCCACCGGATCGGCGGCAATGATCGGGAATGGGTCACGCGGATCGAGCGTCGGATCACGCCCGAGTCCTCCAAAGCCTGGTCGAAGGCCGGGGTCGAGGACTGGGCCAACGAGAGCCTCCAGACCGCGAAGATTGCCTACGATCCTTCGCGGAAGCTGGGACCGATGACCAGCGGTGCCCGGCTCGAATCGGACTATTTGAAGGCCGTCGAGCCTCTCCTGATCGATCAGATGGCCCGAGCCGGGGTACGATTGGCGGATGAACTCAACGCGATCTTCCCTTGATTGTCTGTTTTGATACAACTCAGGGCCCCTTAGACGCCCTCGCCGCTGCCCGATCGATCGCGGGGCAAGCGGAGGGCCGTCTGGTGCCAGTAGCCCCTGAGGGTGAGCACCAGGTCGATATACCGGGGAAACTCGGCTGGCTTCTGGATGAAGGTGTTTGCGCCGGCTCGATAGGTTGATAGGACGTCCTCGTCACGCCTCGATGTCGAGAGCACGACGACCGGGATGAGCTTCAGGTGGAAATCGTTCTTGATCTCGGTCAGGATCTGGATGCCATCGATTCCTGGAAGATTGAGATCGAGCAGGATGAGGTCAGGCTCACGGTCCGTGGAGAGCGCCGGATCCCGGAGGTTTCGAAGATGATCGAGGGCTTGCCGACCGTCGTGGATCACCGTCAGGCGATGCGGAACGCCGGCTTCGATCAAGGCGCGGCCAATGATCTTGGCATCGGGCACGCTGTCGTCGATCAGTAAAATTTGAAAATCAGGACTCATGAACGACCTCGGGCTGGCCCGCAGCCTCTCTGGCTATCCCCGGGAGTGTCACATGGAAGTTGGAGCCGCACCCTGGCTGGCTTTCGACCCAGATCCGTCCACCGTGGGCCTGGACGATCTTCTGGCAGATCGCGAGCCCCGCACCGGTCCCCTCGTATTCTTCGCGAGTGTGCAGCCTTCGAAAGATCTGAAAGATCTTCTGGTGGAAGCTCGGGTCGATCCCGATCCCATTGTCGGTGACCCGGAGGGTAACCCAACACCCGGGACCTTCTTGAGTGGCTTCGATACTGACCAGGGGATTCGGACTCGTATTGTATTTCAGGCCGTTGCCGATGAGGTTCGCCAGGAGTTGCCCGAGCCGATCGCGATCTCCCCAGATGGGCGGGATTCGTCCCTCCACCCTCACCTCGGCGTTTTTCGATCGGATCGATTCGCCGTGGTCGGCCTTGACCACCTCGACCAGTTCTTCGAGGTCGACCCTCGCGAAATCACCCGTCACACTCCCCGCCCGCGAGAGTGCCAGTAGGTCTTGGATCAGGGCTCTCATCCTTCGGGATGCTTCGACCAGATATCGGACGTGCTCGCGGCCTGCCTCATCAAGCCGTTCGCCCTGATCGCGCATCAAGAAGTCGGAGAAGGCGATCAGAGTTCGGAGTGGCTCCTGCAAGTCGTGTGAGACAACATAAGTGAACTCATCCAGTTCTTTGTTCCGGATCGAGAGTTCGGCGTTGGCCTGGGCCAGTCGTTCGTTCTTGACTTGAAGTTCGGCCTCCAATGATCGACGGGCGGTGATGTCCTGGGCGACGCACCGGAAGTGGCGGACCTTGCCGTCGGCCGCCAGGACGGCCGACCCGGTCACCCACACGTAGATCGTCTCGCCATTCGCCTTGATCCATTCGGCCTCGAACTCGATCGGGCGAGTCCTCGAGGCTTCCGCGAGTCGCTCGGCCAATGACGGTCCTCGACCGGTGCGGAAGAATCGGCCGCATGGACGATTCAGGAGTTCCCGGCCGTCAAGGCCCAGGGTCCGAAACATCGTTTCATTACATTCCAGGAGATTGCCCCGTCGGTCGACGCTCAGGTACATCGCCGGGGCATTCTGATAGAGGTCGCCGTAGCGATCCTTCAACTCCTCAACCTGGCGATTGGTCCTTCGGAGCTGATCGTTGGCCTGGATCAGTTCCTGGGTCCTCCTTCGAAGCTCGGTCTCGTCCTGGAGCTTGGCCGTCACGTCGGCCAGGTGGCATCTGAGATGGAGAATCCTCCCGTCTGGTCCATACCGGACCCCGACATTCAACTCGACTGCCCTCACTTCGCCGCGGGCGGTCTCGATCCGATAGATCATTCCATGCCCCTCACCCCGAGCGACGGACGCCCGGAGTTGCTGGCGAGCGAGTTCTCGATCGTCTTCCTGGACGATTTCGAGGAAGGATTTATCCCGAAGTTGATCCATCGACCAGCCGAGGAATAGCTGCTCCGAGACGCTGGAATCGAGCCAACGGAAGGTCCGAGGTTCGAGCCGGTTGATCATGTCGAGGGTCGAGAACTCCGCCGAGGAGGCCGGGTCGAACGCAAGTTCCGAAGGGGGCTCGTACGACCCGCTTCGGGTCATCCGAGCATCGAGCGGGCGGACGGCACTCATCTCTCCACTGTCGCTCAGGCTCAGGGGCTCTCCATTGGCTCCACCCAGGCGTCCCCAGGCTCGAAGATAATTGGACTGGAGCATCCGGAGTGGCTGGATCAATTCGGAAAGCAAGTGAGAGCCGGGGAGGCCGCTTGATTGGTCCGGCTCGGCGTTGAAAGCTTCCAGGCTCCGGGCCAGGGATCGGACCGGTCTCGACCATCGCGATCGCTCCCAGCTTCGACCAACCAGAAGGCCGATGGTCAGGGCCGCGAGCCCAAGCAGGATGATCGAAACAGCCGATCGGCCCCAGACGGCCCCAAGTAGCCCGATGGCCAGGATGACCAACCCGACCCAAAGGGGCATCAGGAGCCCGGCGACCGGCCGAGATCTGCGACCAATCCAGGGCTTCGGCCCCCGATAATTTCGGCTCATCGTTCGGCTGATGCTCGGAAAGTCAGACGTCCATCGAGGCTTCGGACTCGCCCGACGGATCGAAAGGTGAGAGCCAGACCGAGAGGCAAGCTCCAAGCCCCCCCTCGTTGTTTTCGGCGGTGAGCCGCCCACCGTGTTCGCGGAGGATTTCCGAGGCCAGGTACAGCCCGTAGCCGGTCCCACCATCCTTGGTCGTGAAAAAGGGCTCGAAGATCCGGTCCAGGTAACTCGACGCGATCCCCGGACCATTATCACGGACGCAAATTCGAATCCTCTGCTCTCCGTGGTCGGATTCCTGAGTCACGCGAACCTCGATCTTTCCTTCGGCTCGATCGGACAGGATTGCCTCGTGTGCGTTGGAGAGCAGGTTCAAGACCACCTGGAGGATCCGACCCGCGTCAACCCGGACGATCGGGACCGAGACCTCGGGGATGAAATCAACTTCCACCTTACCCCTGTGGGGGTCGGTTCCCTTGAGAAACAGGCTGATTGCCTCGCGGAGCAAGGGGATCAGATCGGTCGGATGGGGCTCGCTCGGCCCGGTCCGGACGGCCGCCATCAGGTGATCGAGTCGGACCTGGAGGGTCCTTGCACTCCGGAGGATGGGCTCGACCCACTGCGAAGCGGCGGGATCTCCCGCCAGCTCCATCGACATCAGTTCCGCATTGCCTCGGATCACCGTCAATGGGGCCCGGATCTCGTGAACGATCCCGGCCACGAGTCGGCCAACCTGGGCGAGTTGCTCGTTCAGCACCGAGATCGTGGCCAACTTCCGGAACTGGACGAGCCGACGTACACGCGCCAGGATGATCTCGCTCGCCTCATCCTTGGCGAGATAGTCGTCGGCCCCGGCTTCGAGCCCGGCCAGGATATCGACGTCTTGCCCTCGGACGGTCAGCATCAGAACCGGAAGACCCGCGCAGAATGGGTCGGCCCGGATGGCCCGGCAGACGGCGTGGCCGTCGGTATCCGGCAGGTTGACGTCGAGGACGACCACATGGGGCCGGATTTCTCGGGCCCGGGCGACCGCTTCCATTCCCCTCGAAAGCTCGTGGACCGAGAAGCCTGCTCGGCCCAGGATCGTCCGGAAGAGGGCCCGATCCGATGAACTGTCGTCGACGAGCAGCACCGTACTCATGCGCCGGACCCTCGCGACGTATAACCGACTCAGGATAGGCGAGAAGGGACACCCAGGTCGGTCGACTCCACGATAACAAGACCCGACCGACGACGCGACGCCCACCCCGCCAGAGGGGGTTAAGTCGAGCATGCGGGTCGGGTGAGAGGGGAGATCCTCGGGACGAGATTCGATCGCTTGTTTATTTCGAGAGGCGATCGAGTATGTTGCGAGTGATCCTCTCGACGACCTCGTCTCCTCCTCGGAGACCGTGCGCCCAGTCGGTCGAACCGGAGGTCACCACCGTCCCTCCACGAGTATACGTCCCTAGCACGGCGGCACCGAGGGCGGGTTTCCCGGAAGAATCCCGGGGAAATTGATCGTACCAGAGCGCATCATCCGGGTGCCAGCGGGTCGGGCAGGTTGCCAGGATCACGAAGCCTTCGGGGGTCCCGTCGCGGAGGGTAGGGAGCGGGAGCCCGTCCTTCCACTCGAATTCGCAACCATCGCACTCGTAACCGACAACCGTGTGCTTCGCCCCGAACTCTCCGTCACGAGCTACGTTCGTCCCCTCGAAGATCCAGTGTTCGGGCCGGTGGACCGTGTAGGCTCCCTTGCCGTCCATGAACTGACCGTGGCTCAGGTGATACCCCCCGTGCAGGAAGCCCACCCCGGTCAACTGATTCTCGGGACGCTTGACGAGATGATGGCTCCAGAGCGTCGAGAGTGTCCGATGATCCCCGGAGGTGAAGACCGGGTCCTGGTTGAATCCCTGCTTCCAGCAGGTTAAGGCGCGCCCCTTGTCCTCGCTCCGGACCTGCCAGCAACAGGTGTTGCCGCTCAGGAATGCGACGTTTCCTCCTCGCCCGATGAAAGCTTCCAGGTGATCGCGCATCGGGGTCGACCAGTACTCGTCGTGCCCAACGCTGAGGACGAGCTTGTAATGGTCGAGGAGCTCGGGATGAAATTCGAGGTCGCTGTTGGCCGCATAGTCGATGTTGTACCCGTTCCGCTCGGCCCAGGCGACGAAGGGGAGTTCCCACTGGCGGAACTGGCTGTCCAGGGGCCGATCGAACGAGACCCGGTGCCCCTGGAGCCCGGCCCGACCGTGGTAGGCGTAGAGGCTGCTGCCGCCCCAGTTCGTGTAAGCGTTGTAGGTATTGGTCGCCAACTGGAGCAGGATTGACGAGTCGCGTCCTGGAGTGGCGGATCGT
Organism: Tundrisphaera lichenicola; assembly: GCF_051175385.1. Lineage (GTDB taxonomy): Bacteria > Planctomycetota > Planctomycetia > Isosphaerales > Isosphaeraceae > Tundrisphaera > Tundrisphaera lichenicola. The sequence continues at coordinate 2,224,595 of NZ_CP195106.1, read as the reverse complement.
AGGATGAAAAAAAGGTCGACCTCGGCAGTCCGTCGGTTCCGACCGACGTACTTGCCCCCTCCGTCGGCCACCTTCAGCCGGACGTTGTAGTAGCCCGATTTCCAATCGGCCGGGATCGTGATTCGGTGCGAGACCGGCCAACCGCATCCCTGATTCGAGGCATTTTCGGGGATCGGATAAGAGCCGCCGGCGATTTCGGCCTGGTTGAGGACGACCTTCGACTCGGCCCCGAGCCTGGCCACCTCGATCGAGTAGCGGGCGGAGGTCGTCGAGACGTGCAGCTCGACCGTATCGCCGGCCACGTAACTCAGTCGATCGGTGTACCCCTCGACCGTCAACGAAGGGGGAGTGTCGTCGGCCGCCCCCACCAGCGATGACGCGAGGAGTAGCAATAGAAGCGACCTATAGGCGATTCGGACCATGATCGTCCTCGGAGAGAGTCCAGGATGAGGGGAATCAAGAAGATCTCGGCCGCCCGATGGCTCGTTCCAGCAGGTTATGGGTGATCCGCTGGACTCGTTCATCGGGGCCATGTGGGCGCGACCAGTGCGACCACGGCAAGACGTGGCCTGGGGGCGAGGAGAGCCCTTGCGACCAGAAGATCGTCGAGGCGTTGAATACGATATTCCCCTTTGGGCCGGGGTAAATCGTCGAGGTCCATTGCTGAGGAGTCACCCCGCTCACCCAGGCCGTCCCCGCCCCGACCACCTCCAAGCCCGGGATCTCCGCCGGATCCCCTTGGTATTCCCAACCGATCAGGCCCGGGATCCGGTCGCCGGCTTTCACTCCGGTCCCCTCGAAGATCCAGTGATCGGGCTTCACCACGATCCAGTCTCCCCCGCCATTGACCGGCTCGACGTTCCTCACCCCCATCAAAAACCCTTCATCAGGGCCATGTTCGGGAAAAGGTCCATGCTCTCGCTCGCGACGATTCGCGTAATCGCGGTCGGCCCCGTACGGGCCTCCCCGGAACATGATCCGATTCGATCGGCCGTCGCTGCTCGGCTGGAAAGGGGTGACCCAGCAGACGGAATTTCCCGAAAGGAACAGCAGGCTCACCCCCTCGTCCCGCATCCGCTCGACGCTCCGAAACTGGCGGATGTCCAAGTATTCGTCGTGCCCAACACTCACGAACGCCTTGCAGCGCAGGCCGCGATCGGGCGTCAGCATATCGCTATTGGTGCAGTAGGTGACGTCGTATCCTTCCCGTTCGAGCCAGTAGGCCAGGGGAAACTCCAGGGGGAGAAACTCTCCCGAACCGAAAGTCAGGGGGTCGTTGACCACGCTGTCAAACTGGGCCTCTCGACCATAAGGCCGGTCGAAACTGACATCGGCCCAGGGCCCTTGCGTCCCCTTGGGGTGGCTGTAGACCGAATAATGGCTTGGCCATCGGTTATAGGCCTGCCAGGTATTATCCGAGCATTGGAACAAGATGTCGGCCGGGCGTTCGTCTCGGACGATGAAGACCACGTAACTCTGCCAGTACGGCCCTTCATCGGGAGTCGGCAAGGTGGTGAGCCGGCCGAGATAGACGCCGCTGGGCCAGTCGTCGGGGATGATCAAGCTCGTGGTCGCCTTCCAGTGGCATTCATGGAGATCCTTCAGTCCGGGAGCCGGCGTCGGCTGGGCCTGACCATCGAATGGCCCGAGCGTTGCCACGAGACGCGCACCCTTACCGCCGTAATAGCCCATCCGGAAGATCTCGATCTGGAACCGCCGGGCGGGATCGGTCGAGATCATGATGTCGAGCGATTCGCCTGCCCGAACGCTCTGCTTCGAGCAATATCCCTCGATCCAGGGAGTTCGATAAAGGTTGGCGTCGGCCCGGACGCGAGTCAGTTGCCAGTCCGTCGAGCCAGGTTTCAGGTTCTCCGAACGGATCAGGCCGGGAGAGGCCTCCTCGACCGAAGCCTTGGCCGATCGTGTCCCGACCGATCCCGGCAGGAAGGCCGAACCTGCCGCAACCGCCATCCCGGCCAGGAAAGTCCGACGTCGGCCATCCGAGATCGGTTCGAACGGAGAATTGGAAGGATGATCGTTCATGGAGTCGTTTCCCCGGTTCCGACAGCCGGTCTGGTCTTCGGTCCTGTCGATCGACCGAGACAAATCCGAGACTTCATCTAGCGTGTGAAGGCTTGCCGGATGCTGACCTCGTGTTGAATAAGTGCTGAAGATAGACCGTCCTGGGCCTACCCGCAAGGATGACATGCCGGTTCTCTCGATCCGATTCAAGAAGTTCGTACACCTGGATTCGCAAACCGGTGCCTACCGAATCGCGCGGGCGACGTCACGGCAATCGAAGGTCAGTCTGGGATAGGACCCCGATGATGACTCAGCAGAGCTCAACTCCGGTGGGCTCGGAGGGCAGACAGAACCGCCATCATGTCATCGGGCAGGGGGGCGTTGAAATGGATCGGTTGGCCGGTGATCGGATGCTGCAAGTCGAGTGAGTGGGCGTGGAGGGCCTGTCGTTCGATCAAGGGCCGATCGGCAGCAGGAGCAGCCTCGCCGATCAGCTCGCCGAGGGTCAGTTGATGCCGACCGGAATACGGCTTGTCCGCGACGATCGGGTGGCCGATATGGGCGAGATGAACGCGGATCTGGTGGGTCCGGCCGGTCCTGGGTTTGCAGCGGACCAGAGCAAAGCCGTCGAATCGTTCGAGGACCTCATAGAATGTGATCGCCTCCTTGCCGCCATCGTCAAGGCCTCGAATGGCGATTCTCAAACGATCGGTCGGGTGCATCCCTAAGGGTTTCTCGATATAATCACTGTCCCGAGAAGGACTTCCGTAGACAATGGCGAGATATTCCTTGCGGATCGTCCGGGCTTCGAACTGTCGGGCGAGTTCCTTATGAGCCCGATCTTCCTTGGCGACGATCAGGAGCCCCGAGGTGTCTCGGTCGAGCCGGTGCACGATTCCGGGTCGGTGTTCGCCGCCGACCGTGGAAAGCGTGTCGAAGTGGAACTGGAGGGCGTTGACCATCGTCCCGGTCCAGTTTCCCTTGGCCGGGTGAGTGACCAGGCCGGCGGGTTTATCGACGACGGTGAATGCCACATCCTCGTAGACGATCCGAAGTGGAATGTCCTCGGGGACGTGGCTCCCGTCGCCGAGGTCGGGGAGCCAGACGCGGATCAGGTCCCCTTCGCGAACCTTGGCCGACGCCTTGGTCGCCTGGCCGTTGATCAGCACGGCCCTGGCTTCGATGACTTTCTGGATCACGCTCCGCGAGTAGTCGGGATAGCGTGCGGCCAGATACGCGTCGATCCTCTTGCCCGCCATCCGGGCTTTGACGACGAAGTCGGAAGGGACCTCGGAGAGTTCGGGTGGCATGGATCGATCGCGCGGGACGCGGGCTTCGACGTCCCGCGTCCCTGGAGAGGAGAAACCGTCACTTGGGAGCAGGGGCCGCGAACGGGTCGGCGGGCAAGGAATCCTTCGGTGCGGCCTCCGTCTTGGATTCCTCGGGCTTGGCCGGTTCCGGGGTCGGTGTTGCGGACTCCGGTGTTGGAGTCACCGGTACCGGACTGGTCGAGGGCGGCGGAGCATCCAGCCCTGCCGGGGGCGGCGTGTCAGGGATAATCGACTTGAAATCGAAGCTTCCTGTGCCGTTCGGCGGGAGAGTCAGAGATGGGCTTACCGCAGGAGTCGTGGGGGGCTTGTAGGCGTAAAGTTCCTGATAAAACCGAACGTTCTCGGGGTCTTCGAGGGCCTTGGCGAATTCCTCGGCCTGCTTGGCCTCGGGTGTCCCTGCCCAGTTCGAAGCCACGAACTTGTATTGTTTGATCGCTTCGGGCAACTCGTTGCGAGCTTCGAGCGTCCGGGCCACGCCGAGAGCAGCCCCGATCGCCTGGGAGCTTTCCTTGGGTGCCTCGGCGGCCACCTGCCCGAAAAGATCGAGAGCTTTCTTGAGGCGAGGGCCCGCCGTCTCTTTTTTACCCGGAGTGGTCAGGTCGACCAGCCCGTTATCATATTCTTCGTAAGCCGCGCGAAGCTTGGCCCATTCGGCGACCGGGGTCTTCGGGAAGGCCTCGGCAACCTTAAGCTGATCCTCCGCCGTCTTGGCCGGGATCAGTTCGATCCACGCCTGGCCATTCGCCGAGGTTCCCGCCGCCAGGCCGCTGGAAATGACCACCAGGGCCGTGATGGCAACCATCACCCCACCGACCAGGAGCCAGAATTTGGCTCCCTGCTCCATCCCTCGCTGGAGCCAGCGGGCGAGGATCGTCATGTCCTCCTCGGGATGGTGGATGACGGTCGGTGTCAGGTGTTCGTGTTCGTGGACGGGCTCGTCTTTCATCGTTCGCAAGTTTTCCGGTGCCCGCCGGGCTCGGCGGTGGGTCCGTGTTCCAGTCGTTTACGAATCGACATCTTATCGGGCTCCTCGAAGGATCGTCAATCGCGAGACGAGGATGTCCGCCCATCTGATCGAGCTTTGGCCTGGACCGAAGCCCGATTTGCCGGGCAACCGTCTCGAAATGGATCGAATCGAGTGGTCGACCCGAAATCAACCGACAGCCATTCATCAAGTCGGAAACCTTGAAAAAACAGAATCCGACAGATCCTATCATCGGATCTGGATATTGGGGCCGAATGGGTCGTCGCGGGATCCTTATCCGACACAAAACCATGAATATTCACAATTTCGACCATGCCTGGTTCCAGGACAAGCATCCCCGTCCTTCGGAAAAGTGCATGATTGCCCGCTTTCCCCGTGTCACATTGCATCCGGAACGTTCGTAATAATCAGGTACGGAGAATCCAGGTTATCCGACATTCCGATCGTCTTGAGATCGGCTGAAGTTGTCCGAGAATCCCGTCCGATCCGGTTCGAATTAGCACCTTTGAGGAAGGAATCCGAAGATGCTCAAAGATCATATGCCTTGCTCGGACCGATCTGTCGATGCCGGGTTATTCGACCAAACGGAAGGCCTGGGTACCGGCGGGAGCCAGGATGTCCACGACCTGGAGTCGAGGCGAATGGGATCGCTCGTGCTGAGTCGTCGGCTGGACGAGGCGATCATGATAGCCGATGAGGTCGAGGTCCGGGTGGTCGACATCAAGCCGAACGCGATCCGACTGAAGATCACCGCACCACGATCGATCCCGGTTCATCGACGAGAGATCTACGAGGCCATCCGATCGGCCCCCCGTCCTTTCCAGGGGGTCGGCCCGGACGCCTCCGAGAGATCCACCTCGGGGGCGAATCTGGGGAGTTTGGTCCTGACCCGCCACGCCGGTGAGGAAATCATGATCGGTGAAGAGGTCAAGATCGAGGTCCGCGAGATCCGATCGCAGGCCATTAGTCTTCGGATCACCGCGCCTCGCCTGATTTCCGTGCATCGCTCGGAAATCTACGAAGTCATCCGACGAGACCGGGTCAATCGGCCCGTCAAGGGGTAAAACTCCGATCACTCCCCGTAAAGGACGCCTTTTCGGTCTCGGGACGGTCCAGACCTCGATCCCATGGTCGTTTGCGATATGATGAAAGTGTCGCAACATCGATCGGACCGACTGGAGCCGTCCCATGCCCCCGACCCCCAAGGGTTCGAAGCGGCCCCTGCCTCCTGACCCCAGGAACAATCAGGGATCTCGTCCTCCTGCCATCCCCGCCAATCCCAGATCGAGTCGTTCCGGGGTCTCGTTGCCGGGAATCCCCCCGGTCCTACCTTCGCCGTCCACTTCCGGCGATCTAAGCCTGGGGGTCGCGGTCTCGGCCGACTCGGCCCAAGGAGGGACCGTGACGGCCCGAAAGGCCGGCGGCCTCCGTGACCTTGGTCTCGAAGTCGATCCCGACATGGTGGGGATCAGGGCCGCCCTTCAGCATATGGCCAAGGCGGTCAATATCGCCTTCCAGACCGACTACGGGGAGAACTACCTGGAAGCGGTTTACCAGGCGGCCATCGTCCGGAAGGGGGAGATCCAGATCATCCATCGCGAGTATTTTGGCTTTCGCGATACGTGGTTCGGGCAATTCGGGATGCTCCTTCGATCGATGCAACTCACCTTCGACGGTCCCGACCCCGCTTCGCCGGAAGGACAGAAACGGATCCTCGAAAAAGGACCCTCGACAATTCGCGGCCTCTTTAACTTCCTGGGACGAAAGATCGACCTCATCGCGGAATTCGAGGACCGCGTGCCCGCCTACGTGGAACAGATGTTCGACCGGTTGGAGGCATCCGGGATTATCCAAGGCTGGGATCGCGATGATTGGGAGATCACGACCACGACCATCGGGCTTAACATCCGGATCATCCCCAGGTCCAAATCCGGGGCAGATCCGAAAGCCGTAGGATGAAGAGATCGGCTGGTAGCCGGGAGCCGAGGAACCGAAGTCCCTCGAGAAATCAGGGCTTCGGCTTCGGCTTGAGGTCTTCCACCAATCCATCGAACGAGCCATCATCCTTCGGCTTGGTGGCCGGCTTGGCCGGCTTTCCCTGGTCCGGTTTCGCCTTGGCGACCTCCTCCGCTTTCCGTGCATATTTCTCGGGGTTGTCGTTGAATTCATCCCGGCAGCCCGTGCAGCAGACCGGGTAAGTTTTTCCCTGGTAGCTTACGGTCAGGGTTGATGCGCCCCCGGTCATGATGCATCGAGGCAAGTTGGAACCCTCCCCTCCAGCGGCGAAGGACTCTCCTGTTTTGGTAAGTCCCACGGTCACGACCCTCTTGTACTGGGGGGCGCCCCTCTCCTGCCGCTCCACGTTGAAGGTGTAGCGGATCTTGTTGCTGTTGGGCCAGATCAAGAGGCGTTCCTGGGTACCGGATTCCGGCCCAACTCGGTCGAGGGTCAAGGATTTTCCGTCGGTCCCAAGACTTCCCAAGTACTGGAGCGGCTTGCCGAGAGGGTCGGTCCCGTCGACTCGGTATTTTTTGGCGGAGGAGTCGAACGTGAGTTGAGCTTTAGCGATGGTTTTATTTCCCTCGAATGTGAGGGACATCCCGGTTGGCTTCCCTTTTTCGAACTTCCAGGCCCAGGAATGCGACTCTTGCCAACCTTTGAGCCGATTCGCCGTTGGCGTGGCGGTCCCCTTCCAGCCGCCGATCATTTGTTCGAAAGGGAGAAATGGCGAGGGGATCTCATCGACGGGACTTGCGGTAGCCAGGACGCCGAGAGTCGAGACCAGGAACAATCCCGTGATCATGCCTCGCATCGCAAATCCCCCGCATCTCGGTTCAAGTGCTCTATCCATCTCTGGAATCACTCATCATCTTACATCGAAAACAGTTGACGAGGTAGGGTGATGCCCCGAGTTACCTGAGCGTGCATGGTCGAAAGCTTCGAAGAGCTTTCGGGTTCGAGGAATAGAGATGATCTCTGGCGGAGAATGGATGGTCGCGTTAAAGTAAATTTCATGAGAGCGACCAACGCCTCTGGGCTGGAAGGTCGTCTCCGAGAGATGCTCGATCGACGGGGTTCGCCATGCGTTTGGAGGCAGTCATTCTGCCCGAACTGGGGACCGGTGCGGATGTTCCGATCGTCGTGAGCCACTGGTTTGCCAAGCGAGGGGATGAAGTCTGGGAGGGCGATCGGTTGGTCGAAGTGTTGGTCGGACCGGCCACCTTCGACGTGCCCTCCCCGACGACAGGCCTCCTAGCCGCCATTCATGGCCGGGAAGACGATTTTGTGACGCCCGGGACGGTGCTCGGCCTTGTGGCGGTGCTGGAGGAGGGTGACGGCGACGCTTCACGCGTCTCGCCGCCAGGCCGTCGTCGATCATGACCGCCATTCATGAGAATTCCGCTGGCGTGATCCCGTTTCGCCGGGTTGGTGAACACGGGAGGGTTTACCTTGTCCTCCATTCCGCCACCGTGCGGAATCCCAGGGCTCGCTGGGAATTTCCCAAGGGGGGCATGGAGGCCGGGGAATCCACGCGCGAGACGGCCGCCCGCGAATTCTTCGAAGAGACGGGGCTCACAGATTGGGTCTTTCGCGAGGACTTCGAACAAAGCCTCGCTTACACTTACATCCGCCGAGGGCGTAAGGTGCTCAAGACCGTCACCTACTATCTCGTCGAGGTCCTAGGGGATGCTCCCCCCATCCCATCCTCGGAACATGTCCCCGACGCCACGGGCCACTGGCACCGATGGGGTACCTTCGAAGAGATCACACGACTCCTCTATCACGCGAAGATCCGTCAGGTTTTCGCGGAAGCTCATCAATGGTTGGACTTCTGAGACTCGATAGTCGGCAGTCGTTTGCAAGTCCGGTGGATGTGCGAAAACCCCGGATCTGCGTGCTGCTTTCGCACATCCCCTCGGTTATTCCTCTTCCGGCGGTTTCTCGCCCAGCTTTCTGAGCCTTTGGGCGACATCTCGATAAGAGTAGTCGTTGGCGGCGACCTCGTTGTAGTGCTCCTCGGCGATCGCCTTGTTCCCCTGGTCCTCGGAGATCCGTCCGAGGTTGTAATGCAACTCGTTGAAGGTCTCCGTGTCGGCTGGGTCTGCCAGTCGGAGAGCTTCGTCGAAGTTCCGTTCGGCGAGCTTCGGGACCCCGTTGGCCATGAAGGAGAGGCCGGCATTGAGGAGGGCCTGGACCTTCAGGTCGGCGCTTCCTCGGGCCTGCTGGAACTCGGCAATCGCCTCATCATGCTTCCCGCCTTCGGCAAGCTTCTTGCCCAGGAGCATCCGAAACTTGAGCTCGTCCGGGGCGGCGCTCACCTTACGCCTCAACTCTTTCAATTCATATTTGTATAGAGCGACCTTGAGTTGCTCGAGCTTGTCCTTGGGCTCGGGATCGTTCGGTTCCTTCGCGACCTTGCGAGCGGTCAGTTCGATCGCCCGGTGGATCCGGCTGATCTGGACCTCGGCATACGAGCCCTGGAGATAGTTATCCTCGGGATTCGCCTTCACGCCTTTGGCGAGGATCTTCTCGGCGTCGTCCAGCCGTCCTTCAAGTTTGTAATGTTCGGCCAGCGCCAGGTAGGGGCCGATCCGCTCGGGCGTCTCCTCGATCTCCTGGAGGTACCGTTGCTCGGGAGAGACCATCCGGGCGCGAAGTTCTTCCGCGTCGGGCGGCAGGTCTTTCTCCGGGCCGGAGGAACCCAGGCTCGTGCCCGACTTCTTGTCGATCGATTCCTGGAGGCCGGATTTTCGAATCGCGGCCCTTGCTGTCAGGTCGTTGACCTTCTTGCGGGCCTCCTCGTCGTGAGGTACCAGCCCTTTCAGACGCTCCCAGCACCAGATCGCCTTCTGGAATTCCTCGGCGAACTCCATGAAGTGGGCGGCCGAGCGGAGGAACTTCGGGTCCTTCTCCCCTTGGGGGAGCACGGCCTCGATCATGTACTGGGCGATCTTCTTGAGGCCCAGATTCTCGGCCGCCTCCGCGGCGTCGATCGAGGCGGTCAGATCCCAGGGATTCTGGGCGAGGATGTCCTCGCAATGATCGAGCATCTCGGACCACTTCTGCGACCGCTTGGCCGATCCGATCCGGATACGGAGCGGCTGGAGCTTCACGCCGACGAGCTTGCTGACTTTCGACGGGTCGTTGCCGAATTTTCGACGTTGGACCCCTCGCAACGACTGGCGATAGACCAGGTTCTCGGGCGCCAGCTTGCACGCCTCCTTGTACATCTGGGCGGCGTAGACATCATTCCCCTTCTGGGCGGCGTCGTTGCCGTATCCGAAAAAGGCTTTCGCCTTATCTAGCCGACCATTAGGATCCGACCCCGCGGACATCGTCGCGACCCCTTCCGAAGGAGTGGTGCAGAGTAGACGGGACGAGCCGAGGGCTGGCATGCCCTCCGACCAAGCCCGGCGACTGCAGCTTCTCTGAGACCTGATTACTTAGCTAGCCTAGCAGAACGAGACGCCGCGTCAATCGACCGCCACGAGTTGGAAACCTCGGGGGTTCTCGGACGAGATCCTGTCTGGGTCGCTCCCTCTCGATTTATCGCAATTATTTCGGCGAAAAATGCCAAAAGGGGCCATCTGGCAATGGACGGTCCGCCACGATGTATCTACAATGACCTTAACCTCTCCACGCTGGCAAGATAGGTGGTTCCCCGAGCCGTTCAGGAAAAGGAGGCGTTGATGAATGATTCGTCCGATCGTCCGCTCCTCGACTTGATACGTCGCCAGGGCCCGCTGACCGTCGCCGAGATGGTGGACCTTCTCGGGGTCACCCCCACGGCGATCCGCAATCGATTGACCCGGCTGATCGGCTCGGGGATGGTCGAAAGACGTTCCGAGTCCGGGAACCGGGGCCGCCCCAGGCATACCTACCGGGCCAGTGCCGAGGCCCACAAGCGGCTCGGGCAAAATTACGCCGATCTTGCCGTTGCCCTCTGGGGTGAGCTGATGCACGCGGTCGAAGATCGGAAGCTCCGCCGGCTCCTGTTCGGCCGGGTGACCGATCGACTGGCCGAACAATACCGCGATCAGGTCCGTGGCGATCAGTGGCAGGGCCGGATGGTCCAACTCGGCTCGATTTTGCACGATCGAGGGGTCGAGGCCGAAGTGACGCAGCCGGGCGCGGGTTTGCTCCCGGTCCTCCGTCAGCACTCTTGCCCCTATTTCGCCCTGGCCGAAGTCGATCGGGCCGTCTGCGCCATGGAACGGAAGATGTTCGAGAAGGTCCTCGGCCAGAGCCTCCGCCTGAGTCAGTGCCGCCTCGACGGCCACCGATCTTGTGATTTCGAGGCCAAGCCGTCCATCCATCCTTAACCGACCTGATCGCGTCCCGTTATGACTCGGGTGTCGGGCCTGGCCCCGATGCCCCTCACGTACTTATCACCTGGAGATCCCGAGCATCGGGGCGGTATTCATGAGCAAGGTCTTGAAGATCGAGAATTTGCGGGTCGGGATCGGCGGCAAGGAGATCCTCAAAGGGGTCGACCTGACGATTCGGCAGGGAGAGGTCCACGCCCTGATGGGCCCCAACGGCTCGGGCAAGAGCACCTTGAGCTACGCGTTGGCCGGCCATCCGAACTACGAGGTCCTCGGCGGGACGGCGACGCTCGATGGTCAGGATCTGCTGGCGCTGGAACCCGACGAGCGGGCCAAGGCCGGCCTCTTCCTCGCCTTCCAGTACCCGACCTCGATTCCCGGCGTGACCGTGGCGAACTTCCTCCGCCATGCGGTCTCGAACGTCCGGAACCCCGATCGCAAGGAAGGCGAAGAGTTGATCTCGATGCGGGAGTTCCGCAAGGAGATCCGCCAGGAGATGGATGACCTGGGCATGGATCCGGACTTCGCCCGCCGATACCTCAACGAAGGCTTCTCCGGTGGCGAGAAGAAGCGGGCCGAAGTCCTCCAACTCGCCATGCTCCGCCCCTCGTTCGCGATCCTCGACGAGACCGACAGCGGACTCGACATCGACGCCGTCCGGGTGGTCTCCGAAGGGGTCAATCGGGTGGCCGCCAAGTCTGGGACCGGGGTCCTGGTGATCACCCACTACGAGCGCATCTTGACCTACATCAAGCCCTCGTTCGTCCATATCCTCTTCGGTGGCAAGATCGTCGAAGATGGCGGACCCGAACTGGTCACTCGGCTGGAAGCCGAAGGGTACGACTGGATTCGCGAGAAGTATCCCGAGGCGGCCCGCGAAGAGGAAGCCCTCGACTCCGCCTCGACGCATTGATGCCACACCCGAAGGATCGAACCGTCGCGACGGATCACCGCTTCAAGGCGGTTCGGCCCTCCCCATATTAATACCGGACACGCACGTCGCTCCTTCAAAGGATTCATCTATCATGGCAACCGACCTCAATGCTCAGGTCGAGGGGATCAAGGACGAGTACAAGTATGGCTTCCACGACTCGGAGGCTAACTACTCGTTCAAGAGCGGCAAGGGCCTGACCCGCGAGACGGTCGAGCAGATCTCCGAGATGAAGTCCGAGCCGGGCTGGATGCGCGACGCCCGGCTCAAGGCCCTCGAGGTCTTCTGGTCCAAGCCGAACCCGACCTGGGGCGGCGAGCTCAACGATCTGAACTACAACGACATCCGCTACTTCATGAGGGCGGCCGACCGCCAGGGGAAGACCTGGGACGACGTCCCCGCCGAGATCAAGAACACCTTCGACAAGCTCGGGATCCCCGAGGCCGAGCGGAAGTTCCTGGCCGGAGTCGGAGCCCAGTACGATTCGGAGGTGGTCTACCACAGCCTCCGCGACGACCTCCAGAAGAAGGGCGTCATCTTCACCGACATGGACACGGCCCTCCGCGAGCACGAGGACCTGGTCAAGCAGTATTTCGGCACGATCATCCCGACTTACGACAACAAGTTCGCCGCCTTGAACACGGCGGTCTGGTCGGGTGGCTCGTTCGTCTACGTCCCGGCCGGGGTGAAGGTCGACATCCCGCTCCAGGCCTACTTCCGGATCAACGCCGAGAACATGGGCCAGTTCGAGCGGACCCTGATCCTCGTCGAGGAGGGGGCCCAGGTCCACTACGTCGAGGGCTGCACGGCGCCGATCTACACCTCGGAAAGCCTGCATTCGGCCGTCGTCGAGGTCCTCGTCAAGAAGGGCGGCCGGTGCCGCTACACGACCATCCAGAACTGGGCCAACAACATCTATAACCTGGTGACCAAGCGAGCCGTGGCCCAGGAAGATGCCCTGATGGAGTGGGTCGACGGCAACCTCGGGAGTCGACTGACGATGAAGTACCCGTCGGTCTACATGACCGGCAAGGGGGCTCGCGGCGAGATCCTCTCGATCGCCTTCGCCGGCAAGGGCCAGCACCAGGATGCCGGCGGCAAGGTGGTCCACGCCGCACCCTACACCAGCTCGCGGATCATCTCCAAGAGCATCAGCAAGAACGGCGGGCGGGCCAGCTATCGGGGGCTCCTCAAGGTGGCCGACGGTGCCCACGGCTCGAAGTCCAACGTCGTTTGCGACGCCTTGATCCTCGATGCGGCCAGCCGGTCCGACACCTACCCGTATATCGAGATCGACGAGGACGACGTCAAGATCGGCCACGAGGCCAGCGTCTCCAAGATCGGCGAGGAGCAGCTCTTCTATCTCAGGAGCCGGGGGCTCTCCGAGGCCGAAGCCGCCACCCTGATCGTCAGCGGCTTCATCGAGCCCCTGGTCAAGGAGCTCCCGATGGAGTATGCCGTCGAGATGAACAAGCTGATCCAACTCCAGATGGAAGGATCGGTCGGCTAATTCCCATGAGCAACCCGCGCCCGAGGCGATCGATGTTGAAAACCGTCTTAATATCCCGGCCCCTTCTCCAAAGGGGTCGCGGAGTCCTGGCCGGACTTCGACCGTTCGAAGTCGGGGGTTCAATCCCCCCCGACCCCTCTGGCGCGTAGCTCAACGGCAGAGCAGGCTCCTTATCAGAGCCGGACGAGGGGTTCGATTCCCCCCGCGCCTAGTATGTTGCGACAGACAAATTGAGCGGTTTGGCGTCCTGACACGGGACCAGATGGAGCAGGTCGAAGACGCCGTGCGGCAATGGCTCGGATTATAGAGAGAATGAACCCGCAATGAGTAGCGCACCAGCGACCCCACCGACCATCGCGACCGGCGGTTTCACCGAGGAGGCCTTCGAGGCGTTCCTGAAAGGACGCGAAGAGCCGACCTGGCTCCTCGACCGGAGGCGAACCGCCTTCGAGGCGTTTCTCGGCCTCCCGATGCCCACCTCGCGCGATGAAGAATGGCGGAGGACCGACATCCGTGGGCTCAAGCTCGCCAACTTCGCCCCCCCGACCACAGCCCAGCCCTCGGCCCAGGAACAGTCGGCACTCACCCCGTCCTGGGATGCCCTGAGCGCCCATTATTCGACCGGTCTGGAACACGTCAACGCGTCTCCAACCCGATCGGCCGACCCGTCGAAGCTCGGCGGGGCGATCCTAGTCGACCTGGCGACGGCGGCCAAAACTCATCCCGAGATCCTCGAGCGACACTTCCTGACCGAGGCAGTCTCGCCGACCGCGGACGCATTCTCGGCTCTCCACGCCGCTTTCTGGACCGGCGGGACTCTGCTCTATGTGCCGAAGGGCATCAAGATCGAGGTCCCACTCTTCACCCTGATCGGCCTGTCGGGAAGCGGCAAGGTCGACCTCGACCATACCCTCGTCGTCCTGGAAGAAGGAGCCGAGGCCACCCTGGTCCGCGAGGCCGCCAGCTTCGGGCGGGATGGCTCGCCCGCCTTGCACGCGGGGGCGGTCGAGTTGTTCGTCGGCGATGGGGCCAAACTCCAGTTCGTGAACGTCCAGAACTGGGATGAGGTGACCTGGCACTTCAGTCGTGAGCGGGCCCTGGTCGGTGCCGACGCCTCGATCCAGTGGACCGTCGGCGGGCTCGGATCGCGACTGGCCAAGGTCAACCAGGAGGTGGCTCTGGTCGGGCAGGGGGCCGATGCCCAGGTGAACGGGGTGATGTTCACCTCCGGGAAACAACACCTGGCCTATTTCACCCGGCAGGATCACGCCGCGCCCCACACCCGGAGCGACCTCCTGTACAAGGCCGGTCTGAAGGACAGGTCGCGGATCGTCTGGAAGGGGATGATCCGCGTCGAGAAGGACGCCCAGCGGACCGACGCCTACCAGAAGGACGATAACCTCATCCTGTCCGATTCGGCCCGAGCCGACTCGATCCCGGGCCTGGAGATCGAGGCCAACGACGTCCGATGCACCCACGGCGCCACGGCCGGTCGAGTCGATGAAGAGATGATCTTCTATGCCCAGGCCCGAGGGGTCCGACGAGATACGGCGATCCGCCTGATCGTCGAGGGCTTCTTCGCCAACGTCTACGACCGGATCACCCTCGAACCGGTCCGCGAGACCCTCCGACAGGCCGTCGCCACCAAGCTCAATCTCGGGTCGAGCCCCGAATCAGCCTGATTGAAACCTGGGGCGGATCGTCGACCGATCTCGGTCTTCTCGATCCGACCGACCTTCGTTCCCAGCAAGCAACCGGAGCCCGTCCGATGTCCGAATCCTACGTCCATCCCGAGGTCCTCGTTTCGGCCGACTGGGTCGAGCAACACCTCGAAGACCCGAAAGTCCGCATCGTCGAGAGCGACGAAGATGTTCTTCTTTATGAGATGGGCCACATCCCGGGGTCCGTCAAGATCGACTGGCAAGGCGACCTCCAGGACCAGTTGATCCGCGACTACATTGATGCCGAGAAGTTCGCGGCCATCTGCTCCAGGGCCGGAATCGCCAACGACACCACGGTCGTCTTCTACGGCGACAAGTCGAACTGGTGGGCATGCTATGCCCTCTGGGCGTTCAAGCTCTTCGGTCATCAGGATTGCCGGATCCTCAACGGCGGTCGGAAGCTCTGGTTCGACGAGAAGCGCCCCACCACGACGGAGGCCCCTTCCTATCCCCCCACCAAATACACGGTGGCCGGGGCCGACGAGGCGGCCATCCGGGTTTTCCGCGATGAGGTCCTGGCCCACTCGAAGTCGGGCAAACCCCTCCTCGACGTCCGGAGCCCCAAGGAATTCACCGGCGAGCGGACGCACATGGAGGAATACCCCCAGGAGGGCTCGCTCCGGGGCGGCCATATCCCGGGAGCCGTGAGCGTCCCCTGGGCTCGGGCGGTCAATGACGACGGGACCTTCAAGTCGGCCGCTGAGTTGAAGTCGATCTACGAAGGCGAGGTCGGTCTCAAGCCCGAGGACGACATCGTCGCGTATTGCCGGATCGGCGAGCGTTCCAGCCTGACCTGGTTCGTTCTCACCTATCTCTTGGGTTATCCCAGGGTCAGGAATTACGATGGGTCCTGGTGTGAGTGGGGGAATCTCGTCCGGGCGCCCATCGCCAAGGGGGCCTGATCCGGGGGAAGTGGGCGCGTCGGCCCGGAAATATCTGTAAAAAGTCGAGGACGATCGTCGACCTCCTCCGTTTCTCAATTTAAGCTGTTAATCTCGGGGGAGGGAGGCCTTGGATACCTTCCCTTCTTTTGAGATAAATGGGGTCGATAATGCCATTCTCATCAGAACTGGCCGATGAGTATCGACTTCATACATGACTCCAGGGGTTCGCACTTGGCCGCCGCACTCGACTCTATCATTTCCGAGCTCCAGGATGCGGACCGCCAGGAGCGGATCGAATTACTGATCGACTTCGCCAAGAACCTCAAGCCGCTCCCCGAGCGGCTGGAGGCCTTGAAAGATGCCGAGCACCGGGTGGAGGAATGCCAGTCTCCGGTGTTCTTGTTCGTCGAGTTCGATGGCGATCGCCTGGCGATCCACGCGGATGCCCCGATCGAGGCACCGACCGTCCGGGGGTTCGTCGCGATCCTGGTCGAAGGGCTGGATGGATCGACCGTCGAAGACGTCCTTGCGGTTCCCTCCGACCTGATCGAGCAGATCGGACTTCTCGAGATCCTGGGGATGCTGCGCATCCGGGGGCTCAGCGGTGTCCTGGCCAGGCTCAAGAAGGAAGTGACCCGGGTCGCGATTTCCCGGCCGCCTCTCTCCGGCTCCGATGGCTCGTGAGGGCCAGGGCCGAAGGCAGGGCTTTCATCCCCAGTTCCCAGATGGATGACATCGCGATGCCAGACTTCGTGAAGGTCGCAGTTCGCGACGAACTGCCCCCGGGCGGCAAGAAACTGGTCGAGATCGAAGGGCGAGCGTTGGCCGTCTTCAACGTCGACGGGGCCTATTACGCGATCGACGACGTTTGCACGCATGACGGCGGCCCGCTCGCCGAGGGAGACCTGGAAGGTACCGAGATCCGATGCCCCAGGCATGGGGCGAGGTTCGACGTCCGGACCGGGCGGGCGCTCTGCCTACCCGCCATCGAACCGGTCGACGTTCACTCGGTCGAGGTCCGAGGCGAAGATATCTATGTGGCCATCGAAGACTGAGCGAAGACCTCGTTCTCGATCGGACCGAAGCTCGACGAATTTTCCCCAGGGGATCTCATAGACATGCTCGCACAAGAAACGATCGTCGACGCTCTTAGAAACGTGATCGACCCCGAACTGAATGTGAACATCGTCGATCTCGGACTGGTCTACACGGTCCAATCGCGAGAAGACGAGGTCGACGTCGAGATGACCTTGACGACTCCCGCATGTCCGGCCGGCCCGGAAATCCTCCGGAACGCCGTCTCGGAACTGGAAAAGCTGGAGGGAGTTTCCAAGGCGAACGTGAAGCTGGTGATGTCGCCACCCTGGTCCCCCGACCGCATGAGCGACGCCGCTCGCGATGAGTTGGGCATCTTCTGATCCGGCTGAAGTCGACCCTTAAGATTCCTAACGCTCCTGCCCATTAATTCGAAAAGAGAGTGTCCGCGATGATCGATCCGGGGCTCGGAGTGTTTCAGGCCCGAAACAATGCTCCAGCCCATGTCGTTTCGCTGACACACCTGTGAGGATTTCTTAAACGATCGCATGACATCCGGGCTCGACTATGCATAATTGGGCCCATGGCAGAAATAAGAGTTATGGCGCCGATGCCTTCCAGGATGCGAACTCCCGTCGCTCTTTTTCATTCGTCGTGATCCGATTCATCCGACGGTCCTGTTCGAACCTGGATCGCCAGTGCGTCCGAGCGGAAGGTTTGAGAAGGGTAGCCGGAACTCTCGTCGGTTCTGCTAAGCGTCCAAATCGCACCGATCTCAGGATTCGAAGGGACTCCCGTTCGCGGGATGACGCTCCGTGGCACGGAAAAAAACATCGACAGTTCGCGTCAATGTCAAGGCGTCGATCTCCCGACGGCTTCGTGAGGTCCGCCAGGAACTGTTCGGCGAACATGGGGGCCCCGAGCTCGCCCGTCGCCTGAATCTGCCGGCACGCACCTGGTATAATTATGAGACAGGTGTGACGGTCCCGGCTGAGGTCCTCCTGTCATTTATCGATCAGACCGGTGCGAATCCCGTCTGGCTACTCTCCGGCGAAGGTGAGCGATATCGGAGAGATTCCGAATCGGCAACCCTCTCGGAACTCTCGCCGATCCAGTTAATCCGCCGCGGGCTCGAGAAGCTGGAGCAACAGCCGAACGAGGTGGTCGTGCTCTCGCCCGAGAGCTTACCGACGGATACCTCTTCCGATTTCGTAGCGGTGGCTCTGATCCCGATGGAGGATCTTGCCAACCGATCGATCAATCCCGATCGGGTTGAGGGCCATGTCCTGGCGTACCGCGAATGGCTCCCGCATCCCCGAGAAACGGTCGCGGTCCGGCTCGACGACGACTCGATGGCGCCGATCCTGCCGTCCGGCTCGGTCGTTGCCGTCGATCGCTCGATCCTCGACCCCCAGCGACTCCAGGGTAAGATGGTGGCCGCTTCTCCCGATCGGGTCCCGATGATCCGCTGGCTCGACCTGAGCGGACGCCATCTGATCTTCCGACCCAATCAGCCGAGCCGCGAACATCCTCTGATCCCGATGGAATTGGACGGGATGATCTCCGGCTCGATTCTCGGGCAGGTCGTCTGGTCCTGGAGCTGTTTCAACGCGAACGAGCCCTGATCTCGGCTCCACCGACCCGGCCTGGGCCGTCTTTCGATCCGTGCACGCTTGAACTCTTCCGTTTTTCCTTGCCAACGGTGGAACCAGCCGACATCCTGATTCCTTGACCGAGCGGCTTGGTCCCAAGCCGCCGGGCCGCCGCATTCAGGATCCCGTCATCGATCATGCCGCCTTCTCGCGCCTCGGCCTTCAGGCTGGATGTCCTCGTACAGCAGGCTTCCGAGCCCATCTTCTGGCTCGGCCCCGATCGTCGGATCTTGCAGGTGAATCGAGCCTGGGAGGAGTTGACCGGACATCGCGCCGAGGATGTGGTCGGTCTGGAGTGCAACGCACACGGACCCTCCCGCTCCGGTGAGCTCGTCGGCCTGGCGGGCAGCTTCAGTCCGCCGCCGGAAGCCCTTTCCGGTCGACCAAGCAGCACCGAAACCCTGATCTTTCAGGCCGGCGGAGGACGGCTCTGGAGGCGGATCGCCTTCTGGCCCTTCCACGACGAGCAGGGCGGAATCGGCGCGATCCTGGGACTGATTCACCCCCCGGACGAGCCGGCACTGGCACCCGAGTCCCAGGCCCACAAGCTTCGATGCGAATTGCTTCGACTCCGTGAACGCCTCATCGCTCGCCATGGTTCCGATATCCTCATCGGTCATGGGCCGGAACATCAAAGGCTCCTCCATCAGGTTGCCGCAGCCTCGATGACCGACGTCCCCGTGCTGATCGTGGGCGAGCCCGGCACGGGAAAACTCCTGACGGCCCGATCAATCCACCAGCGAGGTTCCCGTCGACAAGCTCCGATGCCAGTCTATGACTGCAAGGCCTTGCCCCCCGAAATCCTCGATCGCGAGTTATTCGGCCCCGCCTCGAATGATCCCGCCCGATCTCTGATCGCGCCCGAAGGTTCGACGATCCTGATCGGCGATATCCTGGATTTACCGCGTGACATCCAGGCGCGGCTCGCATCGACGATCGATGGTCCGGTTCGACTGATCGCCACGACGACGGGCGACCCCGATGCTGGATTTCGATCCGAACGCCTCCGCCCCGACTTCTACTACCTGATCTCGTCCTTGATCATTCGGATTCGCCCCCTCCGCGAACGGCTCGATGAGCTCCCGCTGCTGGCGCAGCATCTCCTGGAGAGGGCGAACCTGCGAGGAAATCACCAAAGGGTCGGCTTCAGCCCGGCCGCCCTGGATGCGTTGCTCGCCTATGACTGGCCCGGTAATCTTCGAGAACTCTCCCGGGTGATCGACGAAGCACACAATCGGGGTCATTCCGAGATGATCCAGCTCGATGATATTCCACCCGGGATCCGAGGTCATCGCGGTGGGGCATACAACCCACCCCCTCCCGGCGACCCCGTCTCGCTCAAGGATATGCTCGCCAATTATGAGCGGCGGTTGATCGAAAGGGCGCTCGATCGTTCCGGGAAAAATAAGTCGAGAGCGGCCAAGCTGCTCGGGATCAATCGCCCGTTGCTCTACCGGAGGATCAAGGAGCTGGGCATCCCCGACGAGTTTGCGACCGAGTCTGATGCAGACAAGAATGGAGCGGCTCAGGAAGGCGAGGGAGCCGAGTCCTGAGAACGGGATTGGTGGCGGGCGACTTCCCTTTTCTGGCTCCTTTTCAAGGAATTCTTCTTCGCTTTCCCGATTGGCCTCGATCTGGTAAGGTTCGCGGTCCCGGGACGGACCCAATCCAGACAGCACGGATGTGAGGCCTCGCGATGCGGATCTTCCTCTCCACCGGCGAGCCGAGCGGCGACCTTCACGCCGCGAACCTGATCCATTCCCTCAGGAAGATTCGCCCCGACGTCGAAGTCGTGGGCTTCGGCGGCCCGAAAATGGAGGCCGCCGGCGCGAAGTTGCTCTACCCGCTCGTCGACCTGGCGGTCATGTGGTTCGTCCGGGTCCTTCTGAACATCAACAAGTTCTTCAAGCTCCTCGACGACGCCGACCGCGAATTCATCGCAAATCGTCCCGACGCGGTGGTCCTGATCGATTATCCCGGTTTCCACTGGCACCTGGCTCGGCGCGCCAAAAAACACGGAATTCCGGTCATCTACTACGTCCCTCCGCAGATCTGGGCCTGGGCCGGGTGGAGGGTGGAGAAGGTCCGCAAGTTCGTCGACCACCTCCTTTGCAGCCTCCCCTTCGAGCCGGATTGGTATCGCGATCGAGGGATCGCAAACGCGGAATACGTCGGACATCCCTACTTCGACGAGTTGGCCGAACGGACGCTCGACGAGTCATTCATGGCCGAGATTGAGGCTCGATCCGGCCCGCTCTTGGCGATCCTCCCCGGTTCCCGGACCCAGGAGGTTACGCGGAACCTGCCGATCATGCTCAAGGCCGCGGCCAGGCTGGCGGCCGACCATCCCGAGACCCGATTTGCCGTCGCCTGCCTCCACAACAAACATCGCGAATTGGCCGTAAGACTTCTGGAGGAGTCGGGACTCGGCCTCGAAGTCGAGATTCATGCCGCGCGGACGCCCGAGCTGATCCGCGTGGCCGAAGTCGCCTGGGCGGTCTCCGGCTCGGTCGGGCTGGAGCTGATGGTCGAAGCCCTACCAACGGTGGTCCTCTACACAATCAAGCCTTTCGATCTCTGGGTAGCTCGCAAGTTCATCAAGTCGAAGTACATCAGCCTGGTGAACCTCCTGGCCGACGAAGAGGTGATGCCCGAGTACCTGACCCCCGTGGACGTCTCGGTGGAACTCGCCGAACACGCTGCTCGATGGCTGGACGACCCGGCCGAGCGCTGGAAAGCCTCGTCGAGACTGGCCGAGTTACGCGATCGGGTCGCCGTACCAGGGGCTTCGGATCGGGCAGCCGAGCGGATTGTCGAGGTGATCGCGGCTCGAACAGTCTCGACCGAAGGCCAGCATCCACTCCATCGTGGCCCGCACGACCCCTCGAAGGCTGGAGCCGACGCGAAGCTCGCCTGAATCAACGTCGCCGATGGCTTGATCGAGGGTTCGGAGGTCGGGTGACGGGTCCGGGGGTTGCATGCGATAATCGGTCCAGCCGATCCGCACGAGAGACCCCGACGAGCCCGATCCATGATGTCCGACACCTCGAAATTTCCCGCCAACCGACTCTCGGGCGAGACCAGTCCCTACTTGCTCCAGCATGCGCACAATCCGGTCGACTGGTTCCCCTGGGGACCCGAGGCCCTGGCGAAGGCGAAGTCCGAGGATCGGCCGATCTTCCTCTCGATCGGCTACTCGGCCTGCCACTGGTGCCATGTGATGGAGCGGGAGTGTTTCGAGAATCCCCAGATCGCTGCCCTGATGAACGAGCGATTCGTCAACATCAAGGTCGATCGCGAGGAGCGGCCCGACCTCGATAATCTCTACATGGCGGCCGTCCAGGCGATGACCGGGCATGGCGGCTGGCCGATGTCGGTATTCCTGACTCCGGATTTAAAGCCCTTTTATGGTGGAACCTACTATCCGCCCACCGACTCGCGAGGGATGCCCGGCTTCCCGCGTGTCCTCCTGAGCGTCGAGCGGGCCTGGCAGGAAAAGCGTGACGAGATCGTCCATTCCGCCGCCCAGATGACGGATCAGATCCTCTCGGCCGGCGAACTGCCGAGATCTGATGCGAACCTCGACTCGAAGCTGCTCGACAACGCGACCCGGGCCCTGGGTCGAGCCTTCGACCCCTTCCACGGTGGCTTCGGCTCGGCTCCCAAGTTCCCGCATCCGATGGACTTGCGTGTCCTCCTCCGACAGTATGCGCGGACCGGAGACGCCCACTCCCTGCATATGGCCCGGCACACGCTCGACAAGATGGCCCGGGGCGGGATCTACGACCACCTGGGCGGAGGCTTCGCCCGATACTCGACCGACGAGCGCTGGCTGGCCCCGCACTTCGAGAAGATGCTCTACGACAATGCCTTGCTGAGCACGGTTTATCTCGAAGCATTCCAGGTCACCCAGGATCCCGAATTTGCCCAGGTCGCTCGTGAGACCATGGATTACATCCTCGGTCGGATGACAGGGGAAGAGGGTGCCTTCTACTCGACCGAGGACGCCGACAGTGAGGGTGAGGAGGGGAAATTCTACGTCTGGAACCTGGCCGAAGTCCTCGAGGTGCTCGGTCCCGAACGAGGCAAGGAATTCGCCTATGTCTATGACGTGACCGAGTCGGGAAACTGGGAGCACAAGTCGATCCTGAACCTGCCCAAGACGCTCGGCCAGGCCGCCAAGATCCTCGGACGGGATGAGGATTCGTTGAGGGCGGAATTGGCCCTCGACCGGGCGAAGCTCCTGGAGGCCCGGGAGCGTCGGATTCCCCCGGGCAAGGATACGAAGGTCCTGACCTCGTGGAATGGCCTGATGCTGGCCGCACTCGCCGAAGGCTCGCTGATCCTGAATGAGCCGAGCTATGCCGAGGCCGCTCGCCGAGCCGCCGGGTTCTTGCTCGACACCATGAGGACGGACGAAGGCCGGCTCCTCCACAGCTTCAAGGACGGACAGGCACGGTTCAACGGTTATCTCGACGACTATGCCAACCTGATCGACGGCCTGACCAGGCTCTTCGAGGCGACCGGCGAGGCTCGATGGATCGCGGCGGCTCTCGACCTTTCCCAGGTCATGATCGACGAGTTCCACGACTCCGAGAAGGGTGGGTTCTTCTACACGGGGCGGAGTCACGAGGAATTGATCGTTCGGCAGAAGGACGCCTACGACAACGCGACCCCCTCCGGGAACGCGATGGCGGCGACTGCGCTGGCTCGACTGGCCGCCTTGACCGGTCGGGGCGACCTGGGCGACCTGGCTCGATCGACCCTCCAGACGGTCCAGATCCTGATGGAGAAGGCACCGACGGCCGCCGGGCAGAGCCTCGTGGCGCTTGATTATCTTCTGGCCAGCTCGAAGGAGTTCGCGGTGATCTCCGGGGGCAACCCCGACGAGCTAAGCCGGGCCCTCGTGGCCATTCACGAGCCGTTCCTTCCTCACAAGGTCGTCGCTCCCTCGACCGGCCCGGTTTCCGAGGAAATGGTCGGGCTGGTTCCCCTCCTGGCGGATCGACCAGCACGCGCGGGGAGGGTCACTACCTACATCTGCGAGGGGTTCGCTTGCCAGGCTCCGCTGGTCGGGATCGAGGCCTTGCGGAATTCGCTCTCAAGGTGAGCTTCCGTTGGGTCGGGACCTCAGAGATCCTCGGTCGGGGTCCCGACCATCCTAGACTTGCTCGGCGACTCGCCGAAGGGGAAGAAGGCGGCCAGGAGCAGGATCGCCCCGAACGCCTTGGCCACGGGCTGGGCGACAGCGTCGGTCTCGCGAGCATGGCTGGGAGGAGCGGCCATGATGCTGAACCCCCAGATGACGGCAACCGCCCTCAAGACCATCCTTACCGGACCCAATCGGCTCCCGCCGGATCGAGCCTCGGGCCTGGACTCCGGCGCCGCGTAAGGATTCGGCTCGAGCATGGTCACTCGTCTCCTGGGTCAGACCGGCAGCGAATCGAGTGATTTTGAGCTTAACCGAATCTTCCGGAACAGGTCCACCCCCGATCGGGAAGCCGGCCGCCCTGTCGCGACTTGCCCCGGCCCGCGATGTAAGACTACAGTAAATAGAGACGATGGCGTGAAGACCCACCCTCCGCCCGGGGTCGTTGCGCCATTTTGTTCCATACGTCCGCCGGTAGACGCCCAGGAGGGTTTCGACTCATGCCTCGACGGAATCTGTATGCGATCGTGATGGTCGGTGCCCTGTCGATGCTTTGCTGGCAGGTCAGCCAGGGAGCCCGTCCCAAGGATGACGTCTCGGAGATGTACGGCGTTTTCGTCGACGCGGTCGAGCAGGTCCAGCAGAATTACGTCCGGCCGGTCTCTCGCAAGGAGTTGATGGAGAGCGCCCTGAAGGGAATGCTCTCGAATCTCGACCCCCACTCGGCCTACATCAACACGGCGGACTGGAAGTCATTCAAGCGGCAGATCGAAGGGAAATTCGGCGGGGTCGGCATGACCGTCGAGGTGGATGGGGATACCAAACGTCTCCAGGTGATCGCCCCGATGGTCGGGACGCCGGCCTACGCCGCCGGGGTCCTCGCCAGTGACCTGATCCTGGACATCGACGGCACCTCGACCGAGGGGCTTACGATCGAGAAGGCCGTCGAGCTGCTCCAGGGACAGCCCGGTACTCCGGTGAAGCTGAATGTCCTCCATGAAGGGGCCGACAAGCCCGAGGTCCTCACCCTGAACCGGGCGATCATCGAGATCCCCAGCGTCATGGGCGATCGGCGTAAGCCGAACGATGAATGGGACTTCATGCTCGACCATGACAAGAAGATTGGCTACATCCGGATCACGAATTTCATCTCCGACACCGCCGAGAATGTCAAAGACGCCCTCGAATCGCTCAAGAAGGACGGGATGAAGGCTCTGGTCCTCGACCTACGCGACGACCCGGGCGGTCTGCTTAGTGCTGCGGTCGAGATCTCGGATTTGTTCGTGGAGGAAGGCAAGATCGTCAGCACTCGCGGGCGCAACACGACCGAGAAGACCTTCGAGGCCCACAAGGAGGGGACCTACACCGGCTTCCCGATGGTGGTCCTGGTCAATCACAACTCGGCCTCGGCGTCCGAAATTCTCTCGGCCTGCCTCCAGGATCATGACCGCGCCCTGGTCCTGGGCGAGCGGTCCTACGGTAAGGGGTCGGTCCAGAACATCCTCGACCTCGAAGACGGGAACAGCGTGCTCAAGCTGACCGTCGCGACCTACTGGCGACCCTCGGGCAAGAACATCCACCGGTTCCCGAACGCCAAGGACACGGACGAATGGGGCGTCTCGCCCAGTCCCGGCCTGGAAATGAAGCTCTCCCGCGAGGATTACCATGACTGGTTCCTCGGCCGACGAGATCGCGATTTCCTCTCCAGCCGGAACAAGCCCAAGCCCGAGGAGGCGAACAAGGACGAAAAGGACAAGAAGAAGCCTTTCGTCGACAAGCAACTCGACAAGGCCGTGTCCGTCCTGGTAGAGAAGTTGGAAGGCAAATAGCCCTTCAACTCGAGGAGGCGATCCGTCGTGCACAAGGAACCGACGCCTTCGAATTGTCCCGTCTGCGGCGGATCTCAGGTCGCCGCGATCTTGTATGGGCTCGTCGATCTTGGCGAGCCCGTCAGCCATGACCTGGATGCGGGCAGGGTCGTCCTCGGCGGCTGCTCCACCTTCGAGGAGAGCCCCGAGTGGCACTGCCTCGATTGCGAACATGAATGGGGATTGATCGACTGTCCGGAAAGCCAATGGGTCGATTATTAACCGGCCTTCCCTCGACCCACCCCACGATGTAAATGCTCCTTCTCGCGATCGAAACCACTTGCGACGAGACCGGCGCCGCCATCCTGGAAGGGACTCCGGGGGTTGGCGTCCCTTCCATTCGTTCCAGCGTCGTGGCCTCCCAGATCGACATCCACGAGAGGTTCGGGGGGGTCGTCCCCGAGATCGCCGCGCGCGAGCACGTCCGGCAAATCCTGCCGGTGATCGAAGAGGCACTCCATCGCGCCGGTGTCACCCTCGGTGAGATTGGCGCGGTGGCCGTGGCCGTCATGCCGGGACTGGTGGGGGCACTGGTCGTGGGCCTCACCGCGGGCAAGACGCTCGCAATGACGCTGGGCGTCCCCCTGATTGCGGTCGATCACCTCGAAGGGCATCTCTACGCCTGCCAGCTGGCCCATCCCGATCGCGAGGCCTATCCCTGCGTGGGCCTGGTCGTTTCGGGGGGCCATACCAGCCTCTATGATTGCAGAGGTCCGATCGAGTCGGAATTGCTGGGCGGGACGATCGATGACGCTGCGGGCGAGGCCTTCGACAAGGTCGCCAGCCTTCTCGGGCTGGGTTATCCCGGAGGGCCGGGGATCGAGCGGGCGGCGCGGGCGGGAGATCCCGCAGCCTTCGCCTTTCCGCGAACCTTCCTGAAGGACGAACGCCTGGAATTCAGCTTCTCGGGACTCAAGACGGCCGTACTCTACGCGTTGAAGGGGAAGGATGCCCGCTCAACCGGACAGCCGCCGCCCGAGCGACTGGTGGCCGACCTGGCCGCCAGCTTCCAGGAAGCCGTGATCGACGTCCTGGTCGCCAAGGCCGAACAGGCCCTGGAGCGGTCGAGCTATGCTCGACTGGGCGTGGGTGGCGGCGTGGTCGTCAATGCACGATTCCGCGAGCGGATCGGCGCGATGGCCGCTGGTCGAGGGGTCGAACTATTCCTGCCGCCCGTCTCGCTCTGCACCGACAACGCGGCGATGGCCGGGATCGCGCTGGCCAAGCTGGCCGCCGGTCAAGTGGCCGGGCTCGACGCCGACGTCAAGCCCGGTCTCGTCAGGCCACCTCGCTAATGTGGCCCCAATCGCTTGAGGGTATCGGTCGCACCCCGTTCCCGAACCGGTCCGAGGAACGATCGCTGCTGGCGATCGAGCCGGTGGCGACGCTCGAGGGCTCGAGCCTGCTCGTCGGGGACGCCGGGGAGCGTCGGGACGGATCGGATTGGGATACTGGCGTTCGTGCCTTCGTAGTACATGGCAAGCCTCGCTTCTCCGGGATCGGGAAGGATCGGGCGGCCGTGACTTCCCTCTCGATATTTGTACGTTCCAGATCCTTGGTATGATCGAAATTGGGGCGATCCATCGACCGATCGAACGGAAGGACGAAGTCCCGGGGAAGAATCCAAGACCATGACCAGAATTGTCGGATGGGGGGATATTGATGGAATCGTCCTGGACGCCGTGGGGACTTTAATCGACCCGAAACCTGCGGTGGCGGAAGCCTATGCGGCGGCCGCGTTCCGGCAAGGATTGGTGGTCGACGTGGCCGAGGTCAAGCGTCGGTTTGGCCTGTACTTCCGGAACGACGAGGTGGACGAGCAAATCGGCCCGCTGGCGACCGACGAAGCGATCGAGCGTCGCCGATGGCGAAGGATTGTCGCGAACGTCCTGCCCGACTTGCCGGACCTGGACCGAGGCTTCGAGGAACTCTGGGATCACTTCGGAAGTCCCCAGGC
The DNA here is from genome assembly GCF_051175385.1 of Tundrisphaera lichenicola. Classification (GTDB taxonomy): domain Bacteria; phylum Planctomycetota; class Planctomycetia; order Isosphaerales; family Isosphaeraceae; genus Tundrisphaera; species Tundrisphaera lichenicola. The sequence goes on along the minus strand of NZ_CP195106.1, from coordinate 2,197,224 downwards.
CTGGCGTTGCTTCCCCGACGTCGGCCCCGCGCTGTCCGCGATCCGGCGGGCGGGCGTGCCGGTCCGGATCGCCTCCAACTTCGACGGTCGTCTCCGATCCGTGGCCTCCGGACTCCCGGAACTGGCCGAATTCGTCTCCCCGCTGATCATCTCCTCGGAGGTGGGGCATCGGAAGCCGCATCCGGCCTTCTATCGGGCGGCCTGCGAGAGCCTTGGCCTCCCTGTCGATCGGGTCCTCTGCATCGGCGACGACCCCGAGAACGACGTCCTCGGGGCCGAACGGGCGGGCCTCCGAGGGCTCTTACTGGATCGCGACGACCGGAGACCGGCCGGGATCTCATCGATCCCCGACCTCTTCGCTCTGGAAAGGTTGGTCGGTGGACGGGGAGCCTGATCATTCGAGGAGGCCCGGCTCCCCGCGGAGGTTCGGGGCCGATTCGTCTGTGCGAGGCTATTGCTTCGCCCCTCCGATCGGCCTATCTTGCGTTCAGTGTCCCATGTCGGACGCGTGGGAGTGTCCTGCCGATGCCCGCCAATCTACCCCCCCAGTATACGAAGGCCGAGGAGGATTACCGCCGGGCCACTTCACCGGCCGATCGACTGGAAGCCCTCCGGGAACTTTTTCGGCTCCTTCCCAAGCATAAAGGGACCGAAAAGCTCCAATCCGACCTGAAGACCAAGATCAGCAGGGCTCGCGACGAGATCGAGACTTCCAAATCCGGCGGGAAGAAGGGAGGGGTCTCGTATCGAGTCCCTCGCGAAGGCGCCGGTCAGGTTGTCCTGGTGGGGGCCGCCAACGTCGGCAAGAGCGCGATCCTGGCCGGCCTCACCAACGCCCGGCCCGAGATCGCCCCGTACCCTTTCACCACTCGGACACCCCAGCCGGGGATGGTTGAACATCTCGATATCCGATATCAACTGGTCGATCTCCCCCCCGTCACCGCCGAGTTCTTCGAGCCCTGGATGCCCGGGGTGATCCGGTCGGCCGACGCGGCCCTCTTCGTGGTCGACCTGGGAGATGACGACCTGATCGATGCCGCCGAAGTGGTCCTGAGCCGGCTGGCCGCGGCACACATCGAACTGGTCGGCGAACTTCCCTTCGATTCGGAAGACGAGATGACGCGTCACGTCCGGACCACGATCATCGCCAACAAGGTCGACGTCGACGGGGCGCGAGACCGGCTGGCAATCCTCCGCGAGTGGTACGGAGAGAGATTTCCGATCATCGGGGCCTCGGCCTCGGGCGGTGGGGACCTGGACTCTGTCCGGTCGGAAGGATACGATATGTTAGGTGTTATCCGGGTTTACACGAAAGTCCCGGGAAGACCGGCCGATCGCTCGCATCCCTTCACCGTCCCGATCGGAAGCACGGTCCTTGAATTGGCCCGCGAGGTCCATCGCGACTTCGAGCAATCACTCAAATTCGCCAAGGTCTGGGGCTCGGGGGCCTTTGAGGGTCAAACCGTCCGTCGAGACCACGAACTCCGGGATGTGGACGTCGTGGAACTCCACGCCTGATTCCCGGGTCGATTTCAAGGGCCAGGATTGACCTCGCCCGAGCGGAGAGTCGTCGATGCCCACGGCATTGATCGTCGAGGATGACCCCGACCAGGCCGAGATGGCGGCCCGGTTGCTCCGCTACCGAAACTTCGATTCCGACATCGCCTCGACCGGCACGGTTGGGCTATCGATGGCCCGGTCGCTCAAGCCGGACGTGGTCCTGCTCGACCTGATGCTGCCCGACACGACCGGATTCGACGTCTGCCGCGATCTTCGGTCGGATCGCGAGACGATGCTCACCCCGGTGGTGATGCTGACGGCCCTGGGCGACGCCCTGAATCGTCGGAGGGGCTATCGAGTTGGTGCCAATGCCTACGTCTCCAAGCCGTACGGCGCCGAGGAACTTTTCGAGGCGATCGCCGAGGCCCGGGCCTGGCGGGAACGGATGGTCGAGGGCCGAATTCGGGGCGAGATCCACGTCCAGATGAACAGCGAAGTGGCCTTCCTCAAGGAAGTCAACGAATTCTTGATGAGCGTCACGCTGGCGATCCCCTTCACCCACGAGCAAGTCCTCAGCCTCAGGCAAGCCCTCCTCGAAATGTGCCAGAACGCGATCGAGTGGGGCAATCGCCACCGGTCCGAACAGTTGGTCGACATCACTTATCGGATCCATTCCGACCGGGTCGAGATCGTGATCCGGGATCAAGGCCAAGGGTTCGACAAGTCGAAATTGGCTCATGCCGCCTCGGCCGATGATCCGATCGCACACATGGGAGTTCGCGAGAAGTTGGGCCTCCGCGAGGGGGGCTTCGGCCTGTTGATCACCAACGGGATGGTCGATGAAATGCGGCACAACGAGACCGGCAACGAGGTCACGCTGATCAAACGCTTCCAGCCCGATGGGCCGGACGTGCGATGAGCCTTGTCGAGGTCACGCCGCGAATGAAAGTCCACCGTCCGACGTTCGTTGTGGTCGACGATGAGCCGGAAGTGCTCCGATCGCTGCACGACCTGTTCCGGCTGGAATACCGCGTCTTGACCTTCGAGCGGCCGACCGAGGCCCTCTCGGCCTTGAGTCGAGAGACCGAGGTCGACGTGATCATGTCCGATCAGCGGATGCCCGAGATGAGCGGTGTCCGATTCCTGGAGGCCGCCAGCGGCCTTCATCCGGACGCAACCCGACTCCTCATCACGGGCTACGCCGATATCAAGGCCGTGATCGACGCCATCAATCGGGGTCACGTCTTTCGCTACGTGACCAAGCCCTGGGACGCCGATGAACTGGCCGCGATCCTACATCAGGCCGTCGAACGGCACAAACTGATCGCCGAGAAGAACCGATTGCTCCTCGAGCTCAAGGCGAGCAATGCCCAACTGGTCGAGGCCAATCGGCTCAAGGGTAAATTCATGGAGGTGATCAGCCACGAGCTGAATACGCCGGTAACCGTGGTCCTGGGTCTGACCGAACTCTGGAAATTGACCCAGTCCGACTGCGCCTCTCCCGCGGAGCGAACCTGGGTCGAGAGGATCCACGTCGCGGGGACTCGGCTAGCCTCGACCGTCGATCGGATGCTCAAGCTCCTCAAGGCCAATCGGCTGGCACCCACCCTCAATTACGAAATCGTCGAACTCGCCCCTCTGATCCGTCAGGCCGTAGACCAGCTTCGGCCATTCCTGGAAGCCAGAAACCAGGAGATCCAATTCGAGATCGATCCATTCCTGGGTTCGGCCAGCGTCGACAGAACGAAGATCTTCGAGATCCTGACCAACCTGATCGTCAACGCCATCAAGTTCACGCCCGATGCGGGGACGATCTCGATCGAGGCCCGGCCCGTCGAGTCCGACCGGGTCCTGATCCGGGTCAAGGACCAGGGCGCGGGGATCGATCCCGGAGATTGCTCGCACCTCTTCGAGCCCTTCTTCACCGGGAACGATACGTTGCATCATTCTTCGGGTGATTACCAGTTCGGCAAACGAGGGATGGGACTGGGACTCTGCTTGGTCAAGACCTACGTCGAGCTCCACGGAGGAGCCGCGGAAGTCGAAACCGCACCGGGCTTCGGATCGACCTTTTCCGTGACTCTCCCACGCAATCTCGCTGAGGTACCTAAGGGCGAATTGGACTCAGAAGTCGACCGATCCGCAAGTCGGGTCGAGTCGCGAGTCATCGGTCCTTAATCGCCGGGTGGCAGGATCGGGGTGGTCCCTTCGGTCTGCTGACTCAGGTAATTCCTGAGGTAGCGGGGGAAGGTGGGCAAGCCCGACTCATCCCAGGACTGTTCGATCTGTACCTTGAGCCGCTGATTCTCGGCCTGAAGGGCCATGAAAGCCTCGGCATCCGGGGCCGAGGGGTCGATGGCCAGCACATGGTCATGCGTGTTCACTGAGAGCAAGAAGCCGTCTGGGCAATCCCACGCCTGGATCTGGAGTTTCATGTGCGGGTAACGCGCGTTGCCTAATCGGAGAGCATAGATCGGTTGCTCACTCGGGATCTTCCCGACTCGCTCGAAGGGCGGGCCCGAAAGCAAGGTGGAGGGATCGATTCCGGGCTCCCACACCAGCCTCCTCCGGACCGAAGTGGGAGGTTCGGCGTCCCCGTAGGCGATCTGGAGATAAATCTCGATCGCCCGCCGCAGCAGGTCGATCCGAAGCCCCTGGAAGTGGGGCGATTGGTCGACTCCGGGCGAATCCATGGCCGATTTCCCGAGTAAAGGCGTCTGGGTTAGGAATTGTCCAGCCGCGCCTCCTGCGGCTGGTATTCGACAAGACTATGATAAGCCTGAGTACCACTCGAGGCCATGCCGATCCCTCGGAAACCTTCGTGAAAACCGATCCGACTCAGCCCGCCGACTCCATCGTGATGACCATCGACTCCGACTTACCGTGCCCCAGGACCCTCAGTCCCGCATCGACACCCCGCGCCTGAAGATTGATCGCGTCGGTCGTCTGCGTATAGGGCTCCACCGCGATCAGGGTCCCCTCGCCGAAGGGGGGGGTGAAAACGACGATCTCACGGAAATGACGGTCGAACCCCAGCCGGAACTCGGCTCCGAGTTCCTCATCGATCAGCCGGCAGACGCAATGATCCCCCTGAAAAATGACGCCAGTGAGGACGTCGTCGAGCTTCTGGCCCGCCATCGACTGTCCTTCCCGATAGTCGAGCCGGGCGTCGACCGGGCTGCGTTCACCGGTCGGTAGATTCCCGTCAATCGGCCAGTATTCCGAGGCCGGAATCACCACCTTCCCGTACTTCGGATCCTTAGAGGCGAAGGGGATTCGGAAGTAGGGGTGGATACCGAAGCCGTAGGGTAATTCCTGGTCCGTCGGATTCGTGACGGTGATCGTCATCGTCAGCTTTCGACCCGAAAGGGCGTAGCGAACTTCGAGCACAGCATCGGCGGGCCAGTTCGGCCGCATCTCCGGCGCATCCTCCGTCAGGTGAAATCGGCCGACCAGGAAGGATTCGTTCTCCGAGGCTCCTTGTTCGACAACCGTCCAGTCTGCCGCGATCGCGAAACCGTGAATCGTGTGAGGCTTCCCGCCCAGCGGGAGCTCGTAAGACTTCCCGCCGAACGAGTATTTCCCATCCCTGATCCGGTTCGGGAATGGAAACAGGATGGGAGTTCCGTTCCGCCCGGGGCTGGTCGGATTGGACGCGAAGTCGTCGGCCGCCACGATGATCTGGCGGACCTCCCCACCGGCCGGCAATCGGAGGTCGAAGAGGTTGAACCCGTAGGACGGCAGAATCGAGGCCGAGGCCCCGCTCGACTCGTCTCGGAGGGTATAGACGGTCCGACCGCCGTGGTCCTTGGTCTCGACTCGGTGCGACATGGGACGATCCCTTCGGTGAGGATTGCGCAAGGCCGGAGTGTTCGGGCGGTCCTTATTCGACCCGCGAAGGCGGCGGATTGCAAACGCCCGGGCGTTGCGTAAGATCGATTTCCTCGATCGTACCGACCCGGAGACCGAACCCTTGCCGAACCTCCACGCCACGCCCCTGCTGAAGTTTACGACCCGAATCTTCAATGCCGTGGGAGTCCCCGAGTCCGACGCCTCGATCGTGGCGAAGAACCTGATCGGGGCCAACCTGCGAGGACACGACTCGCACGGAATGCTCCGGATACCCCAGTATGTCGACTTCCTCCGGAAGGGTGACTATCAGGTCGGGGTTGAACTGGCCATCGACAGCGAGTCGCCGGGCGTGGTCGTGACGGACGGACAGTGGGGACTCGGCCAGGTCCAGGCGCACCGATTGCTCGATCTGGTGATCCCCCGAGCCCGGGAACTCGGGCTGGCCGCCGGGACCGGCCGGAATTTCGGCCACATCGGTCGATTGGGTGAGTATGCCGAGCGGGCCGCCGACGAGGGCCTGATCCTGATCGCCACGGTGAACAACAACGGAGCTGGGCAGCGGGTCGCCCCTCCCGGTGGAACGGAAGGAAGGATCGGTACCAACCCGCTCTGCGCGTCGGTCCCGACCAATTCCGATCCCGTGGTCCTCGACTTCGGGACGAGCGTCGCGGCCGAGGGGAAGGTCCGTGTCCATTACTTCCAGGACAAGAAGCCAGTCCCCGAGGGTTGGCTACTCGACGCCCAGGGTCATCCGACCACCGATCCTTCGGTCCTCTATGAACCGCCGCTTGGTACGATCCTGCCCATGGGTGGGACCCAGGCCTACAAGGGGTTCGGCCTCGGCCTGGTCCTGGACATGCTCTCAGGCGGACTGACCGGCGGGAAGTCGAGCCACTCCGGCGCGGCTGCGGCCAAGGGGAATAACGTCGTATTCCTCGTCCTCGATCCCGAAAAGTTCGCCGGCCTTGAAGCCCTGATCGGTCAGTCGAGCGGCCTGGCCAGCTACGTCCGGGCCACGCCCCGGGCGAAAGGGGTCGCCGCGATTCTTCTGCCTGGAGATCCCGAGCGGATGACGCTCGAATACCGATCGGTCGAAGGGATCCCGATCGACGCCGGCCTCTGGTCAAAGTTGGTGGAGCTGGCCGCGAGCCTGGAGGTCAAGATCCCCGAGATCCCTCAGCCCGACCCCTACCGCGACCCTTCGAAGGTGCCGAACGAGGAGGATGTCTGACGCTCGGATCGGGTGGGGGATCGGGTCAGGATCCCCCGAACCGAGTCAATGGTTCGCCTGTCTCAAGGTCAGTGATGGCCGATGAGGCCCGGCGAAAGCGGCAACCACTTGCGGGAGGGCGGCCAGGTGGAGATGCATCAGGCTCCCGACGGCATGATGGTGATAGTAGAAATCGCCCACGTCGGAAAGCTGACCGAACCCAGCTTCGCAGTGACAGAGCTCGGAGGTCGGCTTGAGATCCCAGCGACGCGAGTGGTAGCCCTGAACCTCGGTCCCCCTGGGAGCGAGCCAGGTGTCGCATCGGATGGTGCAGGTCACCGGCTCGGGAGGGGTGGGGTCGGGCCTCTGAATCGCGTCGATCGGCAAGATGCCAACCCCGGGAAACTCGCGACCGCCGACTTGCATCGAGCGGCCCAGATAGGCCGTGCCACCACCTTCGGAATAGATGCGCCGGCCTCGGTAAACGTGAGAGCGGATGGCATTGATCAGGCTGAGATTCGAAGACAGGGCTTCGGCGTGGAGGTCGGGCATCCCGCAGCCGATCATGACCAGGTCGGCACCTTCTGGGAGGGCCTCGCTCCGGAGCGGCGAGAACTCGACCAGATCGGCCCCGAGGGCTTCGAGCGTCTCCAGGGTGTCCGGGAAGTATCCTCCGAAGGCCTCATCCTGCGCGTAAGCGACCCGGAACAAGGCAGAACCGTCGGGCTCGGGTTCGAAGGGATTGTCGAACGGGAAGGGGCGGCTCCGGGAGAGAGCCCTCAGGGCGGGTAGGTCGACGAATCGCCGGAAGCTTTCGGCCAGGGGCCAGAAAAGAGCTTCCTCCACCGGTCCGAGCTTGGCCGAATTCGCCAGGGCCAGGCGGGTTTCCGGGAGAGCCTCGATGGCACCGATCACCGGCTTCTTCAGGAAGTAGTGGATCGCTGCGGCGATCCTCGGGAAATCCTCGGGAATTTCCAGCCCGTCGATCAGGATCGCGTCGATCCCCTCGCCCAGATTGGGCAGGTGGAGGCTGTCCCATCTCGGGCAGGAGATCAGGGCCACAGTCGGGAGATCGAGAGCCCGGGCGATGGGTTCGAGTCCTCCGGGCCGGTCGTGATGCTCGCAGCTCAAGGTCGCGGTCGGTTCTTCCAGCGTCCCTTCGACGACCGAAAGGTCGGCATCGCGAGCCCCCCGGGCGAAGAGGCGCCGACAGACACTGGGAGGCATCAGCCAGGCATCGAGGTGTCGACCGGGTAGGCCGGTCGCCTGGGCAATGGTCTCGGTCCGGAGCGGACAGGCTCTCGATCGGAAATGCTGGACTCGCCAACGGAGCGAGGCCAGTCCCGCCATGAGCCCCAAGCTTGCTGGAGACGGGTCCGGGCCGACACAGGGGACCGCGAGCGCCAACCGATGGAGAGCCATCTTGCCACTTCCAAAAACGAGTTAATGTGAATGTTTGTCAAGCCGCTTCATGAGGCGTCGAAACCTCAGGGCCGGACGGGAGCACGCATCGCAGCACAAGGAATGTCTTCGGACCGGATCGACCAGGGCATGGCGTCGCCCGTTCCATGGTTCATCATAGGGTTGTGGCCTGCCCGGTCAAGGGCGGCATGGCCGACTCCGGCCCGATTTAAATTCGAAATCGTCGATCCGAGCCATCGTCACCCCCGAATCCGTAATGATCGGGCTCAATCCCTGAAAAAATAGCGGTTTGACGAATGTAAACGGTCGGCCTGACCTGAGCATTGGCTCATGTATTTCGGCCCAATTCCCCCCCGCAGACGCGACCCGACGCGGCTGGCCGTCTAGAATAGGGGCGGGGTGCCCGAGCGGTGAGGCCCCGAACGATTTCTCCGAGCCGGATGTGGACCCGATGGCTTACGAATTCTCCAAGATCGAGGATGCTCTGGAGGCGATCGCTGGGGGACGCGTGGTGATCGTCGTCGACGACGAACAGCGCGAGAACGAGGGCGACTTCGTGGTCGCGGCCGAGCGGGCGACCCCCGAGACGATCGACTTCATGATCACTCACGGGCGGGGTCAGCTCTGCATGCCAATCATGCCCGAGCTGGCCCGTCGTCTCGAACTCCACCCGATGGTCGAGACCAACACGGCCCCCCATCGGACCCCGTTCACCGTCCCGGTCGACCACGCCTCTTGCCGGACCGGCATCAGCGCCGAGGAGCGGGCCACGACCATCCGGTCGATTATCGATCCCAACACCCGCCCCGTCGATCTGGTCCGTCCCGGCCACCTCTTCCCGCTCGTGGCGATGGAAGGGGGCGTCCTCCGGAGGGCCGGTCATACCGAGGCCACGGTCGACCTGGCCCGGCTCGCGGGGCTCCAGCCGGCCGGGGTCCTGATCGAGATCCTTGACGGGATCCGCGTGGCCAGCCGCGAGAGGCTCCATGAGATCGCCACGACCTTCAACCTTCCGATCGTCTCGATCGAGATGCTGATCGGCTACCGGCGGCGTCGCGAGAAGCTGGTCCACCGGGTCGCCGAGGCCGAGCTGCCGACTCGCTATGGTCGAGGGAAGATCGTGGGCTACAAGGTCGAGCATGAGCCGGGGAATGAGCCGGTCGCGATCGTCTTCGGCGACCTGAAGACGGCCGCCGCCCCCCTGGTCCGGATCCACTCCTCCTGCTTCACCGGCGACCTCCTGGACTCGCTCCGGTGCGACTGCGGCGATCAACTCCACCTGGCCCTCCAGGCGATCGGCGACGAAGGCGTCGGGGCCTTGATCTATCTCCCCCAGGAGGGGCGAGGGATCGGCCTGATCGAGAAGATACGCGCCTACAACCTGCAAGATCAGGGGATGGACACCGTCGACGCCAACCTGGCCCTCGGCTACCGGGCCGACCCTCGGGATTACGGCGTGGGGATGCAGATCCTCCAGGATCTCGGGCTCGGCAAGGTCCGGCTCCTGACCAACAACCCGAAGAAGACCGACGCCTTCGTCTATCACGGTCACGGGCTCGAGGTCGTCGAACAGGTCCCGATCATCGCCCCCGAGCACAACGATCGCCGCGCCTATCTTGACGCCAAGCGCGATCGGATGGGCCACGTCCTGCCCGGTTCGATCGTCGTGGCCGCCCCCAACGGATCCGGGTGATATCCTGGAGAGTCCGGGAGGGTTCGGAGACGAGCCCGAATCCTCCCCGGGCGACCGGGGACTTCCACCATGCGTCGACTCGGACTCGCCTTGCTCTTCCTGATACTGATCGCCGATCCTGCCGGGGCAGGGGGGTGGCGTCATCGTAAAAAATCGCGAGATCAGCAGGTTCCGCCCACTCCCGGAGTGCCCGATCCGGCGAAGATGGTCACTCCCAACGGAAAGGTCGTTCCGTCCTGGGCATCGCGGCAGATTGCAAATTCGCCGGTGCCCCTTCATGGCAAGTCCTGGGGGAGACGCCCCTGGGCATACGCCCTGAACACTGGAAGTACGAGTTCTTCGGCTTACTGGGCGAGGATGGATCAGCTCGGCATCGGAGCCGGTCCGGTCCCGGGTTACACCAACGGCCCACCCCTGGGCAATCTCCCCTCGGCACCGATGGGACCCGATGGCGGCCCGCAGGATCGTCAAGGATTCAACCTCGGCGTCTTCCCCAGGATTCCCTGGGCATATTACTCCGATTGATCCGGTATACTCAACGATTCGAGGGAAGGCCGAGGATCACGGTCCATCGAGGGATCCCATCCGGGTCGGGGGCGTATCCCACCCCGATCCGAGAATAGTTCCCGATGATCTGGGCCTTATAGTCGGGGTTCTCCATGAGGCTCTTGAGCAGGACTTCGGCGTCCGGCTGACCGCCCGAAGTGGTCATGGCGAGTTGCTTGTAGAACTTGCCATCAATCTTTTCGAAGGCCGACGGCGTGGTCGGCTTCTCCTTGTTCTCGGCCAGATCAACCGCCACAGCCTGGGCGGCCTGCGCCAGCCTGCGATCCTCGACGAGTTCGCCGAGCATTTCGTCCGCTCGCTCCTTGTTGATCCCCAGGATCAGGGATTTCGCCGCCTCGGCCGGGTCGAGTTTCGGCATCGGCTTGCCGAACTCGGCGGCCCAGTAGGGTTTGCCATTCTTCGACTCGACCCGAGCGAGCCCGATCTCCGAGAAATCTCCCATCACATTCTTGCGGTGGGGCGGGCTGTCCATCCAGCCCTGGATCACCGCGGGAACGTCCCGATAACCCTCCGCGACGTTCTCCCCCGCCGTCAGGTAGTGATAACCGCTCCGCGCGATCCTTTGAGCCGAGGTCGAACCATCGGCGCCTTCGTGACTCATGACCTCGCGTTCGGCCATATCCCGGGCATGGGCCAGGGCTACCTCGTTCAACTTGGGATTTGACTTGAGCGGCGGGAGGTCCTCCTTGGCCCGCTCTTTATTGTGGGCTTCGACCAGTTCTGCGACGATCGAGTCGGATTCGGCCCGGTCAACTTTGGGGGTCGAGGGTTCCTGAGCCCCGAGAATCGCGAAGACGATTCCGAGGCTGGCCGCGATCCGCATGAATTTCGGGATGGTCGGTCTGCGCGAGTATCGTTTCATGGACTCATTTTGCGTCGGGCCGAACTCGGAGACAAGGGATTAAATTTGTGATGGTCGATCGGAAAGTCTGCTAGAGATCGGCCGAATCGATGATATTGAACGGGATCGGAATGGTTCGGCCTGGACCGGAGATCGATCTTCGTTGGGTTCGTTTTTTCCGGAGGTGCTCGAGGATCGCGTTGGGTTCGTTTTTTCCCGGGCAACTCCGAATCGGCCTCCCCGGGCGATGATGATCGACTGGAGCATCGCCGGTCCATTGGGTACAAACGAGCGTGTCGGCCTTCAGCCTCGTATCGTCAGGACTCACTCCATGAAGCGTCTCGCCGTTGCCGTGACCCTGAGTTGGCTTCTCCTGGCCTTGCCCTCGATGGCCGATGAGCCGGGCTCGCCCGCCATCTCTCCCGAGGCCCGGAGCCGCCTCGATGCTCTGATCGCCGCCTATCGGGCCTTGCCGGCCTATGCCGATCAGGGGGAAGTGGCCCTGGTGGTGAAGGTGGGGGATCGGGCTCTCACGCAATCGCGGAAGGCTAGCGTGGCGTTCGCTCGACCGAATCGGCTCGACGTCCGGACCGACTTCGTCCGGGTCGTGAGCGACGGGACGAGCTTGACTTCGATCGTCGTTCCGCTGAAGTCGTTCCAGACGGTGCCGGTCCCCTCGAAGTTCACCGAGTCGTCGCTTCGAGGTGGTCCGCTCGGGTCGATCGAGTTCGGGAACGTCGAGGGGCTGCCTCTACTCCACGTCCTCAATCTGGTCGTTGGCGACGAGCCGGAACGTCTGATCCAGGACTTCACGCCGAACATCCGGGTCGAGATCGATCAGGAGGTCGGAGGGATCGCCTATCGAGTCCTGCGACTCGACGAGTCGGACAACCACGACTGGAGGTTCCTGATCGACCCGAAGTCCGGCCTCCTGGCGTTCATCGACCTCGTGGTCGAAGGGGACGCGACCCGAAGTTCGATCGCGGGCGGCGATACTCACATCGAGTCGCTTCGCTGGACAGCGGGAAAGGTTTCGACCGAAGCCCCTGCGGCTAAAGTTTTTGCGTTTGAGCCGGGGGCGGGATTTCGGCGAATCGAGAAGCTCGAAGGCCCGAACGAAGCCAAGGCCGAGGGCGACAAGAAGTAGCCTCGTGAACGAACCCTCATCCGTTGAAGGTTTCGCCTCGTTTCGCCTCGGTCCTGGCGGTAGGTTCGACGATCGTGGCCTCGATCGCCTCTTCGAAGATCGGCTCGGCCTCCTTGGCGATCGTCCGGACCTGTCGGAGATTTGCCAGATAGACGAGTGCGCTGATCGCCCCGTTCCCATACATCAGGATCCGGAACGCCATCATGGCGATCGCCCCTTCGGTATGCCGGACCATCAGGAAGAGCTGGCCGCTGATCCCTTCGGAGAGACCCAGGGCCCCGAAGGGGAGCGGAATCGCGGTGGTGAAGAGTGCCAGCGGGACCAGCAAGAAGTGCTGTCCCAGGGTGGGCAGGTCGGAGAAAAGGGCCTTGCTGGCCGAGTAGAAGGCGACAACGAAGAGCGAATGTCCCAGGATCGCCGCTCCTAGCATCCCGACAACCACCCCGAGTCTCTGCCGATAAGCCAGCCCGATCGCTTCAAGTTCGCGGACGATCCGTTCGAGCTTCCCCCGGCCCGCGACCAGCCGGTTCAGGGGCCGGTAGAGCGAGGGCGAGAAGACCACCCCCAGGCCAATCAGGCCGGAGGCCACCGCGAACCAGACCAGGCCGATCAGGATCCTGAGTTGCCGGCTGGAAGGGGGAACCAAGTCGCCCGAACTCTCCGCCAGGACGGGAAGTTCAGCCGATGGCCAGGCGAAGGCCCCGGCCACCGCGGCCAGGATGAAGAGTCCCAGGAGCCCGAGGAGACGGTCGAGGACCATCGAGGCGACCGCCTGGGGTTTCTTCTCCGGTTGCATCCGGCAGAGAAACGCCGCCTTGATCACGTCCCCTCCGACCGCTCCCGGGATTACCAGGTTGAAGACGTTGCCGATGAATCCGAGCCGGATGGCGTCCCGGAGCGAGAAGATCAGGCCTTGGGCCCGGACGAGCTGGTGCCAACGGACGAAGCTCAGCATCAAGGCCGAGAGATAGATCAGAAGCCCTAGCCCGAAGAGCCGATAGTCGACCGGCTTCCGGAAGACCTCGGCGATCTTCTCGCGATTCGAGGAGACCACCAGCGCCAGGAGGCCGAAGGCCACCAGGACCAGGATCAGGTTGAGCAGGAGGCTGCGGCGGTGGGAACTGGGTGGGGTCATCGGAGGGCTCGGGTGGGTCCGAGGTCGGGCCGGGTTTCAGAGCGAGCCCTTGGTCGAGGGGACGCCCAGACGCCGGGGGTCGCGTTCGGTCGCGTCCCGGAGCGAGCGGGCCAGGCCCTTGAAGATCGCCTCGCTGACGTGGTGGGTGTTCCGCCCGTAATGGAGCAGGACGTGGAGATTCATCCGGCCCTGGGTCGCGACGGCCTGCCAGAAGTCGGCCACCAGTTCGCTGTCGAAGTCGCCGATCTTCGGGCTGGGCATCGGGGCTTGCCAGGCCCAGTAGGGTCGGCCGCCAAGGTCGACGGCGCAGGTCACCAGGGTCTCGTCCATGGGGAGGATCGAATGGCCGTATCGGGCGATCCCCGCCCGGTTCCCGAGAGCCCGGTCGATCGCCTGACCGAGGCAGATCCCGATATCCTCGGTCGTGTGGTGGAAATCGACGTGGACGTCGCCGGTGCAGGCGACCTCCAGGTCCATCAAGGAATGCCTGGCGAACAGCTCGAGCATGTGGTCGAGGAAGCCCACGCCCGAGGCCACCTTCGACCGGCCGGAGCCGTCGAGGTCCAGGCGAAGGTGGATGTCAGTCTCTGCGGTCTTTCGGACGATCTCGGCGATGCGTTCGGCCACGTCTCGGCTCCTTTCGGCAAGATCCTATCAGGACCGGGCCAGGACCGCCACGGAACTCGGCCGGAGGGCAGGGGGGCTCGGACGATCAGCCGGGGAAGCACTCCAGGAGCCGGTCGATCTCCTCGTCGGTCCCCACGGTGATCCGGAGGCCGTCGGCGAATCCCGAATAACGCATCAGGCGGACCAGGATCTTGCGGGCCTTCAGCGCCTCGTAAGTCTCGACGGCGGGAGGGCCTCCGGTGCACCAGACGAAATTCGCCCGGCTCTCGGGGACGAGATACCCTCGGTCTCTCATCGCCCCGGCAAGCCGACTCCGAGTGGCCTGGATCCTGGCGGTCGTCTCCGCCAGGTAGGATTGATCTTCGAGGGCGGCGGTCGCTCCGACCAGGCTCAATGAGTCGCAGTTGTATGAATCCTTGACCTTGATCAGGCCCGCCACGATCTCGGGTCGAGCGATCAGGTAGCCGACCCGGAGCCCGGCCAGGCTGTAGCCCTTGCTCAAGGTCCGCAGGACGATCACGTTCGGATGCCGGGCGACCAGGCCGATGGCGTCGGATTGGGCGAAGTTGACATAGGCCTCATCGACCACTAGCGGGCAGTCCAGCCGCCCGGCGATCTCCCCGAGCTTTTCCGGCGAGATGACGGTCCCCGAAGGACTATTCGGGTTGGCGATCAGGGCGAGCCTGGCCCCAACCCGCTCGAACTTCGAGGGGTCGAGGGTCCAGTCGGCTTCGAAGGGGACTTCGACAGTCCGGGCATCCTGGATCTCGGCCAGGGTCTTGTAGAGGATGTAGCTCGGGGTCGGATAGGCCATGATGTCGCCCGGCCCGACGAAGGCCCGGGTCAGGATCGTGAGGAGGTCGTCCGAGCCGTTGCCCGCGAGAATCATCCCCGGTTCGACCCCGTGAAGCTCGGCGGCCATCTTGCGGAATGCCGAGCCGACCGGGTCGGGATAGAGCCGGAGCCGATCGTTCAGGACGCCCGCGATGGCCTGGGCCACTCTGGGGGAGGGCGGGTACGGATTCTCGTTCGTATTGAGCTTGATGAAGCCGCCGTCTCGGGGCTGCTCGCCCGGGACATACCCGGCCATCCGGTCGATGTGATCGAGGAAGAAACGGCCCATGAAATCGAACCTGAATTGTTTGATCCGCCAGGACGTGGAGGACGCCCGGGTCGGAGGGAGAGAAAATCCGATGGGGAGAAAACCTGGATGAGCCGAAGGGGTCTCGGATCAATCCTTCCGGGCCAGGCTGAGGAGGGCCGATTCATCGAGCCGGTAGACGGTCCATTCGTCCATCGGCACGGCTCCCTGGGCTTGATAAAAGGCGATGGAGGGGGCGTTCCAATTCAGGACCGACCATTCGACCCGACCGCAATCTCGATCCACGGCGATCCGCGCGACGCGTGCCAGCAAGGCCTTGCCGATCCCCTGGTTGCGGTACTCGGGCCGGACGAAGATGTCTTCGATGTAGATCCCGGCCTGTCCCCGGAAAGTCGAGAAGGTCGGGAAGAAGAGGGAGAATCCGACCGGCTCGCCTTCCACTTCGGCCAGGATGACCTCGGCCGAGGGTCGGTCGCCGAAGAGGTGACGAGCCAGATCCTCGCCGGTCGCCCTGGCGTGACCCTCCAGCTTTTCATAAACGGCCAGCTCGCGAACCATGGCCGCGATGGTCTCGGAGTCTTCGAGGCGGGCGGGTCGGAGGTCAGCGTTCATCGGTCGGCTCGGGGAGGGTCGATATTTCAAGGGACTAGAGAGGGAAGGGGTCGGCCTCGATCACGACGCCCGGCCTGGTGGCTTCGAAGGCCAGTATGCCCGCCTGCGTAATTTTCGTCCCTCCAAGGTCGAGATAACGGAGCTTCGGGAGCCCTTTGAGGGCCTCCAGCCCGGCGTCCGTGATCGCGGTTCCCTGGAGGTTCAGTGACTCCAACTTCGTAAGTCGCTTCAGGCTAGCCAGGCCTTGGTCGCCGAACTTCTGGCCCCCCAGATCGAGCTCACGGAGGTCGGTCAGCGTCCCGATTCGTGCCAGGGTGACGTCGGTCAGGCCGCCCTTGTCCGTCGGATATCTGTACTGCAAGTGGCTCCGATTGAGGTCGAGCGATTGGAGATCGATCAACTCGGCCAGCATGGGCAAATCGTCGTCGGCCAGGCCCATCACCTGCGAAAGGTCCAGTTCTTCCAGATTATGGAGACGGGTTAGATGCGTCAGGTCCGGGTGGCCGAATGGGTCAAAAGCGAGCACGGCCCTGACTGTCGTCACCCCGCCGCGTCGCCAGGTCTCGCGGTCGATCACCCATGCCACATGATAATGGTTCAACTGCAGCCACGCGGAAGTGGCCAGTTGTACGGCGGCCTTCCAGGCGAACGGGGCAACGCCCAGGAACAACACGACCACAACGAGGACCAGTCGGCGGGCGCGGAGCCTTCCCCGATAATCCAACTCGGCGAACTCATGAATGTCGATATTTTCAGTGAAGGTCATGGTTCCTCCCTCACTCGCCGACTTCGGGATCTTCGAGCCTGATATCCACGCTGTACCGGTGGGCCGAGAGCCCTTCCTTGTCGGCCAGACAGCGGATGTCGGGCGCGAGGTTCGCCAGGCCCTGACGATCGACCCAGATCAGGCTGGTCCGCTTGAGGAAGTCGTTGGCCGAGAGGCCCGAGGCCCATCGGGCCGTCCCCCCGGTGGGCAGGACGTGCGATGGCCCGGCGGCGTAATCGCCCACGGCGACGGGTGTTTCGTGCCCGAGGAAGATCGCCCCGGCGTTGGTCAGGCGCTCGGCCAGGCGATCGGGGTCGGAGGTCGAGACGTGGAGGTGTTCGGGGGCGATCTGGTTGGTCAGGGTGATCGCCTCGTCCTCGTCTCTCACGAGGATCAAAGCGCCGAATCGTTCCAGGCTATCCCGGGCGAGGTCTCCCCGGCTGAGCCGAGCGAGCTGCTCGGCCAGGGCCTCGTCGACCCGGTCGATCAGGTCGGGTTCCCAGGTGATCATGATCGACGCGCCCGGCGAGTGCTCGGCCTGGCTGATCAGGTCGGAGGCGATGAAGCGAGGCTCGGCGGTCCAGTCGGCGATCAGGACGACCTCGCTGGGGCCGGCGATGCTGTCGATATCGACCTCGCCGTAGACTTGCCGCTTGGCCAGGGCCACGAACAGGTTGCCCGGCCCGACGATCTTGTCGACCGGCTCGATCCCCTCGACTCCATAAGCCAGGGCGGCCACGGCCTGGGACCCGCCGATCCGGTGGACCTCGGTGACGCCGAGGGCATGGCAGGCGGCCAGGAGATCGGTATTGTAGCCGCCGAAAGGGGTCGGGGGGACGACCACCGCAATCTGTTCGACCCCGGCCGCCTGGGCGGGGACGACCGTCATCAGGAGAGAAGAGGGGTAGGCCGCCGCACCGCCCGGGATGCAGACCCCGACCCGCCGAAGCGGCCTGTAGCGGAGCCTCAGCTCGGTCCCGGGACCTCGGCGGAATGTGGCATCGCGATGGAGGATTCCCGACTGGAAGGCCAGGATGTTGTCGCGGACCCTCCGGATCGTCCGCAGGTAGGCGGGGTCGGCCTTGGCGTGGGCCTCCGCCAATTCCTCCGCCGGCACGCGGACCGCCGAGGGCTCAAGCTCGACCCGGTCGAGCCTCGCAGTGTAATCTAGGACTGCTTCGAGGCCGCGGGTCCGGACGTCCTCACAAATCCGGGCCACGACCTGCTCCGGAGTCAAGGGTTCGCCGAATGCGGCGATTGTCCGGGCCCGTCCCTGCGGGCTGACCACGTCACCCCGAGGGCTGAGCTGGCGTCGAAGTTCTCGAATCGCCTCTCGTGCATCCTCGCCGGCGTAGTCGATCCGGGCGATCTTCGTCGAAATTGTCATCGGACCCATCTTCTCCAGACCTGATATCATCGTCTCCATTCTAATCGCCCCGTCCATCAATCGCCGCGCTTTTCCTCGAACTGACGAAAGTGGAATGCTTGCAAGTGATTTGGTTTGCCCGGCTGAAACCAACAAACGACCATTTCCGTAGGGATTCAAATTGGTAGGATATGATGGAATCGACGCCCGCATCCGCCTAAGATGGCACGAATCCCTCCATACATCCAATCATCTACTCGTCCAGGGTGCTTTCCATGGCCTCATTGATCGACATGAGATCCGATACCGTGACCCGCCCGACCCCGGAAATGAGGCAGGCGATGGCCTCGGCCGTGGTCGGTGATGACGTGATGAACGAGGATCCGACGGTCATTCGTTTGCAGGAGAAAACGGCCGAGTTGCTCGGGAAAGAGGCCGCGATTTTCGTCCCATCGGGCACGATGGCCAACCAGATCGCCGTGGGTTTGCATACCCACCCGGGGGACGAGTTGATCTGCGATCCCTCGGCGCACGTCTATGTCTGGGAAGGGGGGGGGGTCGCGCGGCTCTGGGGGGTGACCACCAGGACCGTCGAGCCGGCCCAGTCCCTGCTGACCCTGCACGACCTCCAGGGCAAGGTCCGGATCGACGATCCTCATTATGTCCGGACTCGCCTGGTCTCGCTGGAAAATACGCACAATCGGGCGGGAGGCCGGATTCACCCGATCACGTCGATCGCGGAGATCTCGGGATGGGCCCGGGCCCACAACCTGGCCATGCATCTCGACGGCGCCCGGCTCATGAATGCCGTCGTGGCCAGCGGGATCTCCGCGTCCGAATGGGCTCGCTACTTCGACACGGTTTCGATCTGTTTTTCGAAGGGACTGGGAGCCCCCATCGGGTCTGCCCTGACCGGGTCGGCCGACCTGATCGCGGAAGCCCATCGCCTCCGCAAGGTCCTGGGCGGCGGGATGCGGCAGGTGGGGGTGATCGCCGCGGCGGCCCTGCACGCGCTGGAGCATCACGTCGACCGACTGGCCGAGGATCACGAGAATGCCAGGATTCTGGCGAAGGTGATCGAGGAATCGCCCGGGCTCGCGCTCGAATCACCGACGGTCGAGACCAATCTGATCTGGATTCGCGTCGACCCGGCGCTCGGGACGGCCCGGGAGGTCGCCGATCGGCTCCGATCCGAGGGCGTCCTGGTCATTGCCCTCGGCCCCCAGATGCTCCGGGCCTGCACACATCTCGATCTGACCCGAGACGACATCGCCCGAGCAGCCGACTCCTTCCGTCGGGTCTCCGGGGCGATCGCGTCCTGATCGGCGTTGCGTGACCGGCCGAGATCCGTTAGGAATTGGCCCCGGTGAAGGACCGGGGCGGCATTGTCGCCCCGGCCACCCCCCGCGATCACCGATGGGGGGCCCCTCGCGAAGGATCGCGACGGGACCGGTGCCGAAGGGTCGGAAACCGAAACCGGCCGGACCTCCAAGGAAGGGGGCCCCGCGGTGAAGCGGGCCATGCTGATCGGTATTCTCCTGTCACTCGCGAGTTCGGGGCCCGGTTGCAGCCTGGCCCCGAAGAGCTTTCGCGACATGATCCACACCTCACCTATCGTCCGGGCCCGCGCCGTCGGGCTCGAGGACCAGGAGCCGGAATGGGTCGCCATCCCGGCGATGATCGCCCGACTGGGAGACCCCGACCGGGTGGTCCGCCTGACGGCCAACGAGGAGTTGAAGAAGCGAACTCACCGCGACTTCGGCTACGTGGCCTGGGCCTCGGTCGAGGAGCGGAATCAGGCCATCGGCCGGTGGCAGGCGTGGTGGTCGGATCGGCAGGCCCAAGCCGCCTATCCAAAGGACGAAAGTTTGACTAAAGTTAGCACCCGACCCGCCCGGGGCCGAAGGATCGGCCGGAGGGGCGCTCGAGTCCAGGGAGGGACCTGACTTTGGCCAACGATTCGGCCCTCGATCGCCGGCTTCCTCATCCGTTCTCGGCCGCCTTCGGGATGGTCGGTTACCTCGGTCGGCTGGCGATCCTGGCGTCCACTACATTCTGGTCCTCGGTCCGGCCCTCGACCTCGTTCGCGGGCGAGACTTCCCGACAGCTCGACCGGCTGCTCGGGATGGGCCTGCCTTCGGTGGCCCTGGTCCACATCGGGCTCGGCTCATTCCTGTCGATGCAGGCCTATTTCGGGGCGACGTTCGTCGACGGGATCGGGCCGGTTGTGGGCGTGGGCCTGATCCGGAACCTTGCCCCGCTGATGGTGGGTTTCATCCTGGCGGGACTGGTGGCAGCCCGCTACGTGGCCGAACTCCGGGGCCTGGACATTCCGCAGGAAGAGCTGGCTCGCCTGGTCGCACCGCGAGTGGCGGCGGCCATGATCGCCGGGCCGATCCTCTCGGCCTGGGGCTCGATCATCGGGATCTTCGTGGGATGGGCCGTCGCTCGATCGATCATGGGGCTGACCTTCCCGGCCTTCTTCGACATGTTCCTGGAAATGCTCTGGACCCGCGATGTCGTGGGTCTGGTAGTGAAGGGGCTCGTCTTCGGGGGGGCTGCGGGACTCCTGGCCTGCCACGAAGGGGTGGCTCGACCTTCGGGATCCGACCCCGCACCCGAGGCGATCTGCTCGGCGGCCTGTCGGGCCGCTTACCTCGCGGGACTGGCGGTCCTCGCCTTCAACGCCACCTGGTTCCTGCTGGTCTACCACGCCGGGCCGGCCTTCGGGCCAACGGTCCTGGTGCCGCCAACTGGTTGAGGGAGAAGGCTTCGATGATCCAACCGGGCTGTTACTCCCCCGAGCTTCGATCACTCCCGGGAGATCACCCCTCCGCCTGTGTTCGTGAGTCGGCCCGACGAGGGATCACCGCAGCTCATCCCGGACTGATCTCGTGCCGCGATTTCCCGATGGGGGAGGGATCCCGATGAATGTTCGAGCCACCGGCCGAGAGATCCGGGCCGGCCTGATGGTCGTCCTGGCGATGGCGGCCCTGGTTGTCCTGCTCGGCCTGGCCGGGGGCGGGACCGGGTTCCTGACCCACCGTCGTCAGATCGACGTCGACTTCCGGGACGGGCAGGGCCTCCGCGCGGGGGCCCAGGTCCGGATCGCGGGGGTGGAGTCGGGTCGAGTGGTCGGGGTGACCCTGGCCGAGGTCGACGGCGTCCTCCGGGCTCGGGTCCGACTGGCGGTCCCCGACGACCTGGCCGCTCGCCTCAAGGCCGATGCCCGGATCACGATCCAGTCGAGCCTGACCGGTCAGTCGCGCGTGAATATCATCTCGATCGGCCAGTCCACGGCTCCGTTGCCTCCCGGCGAGATACTCCAGGGGGTCGAGACGACCATGTTCGACCCGATCCTGGAGCAGGTCGGGCTCGGGCCGATCGAGCGGAGCCACCTCAGCCACACCATCGGCGAGGTCCGCGAGTTGGTCGACGTGGCGGCCCCGAAGGTCCGTCGGATCGTGGGGGCGGTCGAGGAGACCACCGACGGCATCAAGGCCACCAGCGACGCCGTCCGGCCGGTGGTCGAGTCGGCCGTCGGTCACGTGGACGAGTTGACCCGGAAGATCGCCGCGGCTTCGCCGAAGCTCGAGGCGGTCCTGGGTCAGGTCGTCACGCTGACCGCGAGGGTCGACAGCCTCCTGGCCGAGAATCGGCCGAACCTCGATCAGACCATCGTCAGCCTTCGCGACCTCTCGGCCACCCTCAAGATGGTCGTGGCTCGCGACCAGGAGAAGGTCTCCGCCCTGATCGACCACGTCGATACCACGCGACTTCGGGCCGACCAGGCGCTCTATAATGTGAAGCAGATCACTGATGTGGCGATGACCATGCTCGCCCGGAACAAGGTCGACATCGAGCGGACGGTATCCAATCTCAAGGATGCCTCGGACTGGGGCAGCAAGCTGGTCCAGAAGATTTACGCCAATCCGTTCGTGATCAGCCCGCTCTACAAGCCGAAGCCCGAGGATATCCGGGTCCAGGGGATCTTCGATGCGATGCAAGTCTTTTCGGTCGGCTGCGAGAAGCTCGACGATGCCGTGAAGACCCTGGAAGTCATGCAGGCTCGTCCGGCGACCCCGCAACAGAAGCAGGAGATGGAACTGGTCCGCCGACAGGTCTCCGAGGTGACCGGCCGGCTCAACGAGATGTCGGCCCAGCTCACCGAGGCCATGAAGGGACCGAGCACCACTCGGATCCGGCGTGGTTCCGCCAATTAACCCCGCGGAAAAATACGGGGCGATTGTCTCCGATTTTCGGGCTTTAAGTTAAATTCGCCCCATCTTCCGGACCGATGATAAGGGTGTGGAAGCTCGGGGCGGATGCCTCGGGCCCCTCGGAGGAGCTTCGGGCGGGTGTTTGTTCCGGTGGAGTGCCGGAGGCAACCTGCAACCTGGCCGCCGTGGGACTTCGATGAACAACGCCCGCGACGGCCAACCGGCTTCCTCGGGCCACGACACCAAGCAGAAGGGGGATGCTCGCATGGAGATCTACGGCGCTGGTGGGGCTCAGGGCCCTCAACCGATTTATCCTCGCCTTGCCGCGTTCGGAGTGGACGCCGGCCAGACCGTGAACGCGGGCACGCCCCGTGACCATGTGGAGATCTCGCCGCTGGGCCAGATGCTCGACGGGATCAGCCGACTCCCCGAGATCCGCCACGAGAAGGTCGAGGAAATCCGGCAGCAGATCGCCGCCGGGACCTATGAGACCCCCGAGAAGATCCAGATCGCTCTGGATCGCCTCATGGACGAACTCAGCGGCTTCTGATCGGAGCATCGGACGCGAGCCTGCTCCCCGGGTGACCCGATCGATCAGGTCATCCGGTAGGCGGGCTCGCGGCTATTCTTTCGTCATGTTGCTCGCATTCGATCATTTTCGACCCTGCCTTCTGGCTTCTACCGGACCGTTTCGGAACAATGACAAACGGGTCGATTGCCCCCCGGCGTCACCGGTTTTCCATCCATTGTTCCGTTCCTGGAGGACCGATGGCGGGACCGAGGAGGGCCTCCGCGACCCCTCGCCGAGACCCTTCCCATGCCCCTCTCAAAAGACCGAAACGCCCCGCCGATCGAGCAGGCTCTCGGGACTCTCCTGGTACAGGAAGGCCTGCTCTCGGCCGAGCAACTCGTGGCAGTTCAGCAGTATGGGACTCACAACAACCTGGATCTCCAGCAGGCGATCCTCCGACTGAAGTTGTTGACCGAAGTTCAACTGAGAGAGATGGCTACGCGGGTCCAGGCGTATTCCGATGGATTGCTCGGGTCCAACGGTTCCACGACATCCCCGCCCTCTTCCGTCAACCTACATCCTTCGTCAACGGGCACCTGGAGGATAGGCGCCGTCGATGCCGAGCCGGTCGAGCCGATGCTCCCGACGTCTCCGCCTTCCCCGACTCCCAACCTCGCCCAGCGTGAACGCGATATCCGCCAGGAACTCAAGGAGATCGCCGCCACGGCCGGTTCGCCCGACCTGGTGGCTCAGATCTTCGACCGGGCCTACGAGTCGCGTGCCACTGACATCCATTTCGATCCCCAGGAGACCTATTTCCGGGTCCGCTACCGGATCGACGGTCAGCTCCACGATGTCCTCGAGATGGAGCCGGCCTTCGCCAGCTCGCTGGTCAGCCGCATCAAGGTGATGGCCGATCTGAATATCGTCGAGCGGCGGCACTCGCAGGATGGTCGGATCCGCTACCTTTACCGCGGGCAGATGCGTGATCTCCGGGTGGCCACCGTACCGACGGTCCTGGGCGAGAAGATCGTCGTCCGGATCCATGAGGCGCTCTCGGATGATTACGGATTCAATCTCCTCGGCCTCGAGCCCGCCCAGGCCGAACAACTGGCGATGATCTGCTCCAAACCGTACGGGGCGGTTCTGGTGGCCGGGCCCGTCGGCGCGGGCAAGACCACCACACTGTACACTTGCCTCAACCAGATCAACTCGCCGACCCGGAATCTGATGACGATCGAGGATCCGATCGAGCGGCGGCTCCCGGGCGTGAACCAGATCCAGGTCGATC
This sequence comes from Tundrisphaera lichenicola, assembly GCF_051175385.1. GTDB lineage: Bacteria > Planctomycetota > Planctomycetia > Isosphaerales > Isosphaeraceae > Tundrisphaera > Tundrisphaera lichenicola. Next base: position 2,173,362 of record NZ_CP195106.1, on the reverse strand, counting down.
ATAAGGTCGGCCTGTCGTTCGGGTCGGGGCTCAAGGCAATGCTTCGCCAGGATCCCGACGTCCTCATGATCGGCGAGATTCGCGACGACGAGACCGCGCACATCGGGATCCGGGCCGCCTTGACCGGCGTCCTGGTCCTCAGCACGATCCACGCGTCCGACGCCCCGAGCACCCTGGGCAATCTGTACGACTTCAAGATCCCCGGGTATTTGCTCTCCAACGCCCTCCTGGCCGTCATCTCTCAAAGACTGCTCCGCAAGGTTTGCCCCTATTGTCGGGTCAGTTTCGAGGCCGATGAGCGACAGCTTGCCATGCTCGGGCTCGATCCGGCCGAGCGGGCCGGCACGATCCTGTCTCGCGGCGAGGGCTGCACCGCCTGCTTCCAGACCGGCTACCTGGGGCGTTCGGGGATCTTCGAGATCCTCCAGGTGAACGACACGATCCGCGAGCTGATCTTCCAGCAAATTTCCAAGGACGTCCTCCGCCAGGTCGCCACCGACATGGGAATGCGAACGTTGAAGGACGCGGCGGTCGATAAAGTGCTAGAAGGTTCGACCACCCTTGAGGAAATCTATCGGGTTGTCATGATGTGACGACGGCCCGGGGTGGTGCGGACCTCGGTCCTTCCCTGGACCATCCGACAAGGAGGTCGGCGATGCTGGACAAGACCATTCGAGGCCCGGTGGCGAGGATGATCGCCCCGTGCCTCGTCGCGATACTGATTACCGGAGGGGCGGCCATCGGAGGCGACGAGCCGAGTCGATTCGGCCGGCTGTTCCGCCTCGGCTCGGGAGCGGCTCCTTCGACCCACGCCGCTCACGATCACGCTTCGGACGCCTCGTCGATGTCGAGATCAGTGCCGGATCAGCACGGTCTTCCGGCCCTCTCGACCCCGCCGAGCACCCCTCCCGGCGCCATGTCCGGACCGAAGTTGACCCCTCGCCCACGGGTGAACAAGCCCGTCACCGAGGCTGATCCCCTGGTGACTCGCATCTCGCTGGGGCGATCCGACAACGGGACCCAGTTCGGGATGCTCTTCCAGGTCTTCGCCGATGGGACGATCATCGATGGCGAAGGCGTCCATCACGTCTCGGCGGAGGCTCTCCGGCCGGTCGTCGAGGCGATCTCCTCGGGCGACCTCGGACGGATCAAGGGGCATTGCGGCGGCCCGGCCGGCGACTTCATCGAGACCGTGCACGTCGTTGCCTACGAGCGATCCTACGGGCGACTCCGGGCCAACGCCTTTTCTTATTCCGGGAATCCTCAAGGCTGCGACCACGCGGTCCATCACCTGCAAAAGGTGCTCGACGAACTTCAGGGGAAGGTCGGCCAGGCCTCTCCTCCGGTGGGATCCACCGCCGACGCCACCTACCCAGTCCCGGCAAGTCAACCCCTCTCGACCTCGCCACCCCTCCCCTTGACCAGCACCCCCTGATCCCTGGCGACAGGGCTGGTTACGACAAATCGAAGCCAACGAACCCGCCCTGAAGTCCCGCTCACGCAACGAGAACGGGACTTCAGGGGGTGTGCCCCCATGGCGGACTAGATCGGGGATCGACTCTGATGGATTGATCCGGCTTTCGATCGGATTAGGAACCATAGCCCGATCTCGATACCGTGCGTAGAATAAGAATTATTCCTGATTGAGGCATACTCCTCGGTCGCTCGATCGGCCCGAGGAGCCAGGCTGACTCTCGACCCCGAGGATGGACTGTCATGGCGGACCCTGTGCCCCTCGAATCGCTCGCCGCCCAGGGGACCGCGGAAGACAAGTTTCGCGAATTCCTGGAGATCCGCGGCGAGAAGTTGACCGAGCCCCGTCGCGTCCTGGTTCGCCACATCTTCGACTCTCACAAACACTTCGACGCCGACGAATTGGTGGCCGATCTCCGCGCGGCGGGCCGACAGGTGAGCCGGGCGACGGTCTATCGGACCTTGCGCCTCCTGGTCGAAGCGAACCTGCTCCGAGAACTCCGGCTGACCAACCGGACCGCCTACGAGCACGACTTCGGATACCCCTCGCACGACCACATGCATTGCACTGAATGCAATCAGGTCATCGAGTTCCGCAACGACGAGATCCGCCGGCTTCGCGATGCCATCAGCCTCGAACATGGCTTCCGAGCCTCTGCCCACCGGTTCGTGATCACCGGAGTCTGCTCGGCATGCAGCCGGGCACGCAAGCCCCGTCGAAGGCTCGACTTGATCTGAGCCGCGATCACGCCCGACCGCGCCTTACTCCAGATAGCCGAGATCCGCCAGACGCTGCTCGATGAGGGCTTGCTCCTCCTCGGTATATTCGAAGCCGGGCAGATGCGGGCCGCCAATTCCGGAATGCGCCGGATCTCTCCTCTGATTCCGGCCGATCCATCCGGGATTCCCGAGGCAAGCAAACTTCTGACCCTCGACATACTCCGGGATCGGCAGCCCGAAGAGGGACAGGATGGAAGGGGCGACGTCCCGGAGATTGGCCTGCATGGTCCTACCGGGGACGACCCCCGGCGCTTCGAGGGCGATGACTCCTTCGGGGCGATGGGTCCCCGGCATCATCGGGTCGGGCTCGACCCAATCCGTCCCCCGGGAGAGCTTGCATCGGACCCAGTACGGGTCGTCGGGCGGGGCGATCAGGTCGGGGAATCCCTCTCGGGCGGGGTCGATCCCGTAGGCCTCGGCCGTCGAGATGACATGCGGGAACAGGGCTCGTCCCGTCTCGGGATGGCGGGCTCCTTCGAGAGCGGCGACGGTCTCGGCCAGGGTTTCCTCCACCTGCCTCGGCGTGACGAGGGGTGCCCCTCGCCGACGGTCGGCGGAGTTCAGGTAGACCATCGCCGCCGTGTCCTGATGAGGGGCGAAGGCCCGGGTCCGCTTCCAGTCGAAGGGGAACTGGGCGGCGATCGACTGTTCGAAGGACGCGGAACGGGCCCCGGGATCGTCCCGCTTGGCCCCCCAGATCCGGAGATGTTCGGCGGCCTGTCGGGCCCTCCGGCGGAGCCGACCCCGGACGCCGGGCATCCGGGCGATCCCGGCGTCGACCAGGATCCGGTTCGCGTGGACCCGCCCGAGGCAGGGACCGAAACCGTGATCGCTGACCACCATGACCCCGGCCCCTCGACGTGAGGCCAGCTCGCAGAGCCGGCCGATGGCCCGGTCGAGCCCGGTCATCACCGAATCGGCCTGGGCGTTGAAGGGTGGGTCCTCGATCCCGGTCTCGTCGACATTCAGGTAACGCCAGACCCGATGCTGGAACGGGTCGAGATTCTGGAACTGGACCAGGAGCGCCGACCATTCGGGGTTCAACCGGTCGGCCAGGAGTCCGGCGTCGGCCCCGGCCTCGAAGACCTCGATGGTCTGCCGGGAATTCTCGGTCATCTCATCCAGGTCGCGAGGCGGACGTTTCCAGATCGTCCGGAGATGATAACCGGGGATCTCGGCGCGGAGCCGCTCGGCGAAGTGCGGTGCACCCGAGAGGGCGGCGTCGAGGTGTGGCGCGTCCATCCCGGAAACCACGATCCCGCGGACCGGCAGGGGCGGATAGGTCACCGGCAAGTTCAGGCTGACGACCGATCGGCCCGAATCGGAGAGCTGGTGCCAGAAGGTCGGGACCCGGACTCTCCGGGCGTGGTTGACCTTGAGCCGACCGGCGGCGGCGTCGTAGAAGCGGTGGTCGAAGACGCCATGACGCGCCGGCCCGCAACCGGTCATCATCGTCGTCCAGGCGGCCGAGGTGACGGGGGGGATGCATGATCGGAGCGTCCCGTAAGCCGATCGGGACAGCAATGAGTCGAGATTCGGCATCAAGCCGCGCTCGCGCATCGGGTCGAGCGTCGACCAGGTCGCGCCATCGAGCCCGAGGATGACCAACCGTTCCGTCCCTGGCATCGGTGCCCCCTCGCGGAGTGGGTGTCTTGTGGAAAGTCTGGGGATCGCCGGTAGCATCCTGCCCGGTCCCCTCGCCTTCGGGCCGGATCGTAGACCAAAGCCCGAAAACGGTCAACTCGGACCGGAATCCCGAGCCTGGTCGGCGGGCTGATCGTCATCGATGTCGCCCGAAGTCGTAGAATCTCGATGAACTTCGAGGGGGTTGGACTGGCCGGGCGTACCCGCTTGCGGCAACCTCCGAGGTCCGCTAACCTGCTTCGGATCGCGATCGTTCCCTCGGATGAATCCCTCCCGATCGACTTTCGAGCGCGTGACGCGCCTCGCTATCTCACCGGGCGGTGCCCCTCGGGGGGATTCGTTCCCTCGGGCGACCCGCCTCGCGTCAGAGAGCTCAGATCAGAGAAGAGAGGAAACGGATGTCGCAAATCGCACCCTCGCCGAATCGCTCCGACCGCTCCCAACTGGATAAACTTTGCACCTCGATCCGGGGCAAGCTCCAGTTCATGGACTACCTGGTCCGCGCGGCCGTCGCCGACGTCGAACGATTCGAAGGTGAGCCCGATCCTGGGACCCGGATCTTCCTGAAACAGCTGATCGAGATGCACGCCTCCAACCTCGCAGTCGAGTGCGAGAACATGAGGCTCGTCGGGGAACTCTGCCACTCCCTGGAAGCGTCCGTCAACGGAGGCCAGGCCCCGTATCAAGCCAACGGAGACGCGGCATGAACCCGATCAATCGAGGCCCCCTGGGCAGCGCCTTCCTCATCGGACGCGAGCCGGCCGCGATCCCGGCCTCATCCCACGAAGCACCGCCGGAGGACCCTCCGATCTCCACCCCAAGAACTTCGTTCCTCTCCGATGAGCTCGTCCGTTCGCTCTCCGAGGTCAAGGGGCAGGCCCAGTTCCTCCTCTACCTGGCCGACCAGATCGAGGATTCGCTCCATCAGCTCGTCGAGGAGCACGACGACTGCCAGAACGCCTTCCTCTGCCGGGTCCTGGGGATGTATTCGGCCCAGCTCGAGAGCAAGCATCAGGGGCTCGGCGACAAGATCGCCGAGACCTGCCAGGAAGTCTATGTGACCGTCCGGGAATTCGACGCGGCCTGAACGAATCGGAATGATTCCAACAACACGCCCGACGGGTCGCCCAGGCAACTCGTCGGGCGTTCGCATTGTCACGGCTAAATTCGGGTCAGCTCGGGGCGCATGCCGAGGCCCGCCGACGGTCAGATTCGTCGGCGGGCCTCGCATCGTTTCAGGAGAGCCGAGTTCGACCGAAGACGCGGCTCAACCCCAGCTCGAAGATGATCTGGAGGGCCTTCACGGCCTCCCGTGCGTTGATCTTCGAGTAGCCCGAGCGTCGGTTCTCGAACAGGATCGGAGTCTCGCCGAACTTGCATCCGACGGTTCGGCACCAGTAGAGGATTTCTTCCATGAACGAATAGCCGCGAGACCGGACCCGGTTGAGGTCGATCTGGCGGAGCTTCGAGACCCGGTAGCAGCGGTAGGAGCCGCTATTGTCGCGAGTCCGGAGGCCCAGGAAGAGCCGGGCGTAGACGTTGATCCCGGTGCTCATGAACTTGCGTTTGAGATTGAAATCCCCCTCGACGCCCCCTCCGGGTATGTAGCGAGAACCGATCATCACGTCATTCTCGTCCATCCCGGCCAGGATCGCTGGGATGAATCGAGGGGGGTGGCTGAAATCGGCGTCGAGGTTGAGGAAGTAATCGAACTGGTGGTCGATGGCGAACTTCATGCCCGTCAGGACCGCCGTACCGAGCCCGAGCTTTCCGGGCCTGTGGATGACGTGAATATTGGGCAGCGTTGCCCGAAGATCGTCGGCAATGTCGCCCGTCCCGTCGGGCGAGTTGTCGTCGATGATCAGGATCGACGCGTGCGGGGCCTGCTCCCGGATCGCCTCGACCAGCGGACGGAGGTTCGTGGCCTCGTCGTAGGTCGCCAGCGAGACGAGAAGTTTGGGGGGCGCGGCTGACGGAGCTTTTTTCATGATGGTGAGCACGGCGGCAAATTCCCCGATTGCGGCCTCTGGCGGACGGGTGCGTCTCGCTCGATAGCGGCGTTCTATCGGAAATCAGGTTTTGCCTCAATCTCAGGATAACCGGGAAACTTCCAGGAAATCACTAGCGCCTCTCTCCAATTTCAAGCCAACCCGATCGATGGAGAGATCGACTTGAAAAAAAGCAGGTGTCGCCTCGTTCGTAGGCGTCCCTCGTTCGGGAAAAAGAGGGACTTCGGGAGCACCGAATCAACGGCGAAGGCGACACCTGCTCTTTGCGTAAGGCGGAGGCAGATCGGGGTGACCGCCGCTCGCCGAATTTTCGAGGGATGTTCCGGGATGGATCAGTCGGGTTCAAGTGTCTGAGACATTCGCGTGAAGAGCTGACCGAACGGGGCGAATCGTTGTTCTCCTTCGGCCCGGACCATGGGTCGTTCGTCCAGCGGCGATGGCGGAACGTCCAACTCTTCGGGCTCTTCTTCGACATCCCCGTCGTCCGGGACGATAAACTCGCGCTCGACAGGCCGACCCGATTGGTTGGCGGTCCACTCTTGCCAGGCCTGGAGGGCCGCGTAATGGTCGCGGACCTCTTCCTCATCCTCTTTGACTTCCGAAGGATCGTTCGCGCTCGCTGATTCTTCGTCGTCAACCAGGGGGGAATCATCCTCCGGAGACCAGCCCACCTCGATCAGGTGATCCTCCACGATCAGTGGGGGCCTGGACCCGACCAGCATCGGCGGCCTCCGTGAATCCGGCGGAAGTTCGGCGGACCTCACCGGAGCGGCGACCCGTTGGGGCGTCGATCGGGCGTCCATCCCAGGAAGCCGGGACGTAGCAACTTTGCGGAGCAATCGGCCCGGATTTCCGCCGGAATCCCGGTGGAGGAGCTCGACCTCTCCGGGAGTCCAGATCCGATCGGGACGGAACCGGGTCAGGAGTTCCAGGGCTTCGTCGGCATCGATCCGTCCGAGATGGACCCGGGCGGCGAGTCGATACTCGATCGAGGCAAAGGGTCGGGTCGCGAACTGACGAACCAGCGGGGTCTGGCCGACGAGCATGAGCCCGGCGAACCCCCCCATTTCGCCCAGCCGATTGATCAGGATCCGGATCTCTTCCCAGACCGGGGCCGAGAGATTATGGGCCTCGTCAACTACCAGAACCGGTCGATCGCCGTCGACCTGGCGTTCGGCGAGGAAGTCGAGCAGGCCGATCCGCGTCAGAGGCGAGCCCGACTCGAGCAGCCCGAACCGATGCCCGATCAGTCGGTAAAAATCGGCCGTGCCGTCAGCGGGCGTCAGGTCGATCCCCAGCCATCGGCAGGCCGGCGAGGATTCCGAACCCATCACCCGCCAGAGCCAGGTCTTGCCAATTCCCGCCTCACCGGTCAGGAGGATTGGCCCGACGGTCAGGGCGTCCCGACAGGCATCGAGGGCCGTACGTCGGCTCGGCAGGACAAAGGTCCGGGCCGGGTCGGCGTTCGGTCCTCGCTCGTCCGCATCCGTGCGGTTTCTCGGTCGATCCATCGGGCTCCCTTTCCTGGCCTCGGGGTTTCGGGGCCGCTGATCCCCCGAGGCTCCTCAACCGGCGACTCCACCCGCCAATCTCGGCGGAGTGGTCACCGGGGCGGCCTAAAAGGGACTATCGGAGCGATTCATCCCCGGCTTGAGACCGAGGACTCGCGATCTCCGATGGGTGGCTCGGGGTGGGCTTATCGGGGGTACTTGGCTAGAATATTCCCTTCGACCGGCACCTTCACTCAAGTCCGGGCGATCCGGCCCGGCGCGGGACGACGATAGATGGGCGAATGGGCCATTCGAGTCTCCGGCCTTCACAAACAATATCCCGGCCGAGATGGGCCGGTCGTGGCCGTCGACGGGCTCGACCTGCAAATCTCGACCGGCGAGTGCTTCGGGCTGCTCGGCCCCAACGGGGCGGGGAAGACCACGACCGTCGAGATCCTGGAGGGCCTCAACCGGCCGACTTCGGGCGATGTCGAGGTCCTGGGGCGTCGATGGGGCTCCGACGCCGTCGAGATCCGCGAGCGGATCGGCGTCACTCTTCAGGAGACCCGTTTCCCGGAGAAATCGACCCTCAGCGAGCTGGTCGAGATGTTCCGGGGGTTCTACCGGAGCGGCCTGGAGCCCTCCGACGTCCTGGGCCGGGTCTCGCTCGAATCGAAGGCGAATTCCTACGTCGAACAGCTTTCCGGGGGCCAGCAGCAGCGGTTGGCGGTGGCGGTGGCCCTGGTGGGGGACCCCGAATTGCTGTTCCTGGACGAGCCGACCACCGGGCTCGACCCCCAGTCGCGTCGGCAGCTCTGGGACGTGATCCTCGACCTGAGGGCCAGGGGCCGGACCACGGTCCTGACCACTCATTACATGGACGAAGCCGAGCGACTTTGCGACCGGGTGGCGATCGTCGACCGGGGCAAGGTGATCGCCCTGGGATCTCCGGCCGACCTGATCGCTCGGCTGGGCGGCGAGCATATCGTCGAGTTCGCCCTGGGCGGCGAGGCCGGGCCGATCGAGCCCTCGGCCTTCTCCGATCTGGCCACGGTCCTCGGCGCACGCGCCGAGGGGGACGGATACGCCCTGACCGTCGGGGCCCCTCACCGGGCGATCCCGGCCCTGCTGGATTATCTCGAATCGGCCGGGCGTCCCCTGGCCCGGCTCACGACCCGCCAGGTGAGCCTCGAAGACGTCTTCGTGGCCCTGACCGGTCGCCATCTCCGCGAGGACGACGACGCGGAGGCCGCCAAAGCTCCCAAACCCGGCCGGAGACGGCGTCGATGATCGATCGACCGTACCCCGACTCCCCGACCGACCGCGAAGGATGACCGACGCATGTCGCACTATCACCCGCTCCGGGGCCTCTACCTGGCCCGGCTCCGGGAGTTCTATCGCCAGCCGGCCCGACTTTTCTGGGTCTACGGGTTCCCGACGGTCCTGGCCCTGGGCCTCGGCCTGGCCTTCAAGGGCCGGGTCCCCGAGAGCGTCCCGGTCGACCTCGTCCGAAATGCCGCCTCCGACCCGATCGAGAAAACTCTGCGAGACTACGACAAGAAGGCCCGCTCCGAAGCTCGACAGGGCGTCCAACTCCGGGTCGTTTCCGAAGATGAAGCCAACCGGCGATTGAGGACGGGAAAGACCCCATTGGTCATCGTCCCGAGTGTCTCGGGCCCGGTCACCTATCGATTCGATCCCACTCGACCCGAGGCCACCTCGGCCCGAGGCGTGATCGACACGATTCTCCAGCGCGCCGCCGGGAGGGTCGACCCGGTCAAGACCGAGGACTCGATCGTCGACGAGCCGGGCTCACGATACATCGACTTCCTGATCCCCGGCCTGATCGGCCAGAACACGATGGGCGGGGGGCTCTGGGGGGTCGGGTTCCTGCTGGTCAACTTCCGGATCGGCAAGCTCCTGAAGCGGTTCACCGCCACGCCGATGCCCCGTCGCGACTTCCTCCTGGCCATCCTGCTGGCCCGGCTGACCTTCCTCATCCCGGATGTCGCGGTGCTCCTCTCGCTCGGCGTGTTCGTCTTCGATATGCCGATCCAGGGGAGCCTCTGGCTCATCGGGGTGATCGAGGTCGTGGGGGCGTTGGCGTTCTCAGGAATCGGACTTCTGATCGCCAGCCGGGCCCAGAATACCGAGACCGTCAGCGGCCTGATGAATCTGGTCATGCTCCCGATGTGGATCTTCTCGGGCCTCTTCTTCTCGGCCGACCGGTTCCCCGAGGCGGCCCAGCCGTTCATCCAGGCCCTCCCGCTGACCCAGCTCCTGAACGCCTTGCGTGCCGTGATGCTCGAAGGGGCCGACTGGTCGAGTCATGTCGTCCTGGTGGCGCTGGGGGTCCTCTCCGCCTGGGCCCTCGGTACCTTCGCCCTGGCCTTGAAGATCTTCCGATGGCAGTGATTCGAGGACGAAGATCGGCGACTTCAGGACGGCCCGAAGGTCGTTGAAAATTCGCGAAACACCGGCCATGGCCATCGGCGGCACGTCGACTTCCTCGATCACCTGGGTCAGGAAGGTGGCCTTGGCCAGGATCTCGACGTCCAGGAATCGCGAGGACGACTGCCGGACAATCTTCTCCAGCGCCGATCGACGATGGATCCGGCAAGGAGAGAAGACGTCCGCGACCGGGAGGGCGAACAGGATTCGCCAGGGGAGGGTCGAGAACCATCGGAGGAGCCTGGCGAACCCCCGAGCCGGTCGACAACCGATGACGTGATCGCGAGAGTCGATCGTCTTGAGGAGGGGGTCGAGATGCGCGGCCGTCCAGGGTCCGGCGGCGGTGGTGATCAGGACGATCGGGTGAGTTCCGTCGGCCAGTCCTTGATCGAGCGCCGCATCCCAGCCGACCTCATCGGGCCGGACCACGAAGGCGTCGGCCTCTCGTTTTCGGGCCTTGAGGAGGTCGAGGAGACTCTGGCCGATCGCGTCGGGGTCGGGCACGTCCCCGGTGGCCATCACGATGACCCGGACCCCGCCCTTGGGGATCGGTTCGCGCTTGGCGGCCGCGTCGAGGGGGTGGATCCAGTCGTCTTCCTCGGGCGGTGGGCCCTCGAAATCCGGGGCGGCCCTCATCGATTCACCCTGGGTGGATTGACCAATCGGGAGATCTCGGATTTCGAGGAAAAACGAACGGTGGTCATGAAGTCGGCTCGGATCGTTGAACTCTGAGATCTCGCATCGCCCTCGGGTTCAGGCCGTCAGAGGGGCGAGCCACTGCTCGATCGCCGACCGATAAGCGACCTGAAGCTTACGGGTGATCGGGCCGGGCTTCCCCCCGGCGATCGGCCGCTGATCGACCTCGACGATGGGCAGGACCTCGATCGTCGTGCCGACCAGGATCGCCTCGTCGGCCTTGAAGAAGTCATCGAGGGAGATCCGCCCTTCGGCGAAGGGGATGTCCAGCTTGGCGGCGAGTCGCTGGGTCAGGAAGCGGGTCGTCCCCGGCAGGATGGTCGAATCGTTGGGCGTCCCCTCGAGTCGACCGTCGCGAACCCAGAGGACTGAGGAATGGGTTGCCTCGGTGACCAGCCCTTCGTCGTCGACCAGGAGCGCCTCGTAAGCCCCCGCGCGGTTGGCCGACTCCAGCGCCATCACGTTCGCCAGGAGGTTCGTCGACTTGACGTCACACCGCTTCCAGCGGAGATCGGGCCGGGAGGCCACGCCCACGCCCTTCTCACGCTTCAGGGCGGTCGCCCGATCGTCGTAGGGCCGGATCACGATCAATTCGGTGGGAGGGACGGACGGATTCGGGAAAGCATGGGCCCTGGGGGCAACCCCTCGGGTAATGTGGATGTAAGCCATCCCTTCCTCGATCCCGCTGGCCTCGATCGTCCGGCGGATGCGGTCTCCGAGAACATCCAGATCGACCTCGGGGAACTCCATCTCGGACAGGCTCCGACGAAGCCGGGCGTTGTGCTCTTCCTCCAACCAGCAACGCCCTTGATAGAGCCGGAAGACCTCATAGACGGAGTCGCCGAAGAGAAACCCGCGATCCCAGATCGGCACCCGAGCCTGGTCCGCCGGCATCAGCTCACCGTTGAGGCACGCCAGATCACGCATGAACGCTAATCCCCCGGATACGATCTCGAAGCATCGAAGGCCGGTTCGAGGGTATCCTCCAGGGTGCCCCGGATCAATCCCGGGGCGTCGGTTCCGGCCTCCTGGGATCGTCGATTTCGACCTCGATGTTCAGGTCCTGTCGGAGGAAGAGGCAAAGCCCTCCCGATTCTTCGCAGACGTTGTAAAGCGCGTAGGCAGCGATCGCGACCTTGCCCGAAGCTTCCGGCGCGGCCTTCACCTCGAAGTCGAGACGACGGACTTCGTCCGACTCGGCCTCTCGACCCTGGGGGGCCTCCAGGAGTTGTCGATGGATCGACCAGCCATCGGCCCCTTCGACCCAGACCTTCAACGGGGTCGATTCGTTGTTCCAGTGCGCCATGATCGCGGCATTCGGGCGGAAGCTGAGATGAACCCGGGCCGACTCGCCGGGGCGGACCCGCCGGGGGATCACGGCGACCTCGACCTCGATCAGACGCTTCGAATCCCGGTCGATCCGGCCTTTCGGGTCCGGGGCGACCGGAGGCTCGGCCTCGTTGACGAACTCGCCTACGGGCGATGCCAGTTCCGAGCCGGAAGGTTCTTCCGAGAGCGGGATGGGTTCGTCCCCCCGACCTCGGATCTCCGCCCGGGCTTTTTCCACCCAGTCGTAGAAGGGATAGGGCTTCGCCAGGAGCGGGCCGTACTGCTCGATCCGCCGACGCCAGATGTACTGGTTCGGGTCGAGTTCGAGGGCTCGACCCCAGTTGTCGACCGCGGCCTGGAAGTCGCCGGGCTTACGATCGGGCGACTCATAACGCATCCGGAACGCAACTCCGAGCCGGAACCGTGCGTTCTTGTCCGAAGGATCGATACGGACCGCTTCGGAATAGGCTCTGATGGCCTCCGTGATCCGGGCCAGCCCACCCCAGATCGTCAAGGCATCTCCAGCCGCTCGCCAGGTCCCGGCGTCGGGCCTCGATCGAGCCTCGACGAGTTTCCGGTCCGGGTCGGGCGGGCCGGGCGACCGAGGATCATCCCGAGTTGCGTCGTCATCGAAGGTCCGATCCAGGAAGTCGCGAGCGAAGGTCTCGGGCTTCGGACCGATGGCCCGGACGATCCCGTGCTCGTCGATCGCGACGACGATCGGCACGGCCGGTGATTCCATGAGATTGATCGGGTCGTGGAGGATGGGCCAGCCAAACCCTTGCCACTGGGCGAACAGTCGGCATCGGTCCGGATGCTGTTCCTGGGTGATCCCCAGCAACGCCAGCTTCCCTTGCTTCACCCACTCGCGAGTCTGATCGTGCCAGACCGGCACGTGCTTCCGGCAGCCCGCTCACCACGATGCGAACTGGATGAGAAGGACCTTCTTCCCCCGGAAGTCGGACAGAGAGACGGGCGAACGATCGCCGAGCCGAGGAAGCGTGAAGTCCGGATGTCTCTGTCCGACCTTGGGGGCGTAGGGCATGGCCGAAACTCCCGAAGTGGTGCCCAATCCCATGGCAAGGATTGTCAGGACATAGGCCAGGAATCGCATGATTTCGCTCCACCAGCCGAGGACGAGTTTCTTCCAATGACTTCGGAGATCGAGGTTAACCGGAAGGATCGCCCCGTTCCAGGATTGAAATCGGGCCAGCTTACCGGTCTTTCCCGAACTCGTGCGGATCGAATCATCCGACGCTCTCGATTAACTTTAACCCGGCCCATCTCGGCCTGTTCTCGGGTTGACGATCCGATCGCGAGCGGCTACTTTCCCGCCGACTGTCCCGTCCATCGCACGTCTTCGACTTCACCCCCCTTGAGATTGACGCGGGCCCTCCCCCGGCGATTGCCGGATCGGGCCTGTCCGCCGACTTCGGGCGGGACACTCGGGCGACCGGCCTCGGGAGGCCGGACCAACTCGGACGCCCGTTTGAGCGTGGAGGAGGTGACGTGCGGGCTCACGACCAGACGGATAACCTCCGCCGACGGATCGCCAGCATCTGGCTCCTCGCCTTCGTCGCCCTGCTGGATTCTCCGGCCAGGGGCGCCGGGTCGCCGGTGGCGACCTGGAAGGGAGATCCGGTCGAATCGATCCGGTTCATCGCCGATCGGATCCAGACCTGGAATGAGGATGGGGCGGACTGGTACCTCCTGGAAGACCGGGCCGAGATCGCCCAGGGCGACGTCTCAATCCGGGCCGATCGCGCCGTGGCCCGGGTCCGCCGGGCCGGTCGCGTCGACGGCACGATTCATCGGGTCGAGATGTACGTCGAGGGGAAGGTCCACGACCCTGGGGCGCCCGGGACCGAGCTTCCCGAGATCCGGACCGAGCTGACCACCCGGGCCAAGGTCGAATACGCCCCCCGGATCGCGAACGGGATTCACTCGCTCGGGAAGGCCCCGACCGCCTTGCCGATCCTCGCTCGGGCCTTCCCGAGCCAGCCCGAGGAGACGGCTCCACTCCCGATCCCGACGCCGGCCCCCGTTCCGGTCGAAGCTCCGGGCCGGGCGGTCGAGGAGACTTCCGCCTCTCTGGCCACCGAGGCCGGGCCGATCGCGCCGGTTCTCGGCGTCATCCCGACGATGGCCGCGACCCAGCCCCCTTCGGGGCCCGGTTCCTCGGCCATGCCCTTCGGCTCGGGCTCGCCCTCGGAAAGCCCGCCCGCCCGAGATCCCGAGGTCCAGCAGGCCCAGGCGATCGACCCGCCGGCATTTCCCGAGGATTTCTCGGCGCAACCCGTCCCCGATGAGGTCCCCTCGACCGATCTGCCGCCCCTGTCGCCCGACCTCCCGCCACTGGCACCCGAGACGGTCCCGATCGGCCCGTCCAATGAAGCCCCGGTGTTCGACCCGCCCAGCGAACTCCTGCCCCTCCCGGACTCCGCCCCCCGGCCGTCCGGCGAGAACGCGGGATCGTTCGCCCCGGTCGTCCCCGGATCGCAGCGAATCACTACGATCTATCCCCGGGGTCTCGGCGAGATCAAGCCGGAGATTTTGAGCGTGCTGCCCGACGGCACCCAGACCGTGATCATCCGGAACGGGGTGAACATCCAGACCCGGAGCAAGGAACAAGGGATCATCGACATCGAGGCCGACAATGTCGTCCTCTGGCTCAGGAACGAGGGCAAGGTCGGCAACCCCTCCTTCGACATCAATAGTCAGCTGGTGGAAAACACCAAGCAACCCCTGGAATTTTACCTCGAAGGACACGTGATCGTCCGGCAGGATCAGCTCATCTATCAGGGACGGAGCGACCAGCGGACTTACCATGCGGCGCGGGCCTATTACGACGTCCGGATGGATCAGCTCCTGGTCCTGGATGCGCAGGTCGAGTTGTTCGCTCCCGGCCTGATTACCCCGACCAAGATCAATTCGCCCCGGATCCTCCAGTATCACCCGATGGTCGCCGGGCCCGATGGCCGGGTGGCCCCCAGCACGCTGGTGGCCCTCCAGGCGGAGAACACGGTCACCACCGGCAGCCGGTTCGCCAACCCGGGCTACCGATTCCGGAGCCGTTCGATCGACGTGAAGCAGGTGGTCGACTCCCAGGCGGTTCCCGAGGCCGGAGATAAGCCGTTCGATCGGGACGACCTCACCTGGCAGATCGACGCCCGGCAGAATTTCTTCTTCTTCGGGCCGGTGCCGTTCTTCTACTACCCCCGGCTCTTCGTCGAGGCGGACGACATCGACCCGCCGCTCTCGGGGATCTCGTTCGCGACCAACAACTTCTTCGGCCAGCAGTTCCGGACCGATTACGACGTCTTCAACCTCCTGAATCTCCGGCACCTCCCGCAGATCGACGCCTGGAACCTCGACGTCGACTACCTGAGCGCCCGCGATAAGCAATTCGGGCAGGGGATCGCGCTGGGATCGGAGATCGGCTGGTACGGCAAGGACCTGATCAACGACATCCGCGATCCCTTCCACAAGCAGAAGAAGCTCACCCCGAGTGCCCTGTCCAGCTACGCCGGATACTTCGACGTTTATGGCCTCTTCGACGGCTCGCGCGACGTCCTCGGCGGCGGTCCCGCGGTCATCACGAACAGCCCCAACAACAACGCGGCGGGCCGGGCCGGCTTCACCCGGCTCTCGAACCCGACTTACCAGGAATTCCGGGGCAAGCTGCTCGGCCGCCACATGCAGTCGCTCCTGGGTGCCGACGCCCGGCTCGACGAGGACTTCCGGATCAATGCCGAGGTCGGCTTCACCTCGGACCGGAACTTCCTCGAACAGTACTTCAAGCGCCAGTTCGACACCGGGCTCGACCTGGAGAACCTGATCTACCTGATCCGCCAGAAGGAGAATCAGGCACTCACGGTCCTGGCCGAGACCAACGTCCAGACCTGGCAGACCGAGTCTCAGTGGTATCCGAAAGTCGATTACTATCGCCTGGGTGACTCGCTCCTGGGCAACCGGCTGACCTACTTCCAGCATACCGGAGTCGACTACGCGAACGTTCACACGGCGGCCGAAGTCAACAACAAGACCCTCTTCGCGTTCCTTCCGATCGACCCGATCTCGAACACCAACGGGACGTTCCAGAGCGGCCGGCTCTACACGACCCACGAGCTGGACGCCCCCCTGAATTTCAACTTCCTCCGCGTGACGCCCTATCTCCAGGGTCAGGCGGTGGGGTGGAACAACCAGATCGGCGGGCATTCCGTCGGGAGGATCTGGGGGGCGGCCGGGGCCAGGGCCGACATCACGCTCTGGAAGGCGTTCCCGAATGCCGAGAGCGAGTTGCTCAATGTCCATGGACTGAATCACAAGATCGATTTCGTGGCCGACTACCGCGACTCGTATTCGAACGTCCCGCTGAACAGCATCGGGATCCAGGATGACCTGGACGATAACGCCTACGAGTACAGCCGACGCTATTTCGCCCTGACCAACTACGTCGGCGGGGTCCTCCCCGCTCAGTATGACCCCCGGTTCCTGACCCTCCGCCGGGCCATGTCGCCGATTACCGGATCGACCGACGTCCAGGCGAGCCTCCAGACCGTCAAGCTCGGGATCCACCAGCGACTCCAGACCAAGCGGGGCCAGGAGGGTCGCCGGCACATCACCGACTTCATGGTCTTCGACCTCGACACCACCTACTTCCCGCAAGCCGCCCGGGACAACTTCAACAAGCCCTTCGGCCAGAACTTCTACAATTACGAGTGGTATCTGGGCGACCGGACCAGCTTCGTCTCCTACGGATGGTTCGAGTTCTTCAAGATCGGGGGGAACCAGGCCTTCGTCACCCCGTCGAACGGGACCAATGACCCCTTCGGACTGCGGATCATCACCTCCGGGATCTCGATCACCCGGATCCCAAAGGGGAACATCTTCGTCGGCTACACGGTGGTCAACACCGGGCCGATCAACACCTCGGCCCTCAACGCCCAGTACAGCTACTGGATGAGCCCGAAGTGGTTCATGACCCTGGGCGAGTCGTATGACTTCGGCAACGGCATCCTTCTCGGTGCGACCGGGTCGATCACGAGGATCGGGGCCGATTACCTGACCTCGGTGGGCCTGGCCGTCAGCCCGCTCCAGAATAGTTACATGTTCCAGTTCGAGATCTCGCCGAGATTGAGCCCGAACCTCCGGCTCGGCTCGGCTCAGGGACTGACCAAATTGGACAGCCGGTTCGCGCCGGTCGAATGACCATGATGCTCACCCAGCCCCAACCTGAATCACCGATGACCCCCGAGCCGGATGAGCTCCTGGACGGGGTCGATGATTGCGACGTGCCCCGAGCCCGAGCGGGACGCCGGAACCTTCGCGAAAAGCTGGTCGCCGGATTGAGCGGCTGGAAGCATGCGATCCGCGGCGACTCCAGCTTCTTCGCCCACGGCTACCGGGTCCTCCTGGTCGCCCTGACCGCCGCCATGCTCGGCGTCGGGCCTCAAGGCTGGATCGTCCTGGTCATGGCCGCCTGCTCGATCTTCATCGCCGAGCTGAACCACAGCGCGATCGACACCCTGGCACGGGCCATCGGCGACCCCGACGAGCCCCGGCTCAAGGTCGCCCGAGAGATCGCCGCCGGCGGGGTCCTGGTCGCGGTCGTCGGCTCGGCCATCGTCGTCGGGGTGATCCTGGTCCTCCAGTTCGGCGACCTCCTAGGCTGGTCGCTCTGATCGATCAGGACTGGCCCTCGTGCAACGCTCGATGGGCCTCTTCGTCCAGCGGACGGGTGTCGAGTCCCTTTCGGGTCGTTAGCTCGACCCGACTCAGATATTTCACGTTGGCGCAATCGTCCAGTTCCCCGGTGTGGCAGGCCGACGGGTCGCGGATCAGGAGCCGGACCGGACCCCCTTGCTCGGGTCCGAGCGTCGAAGGGCCGATCCGATACACGACCACTCCTTGTCCCCGGATGACGTCGAGCGGGATCGAGACGTGGAAATCGTCCCGGTCGGCGTGGAGCGTCAGATGCGTCGCCTCGACCTTCGGGACGACCCGATCCAGGAGCGAATCCAGGGTGACCCCGTCCCCCTTGCGGTTGGGCTGGAACCGCGAGACGTCGAGGACCCGATCAGACTCGGGGATCGCATCAAGGTCCTCGATCGTCAGGCCGATGGGATGCTCGACCTCCCCTTCGAACCGCAGCAATTCCGGCGAATCCATCAATTCCACCTCCTCATGACGGGCCATCGATCTCGACATCGTAGGAGATTCGCACCGGCCGAGGAAGAAGGCTTGTCAGGTCCTCCATCTCGGGACGACCAATCCAGAAACGGACGCAACCAGATCCTCGGGGCCGTCCTTCGCGGTTAAGATGAATCTCGAAGGACCGAAGTGCCTCGCTTGCACCCGATGGCCGAGGAGCCTGAAGTCGATGCCTCGACTGGAACAGAAACACTCGCTGGCCACGCGAGCCTTTCACTGGGCGAACGTGCCGATCCTGGCCGTGATGATCTGGAGCGGGCTCTTGATCTACTGGGCCAACGACATCTACAAGATCCAGATCGGTCGGTTCACCCTCTTCAAATTCTTCCCGACCTGGTTCTACAACACGTTCCAGATCGGCCACCGACTCGGCGAGGGGATGGCCTGGCACTTCGCGTTCATGTGGCTCTTCGCCCTGAACGGCGTGCTTTATGTCTCGTACACTTTCCTGAGCGGAGAGTGGCGGCACCTCATCCCGAATCGCCGGACATTCTCCGAGGCGATCCAGGTCGTCCTCCACGATCTCCACATCCGGCGCGAGCCGCTCCCTCGTCGGAAGTTCAACGGGGCCCAGCGGATCGCTTATACCGGCGTGATCGCGATGGGGGCCGGTTCGCTCTTGACGGGACTCGCGATCTACAAGCCGATCCAGTTGGCGTGGCTGGTCGCGATCCTGGGCGGTTATCCGATGGCCCGGATGGAACACTTCGCGCTGACGATCCTCTACGTCCTGTTCTTCGTAGTTCACATCATCCAGGTGATCAAGTCGGGCTGGAATAACGCCCGGGCGATGATCATCGGGGTCGAGGCGACCGAAGATGGAGTCCCGAGCTATGAAGACGCCGAACTCGCCGATGCCCGAGGATGAGCTCGCTCGTCAGCTCCGAGGGAAGACTCGCCGAGGGTTCGTCCTGGGAGGCGCATCCCTGCTGGCCGCATTGACGGCCTGGAAATGGATCGGTTCCCGGAGCCTGATCGGAGGCCAACCCTGGCCGCTCCGCCGGATGCTCGAATGGGACGAGGCGGTTCATCGGGCCATCTTCAGCCCTTCGAAGCTCGCCCCGGTCTTCTCGGCCTCGAAGGCCCGGATGCCCCGGGTGAACGGCCAGATCGGGATCAATCCGAAGATCGACCCGGCTTCCTGGCGGCTCCAGATTTCCGGCCCGGGTGGATTGAAGAAATACACCATCGAGGACGTCAAAGCACTACCTCGCTTCGAGATGACCACCGAGCTGAAATGCATCGAGGGCTGGAGCGAGGTCGTGACCTGGGCCGGGGCTCGGCTCGTCGACCTGGCCTCGGCCTCGGGCCTGGCCACCCGGAGCGGCAAGCCGCTCGACCCTGAGGGAGACCCCGGCGACCTGATGCCTTACGCCTCGCTGATGACGCCCGACCGCGCCTATTATGTCGGGCTCGAGGCGGCCAGCGTGGTCCATCCCCAGACGTTGCTCTGCTACGAGATGAATGGCAAGCCCCTGGAGCCGTCCCACGGGGCCCCGCTCCGGCTCGCCGCCCCGTTGAAATACGGGATCAAAAGCCTCAAGCAAATCGGCACGATCGCGTTCATGGACGAACGGCCGGCCGACTACTGGGCCGAGAAGGGGTACGACTGGTACTCCGGCCACTGACCGACCCCAAGACCACCACGAGATCCACCACGATGATGATCCGCATCGCCGGGATGATCGCGATCATGGCGGCCTCCGCCCTGGCGCAGGCCCAGGACAGCTCGACCTCCACCAAGGTCCGCAAGAAGGTCCTGGTCGAGCTCTACACCTCGCAGGGGTGCAACTCCTGCCCGCCCGCCAACGAATTCCTGGGAGAGCTGGCCAGGCAAGGCTTCGGTGCCGACCGGATCGTCCCGGTGGGCTTCCACGTGGATTACTTCAACGAGCCCTGGGCCGACCCGTTCTCGAAGAAGGAATACAGCCAGCGGCAATGGGCTTATAATTCGGTGAAGAAGCGGAAAGACCTCTATTTCACCCCGATGATGATGGTCGACGGTCGATACCCCATGCTCGGATCGAATCGCCCCCTGGCCCTCTCCTCGCTCCGGAAGGCCCTGGCGGAGAAGCCCGGCGCCTCGATCGAGATGAAGCTCTCTGGGACCGGTTCGGATCGATCATTGAACGTAGACGTCGCCCCTCTCGTCTCCTCGATCGCGGGCCGCGACCTGATGGTCGGCGTCACGGTCACCGAGGGGCCTGTCTCGACCAATATCCCCTCGGGGGAGAATGAGGGGAAGACGCTCGTCGAACACTTCGCGGTCCGATCGTTCGCCTTCCAGAAGCTGAAGTTCGACTCGAAGGAATCGAAGTCGTTCACCTTCCCGCTCAAACTTGGGAGCGACTCCGTGCCCTCCAAAGTCCGGGTCGCCGCCTTCATCCAGGATTGGGATGACGGCAAGGTCTACCAGGCGGAGTCGATCCCCTGGGCCGCCGAGAGTAAGCTCACGACCCGATGATCAGTGGTGGGCGACCCGGGAGGCCGCGAGTTGTCTCGACTCCCGGAGCTGGGCGGCCTCGTCGCTCGCGAGGAAAATCTTGGGGAGGGTCTGGCGAGGGTGCTTGACTTCGCGTTTGAGCCAGAAGGCCAGATCCTCGGGGCTGGCCTTCCGCCCCAGCGTATCCCGGATCAGCCCTCGAATGAACCCGGCCATGTTGCCACCCTGAGCCTCGTAATACTCGGTGGAGGTCAACCGGAGGAGTTCGGCCCGGTTGTCCTTGAGCCTCCGGTTGACCACCCGGGCCTTGGGGTCATTCAGGTACTCGAATCGCTTCATGTCGGCGGTGGCCGAGATCCCGACCCTCATGTCATAAGTGAGCCGCTCGGGCAGGCTTCCGTGGGCCAGGGTGGCCAGGATCATGTGACATAGGATCAGCGGTCCGAGGCGTCCGCTCTTTTGAAAGAGCGAGATCCAGACGATCCCCCCGAGCATCGTGATGGCGACCAGGGTCAAGCTCGGCAGGTGGATCAGGCCGAAGATCGAGGCCGCGAGGACCGCCCCGACTCGACGACTCCGCGTCAGCTCGAAGCAGACCGGCCAGAGGAACATCTGGAGCGCCAGTTGCTGGGCCAACGCGGCACCGAATTTCCCCAGGAGCCAGTTCGCCAGCTTGAGCGGCGGCTTGTCGAGGAAGACGAACTCGAATGTTTCGTTCGAGTCGCCCACCATCTTCGCGCCGATCACGAGGAGGCCCGAAAGGACGACGCAGGCCGCCAGGCCGGCCACCCAGGACCAGATCGGCCCCAGGGCGTCGCGGTATGTCACCTGTCCCTGCTTCCGCCGACGATCCTGCGACAACAGGACGATGGCGACGATCACCAGGAAGGTCAAGGCGTTCAACCAAGCGGGTGCCCTGAGTCGGAGATACCAGAGTTCCAGCTCCAGGAGCCCGACCACCGAGACCAGTTCCAGGGCCGGTCGGATCCTCTCGCGATCGGGTGTCAGGATCCCCGGGGCATGCATGATCGAGGCGGAATCCATCCCTGATAGCTCCTCGACCCGGGTCCGCAAGCATCCTACACCTGCTTGATATCGACGATCTCGCGGAAAACGTCCAGCCGAATTGCCCTGTCGAGTCTTACGGTCAGGCGGGATAGAGCAAGAACGGCCCGCGTCTTTCGCGAAAATCCGACTCCTCGACCGACCAGAGTTTCCGGAGATCTTCCAGTTCATCGAGACCCGGATTCGACTCGATCAATTGCCGTTCCCGGTCCGAGCCGAAGAGCAAGTCGATGGCGATCGGATCGCTCACGAACTCGTAGGGCTCGCGTCGCCAGTCGAAACGAACTGGATCCTGGCGACGGACCCCGGCCAGCATCGCGGTGTAGAACCAGACGGGCGCAAAGCTCGAAGGATCGGTGACATGGGGCTGGACGCCGAAGCAGGTCTGGCCCGAGTGCTTGTGGAAGGTCGGCCGGAAGGAGCAAGGCCGCAAGAGGACCCCGGAGGTCCAAGGGGCCGGTCGGGCGAGCGGGTCGGGGTCGATCCAGGGGGCACCCCAGAGCTCGAACGGCCGGGTCGTCCCGCGTCCTTCCGAGAGATTGGTCCCTTCCACCAGGCATCCGCCGGGGTAGACCAGGGCGGTGTCCGGGGTCGGCATGTTGGGGGAAGGCAAGACCCAGGGCAGCCCCGTCTCGCCCCAGAGCATCCCTCGTGACCACCCCCGGCAAGCGATGACCGAGAGGTCGATGTCGATCGACAATTCCTCGCGGAACATCAGGGCCAGTTCGCCGACCGTCATCCCGTGACGGATCGGAGTCGGGTGGACTCCGACGAAACTCTCGAAACCGAGCCGGACGGTCGGCCCTTCGATCGCCAGCCCGCCAATCGGGTTGGGCCGATCCAGGACGAAGAACCTGATCCCAGCCCGGGAGGCCGCCGTCATCGCGTAGAGCATCGTCGCGGCAAACGTATAGTAGCGACTCCCGACGTCCTGAACGTCGAAGATCAGGGCGTCCAAACCTTCCAGTTGTTCCGGGGTCGGCGTCAGGCTTTCGACCGTCGGGCCATAGAGCGTATGGACCGGGATGCCCGCCCGCGAGTCGACGCCGGATGCGACGCCGATCATGTCCTGGGCCTCGGCCCTGATCCCGTGCTCGGGGCCGAAGAGGGCCGCCAGCGTGACTTCGGGGGCATCCCGCAGGAGATCAACGGCGTGGCGGAGTCGGTGGTCGCCCGAGGTCGGGTTGGCGATCAGCCCCACCCGGAGTCCCCGGAGCGCCGCGAATCCCTCCCCGACCCAGCGGTCCAGGCCGGTTTCCACGCGAGGAATCATGGGCTTCATAATAGGAGGGCCTGCCGGGCCAGGACCAGCGCCCCTTCGACGGGGTCCGGCACGGGAGTCGCCAGGACCTCGTATCCCTGCTCGATCAGCCGGTGGATCAGGACTCGCGAGACCGGCTTGCTATTCAAGAGGAAGCTGCCTGCCATCGCCAGCGGGAGCGGTCCCGAGGCGATCCCCAACTTGACGGCCACCGCTCGGACGGTCCGGGCCAGTTCGACGCCGGCCGGTTCGAGGATGTCGGTGAAGATCGAGGGATCTTCGGCGAGGGTCTCGACCACTATCGGGGCCAGGGCCGCCACCTTGGTCCGGTCGACCCCCTCCCGGTAGACCGCCGAGACCAGCTCTTCGGTCCCTCCGATCCCCAGCCCTCGGCAGAGCCGGGCCGCCAGGGGGTCTCCGTTGGCGGGGGTGGCCGCCCGGCCATCGGCCCGCTGGGCCACCCGGCGAAGTCCCGCCAGGGCCACGGCGTATCCACTCCCCTCGTCGCCGATCATCGGCCCCCAACCGCCCGCCCGATCGGTCCGGCCGTCGGACGCCCGGCCCACCGCGATCGAGCCGGTCCCGGCGATTACGCCGACTCCCCAACCTTCGGGTGTCCCTGCCGCGACCACCAACGCCCCGTCATTCACCAGGACGAGCCGACGCGCCCAGCTCGAACCGCTTGCCCAATCGTCGAGCCACCGGCGATCCTCGGGACGGTCGAATCCCGCCAGGCCCAGGCAGGAGATTTCGACCGGGCCGATTTCGAGCCCGGCATCTTCGAAGGCTAGCTTGATCGAGCGGTCCAGGCCGTCTCGGGCCGCCTCGTCGCCGATCGCCTTGATATTCGACGGTCCGGCCTTGCCCCGGCCCAGGACCCGACCCTCGGCATCGGCCAGCCAGGCCGTCGTCGAAGTCCCACCACCATCCACCCCGAGCAATCGAGGCCCGCTCATTCGGAGATCTCCCCCGTCGCTTCCCGGACCGCGTCGCGGACCAGCCCCGCGTTCCGCTCCAGCAGTTCGGCCGCCCGGTCGGGTTCTACCCCCGCCATCGCGGCCACCAAGGCACGCTTCAAGATACCCGACGATCGCGAAAGGAGGTCGGCGGCCTCATCGTCTCCGACCCCGGCCAGTTCCCGGAGGATTCTCCGGGATCGGAGCCGGAGCTTCTCGTTGGTGGGCCGGAGGTCGACCATCCGGTTTCCCAGAGTCTTCCCGATCCGGACCATCGCGCCGGTGGTCAGCATGTTCAGGACCAGCTTGGTCGCCGTCCCCCCCTTGAGCCGGGTCGACCCGGCCAGGACCTCGGGCCCGACCAGCGGGGCGATCTCCAAATCGACCAGTCCCCCGAGCAGACTCGGCCGGTTGCAGGCCAGGCTCACGGTGAACGCCCCGAGGGCCTTCGCCTCCTCGACCGCTCCCAGGACATAGGGAGTTCGGCCCGAGGTCGCGATCCCGACAACCAGGTCCACCGGCCCCACGTTGGCCAGGCGGATTTCTTCACGGCCGCGCTCTCGATCGTCCTCGGCCCCTTCGACCGCCGTGGTCAGGGCGGTCGCCCCGCCCGCGATCAGGCCGACGACCATCGACGGTTCCGATCCGAACGTGGGCGGGCATTCCGAGGCGTCGAGAACCCCCAGACGCCCCGAGGTCCCGGCTCCCACATAAATCAATCGCCCGCCCCGACGGAAACGCTCGGCAACCTCGTCGATCGCCCGGGCGATCGCGGCCGATTCGGCGCGGACGGCCTCGACCGCGATCGAGTCCTCGGCATTCATCAAGGCCACGATCTCGGCGGCCGAGAGTCGGTCCAGGGCCTTCGAATCCGGGTTGATGGCTTCGGTCAGCAGGTGGTCTTCGAGCGGCATACCCGTAACGATCCAGGGCCTCGGGGAGTCATCGCGAATCGGCGAGGGCTCATCCCTCGGACCCTTCGCGGACGTTGTATTCCAGCTTCCATCGGCGGTCGTCCCTCGTGCTGTTGCACCAGAGTTCCAGGGTACCGACCTCGGTGACGTGGGCGTGCAGTCGGACCGGGACGGTGTCACCTTCCTCGGCCCCGTCCTCGGTGACGAGGGCGGTTTCCAGCGGGGCGAGTTCCTGGAGGTCTTCGGGCAACCAACGATCGAGGATCGCGCCGGGGGCGTCCTCGCGACGGGTGGTCGAACCCAGGAACCGGAACTCGGCGGGCTCCCCGACCACCAATCCGAACTCGGGGCCGGGGACGTCGGCCTCGGTCCCTTCCTCCATCCCCATCTTGACCACGCAGAGGGCCTTGATCGGCGGGCGGACGCCCGGGACGGCGGGGGCGGAGGTCTCGACCCCCACGTAATAGGCCCGGGGGACTCCCCCCCGAATCCGGATCCCCTGGCCTCGACGGACCAGGCCGTAATAGGCCGCGCCCAGGGCCACGGCGAGATCGAGATCCTCGGTCTCCAAACTCGGGACCGGGCTTCCCCCCCAGTCGGAGAGGACCTGGACCACGCGATTCCGCAGCTCGTCGGCCTTGAAGACACCGCCGTTGAAGAGCACGGCCGAAGGCCTCACCGAGGATCCTTCGGTGTGGAGCGAACCGGCCTGACGACCCAGGAACCGGGCCAGGTGGCGAGTGATGGCCGGGTCGGAGGCATAGGGCAGGCCGATCTCGGTGAGGCCGACCCTCCGGCCACGGTTGGGGGCGTCGGTCGGTGCGCAGGGGGGGAAGAAGCCATCGAGGAGGGCCGAATGGAGCGTCTCTCTCGTCAACTCGGTCTTGATCGAGCCTCCGATCACCTTCGAGCCCCGGCCGAGGACGGCCACCGGGGCCGATGACTTCCCCGGATTGGCGAACAGGGTCTCCTTGGCGGCCCGACAGGCATGGCCGAGGGCCACCCGCTGGACCGGGTCGAGCCCGTCCATCCCGTTGGGCAGGGTGGCCCCGACGGCGTGGGCCAGGGCCAAGTCCATGTTGTCGCCACCGAGGAGGATATGCTCCCCGACGGCCAGGCGGGTCAGGGCCAGGTCGCCCCCCTGGTCGGTCACGGCGATCAGGGTGAAGTCGGTCGTCCCTCCGCCGACGTCGCAGACCAGGAGGAGATCGCCGACCTTGACCCGCTTCCGCCACTGGTCCCCCTGGGCCGCGATCCAGGCATAGAACGCGGCCTGGGGCTCCTCCAGGAGCGTGACGTTCTGGAGCCCGGCGGCCCGGGCGGCCTCGACTGTCAGTTCTCGGGCCGCGGCGTCGAACGAGGCCGGGACGGTCAGATAAACGTCCTGGTTCTCCAGGCGGTCGGCGGCCTTGCTCGCAATCGAGTGATTCCAGGCGTCCCGGAGGTGGGTCAGGTAGGCCGTCGAGGCGTCGAGGGGAGAGATCCGGGTCACATCCTCGGCGCCCGCCCAGGGGAGGATCGCCCCTTTCCGGTCGACCCCGGCATGCGAGAGCCAGCTCTTGGCCGAGCTGACCAGCCGACCCGGGACCTTCGCCCCGTGGTCGCGCGCGAAAGTCCCCACGACCCGGTCCTCGGAGGAACTCCAGGGAAGCCCCAACGCCCCGCTCGCGAACTCCTTCGCCGAAGGAAGGTAGAGGAAGGAGGGGAGCACCGGCCGATCCCCCACGTCGCCGGTACCGACCACCTGAGGGATCGGCATCGACTTGATCTGCGGAGGAGCCTCGGGATCCTCCCCGGGCTCGGCATAGGCCAGCGAGGAGTTGGTCGTTCCCAGGTCGATGCCGACGACAAAGCGGGACATGGGCGGTCACCTCGCGGGTCCGAGGACTTCAGCGGATCTCAACCTCGGCGGGGGCCAGGACCGACGAATCGTCCCGGGCTCCCGGGAGCGCGGGGAGGTGGACCTCCTCGACCCGCCAGCCGTGATGCTTCAGGACGCCCCGGAACGGAGGCGAGCCCTGGACGTTCCCCGTCAGGCGGATCGACGCGGGGTCGAAGTCCGGGGCGATCGTGACCTCCGACTCCTCCTCACCCGGCAGGATCGGCGTGACGGTCACGTAATCCCGGAGCGCCTTGCGGCAACCTCGGTGAATATCACGGACGGCGGCCCCGATCTGGGCATCCGTGTAGGGGTCGATGTCTTCTTGGAGGAAATCGACCAACCGGCCGTCCCGCTGGAGGACCGCCAGGACCCGGAGGTCCGGCCCGGTCGGGGCCTTCTGGAACAAACCCTCCGCCCGACTGGCGAAAAGCGGGTCGGTCCAGATCTTCCAGAGCGCCTGGCAACCCAGAAGGAAACGATTCAACGTCAATCTCCCCAGTCACCAGAATGAGCCAGTTTGCCGATCCAACTCGATCAGCTCTGCTCCCGGCATCAATCCTAGTGTAACTTGCCGACGGGGCCTTGGGAACGAGTCACGGCCGATCGGACAGGATCGCGAGATCGCGAGTCGATCTTCGACCGGCGAGGGCCGTGCCAATCGGACCCTTGCGTGGCATAATGAGATCGGGAAAATTCGGAGAACGGGAATTGCTCGGTCCCCATCGGTTGGGACCCCCCTGGAAGGATCGTCGTCATGCCCTGGTTCGTGCGCAGCGTAATGGCCGTGCTGGCTGGCTGCTTCGCCGCGTTCTTCCATATCAAGGCGATCGAGTCGCTGGGACTCTTGATCTATCCGCGACCCGACGGGCTCGACCCGGCCCGGCCCGAGACCATCGTGGCTTACCTGAAGGTGATCCCGACGGGCGCGATGTTGATGGTCTTGCTCGCCTGGGATCTGGGGACGTTCGCGGGCTCGTGGCTGACCGCTCGATTAGCCCACGAGCCGAAAAGGAACCACGGCCTGGTGGTCGGGACCTTGTTCCTGTTCGCCGCCTGGGCGAACCTGGCCAGTCTCCCGCATCCCACGTGGTTCTGGGCGGCGAGCCTTTCGACGATTCCCCTCATGTCGTTCTTGGGGGCGACGGTGGGCTCCCGAAAAACTCGACCTTTGCCGGTTCCGGCCCCGGTCGGAGGATTGGATTCATGAAACTTGGATTTGTCACGGCCGTCTTGCCGGAATTATCGCTGGATCAGGTATTCGAATTCGCCGCCGAGGCCGGCTATTCGAGCCTGGAGGTCATGTGCTGGCCTCCGGGCAAGGCCGAGCGACGCTACTCGGGCGTGACGCACCTGGACGTCCTGGCGCTGGATCAGGCTGCGATCGGTCATGTCCAGGGCCTGATCGAGAAACACGGCGTGCAGATCTCGGGGTTGGGTTATTACCCGAACCCCCTCTCCTCGGATCGAGCCGAGTCCGACCTGGCGGCCGGTCATCTCCTCAAGGTCATCGATGCGGCGGCCGTGCTCGGGATCGGCGTCGTGAATTCGTTCGTCGGCCGCGATCCCTCGCTCTCGGTCGAAGCGAACTGGCCCCGGTTCCTCGAAGTCTGGCGCCCGATCGTCCAGCATGCCGAGGACCGAGGGGTCCGGATCGGGATCGAGAATTGCCCGATGCTCTTCACCGCCGACGAGTGGCCCGGCGGCAAGAACCTGGCGACCACCCCGGCCATCTGGCGCAAGATGTTCCAGGACATCCCGAGCCCGAGCTTCGGCCTGAACTACGACCCGTCGCACTTCATCTGGCAGCAGATCGACCCGATCGCCCCCTTGTTCGAGTTCCGCGATCGCCTGGTCCACGTCCACGCCAAGGACGCGAGGATCGACCGCCGGGCGCTCGACGATCATGGGGTCCTGTCTTATCCCAAACTCTGGCACACGCCCAAGTTGCCCGGCCTGGGAGACCTCCGATGGGGGGCGTTCCTGGGCGCCCTGGCCGAGGTCGGCTACGAGGGTCACGTCGCCGTCGAGGTCGAGGACCGGGCCTTCGAGGGCTCGATCGAGCGTCGGAAGGAGTCTCTGATCATCAGCCATCGACACCTGATCCAGTATCTCTCCGGCTGAGGTCTCGTTGGATCGCCATTGCCGAGCGTGAGAGCCCGCGTCCTCCCCACCTCAAGAGACGAAGACGGATGCCGACCCCGACCGGCGAGGCCGAATCGCCCGCCCCCGTTCTCTCGATCCTGATCCCCGTCTACAACGAGGCCGGGAACGTCGTCGAGCTCCACCGGGAACTCGACGAGGTCCTCCGCGATCTCGGCCCGAGGTACGAGGTGATTTTCGTCGATGATGGATCGGTGGACGGGACCGCCGGGCGACTTGCCGAGATCCAGGATTCCGACCCCGACCACGTCCGGGTGGCCTGTCTCCGGCGGAATTGCGGGCAGACCGCCGCCCTCTCGGCGGCCCTGGACCTCTCCCGAGGCTCGATCCTCATCCCGATGGACGGCGATCGGCAGAACGACCCGGCCGACATTCCTCGCCTCCTGAGCAAGCTCGAAGAAGGATACGACGTCGTCTCGGGCTGGCGGAGGAAGCGGCACGATACCCTGCTCACCCGCAAGATCCCATCGAAGATCGCCAATCGCCTCGTCGCGAGGATTTCCCGGGTCGAGCTCCACGATTTCGGCTGCACCATGAAGGCCTATCGTCGGCGAGTCCTCGAAGGGGTCCGGCTCTACGGAGAGATGCACCGGTTCATCCCGATCTTCGCCTCCTGGCAAGGAGCCAAGGTCGTCGAACTGGAGGTCAACCACCGGGCGAGGACCGCCGGCAAGACCAAGTACGGCCTGGGCCGGACCTTCAACGTCGTGCTCGACCTGATATTGATCCGCTTCTTCCAGCGATACGCCCAGCGTCCGATCCATCTGTTCGGTCGGATCGGGCTCATCTCGATCCTGCTGAGCTTCCTCAGTTTCGCGGGCATGCTTTACTTCAAATACCTGCACAATTCATTCACGGGATTCGACCCGAAGACCTTCGTCGAGACGCCCTTGCCCCTGCTGGCTGTGATGTTCTTCCTGGGTGGGGTCCAGGCCATCTTGATGGGGGTCCTGGCCGAGATGATCATGCGGACCTATTACGAGTCGCAGTCCAAGACGACTTATCTGCTGGGCGAGGTCCGTCGGCCGACGCCCCCTCCCGGGCCGGCGAAGGAGTAGCCGCGGCCACTAGCCCGCTATAGCCATCCTGCTTAACCGCTCGATGGGCGTGAAATCAATCGGCTTGCAAAGCATCAGCTCGGGGACTAGTTTTCGGACTTCGGCCAACTGGTCCTGATCCACCGAGGCGGAACAGATCGCGACCATGATGCCCGGATGGTGGAGGCGGACTTCTCGCAAGATGGTCTCGCCGCCGCCGTCGGGCAGGTTCAGATCCAGGATGATGAGCCGGGGCCTGCGGGCGAGGCCGGTTAAGCCCTCGGCTACCGTCGAGGCGACGATTACCTCCCAGCCTCGACGACTGAAGAGAATCTTGAGGGCATGCCTGGTCGATTCATCGTCATCGACGACCAGGAGTCGTGGACGGTCCATGATGGGGGGCCTCCCGGCAGAGTTTCTTGATACGTCTTCTGGACCAGCAGTGCAAGCCCCGCGCCGAACCAGTTAGATTTCGCCGGTTGGAACCAAAAAGTCTATTGACTCTCCTGTTTACATGCATCGTGCGGTTTATGGGCGAATTCCCAGGGATCCGGATCGGGACAGCGAGCTTCGGGAATTCGGAGGATAAATCGGCTCCCCAGTCCCGCTGGGCTTTCGGCGACCAGAGTGCCGCCGGAGGCTCGGGCGATCCTCTGTGCCACCGACAGCCCGAGCCCGAACCCCGCCGTGCCATTTCGTTTCGGCGAGGTCGCCCGGTAAAAATGCTCGAAGATCCTCGGGAGATCCTCGGGAGCGATCCCCGGCCCCCGATCCTCCACCGAGAGGGCGATGAAGCCTGAGTCGCGCCAGATCCGGACCTGGGCGGGGGAATGGGATCGGCCATGCTCACGGGCATTGTCCAGGAGATTATCCAGGACCTGAGCCAGGAGTTCGGGATGGGCCCGGATGGGGTAGGGGCCATCGGTCGGCTGCTCGAAGTCGGGTCGGTCGGGGCATCCCATTGCGCATCGACGATCGAGCTGCTCGGCAACCCAGGGGGCGAGATCGAACCTGTCGAGAGCCGGCGATCCGGCCTCGGCATCGGCTCGGGAGAGGAACAGGAGGGCCTCCACGATCCGCCGGAGGTGGTCCGACTGATCGCGGACCAGCGTCAGAACTCGTCGATATTCATCGACGGAACGTTCTCGACGGAGCGCCACGTCGAGCTGGCCGATCACCGCAGTCAAGGGCGTCCGGAGTTGGTGCGAGGCGTCCCCGGTGAATCGTCGCTGGCGTTCGAGGGCCTCGTGTCGCCGGTCGAGCAGCCCGTTGAAGGCGTGGGCCAGGTCTTCCAGCTCATCGCCGGTCGGGCTGACGGGAAGTCGAATCGAGGGGTCATCGGCCCCGAGTTCGCGCGACGCCCCGGCCATCCTGGTGAGCGGGGCCAGCGCCCTCCGGCAGAGGCGGCGGCCCACCAGGGCGGTGCAAGCCCAGACCCCCGCCGAGAGGCCGAGCAGCGTCAGGGCCAGGTTGCGTAAGGTCGACTCGACCGGATCGAGCCGGAGCCCCGCCACCAGGACGATGGCCGGGAGGTGACCGGGGTCCTCGTTCGATGCCGGAGGTTTCGACGATTCCAGCCGGCGGCTGACGACTCGCCACGGTCTTCCCCGGGCGTCGATCCTCCTCGAACCCGGCCGATCCAGCGGGTCGGACTCCCTGAGGTTCGGAGATCGATCCAGAAACCGACCTCGATGATCGAACGCGGCCCATCGGACCTGATCGCTCCCGGAGTCCTGCCCGTGGATTACCCGACGGTCGTGCGATTCCCACTCCAGGCCGCCGGGCTCCACCTCGACCAGGGTGGTGATGGTGGCCAGGGTGGCTTCGAGCTGATTGTCGACCGATCGATGGAGCTGGACCGAGGCCAGCAGGTAGAGCGCGGTCGAGAATCCGACCAGGATCAGGCCCACGGCCCCCAAGAATGCCGCCGAGAGTCGCGAGACGAGCGTCATGACGTCCCCGATTCCGGCCCGACCGTCGGCTCGCCGAAGAGATAACCTCGCCCTCGGAGGGTCTGGATGATCCGGGGCCCTCGGGCTTCGAGTTTGCGCCTCAACTCCATGACGTGGACTTCCAGGGTATTCGAGGTCCCGTCATACCTCTCATCCCAGACGTGTTCGTAAATCCGGGTCCGGGAGAGGACCTCGTTGGGGTGGCGGAGGAAGAAGACCAGGAGGGATTGCTCCTTGGCGGTCAGGTCGAGGGGGCTCCCGGCCCGCTCGGCCCTGTGGGTGGTCAGGTCGACCCGGACGTCGCCGAAGGTCATGACCGTCCCCGATCCATTCCGAGGGCGACGGACCAGGGCCCGGACCCTGGCCAGGAGCTCTTCGAAGGCAAACGGCTTTCCGAGATAATCGTCGGCCCCGGCATCGAGGCCCCGGACCCGGTCGCTCACGGCGTCCCGGGCGGTCAGGAAAAGCACCGGGACATCGGCACCCGAGGCTCGGAGCCGGCGAAGGACCGTCAGGCCGCTCGGCTCGGGGATCGACCAGTCCAGAAGGACCAGGTCCCAGTCGGCGGTCGAGAGCTGGTGGTCGGCCGACTCTCCGTCGGGGGCATGCTCGACCGTGAACCCTTCCTCGCGGAGTCCCCGCACCAGGAAGTCGGCAATCTCGGCCTCGTCTTCGACCACCAGGATTCGAATACCCATGAATTTTCCCGTCGAGGGCTTCCCGGACGAGCAGCGTTCTCGATGGTTCTACCCGATAGTCAGGTGGATCGGCCGGGTGTTCGATTATCCCTCAGGCTTCTCTTTCTCGTCGTTGTCGTCTTTATCCTTCTTCTTCCCGACCTTACCCTTCTCCTCGTCGTTGTCTTTATCCTTCTTCCCGGCTTCGTCGTCATCGTCTTCGTCGTCATCATCGAGGATTTTGCCGTTCGGGGCCATGACGACCTCGAATGGTTTCTTCCCTTTGACTTCGAAGACCAGCTCGTAGACGACGGTGTCGTCCTCGTCGGTGACTTCCTCGACCTTGTTGATTTTCGCTCCCGGGAACTTCGATTTGGCGACCTTCAGGACGGCCCGGGGAAGGTCCTCGACCTCGATCTCCTTCTCGGTTTCCTCGATCTCCCCTTCTTCATCGAGGAGGATGTCGATCGACTTGCCGTCGAGCATCATCTCGACCTCGAAGATCGTCTCTCCGTCTTCTTCCTCCTTCGAGGCCCCGACAATCTTGGCCTCGGGATAGGCCTTTTTAACCGCCTTGGCGACGGCCTTGGGTAGATCCTCGACCTTGATCTTGTCGTCGGCACGGGCCTCGCCGAGGAGGCCCGCCAATACTATCGGGGTGAGAATTCGGATCGTTCGCATGACGATTTCCTTCTGGAGAGGGGGGTGAAGCACGAACGGGACTGTAGCACCCGACCATGAGCTGGCGATGAGGCCGGGATAAGTTCCCCCTTATCAAGTCACGGTCCCGTGACCCGCCCCAGCCCGAACTGATCCCCGGCTCGGACGGGCCGGCCCCCCTCGAAGTCGATCTCGACCATCTTTTCGCTCATCACGGGGTTGCCCTTCTCGTCGGACAGGGTGGCCACGATTTCCCGGGTCTTCACGTCGATCACCTCGCCGGTGGAGGGGTAGGCATACTGCCCGTCCAGGGTGAACGTGACCCAGCCCGGCTCGTCGCGGACCGGGAGGCTGGCCAACTGCTTCGGAGGCATCACGGTCGCGTCGAAGATGTGGATTTTCTTGTTGTGCCCGTCGACGACCCAGAGTTCCTTCTCGTCCGGGGTCAGGCCGATCCCGTGGCTCGGGCAGCCATGCCGCTTGACCGGCCCGGCTTCATACCCCTCGACCTCGACCCGGTGGAGTTTCCGTCCGCTGGCCAGGTCGCCGACCTCGAAACCCAGGAGCCCGTTCACGTTCACGAAGCAGAGCGTCTGCCGACCATTCACCGTGAACGGGCGGATCGGGGCCGAGAACGGGCCGACCTCGCGCCCGGTCTCGTGCTTCGAGGTGTCGGCCACCGTCAGCATCGGCGACCTCAGCCCGGCCAGGTAGACGTGCGAACCGTCGAGCCCGTAGACCGTGTTGTGCGATCCCGACTTCGGGGTGATCTTCGCCAGGACCGAGCCGTCGAGGGCTTCCACGACGTTCCAGTGATCCTTCTCGAACGAAGGGACGTAGATCGTCTTGCCATCGGGAGCGATCGCCATCCGGTCACACCCCCCCTCGTACGAACGCTCCCAGAGGATCTTGCGGGTCACCAGGTCGAGGCACGTCATCGTCTGGGTCGTGACCACGTAGATCCGGCCGGTCTCCTCGCTGGCACAGACCCCTTTGACGTTGTCGGGGTGGCCATCGGCCCGGAGGCCCGCCGTCGGGATCCGCTCGATGAGCTTGTGCCCGTGGTCGATGTCGAAGACCAGCAGTCCGTGCCCGCCATACTCCAGATAGTCACGGATGCCCGGCTCGGCGACGTAGAGCCTCCGACCATCCCCCGCCTCCAGGATCGATGTCGATACGACGAGCACGAAAAGGGCCACCCAGACCCGACGGATCAACCCGGCAAGCTCGATCACGGCAATTCTCCTTCCTCGATTCTCGATGCCTCGCGACCTCGATCGAACCTATCCCAACCCATGGCCCCCGACAACGCTCCACCCCCGATCGGATCGTGTCCGACATTTGTCGAGTAGGCCCTTGCGTCCGGGAGATGTCTCGTTTACACTTGTCCGAGAACGTCGGGTTGCGTCGGGCAGGCTTGCTTGATGGCCGGACGGTTCGGGCTCGGACCTGGGGAGGGATCGAGATGGTCGGCAACGATTTGAGTCGGTTGCGACGAAGGGTAGGATTCGGCCTCACGACGTTGATCGCGGCCGGGATGGCCTGGGCGGCGACTCCCGGGCTTCCGGTCTTGTGGGCTCCCCGGGCGAGCGCCGAAGAGAAGGCGAAGGGGATGGAGCTGTTCGAGCACGAGTGGACGCCCCACGACCCGATCGCGAAGGGGGACGGTCTCGGACCTGTCTTCAATGGCCGGTCGTGCGTGGCCTGCCACTTCCAGGGCGGCGTCGGCGGGGGCGGCAATAACCAGCACAACGTCGTCTCGTTCGAGCTGATGCCCACCCGGGAGCGGCCCCTGCTGAAGGGGGGCCTGATCCACGCCTTCGCGGTCGAGAACAAGTTCACGGAGAAGCTCGGCACGCTCCGGACGATGTATCCGATCATCCCCGGTTGCGTGAAGTTGGAGGGGAATTGCCAGGTCCTGATCCACGACTTCGACCCGATCCGGACCGAGAGCGTCAATTCCACCGCCCTCTTCGGCGCGGGCTGGGTCGACCGGATCTCGGGCAAGACGATCTATCAGCACGGCCTGAGGAAGTCGGTCGCCAAGATCGGCCAGGAGCTGACCGGCGAGTTCGGCGGAGTCATGCCGGGTCGACCGCGAGTCCTGGCCGATGGCCGGGTCGGCAAGTTCGGCTGGAAGGCGCAGTTCGCCACGCTCGAAGAGTTCGTCGCCGCCGCGTGCGCCAACGAGATCGGGCTGGGGAACCCCCGGATGGAACAGGCCCGACCGATCGGCCACGACTATCCGGACATGGAGGCCGACCTAGACAGGACCCAGTTCCGCCAGCTCGTCGCGTTCGTCGACACGCTCCCCCGCCCGACCTTGATCGAGCCCTCGGACCCGACGGAGTCCCGGATTGCGAAGGGAGGGGAGGCCTCGTTCGCGAAGGTTGGGTGTGCCTCATGCCACACCCCCGAGATGAGCGGAGTCGAGGGGGTCTACAGCGACTTCCTGCTCCACCGGCTGGACGATCTCGAGAATCGCGGATCGGGATATCAGACCGTCTCGACGCCGGAAGTCCCGTTGCCCCACGCTTTCCCGCTCCCCGAGGAGTGGAAGACCCCGCCTCTCTGGGGCGTGGCCGATTCGGCCCCTTACTTCCACGACGGCGGCTCGGCAACCCTGGAGGCCGCGATTGCCCGTCACCACGGCGATGCCCAGGCGGTCCTCGACCTTTACAGGTCGCTCCCCGGTGACGAGAAGGCGGCGATCGTCGCGTTCCTCAAGACGCTCAAGGCCCCGGTCGAGGCCAAGCCCGCCGACCTTCCGCCCTCGCGAACGATCGCCTCGGCCCGATGAATCGCCGAAGGGGAGCGAAGCCGGTCCAGCACCGGCTTCCTCTCCCCGGCCGAACTCAATGCGAGACCGATTCGGCGTGCTCAGTCGCCGCTTTCCAGGCCTTTTCCAGGGCATCAAAGAAGGCTGCGCCCTCGATCTGAGGTTCGATGTTGATCCTCATCCGGGGGCCGTCCTTTTCCATCACCTCAATATGATAGACCCCGAAATCCTGCGTGTGGAATGAGCCCAGTCCATTATAAGCCTGCTCGTAGGCCTCATCGTTCTTGATTTCCGACACGTCGGTCAGCTCAAATCGCGTTTCCCGCCCTTCCTTGAGATAGATGATCGACCGGTTCGTCAGGAGGGCGAATTCTGGGTCGGAGTTGGAGCGACCGGCGTTGTAGCAGGCGATGATCTTCTCGCCATCGAGCGGGATCTCCGACTGTTCGACCAGGTCGTAATCCTCGCGATCCATCTCGTTGACCATCTTGGCCCCGCGACTCGATTCGTGGATGACCGAGGTAATCGAGACGGAGTTCGTCGTCGTCCAGAAGATGGACGCGATGGCTATCCCGACGAGAACCAGAATGATCGGAACATACCCCAGGATCAGGCCCGCTTTGGCCATCGATCGGCCCCCGATGAGGCCCTTCGATTCCCGGATCTGGCCCATCGAAGCATGTCCCGTGGCGATCCCGACGATCGAGCCGAGGAAGGGGAGCGCGGTCACCCCGAGGATCGAGAAGACCAGGCTGACGACGGCCAGAGAACTGGTCGGCGGGATCGCGCCGGGATCCGTGTAATGGGCCTTCTCCGGAGGGACCTCGAATTCCTGGTCATAGGCGTGATTCATGCGAATGTCCCGAATGTGATGCGAGCCGACGGACGATGAGAGTCGTTCGTCGGCGATCGCGACATATTACGGGAGTTTGCGGCGGATTTCGCTGCCCTGTTCAGGCGGCCCCGACCCGCCTGGGGACGGATCGGGCATCCTCGGCGGCATCGCCGGCTTCTTCGTGGTACTGGGCGTCGGTGTTGACCTTCCAGGTGTCGAATTGCCCGAGACCGAGGATGTTTCGCGCGGCCAGCAGCGCGGTCATCATCGAATGATCCTGGTTGTTGTACTTGTGCATCCCGTTCCGACCGGCCAATTCGAGATTACCCAGTTTCTTCAGCCAGCCCCGAATCACATGGAGGTGGTCCTGGTAGGCATCATCGTAGACCGGGTAGGCTTTGGGCATCCGGACGACGCAACCGTCGATCACGTCGGCGGATCGGGCCAGGCCCATCGTCTCGACCTCGCGACGTGCCAGCGCGATCAGGTCGGCGTCGGACTTGTTCCAGAGGTCGTCCCCTTCGAAGCAGAAGTATTCCAGCCCGAGACTACTCTTGGACTGGTCGGGGACGAGGTCGGGGGACCAGTTCTTGAAGTTCTGGATCCGGCCGACGCGGACGTCGGGCTCGTGGATGTAGATCCAGTTATCCGGGAAGGTTTCGGGCCGGTCCAGGATCAGGACGACGGTCAAGAAGTCGCGATAGCGGAGCGACTCGGCCGCCTCGATCACCTCGATGGGCGCGGGCGGGTCCATGGCCCGGATCAGTTCCCGGATCGGCAGGGTGGATAGGAAATGCTTGCCGTAATAGCGCGTGGTCTTGAGGGCCGAGTCGATCGTCAGGAACGATTGGACCGCCGATCCGTCGTGCTCGATCCGGGCGACCCGGCGGTCGTGGTGGACGGCATTGCCTCCCGCCCGGACCTTGTCGCGAGCGGCCTCCCACATCTGGCCGGGGCCGAGACGGGGATACTGGAAGCTATCGATCAAGGTCTTGATGACCTCGCCCTTGCCTCGGGCCCTTCCGCCGAAGAGGGCGTTGAGGACGGTCTTGGTCAGGTCGAGCCCCTTGATTCGCTGGGCCGCCCAGTCGGCCGAGATCTCCTTGGTGGACATTCCCCAGACCTTCTCGGTGTAGGTCTTGAAGAACATCTCGAAGAGGAGCCGGCCGAATCGATTGACGATCCAGTCCTCGAAGCTCCGCTCGGGGCTGATCGGCTTGAGGCGGGCCATCGCGTAGCTGGTCATGATTCGCGCTGCGCGGATCGGCCCGAGCTTGGCGAAGGCGTCCAGCGGCTTGAGCGGATAGTGGAAGAACCGGCGATTATAATAAATCCGGCTCAGGCGTCGGCGGGTCACGAAC
The DNA here is from genome assembly GCF_051175385.1 of Tundrisphaera lichenicola. Taxonomy (GTDB): domain Bacteria; phylum Planctomycetota; class Planctomycetia; order Isosphaerales; family Isosphaeraceae; genus Tundrisphaera; species Tundrisphaera lichenicola. The sequence goes on along the minus strand of NZ_CP195106.1, from coordinate 2,135,295 downwards.
TGGTCGCCCAGGATCTCGCGCCAGAGTTGGTTGACCTCATCGCTCTTGGAGAAGAAGCGATGGCCCCCGATGTCGAATCGGTAGCCCTTGTACTGGTCGGTCCGGCTGATCCCCCCGACGAGGTGGGCTTCGGCTTCCAGGACGACGCAAGAGCCACCATTCCGGGTCAGCTCATAGGCGGCCGTGAGCCCGGCGGGGCCCGCGCCCGCGATGACCGTGTCATGCGAGGCCACCACGGCGATTTCGCCGGGTTGTTCGACCCGGGTCCATCGGTGAGGGGGCAAGCCGGGGCGAACGCGATCGGGTCGAGCTTGAGGCGAATCGGTGCCCATCCGGGCCCTCCCTGGCGTATGGCGGCACACTCCGGCGGCCGGTCGCACTGGCACCCACGACGCATCTATCCTTGATGTCGGTTCGAGGGGCCGGCGAGTTGTGGCATATTTGGCCGATCCGGTCAAGCTCGGCGGGCGGGTCGAGCGCTCAGACGGCCGGCAAGGCTTCCAGCCGGGTCCACTCATCGAGCGCCACCTCGATGATCTCGCCGTCATCGCGGCGAAGGCGGATCGTCTGCTGGCGGGAGAAGAGACCCTTCCCGCCCATTTCCATCCCGCCGATCGGCCGGACGCTCTCCCGCTCGACCAGGCCGACGACCTGCGTGGTCCACTCGCGATGCCCGACTCGGACGAACTGGGTGGCACGGACGCGGGTGCCCGGATCGAACCGGGGCTTGGGGGGCGTGGGGATCATCGGGATATCGATTCCATCGCGAGAACGGGTCCGATCATCGAGAAGAATATCATAACGGGCCGAGGCCGACTTCGGAAGGGGATCGCTTCGGCCTGCGGCTCCCCGGGGTGGGCGTCTCGATTGTAGGTGGGAAATTTCGTACAACGGAGGACGTCGATGCGTCGCCCGGGTTTCTTCACCTGTTCTTCACGGAAGGCCATCCCATGCCCCGGATCTCCCTCCCTCTCACACCTGAGCCACGCGACGAGGCCGACCGGATCAAGCAACGTCTGATGGCCGTCGTCGAGGAGGAAATTCAAGGAATCGCCGAACTGCTCGCCTCCAAGCCCGACCGCCAGATCCTCGGAGAGGCCGAGTTCCAGGTCCGAGACCGGGTCCACAAGATCGGAGCCCAGGCGATCCAAACCGCTCTCGATGAGCGGAAAAAGGGGGGTACCAAGGCTCCAGTACCGGCTGCCCGAGTTGCCACGGCCCCAGCAAGTTCGTCCGCCGATGCGCCCGGACCGTCGTCAGTCTGATGGGCAGCTTCGTCCTCCGACGGCGCGCCTATTACCATTGCACGGCCTGCCGCAAGGGGCATTGTCCGGCCGACCATGCCTTCGGCCTGGGGACCTCCGAGCTGACCGTCGGAGCCGAGCAACTGGCTGTCCTCTTTGGCACCACGGCCAGCTTCGCCGAGGCCGCCCAGAGGCTCCTGCCCAAGGCCAGCGGGCTCCGCCTGGCCGAATCGACGATCGAGCGGGCCACCGAGGCCGCCGGCGTCCGGCTGGGTCAGGCCCTGGCCGCCGGGGAGACCTTCGGCGGGTTGGCCGACTGGACCTGGACCAAGGATGCCCGTGGCCGGAGCGTCGCCTACGTGAGCGTCGACGCCACCGGAGTGCCGATCCAGGGGCCCGACGGTGTCCAGGCCGAAGGTCGGATGGCCTGGGTCGGCAAGGTCTTCGCCCCCAGGCCCGAGGCCAAGGCCAAGCACGCCGAGCAGGACATCGCCGCGCAGGTCCGACGACCCGCCGCAGACGGACGGGCCCGCTACCTGGCCGGGCTGATGAGCCTGGAGGAGTTGGGCGATCCGCTGCGTCGTCAGGCCGCCCAGGTCGGGATGGACCGGGCCCAGCAGTGGGTGGCCCTGAGCGACTGTGGCAGCGGGGTCGACGACTTCCTGCGGGTGAACTTCCCGCGGGCGGTGCGGATCGCCGACTTCTACCACGTCGCCGAGCACCTGGGCGAGTTGGCCAAGGCGTGGCACCCGGGCGACCCCGAGGCCGTCAAGACCCTCCGTGACGACTGGTGCCACACGCTGAAGCACCAGGGGGGCCGAGCGACCCTGGCGGTGATCGAGGCATTGGACCGGGACGGGCGGTCGGAGCCCGCCCTGGAGGTGGATCGCCAGGTGAGGCAGTACCTCGGCAACCATGCGGACCGGATGGACTATCCGAGCTACATCCAGGCGGGTTGGCAGATCGGCTCGGGTCACATCGAGGCGGCATGCAAGGCGGTGGTCAACGAGCGCTTGAAGCGGAGCGGGATGCGTTGGGGTGAGTCGGGAGCCGATGCGGTCTGCCACCTCAGGGCCCTCTTCAAGGGAGATGCCGACCAATGGGAGGCCTTCTGGACGCCATCCATAAATTGATGCCCCAACCATCCACCACACAAAAGACGCTCACCCGTCTGGAATCTCGATGAGTCCTCGAGCTTTCCCAGGGACTCGGCCTTTCGTCTTTAACATCCGGGCGATTTACGGGCGCCCCTCGATTGGTCCTGCCGACCGTTCATCGAGGGCCTTCGCGGAGAGCCTTGCGATAGACTTCGAGATAGCGGTCGATGTTGCGATCCATCCCGAAGTGTTCGACCGCGACAGCTCTCGTGGATGCGGCCAGCCGACTCGCGAGTTCGGGATGGGTCAAGACGTCGATGATGGCCTCGGCGATCGAAGCGGAATCGACCGAGGCGAGCCGACCGGCTCCGGTTGGACCGAGCAGCGTGGCGTAATCGGCGAAGTCGGTCGCCACGATCGGGCGCCCAGCAGCGAGGTAAACGGCGATCTTGCTCTGGACGGAATAATTCTCACGACAAGCCAAACGTGAGTGGACCAGCACGTCGGCCCGTCGAGTCAGGGAAACCACCTCTTCGGGCGTCTGCCCGGTCAGGGTGATCAGCCGATCCCCGAAGCGGCCGAGTTCAGATTGGTAACGTATGCCGGCCTCTGCCGGACCTCCGACGAGGACACATCGAGCTTCCGGAACGGCTTCGAAGACTACGGGGAGCGACTCGATCAGGAGGGGAACTCCCTGATTCGGGTGGATAATGCTACCGACATACATCACGACCTTATGCCCGGGATCGACCCCGGGGATCGAAGCAACCGACCCGGACCGCTCGTACTCTCCAAGGTCGATCCCGGGATAGATGACCGTCACCCGGTCGGCCGGAACGCCTTTTTCCTCGATCATCACTCGTTTGACCTGTTCGCCGAGGACGATCACCGCAGCGGCATGTCGGCAGACGGCCCGCTCAAGCCGAAGATTGACCTGGAAGCCGAGACCACGCCCGAGTCGGTCGCGTTCGTATTCTTCGCCGAGGAGCGAGTGCAGTTCGTAGACCATCGGCCATCGGTATTTGCGACAGGCCAGATAGGCCCGGTTCGCGCCTCCGTGATGTTGGGCGTGAACCAGATCGAAGGGGAACTCGCGGTGGACTTTGGCCAGGCCGCCCACCCAGTCTCGGGGATGGAAGGTGAAGGACGGGGTGCCCTCGAACTCGGTCTGGGACGAATCCCCCCAGGTTGGCCTCGCCTTGAGGTGGGCCAGGACGACGTCGACCCCCCGAGTCTTCAAGGCTCGGAGGATCTTGATCGGGAGCATCGCCGTCCCGTCGTATTCGCCGGGAATCGGAAAGGACGTGACCAGCAAGACGCGCATCGAGAAGACCTCCGGCAGTTCGAGAGGGCCAGAGCATAGCGGCCCGACCCGCGGACGGGGAACCCCAAAGCCTCGGTCGAATCCATCGAGGGTGAAAAGCCCCGATCGTCGATGCGGGTTTGACGAAAGTTTAAGCCGACCCCGAACCGATCTCAGACGAGTAATAGATGCGTGCTTGGATCGGATTTTGTGATTTTGGTCGGATGAGGCGGGGAAGGGGGCCGACGATGGCTGCGGAAGACCTCTTACGACTGGCCTGGGAGGCCGACCACGACGGCCGTCAGTCGCTCCGCGACGCCTTGCTGACCCTGGCAATCGCCGAGAGTGGCCCGGATGACGATTGGGCCGAACGCTGCCGGAATCGACTGGTCTCAGAGCGGCCCGGGCATTACCTGGGGGTGTATCCCACCGTGGCTCAGGCCTTGATCGACCCTCGCGTCATCAAGGCTCGCGACCGGCTTCGCTGCAAGTATCCGGCCGAGCGTGTCGAATGGCTCCTGCTCCGGGCCAGGGCCGCCCGGGGCACCTATACCGGACGGGGGGAATCGATCGAAGCCATGATCGAGGATCTCACCGGTCCCCGGGCCGAGGCGGAAAACTTCCGCCTGGACGCGCCAGCGCCGATCCGGGGCCCTCGATCGAGGATTGGTGCCATGCAACCGGTGTTGACCTCGCTCCTCTATCCGCCGATGGCCCGGCGGTCCGATTGGCTCAAATCCGAGCCTGGTGGGCCGAGCGAGAAGGACGAGACTCAGAACGAATTGGACCCGAAGGCCCGTCGATACCACTATTATTCGACCTTGTTCGCCCTCGCCATGGTCCTCGCCGCCTTGCCCGAGGGTGATAGCTCGGGATCTTGAGGATCTGCTCTATCTCGCGATCCGATCCGTCGGCGGATAAACGATCCGGACCGGCTCGCGCCGATGGCGATTATCCCGGGTGAGCGATCCGTCGAGCCGACGATCCAGCGATTCGACCATCGCGTCCAGGATCCCCCGGGTCGTGTCGAGGTGATGGGGCCGGAGAGCGTAAGGATCCCGTGGAAGTCCGGTCCTGGGATACTGGAGCTGACCGGAGGCGACGTTCAGGCCTGGTGGGACCTGATGCGGCTGCATCGGCTCGTATTCGGCACCCATCGCCGGGGCTCGATAGTACGCCCGCCGATTCGCGGACGGTCCGGGATACGCCCAAGAAGTTCGGAGAGCCAGGAGTTCGCCAAATTGAGGCCAGGGGGGTACCAAGAGATCGCCCGAGAGGCCGGAACCCTTGGCAACAATGGCCGGGAGTAACCTGAGGGCATCCTCCAACCGCATCGGCCGAGAGGGATCGGCCAGGAGGGGGATGAACTCGGGGCGACCCAGTTCGACGGCAGCCTGATGGACCAATGATTCTCCCGAGGCGACGTAGAGCAGAAGGGCGGCACGCGCCAACCGGCTCGACCCTGACACCGATCGCCCGAGCATCAACCGACTCTGCGAGTGAAATTCCAGGGCATCCTGGTAGAGGCAATGGAACGGGCTGACCTCGGTCATGATGACCGAACCCGTCGGTTCGGCCGTGCTCCCGGGCATCCAATCGGAGGCGGGTTCGGCGACGACCGACTCCGAATCGTGGCCGGCTCGTCCAGGTCCGGAAGGCCCGAGATCACCATTCTGCATGACGATTCCTCGATGCCCCGGGGAGGATGGGCCGGCCCGCCTTCTGGCCACGAAGACCAAGAAGCGGGCCGGAGCGACCAGATCTTATCAATCTACCACGAGATTGAGATCCCGGGGAATCGGACCAACGGGGTGGGCTGCCGCCTTTTTCTCGGCCGTGGCCGGATCCTTAGGGGCAGGGGGAAGGGGAGCGACCGGATCGCCGATTGGATGGGCCAGGGCCAACGATCGGGCTCGGAGCAGATTGCCGTGCCTCTGGGTGGTGATATCGGGCTGGGAGTAGAAGGCAATTGCCCCCTCGTAGTCTCCCTTGGCCTCGCAGATCCGTCCCAGGTTGGTCTGCGCCCCCCATCGAAGCATGTAGAAGAAGTAGCGACCCGGTCCGGGCTCGGGCGACAGTTCCAGCATCTTTCGGTAGAGGTATTCGGCCTGATCCGTATTCCCCCGATCGAGCTGGCATTGGGCCAGGAAATAGGTGGCGTACAGGTCCAGAGCCCCCTGGATTTCCTTGGGGATCGGGTCTTTCTTGGGGTTATTCATCACCGCGTTCTCGGCGAACCGGAGCGCGACATACTTGTCGATCGCCTCGGACAGGTCGCCTCGAAGCTGTGCGGTCCTGGCGTAGAGCAAGGGGTACTTGCCATCGAAGAACTGGAGGGCCATCTGGGTGGCCGCGACGAAATCCGGATCGGAGAAGAGCGCCTCCTCGACCCGCACGGGGAGGTCCCAGAGCCTCAAGGCGCCGAACCTCGGGCCCAGGGCTTCGGCGAACGCGGCGTTCATCTCCGCGGGATCCCGGAAGAGGGTCATCCGGAATTCGCCCCGGAGTTGTCCCTGGAGGAGTCTCATCCTCGGGGCGAGATATCCCTGGCTGGAATCGACCAGGACACCAATCTTGGTAGGGCTCCCTGCCAGGTCGGCGGCGGTGGTCTCGTAGGAGAACTGGCCCGGCAATTCGAGCCGATCGAGCACGAGCGGGTCGACGATCGCTTCCTCCAGGGTCGCCACCCCGGTCCCATCCGGCCCCGGAATTTCCAGGCCGATCCGGGGATCGAACAGGTACGCCTTCTTGTTAACCACCGCCGCGCAGATCCAGACCACCGGGGCCTTGGTCGGAGTATCGAAGGAGACTCCCGGTAGCGAACGTCGCGGGGAATAGGTCAGAAGGCCCACATCGATGCCAATCTGCCGGCAGAGCGACATGAACAGCCAGCCACGCTCCGACCATCGACTCCCGTTCTCGGTCGCCATCCCCCGGAAGAGCACGTCGGCCGGTCGGGCCTGCGCCTGCCGGAACCCGGCCCCCGAGAGCGATTCGGGCGGCACGAGCGTGATCTGTCGGACGATCCAGTCGAAGATTCGCCGGACCCGGGTCAGGTCTTCCCCTTCCCCCGCGATCCGGGTCGCCACCGCATGGTAGAGCATGCAATCTTCGATATGACGAGCGTCGCGAATCGTGAACTTCGGGGAAGACAGGGCCTTCACCGGCGGCTCGGGATCCTGCCCGGACAACTCGTAGATTTTCCGGAGTAGCAGGTCTTTGGAGTCGGGGCTCAGGAAGTATTCGGAAGGGTGGGTGCCCTGCGCGAACAATTCGTTGAGGTTGTCGGTCGCGATCGCGATATTCTGGCCGCCGGGGTTGAGCGAGGCGGTCTGCATCAACTTGGTCACATTGCCGAGGATCACCTCGCGGCGACGCACGATCTCGGGATCAATCGCGGCGGGAGGTGCTTCGGCCGAAGGGGAAATCACGACCGCATCCTTCGTCGCGGGCCGCCCGGGAGCCGAAGGGAGGGGACCCGCTAGCAGGTTGTTGTCCGGGATCGTGGGTTTTTTCGAAGAATAGTCGCACCCAGGCAGGACCGAGCTCAGCCCGATCAGGCCGAGTGCAAGAGGGGATCGCCACTTCAAGGGAAAAGCTCCTGCTGACGGGGACGATCCGAGGGCCGGAGGCCTCGGCGATGATCCGGCCTGATTATTTTGAGTCAGAGAAACGGCGGCGCCGAGACCGGAAAGCTTCCCTTCCCCATTTTCTCCGTGATACGACCCGAACCGCCAGAAAGTTCGGATGAGGGACATTGTCTCCGGCAACATCTTTCGAACTTCGAAAGAATCGGGGGACAGCCTCGACGTTCTATCGCTCGTTAATACGTCCCCGTACCATCTCGTCGTGCGTTTGCACGCTTCACGAACGAGTCGAAAGAAATCCCAGGCGTGCGAGGAACTGTCGTGGATGACGGACAACAGCCTGTTACATTCGATGGGAGGCGCCCAACCCTTGTACATCGGCTGGAATCAACGGCAGGAGTTCGGCTGGTTCGGCTCTTTCAGAGGAGCATCACAGTTGTTCGGGGTAGACTACGCCAAATCATTCCCAACACGCGATGCCAACGATTCGCTGAAGGCCCGACTGGTCTTGCTCGCGTGCGGGACCGAGCACATCTCGATCGAGCCCGATCGCAAGTTCGATGGATGGGCCGAGCCCAAGGGGGGCCTTCGCTACGGTCGAAACTCCCACGACCCACACCTGGATGGTCTGACCTCCCCACCCGACCGATAGGCGACCACTCCTCCCCCAGCTGGCCGAACCTCGACTCGGGGAGTTGGCCCGATTGATCGCACTCTGATGCCTGACTTCCGACGTGATGACTCTTCCTCAGACGCGAACCACTGGAGGTTACCCGTGAACTTGCTGATTCGATCCAAGCTCGGAGTTTCTCTCGCCCTGCTGATCCTGAGCTCAATGGCCTCGCCTCGGCTCTCGGCCCAGTTTGCCCAACGACGGCCCACCCCCAATGACACCCTGAAATCCACCGAAGTCGCCCCTGATCGACAAGTGACCTTCCGGATCTACGCCCCCAAAGCCGAGGAGGTATCGCTCGGAGGCGACTTCGGTCAGGGTGGGAAGATGACGAAGGATGAGGATGGCGTCTGGTCGATCACGGTCGGCCCACTGGCTCCCGACTTCTACAGCTACAACTTCAGCGTCGATGGCGTGAGAACGATCGACCCGAAGAATCCGATGGTCAAGCAGGGGATCTCCAGCCTGGATAGCATGTTCCTCGTCCCGGGGGACGAGGCCAAGTTTGAAGTGACAGAGGCTGTCCCCCACGGCGAGATCCGGGCGGCCTGGTATCAGTCCGACACGCTCGGCGAGCAGCGGAGGTTGCACCTCTACACCCCCCCGGGTTACGAGGGTTCGAGCGACAAGTACCCGGTCCTCTACCTCCTCCATGGTGCGGGTGACGACGACTCGGGCTGGAGCACGATCGGGCGGGCCGGGTTCATCCTGGATAATCTGATCGCCGGGACGAAGGCGGTCCCGATGCTCGTCGTGATGCCCAACGGGAGCCTCCCCCGGCCGACGAACCTCCCCGCTCGGCCCGAGGCGGGCGCGCCTCCCTCGGCCGACTTTCGAGCCGCGATGGAGGCCCTTCAGAACCGATTCACCGATGAATTGATGAAGGAGATCATCCCGTTCGTGGAGCAGACCTACCGGGTCAAAACCGGCCCTGAAAATCGGGCCCTGGCCGGGTTGTCGATGGGCGGAGGCCAGACGTTGAGGGTCCTCACCACCAACCCCGAGCAGTTCGCCCAGGTGGCAATCTGGAGCGCGGGACTTTTCGGCGGAAACGCGGCCGACTGGGAGAAGCAGAACGAGGCATTCCTGAACTCGGCCGACAAGGTGAACGGCGCGATCAAGTCGCTGGAAATCACCGTGGGCGACAAGGACTTTGCCCTTCCCGGATCGAAGATGCTGGCTGAAATCCTGGAAAAGCGAGGCATCCACCACAAGGTCCGGATCACCGATGGAGGTCACACCTGGATCAACTGGAGGCAATACCTCAACGAGCTGGCCCCTCGGCTCTTCCAATGAGAGCGAGTGGATCCGTCTCGTCACCTCTTTCCGGACGACGGGAGAAGGGCACTTGACCATCAAGGGTCGATCGGCCTATGATCTGGGTATCAATCTGAGGCGAAAGCCTCGCGGAGTGCCCTGAATGTTCACGAACCTCAAGACCCTACGACTTCGGTCGGCCCTCGGCCTTATCGGCCGGGCGTGGTCTTAGGGTTCGTCGTCCTCAACGCTCCGGCGTGACCGACCATCGAAGCCCCGAGACCCGCTCATGCGAGTCTCGGGGCTTTCTTCGTTTCCGGATTTTTCCCCCACCACGTCACGAACGAGTCACGATCATGTCCGACGCGAACGACCCGAGCGACAATCGCATCCTGATCTTCGACACGACCTTGCGCGATGGCGAACAATCGCCGGGCGCCAGCATGACGCATCTCGAAAAGGTGGAGGTGGCACGTGCCCTCGCGCAGCTTGGCGTGGACGTGATCGAGGCGGGGTTCCCGATCGCCTCGCCCGGCGATTTCGAGGCTGTTCGAGCCATCGCCGCCGAGGTCACGGGAGCCTCGGTCTGTGCCCTGGCTCGGTGCAACGATCGCGATATCGACCGCGCCTGGGAGGCCCTGAAGTTCGCCCAGAAACCTCGAATCCACGTATTCCTGGCAACCTCGGCGATCCATCGTGAGCACAAGTTGAAGATGACCACCGCCCAGGTGGTCGAGAAGGCCGTGGCGAGCGTCCGTCGGGCCAAGGGCTACTGCGGGGATGTCGAGTTCAGCCCCGAGGACGCCGCCCGGACCGAGATTGATTTCCTCTGCGAGGTCGTCGAGGCGGCCATCGAGGCCGGGGCGACGGTCGTCAACATCCCGGACACCGTCGGGTATGCCACGCCCACCCAGTACGCGAAGGTCATCCGGACCCTTCGCGAGCGAGTCCCGAACATCGGTCGTGCGATCATCAGCACTCACTGCCACGACGACCTGGGGATGGCCGTGGCCAACAGCCTGGCCGCCTGCGAGGCGGGGGCTCGCCAGGTCGAGTGTACGATCAACGGGATCGGCGAACGCGCCGGGAATGCCGCACTGGAAGAAGTTGTGATGGCCTTGAAGACCCGGCACGACTACTACGGGCTGGACACGAACATCAAGACCGAACGTCTTTATCCGGTCAGCCGGATGGTCTCGAAAATCACGGGAATGATGGTCCAGCGGAACAAGGCGATCGTCGGCCGGAACGCCTTCGCTCACGAGTCGGGGATCCACCAGGATGGGATGCTCAAGGAACGTTCCACCTACGAGATCATCCGTCCCGAGGATGTGGGCGTTCCCAAGACCGATCTCGTCCTGGGCAAGCACTCCGGTCGCCACGCGCTCCGCGATCGGGTGACCGAACTGGGATACCACCTCAACGACGCCCAGATCGAGATCCTTTTCGAAGACTTCAAGGCCCTGGCCGATAAGAAGAAGGAACTCTATGACGAGGATCTTGTCGTCCTGATCGAGAAACATATCCAGGATGTGACCCCGGTCTGGTCGCTGGTGAGCCTGCACACGACGGCGGGGACCGGGATCTTGCCGACGGCCACGATTTGCATCAGGCGTCCCGATGGAGAGATCGTCCAGGATGCCGCGATCGGGGACGGCCCGGTCGACGCGATCTTCAAGGCGGTGGAACGCGTGACCGGGGTTGCCGCCAACCTCAAGGAGTTCGCCATCCGAGGCGTGACCTCGGGCAAAGATGCTCAGGGCGAGGTTTCGCTGGAGCTGGAAGTGACCAGCGACGATCGGAGCTTCCGCGGCAGGGCCGCCTCCACCGACATCATCGAAGCCTCCGCCGAAGCCTATCTCAATGCGGTCAACGCGATCGTGACCCGTCGCGAACGCGACCAGCCCCGCGAGGTGATCGGGCGGCCGGGCGCGGGAGCCTGATTGGAGCAGAAACGGACGCGCGACCGATCAGGTTTCGCGCGTCTGTTACCTTAAAGGATCTCGGCGCCGGCGGCCTCGTCGATCAGCCATTCGACCTTGCCCGGGACGGTCTGGAGCAAGGATCCGGGGACTTCGCCCGTGATCGGCCCTCGGAGCGATCGGGCGACGGCCCCCGCCTTCCGATCTCCGAAAGCCAGAACCAGGATCGAGCGAGCGGCCAGGATCGGGGCGATGCCCACGGTCAGGGCTTGCCGGGGTACTCGATCTTCCCCGCCAAAATCCTTGGCTGCGTCGGAGATCGTCGTCGGGTGAAGATCGACCAGGCGAGTCGGGAGGGCGAGGACCTGCTCGACCGGAAGGTCGGTCGGTTCGTTGAAGCCAATATGTCCGTTTCGCCCGACTCCCAGGAGCTGAAGGTCGAGACCGCCCTCGGCTTCAATCCATCGATCGAAATCGGCGGCATGCGAGGGGGCGAAGGCCTCGGGGACGGTTCCGTCGAGGAGATGGGCGCGGTTCGCCCCGAGATCGACGTGGCCGAACAAATGGCGATGCATGTAAGTCCGATAACTCTGCGGGTCGAGCGGACCCATCGGATAATATTCGTCGAGGTTATAGGTCGAGACCTTGGCGAAGGTCAGGATTCCTTCCCGGTACGCTTCCACCAGTCGGGCGTAAACCGGCTCGGGAGTCGAACCTGTGGCTAGTCCGAGTACCGCGTGACCCCGGACTGCCAAGGCCTTCGAGATGACGCCGGAAATCCGTTCGGCGGCCACCTGGCAAGCGTCGGTTGACTTGGAGTAAACCGAGACTGAGGCTCCGGCCAGTTCGAGACGGCGAATAGGCTTGGACATACGGGACATGGACCTAACGCGAGGAATGAGGGAGTTCCGGGAGAGCAGGGGAACCGGACCCGATCAAGACGATCCGCTAACGGAGGCCAAAGCTTTGGGAATCGGGAGATTCCGGAGCATCCCGAGGGCGAGCTGGATCGGATCGGACGTGTTGGCTTCCGAAAGATTCGGGTCGTAAGTCTCGATCTGGAAAAGTTCAACGCCGACGAAGCGTTCGTCGATCCGATGAGCTCGCCCGGTCAGACTGTGCCCTTCGGCCCATTCCCTGGTCAGCGCGGCATACGCCCGGCCCAGGTGCGAGCAGAACTCCGTATAGTCCGTCAGGAGGACCTGGGAGGCATGGCAATGGATGGCCCATTCCTTGGTGCGTTCGGCCTCTCCATCGTACGTGAAGTAAGCGTTGGGGCGGGGCAGGGGACCCCACGGGGTCCAGCCGGTCAGGACCAGGGTGTCGGAAAGCCCCGAGCCGACCAGGCCGATCGCGGCCAGCGCACGAGTCATCCGGTGGGCCAGGTGGGCATCGGTCGCCGGGGGAATAATCACGGCTCCCGGCTTTTTGTCGATGAACCAGTCGACAATCTTGTCGATATCCACCGCGCTGGGTTGATAGCCCGTGTTCCGGTAGGCATCCAGGTCCCAGCAGACCGCTTCGGCCCCCAGAACGTTGCATTCGAGGCGGAATTCGGCTTCGCGTACCGAGACCTTCTTCTGGTGATTGAGCCAGTGGGCCGCCACGTTCCGCTCGCCCGCGAAGACCAGGACCTCGATTACCGGGAGGCCCCGCCGGACGGCATATTCATGCATCAGGCAGGCGGCCGTGATCGCCCCATCGTCGGCGTGCGGGCAGAGCATGACGAGCGGACGATCGGCACTGAGCTTGGGGCGTAGGGCGTCGCGGATATCAAGGAGTTGCCCGTGTGAGCCACTGCCCTTGACGGTCTTGAGAAGGTCTTCGAAAGGAGCCTGCCAGTGCTGACATCGCGAGGACATTGAAGCGCTATCCATGGGCGGGTGCTCCGACGACACGACCCGGCGGGCCGGCCGGAGTGGGGGTCCGAGGACGGACAGGGCCGATCTCAACTCTTCACAGACGGGATCAGGCGACCGATCCGGAGAGCTTGCCTTCTGAGGAGAATCAGGACCCCTTGAGAGATCCATTGTGAAGCCCAAAGTACGCCCCGTCAACGCGCAGGCGGTTGAATCCCGGATCTCTCACCAGAGCTTCACGCTCCAATCCCTCGCCGACTTCGGATTGTCGAAATGGGGAGGATGGATCACTCTGGGTCCCGGATACTGGCGGTCGATGCGGATATCTCCCAGGGGATGAGCCCCATGACAGTCTGGAACGGACGAGCAAATCGATGGTTCAGGATCGTCCTGGGGGCCTTCCTCATCGGCGGTTTTCTCGTGCTGATCGGAGTGCCATATCTCCGGTGGACTTCCGACCCAAGTCTTTTCGACGATGATTTCTTACGAGTCGGGAGCCTCCGTCGAGCAAGCCTATCCGAGGCGCTTTTTCGACCCTTCAACGAGCATATGGCCCCGCTCTTCGAGCTGGTCTCCTGGCTCTGCTGGGAAGGATCGGGTCGGGACGTACTGGCCTTGCCGAGGGCATTCCTGGTGTCCTCGTTCCTCGCCTTCGGTTCGAGTGTCGTGCTACTGGTCAATTTGATCAGGCGGGAAACCAAATCCTTTCCGGCAGCGATGTTTGGAGTCGTTTTTTATAGCCTCTCATCTGTCGCGGCCGAGGTCGTCCTCTGGTACTCCGCCAGTAGTTTCACCTGGGCGGCCACATCGACTCTGACCGCCTGGTACGCGGCGAGGTCGGCGGTCGAGTCGGTTTCTCCCGAGGCTCGACGCGGCTGGCTGGTCGGGTCGATGATCGCATCGGCGATCGCCCCGGCTTTCTCGGCGATCGGGGTTCTTGCCGGCCCTCTGGCCTCGCTCAGGCTCCTGAGTCAATCCGGAATCTCGCGATTTCGACTTTTGCTCCTCTCGATGCTCCCGACCATCGGAACGGGGCTGTACTGGCTGGTCTGCTCGCGGTTTCGCTATGGCGAGTTGGTCTCGACGAGTCTCGGCCGAAATCTCGATGTCGAGGCGGCCCTCTGGGCCACGATCCGGGCTCCCTCGCTGGTCTTGATCCCCGGGCTCGTGGGATTGCCGGGTCAGGCGGGGCGGTTCCCCGATTGGCTCGCCGCGGGCCTGACGTTGATCGGACTTGCTTCGTGCCTCGCCTGGGCGGCAAGGAGTCGCAACCGTCCCTTGATCCTGGGAGGACTCGCCCTGATCTTGGGAGGCTACTTCGCGGTTTACGCGACCCGAGCCCGTTCGGGTGACCTCTCGGTCTTCATGGTCCAGCGTTATCACCTGTTCCCCCAACTCGGGATCGTGGTCCTGATCGCAGCCGGGTCGTCATGGGGGTTGTCCCGGTTCGCCGGAAAGCCGCTCGTGGGGATTGCATCGGCCACCGCCCTGGCTGGCCTGCTCGCGTTTTTGCACTATCCGAGGATGCAGTCCACCGCCGAATGGTCCTTCCGATTTCCCGATCAACCCCCTCGACTTGAGGCCGCCATGAGACTCGAAGCGAAATGCTCTCGAGAGGGGATCACGATGGCCCAGGCGATGAAGGCGCTCGAGCCGATCCGGCCTCGTTGGGCACCGCAGCCCTGGCCATTCAACCCGCTCTTGCATCTCTTCGGGAAGGGTCCTGAGCTTGCTCGGCTCGCCGATGAAATGGTCCGTCCGACCTTGCTCGCCTCGATGTCGGCCGAAGACCGCGAGGCCCTCTTCGGAGGGATGGAGGCCACGCGATATCGGGTGGGGTCGTCTCTCTGGGGCGAGAGACCGACCGTTTCGTCAGCCCGATTCGTCGGATCGTACCGGATGGGAATACTCGGCGAGGGCCGATACAAGGCCCAGGGTTGGCCGTGTCATCTCGATTTCACCCTGGAGTCGGAGGCCTCGAACGCCCTGGCCATCAGCCTACCTGGCCTGAAGGCGAGGCGTCCCCTCGAAATCTGGTGGTCGGGTCGCGATGAAGACTGGTCACCTTGCCGGAGCGTCCGCTGGGAACCGACCTCGGACAGCCCCGGCGTCGATTGGGCAGTCCCCCTGGACCGGCTCCCTCACTGGAGGGCAGGGGAGGTCCATCGGTTGAGGCTCGTCTTTCGCGAGTCGGGCCTGGTTTCGGTCGGCCTTCCTCGATTGATTCGTTGAGAACAGGTCACCGCCTAAAAATAGTCCGCCTGATTAACGAGCCACTGAGCATTCCTCGATCGGCCTGGACCCTCAGATCGAAGGCTCCTCGAAGAGTCGGGCGCGGAAATTGGCCCACTCGTTCGCCCTGGGGTGATCGTCGAGGTGCTGGGCCATCATCTCGGCGAGTCGGCGGTCGAGCTGGTCGAATCGCTCGGAGAGGACCCGGACGACCTCCAGGGCCAGGGCCTCGGCGGCTCGGGGATGATCTTGTCGGAGCCGATCATGGGACCGGTGATCGAGCATCCAGACCACGAGGTCGTCTTTTGCCCGGATCGTCGCGCTCGGGGCCATCGAACGGAAAAAGGTCGTCGTCCCGTACATGGCCGGGCCCGAGAGGACGGCCAGTTCATCGACACGGCCATCGGGCTGCGTCCTCTCGATCGTGATCGAACCCCCTTCCACGAACCAGAGGAACTTATTGGGATCGCCCTGAGTCAACAACGGAGTCCCGGCAGGGACCTTGGCTTCGACCAGCGCCCGGAAGATCGTAAGTCTTGAGTCTTCCTCGGCCCGGGTCAGCAGCGGAGTCGCGAGGAATCGTGAGGAACCGTCGGTCGAGATGGTCGGCATGAGATCTGGCTCCCTGCATTGACGGGACGAACCATGGACTGATCTGCCCGACCATCGTCATGGTCGTCGATCGCTCTAACTTACTCTTCTACGTTCGACCTGGAGGGAGAGTCGGGTTTTCACGAAGAAACCGGTTCTATGTTCGGGCCGGCTTCGAGGTCGCCGGAATCCACGGATTGTCCCGCGATTCGCTCCGATCCCTAATCACAGGATAGCGCCAACCCGCCCGGGAGGACCGGGGCTGGGAAAAGGAGGCGCAAAGGCGGAGGGATTCGCCATGTCGAGACAGTGTGGGATCGTGGCCGCGCTAGCTCTCTGGGTGGGAGCATCCGGGTGCACCGGGACTCTGAAGAGGTTCGATGATCCGATGCCATCCCACGCCAAGGCCTGGGCGGAGGCATCGGCACCGCCCCAACAACAGGTTTCGCTGCCGCCCGAGGGGTCCGAGACCTCGGTTGCTTCGACGAGTCCCCTGGGACTATCGAAATTCTTCCCGGGACTGCGACGCAACTCGACCGTTGTTCCGAAGGTGGAGCCGTCGAGTCGGACCTCCTGGTTCGCGTTCAACCGCCGCCCGAAGCCGACCCAGTTCTACATGACTGACGCCCGGACGAGCTTGGGTCAGGGCTCGTCGGTCGCGGCAGGGGCAACGATGCTCCCCGTGGCCATCCAGGTCCCTTCGGAAAAGGCATCCGACGCCGCGGTCACCCCGGCCAGGGTCGAGCAGGACGTGCCCGCGTCCGATCTCGCCCCTCCGGCACCGTTCGTCGAGATGGATAAGATGGCCAATCCCGCGCCAGTCGCGCCTGCGGGACAGCAGTTGGCTTCGAGCGAACTCGACCGGCCATCCTCGACCGGAGAGAACGCCCCGATTCCCCCCTCGGCCGAACTGCCCGCTCCCGAATCCGGCGTGATCGTCGTGAATCGGATGCCCACGGTTCCCGAGGTCGATCCGATCGACGAATCACGCCCTTCGATTTCCAAGCCGATCGGATCTCCGGTCGAGGTCAAGCTGACCAAGGACGATGTCCGGAAGTCTGACGATCAGGCTCGCCAGGCCATCCCGCCGATTGTCGATCCGGCCAGCGCTCTGGAAGAGACCGAGCCCACCATCCTCGCCGCCTTCCTGCACAAGATCGGCGTCAAGCACCATACCTCGCCACACGTCCACACCCCGATGGCCCTGGCTTCGCCACAATCGGCCCCTTCGCCGCAGGCCAAGCCCGTGATTCAAGTCGTCGCGAAGCACAAGCATAAGCCCATTGCAAAAGCAAAAGTCACGCCGACCTCGCAGGTCCAGCCCACCGCGCAGGCGCCGGCTCACACCTGTGTTTGCGACAATTGCGGTGCGAAGATCGGCAAGCGTCCCTGCATTCTCAAGCGGATGAAGAGCAAGTTGTTCCACGGGAACGCGGAAGAGACGAATTGACCTCGAGTCGACTATTCGGGCTAGAGTCCGGGCGGGGAAGGGGGCTAGATGTCTCTTCCCCGCCCGATTCATTCTGTGATCCCGAAACGGGCCACGTCTCGGAGCTGGGGAACCTCCTCGATGGTGTCGCGGCCGATGGCCTCGACGAATCGGCGAAGCGTCAGCTCAAGCTGGTCCGCGACGTCCGGATGTTCGGCGGCGACGTTGTTCTGGTCCCACCGATCCTCGGGTTTCCGGTAGAGTTCGGGCTTCTTCGGCTCGTCAGGATCGACCTCGACGGGCACGGTCAGGTGCCAGAGATGGGTCCTGATGGCGAATTCCTCGACATCCATGCCCATGCAGGCGTAGTCCCTGACTTTCGACTGCTCGCCCCGGATCAAGGGGAGAAGGTCGTGACCCTGGGCCCGGTCATCGCGAGGGAGATCGAGCGCCGAGAGTATTGTTGGGAGCAGGTCGACCGTCTGGACGATCGCCTGACGTCGGGTCCCTCCGAATTCCCCCTTCGGCATCCGAACGATCAGGGGCGTGTGGATCAGCTCCTCGTAGAGCCAGGGGCGGAACCGACGGACGTAGCCATGTTCGCCGAGCGGTTCCCCTTGATCCGAGGTGAAGATCAGGATCGAATCGTCGAGCCGGCCTAGCTGACGGAGCGACTCGAAAAGTTCTCCGAGCCAGCGGTCGACCAGCGTCACGGTCCCGGCATAGGTTCGGCGGAGTCGGAGCAACTCCTCCTCGGAGAGGACGTCTCCGACGGCCCCGGCGGGCACGTCGATCAGGACTCGGACATCTTCCAGGGTCAGCTCATCGTCTTCCTCGACGAGGTCGCCTTCCTCGCCGGCCTCGAACTCGTCGGGCTCGGCCGCCGCATATTGATCCCGGTAAGGCTGGGGCGGATCCCAGGGTCCGTGAGGGCTGAAGAGGTCGAGCCAGAGGACGAACGGCGAGGGATCCGAGCCTCGGCGACCAAGCCAGTCGATCGCCGCGTTCACCGTCCTCGCGATTCCGGTATTGGTCTCGTTGTCGGTCCCGAGGACGGCTCGATTCCTCAGGAATTGTTCCCAGCGGACTTTCCAGAGGTCGTAATCAGGATCGTCCTTTTCCGGGAGCTTCAGGCCAGGTTCTTCGGAGATCCGAACCTTCCCGATCCGAGGATCGTCCGGGGGAATCAGGGGGTCATAACCCTGGCCTCGGATCCAGAGGACCTCATCCCAGCCCCGACCGAAACCCTGCCCGGCCTCCCTGAGCATGGGCACGTCGGAAATGAGCGCCGAGTGGACTCCTTGATTCCACAGCAGGTCCGGCAGGATCGGCTCGTCATGTCGGAGCGGAGTCCAGCCGGAGTCGGTGTCGGGAAATCCATAGCGTCCTGTCCACCAGCTCCGGCGGGTCGGCAAGGTGGTGAGATTCTCGGGGAAATGCTGGTCGAAGACCACGCCTTCGGTCGCCAGGCGGTCGAGGTGGGGCGTCTCGATCCAACTGTTGCCGTAGGCACCCAGAAACCCGAGATGGAAACTGTTGCAGGCGACGACGATGACATTCATGCGAGACATTGTAGCGTACGGGTTCCTCAACGGGCAGGCGGATCGTCCGGCTCCTGATAGGCCGTATATTTGTCATTCCGCCCGGTCGAGCGATCGACCGGATATTTGATCGCCGCGAGCGACACCTTCTCTCGGAGGGTTGAGGCCAGATCGACGTGGCAGACCGAGGCCAGCCGGAGCAAAGCCCAGAGGCAATCTGCCAGCTCGTGGGCCACCTCGCGGTGAGTGGTCGGATCTCCGAGCAACGCTCGGACCTGGGCATCGCTCTTGAACCGGAAGTGATCGAGCAGCTCGCCGACCTCGCTGGCTAGGGCGAGCCCGAGGTCTTTCGGGTGGTGAAATTGCTCCCAATCCCGCTCTTTCGAGAAGCCCAGGACGAGGGCCTTCAATTGTTCGATGGTCGTTTCGTCGTCGGTCATTTAAAGAACCTTCGCCAGATCCATTCGCGGGTCGATATCGATCGAACGAGACATCAGGCCGCCGTCGGGTTTACAAGCGAGTCCGGACGCTGAAGAATGGGCCTCGCCTCTTGATCAGACACCCGGACACGACAAAAGGCAAAATGATGATGGCTCGGATTGTTGGGATTCTTGGGATGGTGGCCGTTCTCGCGACACCGGCGGCCGGGGAAGACAGTCCCTATGTCGCCACCCCTCTGACCGAGGTGGGCGAGTTCACCAAGGGAATCGAAGGGCCTTGTTGCGATCGCGATGGATTCATCTTCGCGGTGAACTTCCAGAAGGAACAGACGATCGGCAAGGTCACTCCCGATAGCAAGGGGGAGGTCTTCGTCACTCTTCCCGGTAAGAGTGTGGGCAACGGGATCGTCCTGGATTCGAAAGACCGGATGTATGTCGCCGATTATGTGGGCCATAACGTCCTGCGGATCGACCCCAAAACCAGGGCGATCGAGGTGTTTGCCCACGCGGCGATGAACCAGCCGAATGACCTGGCCATCGCCCCCGACGACACGATTTACGCCAGCGACCCCGACTGGGTCAGGAGCAAGGGGCAAATCTGGAAGATCTCGACCATCGGACAGATCGAGCGGGTCGCCGCCGACATGGGCACGACCAACGGGATCGAGGTCAGTCCCGATGGTAAATGGCTGTATGTCAACGAGTCGGCGCAACGGAATGTATGGAAATTCCCGATCCAGGCGGACGGGACCCTGGGAGAGAAGCGGCTCATCAAGCAATTTCCCGATCACGGTTTCGATGGGATGCGCTGCGATATCGCAGGGAATCTTTACATCACCCGTCATGGCAAGGGGACCGTCGTGATCATGACCCCCGAGGGAAAGGTCTTGCAAGAAATCGACGTCCTGGGGAAGTCCCCCACCAATCTTTGCTTCGGAGGCCCCGATGGCAAGACGGTTTACGTGACCGAAGTGGAGAATACGCGTCTCGTTTCCTTCCGCGTCGAGACGCCCGGTCTGGCCTGGCAACGCCTCCGGTCGAGATGAGTTTTCGCCCTATCAGTCCCTCGGAGAGACGATCATGACGCCTCAAGAGAAAGCGGAATCGCTCGGGATCACCTTCACCAGGCAGGAGCCGGGCTATCTGGCCATGGTCGTCAAGACCGGCAACCTGCTCATGACGTCGGGACACGTCAGCGACATCAAGGGAAAGCTCGGCGCGGGCGTGTCTGTGGACGAGGGCAAGAAGGCGGCCCGCGAGTGCGCGGTCAAGATTCTGAACTCGGTCTGGAACGCCCACGGGACGCTCGACGGCTTGAAGGTCCTGAAGCTCCTGGGTTGCGTTAATTCAAGCCTAGATTTCACCGATCAGCACCTGGTGGTGAACGGCTGCAGCGACCTTTTGCACGAGATCTTCGGCAAGCCCGGAGATGGCTTCCATGCCCGGAGCGCCCTGGGATTTGCCCAGATTCCGACCGGCTCGGCCGTGGAAGTCGAGGCGATCTTCGAGATCAAGGGCTGATTCCGACCGATGCGGGGGCGATGGAGTAGAATACGGTTCGGGGCCAAGGGACGGGCATGGGCCAGGGCTTCGTCGGGGCCTCGGCTCTAGACTCCGGCGGAGACCGAGCCGTGTCCAAGAGAAAACTGACCCCGGAAGAGCTGAGACAGCTACGCCTCGACGTTTTGGCGAGCGGTCAAAGCCCCAAACTCATCGAGGTCATCGAGCGTAATATCGATACCCTCGTCGAGGTCCGTCGCCAGATCGCACGAGCACGCGGACCCCAGGATCGACTCGCCGACGCGATCACAGCCTGGTCCGGCAGCATGCCCTTCGTCTTCGTCCATGCCGCCTGGTTCGCCGGCTGGGTCGTCTCCAACCTGGGATGGTTCGGCCCTCGTTGGATGTTCGACCCGTTCCCATTCGGGCTGCTGACGATGATCGTCTCGCTGGAAGCAATCTTCCTGGCAACTTTCGTGTTGCTCAGCCAGAACCGCCAGGCCGAGGTGGCCGAGCAGCGGGCCGAGTTGGATCTTCAGATCAACCTACTCAGCGAATACGAGCTGACTCGCGTCCTGAAATTGGTCGACGCGATCGCGGACCATCTCGGACTGGCGGAAGGACGGGATCCGGAGCTGGAAGATCTGAAGCGAGATGTGAGCCCCGAGGCGGTCATCCGCGAGATGGATCGACGCAAGCATGTACTCGACCGAGAAAGCGGTCGTGATTGAACACGCGACGACCACGGACAGTCCGAGTATTACCAACGTAAACTTAGACCGGCCAGAAAGATGATTCCGGCCTTCGAGTAGAGAATGGATCGCAACTCAACCTGAAGAAGCGATCCAACTTCCGTCGATCCCATGAGACTCGCCGAAAACAAGGCCGCATCTTAACGAGTCTGGAAGGAAGAGTTCCAGCCCCAGAACAGCCGCTCATCCTCGGAGGAAACCGTACTCGAGCGATCATCCAATGGACTTTGCGCCGGTGTCGAGTTCTTCGACCTATCGGCCCGAATTCGGCGCGTCGACCAGCAGGCGACCAGGAACAGCGAGGAAAACGTGAAGAACAGGACCTCAAGCATTTCAAAAACCCATCTAGCCTAGGTTCGTTGATGCCACTCTCCGGCGGCATTCATCCAAACCACTACGTCATTTCGCGTCGAATCGTGACCACCAACGGAAAATCCAACATTCGATGATCGAATGGGGGATGCCATGGTGCCCTCAGACGATCGACAGCACCAGCCCAAATTCACTTTTCGTGACTCCGGACCACCGAATCCGAACATAAGACCCATTATCGGACGTTGGATTTGATGACGAAAAACGGACCCCGATCGAAGCTTTCACTCAGATAAGTCCTGGCTCCGAATTTAGTCCAGGTTTTCGGTCGTGATCATCCTCGTCAAATCGAGAACGATCGAGGGGACTCGATTGAGCGCTTGTGAGCGATCCTCCGACCGGCCTAAGATGATAGACTGACTCGGAGGGTCGGTGATGACCGATGTCGCATGCCTTCAAAGGATGATCTGAGTGGCCGACCTGATCGCGCAAGGTAATGAGCCGCAGCATCGTTGGAGACGTCCGTTGGTCTCGGGCGAGTGGCTTCTCCTTGGTCGAGGTGTCGGCAGTCTTTCCGTCCCCTGGGATAAGAAGGTCTCCCGGCAGCACGCCGAGGTTCGGCTGGTCGAGAAAGTTCTCGAGGTTCGCCGCCTGCCCTCGGCACGCAACGCGATTACGGTCCGAGGGCTTGAGTCGAATCTGTTCAGCCTCCGACCAGGCGAACACTTCGTGATCGGGGAAACCACCTTCACCCTGGCCGACGAGTCTTATGAACTCGCCCCGGAGCCCCCCGCGCCAATCGAGCAGCGAAGTTATGCCTATCAGGAAATCCAGTCGGCCCGTTACCGCGATGCCGACCATCGGATTGACGTACTCAGCAGGCTACCGAACCTGATTTCCGGCGCCGATGACGATCAAGAGTTATTCGTCCGACTGGTCAACATGCTCCTGGCAGGCATCCCCCGGGCCGACGGAATCGCCCTCGTCTCGGTCGAGCATGAATCGAGTGATCGACCATCCGTTGAGGTCCTTCACTGGGACCGTCGAAGGCCGAATCAGGCGGGGGGATTCCGTCCGAGTAGTCAGCTAATTTTGGAGTCGATGAAGCGGAAGCAGAGTGTTTCCTGCATCTGGAACGGTGCGGGCGACCTGGAGCAGTCCCCGGACTTCACGATGACGGGCGGGGTCGACTGGGCCTATTGCACACCCGTGGTTGGCGAGATGGCGGGCGGTTGGGGAATCTATGCTTTCGGACGATTCGATTTCCGTGTTGGAGAGTGGGCTCACCCATCGAGCGAATCGCCGGATCTCCTGGCCGATCTCAAGTTCACCGAGCTGGTGGCTTCGATCCTGGCGGCACTCCGGCAGGTCCGGCGACTTCAGAGGAAACAGGCCGTCTTCAGCCAGTTTTTCTCCCCGGTGGTGATCGATCGCCTGGCCGATGACGATCCCGAGATCGTGCTCGCGCCGAGGCAGGTCGAGGTTTCGGTGCTCTTCTGCGACCTCCGCGGGTTCTCCCGGGAATCCGAGAGAAACTCCCACGATCTACTAGGACTCCTGGAGCGGGTCAGCAAGGCCCTCCGGGTGATGACCTATCAGATCATGGGACATGGCGGAGTGATCGGTGATTTCCAGGGCGACGCCGCGATGGGGTTTTGGGGTTGGCCGATCGATCAAGGCGACTCGGCCAAGCGAGCCTGCCTGGCCGCCCTGGAGATTCGGACCCAGTTCGAGGCCAACGCCGCGCGCAAGGGCCACCCCCTGGCCAATTTCCGCATGGGGATCGGTATCGCCAGCGGGGTCGCCGTCGCGGGAAAGATCGGGACCATCGATCAGGTCAAGGTGAGCGTATTCGGTCCGGTCGTCAACCTTGCATCGCGACTCGAAGGGATGACGAAATTTCTTCACGCGCCGATCCTCATCGACGAGACCACGGCCCGATTGGCCCGCCAGCAAGTCTCGCCGGATCAGGGCCGATTCCGCCGCCTGGCCGTGATCAAGCCTTACGGCCTGGAGACCCCCCATGAGGTCACGGAACTCCTCCCTCCGTTGAACGATCGGCCCGAACTGACCGATGAGCACATCCGGTCCTACGAGTCGGCCCTGGATTCGCTCCAACGCGGTCAATGGTCGGAGTCGCTCTCGTACCTCTCCCGGGTCCCTCCCGAGGATCAGGTCAAGGACTTCCTGACCGTCTTCATCGCCCAGCATGGGAGGATCCCTCCGGAGGGCTGGGACGGGGTCATCCCGCTCCACCAGAAGAATTAAGCGTCAACTTGCACCGCTTCGTTGACACACCCCAGCCCGCTGTTTAAGGTTCAACTGGCCCTTGGCACTTCGGGTCGGGATCGATGAGGATCTTGGGGGTTGTCGCGTGCTCATTGATCGGAAGAATTTCTCCAGGCATCGCCCTTGGATCGTCTTCGTGCTCGCCACGACGGCCCTATCGATCGGCTGGTATTTGTTCTCCAGCCTGGGATCCTCGAAGTGGCCCGGCGGCGGGAGTCGGCCGGGGATCGTCTTCGGGGTCGCGGGCGGATTGCTGATCCTGTTCGAATTCGCCCTCTGGGGCCGCAAGAAGGTCCGGGCCTGGCGGATCGGCCGAGCTCAGACCTGGATGATCGCTCATATCTGGCTCGGGCTGTTGACGGTCCCCTTGCTGGTCCTCCATAGCGGATTTCGATGGGGTGGCTCGCTCAGCACGGTCTTGATGATCCTATTCCTGGCAGTGATCGCCAGCGGGGTCTGGGGGCTGCTACTCCAGCAAATCCTGCCGTCCCGGATACTCAACCAGGTCCCCGCCGAGACGATCCATTCGCAGATCGGCCGGATGGTTCACTTCATGCTCGAGGATGCCCAGCGTTTGATCCGTTCGACCTGTGGCCCGGCCCCGGGCGAGGAGGCGGACGAGGATGATATCGAGGACGTCGAGCAAGGAGCCCCCGTATCGCACCAGACAATCGGGGCGGTTCAGACGGTTGGTAGCGTCCAGGGGAAGGTTTTGCTTACCCGAGTACCCCAGGCCGCCGTCCCTGGCTCGGAACCTCTTCGCGAGGTTTTTAAGTCGATCATTGCCCCCTACATCGTCGACGGAAAACTGTCGAAATCGCCCCTCGCCTTATCCAACAAGGCTGACGCGATTTTTCTTGAGCTGAAGAACAAGCTCAATCCGGCGACCTACGAAACGATCGACATCCTGAAGAACCTCTGCGATCAACGAAGGCAGCTCGATCGCCAGGACCGACTCCATTGGTGGTTGCATAGCTGGCTTTGGATTCATCTCCCCCTGTCCATCGGGCTCGTGGTCCTGATGTTCTTCCACGTCTGGGTCGCTTTTAAATATCGCTGAGGCACCACGATCCATGCCTACGATTCGTGAGACCGGCAAGGACCGCTGGAAGAAAGTCCCCAAGGACTACTTCAAGAAGCCCGATGCTCTCCAGCGCACCAAGCTCAAGTTCTCGGCGCTGGCGTTGCTCCTGGCACTGGGCTGGGGAGCGTCAGGGATCGATTGGACTCGATCTTCGGGACCGGCCTCCTCGGTCCTCGACCTCAGGGCCAACCACGGGACCCTGGCCAAGGTCCACGCCGCCTGGGACAACAAGTGCGAAGCGTGCCATGTTCCCTTCGAGCCGATCGACGGGCGTCCCTTGCTGGCCTCGAAATCGGACTCCGCCTCTCGGACGAGCGACAAGCTTTGCATGTCCTGCCACGCCGGTCCCGCTCATCACGAAACCATTCGCGCCTCGGACGTCCGGAGCTGTGCCGAGTGTCACCGGGATCATCGGGGGCGAGAGGCCTCCCTGGTCAAGCTCGACGACCTCGAATGCACTCGCTGTCACTCGTCTCTCGAGCAATTCGTCGATACATCGAAGAAGCCGGAGGGATCGCGGTCGTTCGCCGACGCGATCACCAGCTTCGATCGGGATCACCCTCCGTTCATCCCCGATGGCGCGATCCGGAACACCGACAAGACGCTCCAGGATCGGGGTGGGCTCAAGTTCAACCACGCCCTGCACATGACCCCCGGGATCGTCTCCCGGCCGGAAAACACCAAATACACCGTCGGCCAGATCCCGGTCGCCTCGGAACGTCCTCGATACGGCAAGTCGCCCGACGAGCCGGTTACCCTGGATTGCAATTCTTGCCACGTGCTAGAGGCGTCCGACCTGAAAGCCGGAACCGACCCATCGGTCGCGGCCTGGACCACGCCGGTCCGGAGCGACGGAAAGTATTACCAGCCCGTCAATTTCGAGACCCAGTGCCGCGCCTGCCACGATCTGAATTTCGACCCCAGGACGCCCGAAATCCGAGCACCTCACGGAGTCCAACCCCAGATCGTCGTCGATTTCCTGAAGAAGACCTATGCGGCCCAGCTTTTCGAGAATGACCCGAAGCTGTTCGAGAAGTTCATGCCGGCGGTCTCCTTGCCGGGCAAGCGTCCGGTCGAACCGGAAGCTCGGAAGGCCTTCGACGAGTCCGTCATCTCGGCCGAAAAAGTACTCTTCGGGGATCAGCCAGGACCCGATCTCAACAATCTGGCCCATTCCCGACAAAATTGCGCCGAATGCCATGAGCTGGTCAAGGAGCCCGAAAGTCTCGTACCGAGCCGGGTTGTGCCAACCAACGTGCCCACGGTCTGGTTCACCCACGCCCAGTTCGATCACTCGGCGCACCGGGGCGTTTCCTGTCGAGATTGCCACGCTCGATCTTATGCGATGGATCCTTCGGGGAATCCCATCGAGAAGGATCTCACGAAGCCGACCAAGGGAGCCCTCGCCCCGTCGATCTCCAGCAAGGACGTCCTGGTCCCCGAGATCGAAAACTGCCGGAAGTGCCACAGCCCCGCGAACTCGGGAGCTGGGTGGCTTCCCTGGTCCGGCTCGAGCGCGAGTCCGACGGGCGGAGTCGCCTTCGACTGTACCGAGTGCCACACGTACCACAACGGCGACCACGCCCTAGAAGGGGTAGGCGCCTCGGCCGAGAATGCCTCTCAGAAGCGAGAGGTCGAACAGTTTCTTCTCGGGGTCGGCGCGAAATCCGGCAGTTCGATGTCCCCGGATCTAACGCCGGAACCCTGAACTCTCCTCTCTCGCTGTCGTTCCGCTTGCTCGAATCCGACTCTCCCCAGGTAGACCTGTCGGCTCTGGCCCATCAAGGGCCGAGCCGACTTGACCGAGGGAGCATTGTCGATGAAGTCGGGGCGAGCCGTCGGTCTCCTCGCTCTCCTGGCGATCGGAGCTGTCGCCAGGGGTGAGCTTGTCTACTTCACTCGAGGTGGCCAGGCTCAACTGCCCGCGGTCGTCGAGGGCGACTCGGTCCGACTCGACACGCCGATGGGTCCCCAAACATTCCCGCTCCGGGATTTTCTCGCGATTCTCCCCGATCCCGACTCGGGGGTCGAGGCGTCGGGCTCGCCCGTTAACCCAACCACCCACGGCACCCCCGAGTCGCGATTCGCGAGCTTCTGGCGGTCCCTGGAAGACGGGCAAACGTCGAAGGCCATCACAATCCTCCAGGAGGATCGGAACGACGGATCGAGTCATGGGCCAACCCGTCGTGCCCTTGCCGCGCTCGACCAGCTTGCCCTCCCCTGCCCCGACCCTGATTTGAAGCCACTGCAGGCTCGATTACGGGCCCTCCGATTCCGGGAGCTTCGGGGCGATCACGTCCTCTTGCTCCACCAGGGAGCGGACGCCGAAGCCCGAGAACGACTCGATCTGCTGGAGCAGGTCGTCTCGACGTTCTATCTGAGCCTGGCCGCCCAGGGGATCGAACTGGACCCCCTTCGCGAGCGAATCGTTTCGCTCTGGTTTCACGACCGGGTCGATTATCGGGCCTTCCTCACCAGGTCTGAGGCCGAGCCCTTCCTCGAAACTCAGGGGTACTATCACCCCATCTTGCGACTAGTCGTCGCCTACGACACCCGGAGTAGTCAGGCTCAACGTTCAGGTCGACGTGCGATCGCGAATCGACGCAAGGAGGGCGAGTCGGAATCCGAGTTGGCCCGTCAGGAACTCCTGCTCGATCTCGAATGGCGGGCGACCGACCTGGGAATCGCGGCCCACGAGACGATTCACCAACTGGCCGTCTCTGGCGGCCTGACACCCCGGCTCGACGATTTCCCCAACTGGCTTCACGAGGGCTTTGCCGCGCAATTCGAGGTGGTCCGCGGTGGCCGATGGGCCGGCGTCGGTCGGGTCCATGACCTGAGGCTCCCGGACTGGCGGACGATCCGCCCGAGGCCCCGGCTGGCCCCCCTGCTCCACGATGTCGGGATGACCAGCGGATATCGCCGCGACGGATACGCGGAGTCCTGGGCCCTCGTGTTTTTCCTCCGGAAGACCCGTCCGGATCAGTTTCGGGTCTTTCTCGACCTGCTACGTTCCCCCTCGCCCGGCACCTCCGTCCGTCCCGATCGGGCTATCGACGCCTTCCGGGCTGCGTTCGGACCCGATCTTGTCGAAATGGAACGGGCCTGGCGTGAATATCTGGATGGACTGGAAACACCCCTCGAAATGAAACGCCCCGGAGCGAACACTACGGAAAGTCGGCTTGCTCGACCGGTCGCCGGGCACTAAGATCATTTGCTCAACACCGGGCGCCGTAGCCAAGTGGCAAGGCAGAGGTCTGCAAAACCTCCATCGGCGGTTCGAATCCGCCCGGCGCCTCTCGATGAATTGATGCCCCCGGCTCCGTCGGGGGTTCTTCATTGGTATGCGGACTGATCTCACTTCCGTTCCGCATCAAGCCCGACTCCCCTGGCAATCCAGGCATTCGCGAAGCGTGACCCGGCCGGGCGAGGTTCCCTTTCCGGCCCGGCATTCGGATCGCTCACGCCCCTGGCAACCACAATCGTCCTGGAGCGATATCGGGAGGATCGGACCACGCTCGGGGCATTGGTTCACCGCGTCGCGGAGGGCCGAGTTGAGCTGCGGTCGGGATTCGGAAAGCCGGGCCACCTGCTCTTGCATCCCGAGCGATCGCCAGGCCCTCAATCGATCGAGGTACCGACAAACCTCCGAGTCCGATATCCCGGGACAAGGACTGGCCGAACAGGGCATTCCCGGGATATTGGGACAAATCCCATCCCAGGTTCCTGGCGACTGGAGAGGCTCATGCATGGTTCGGTCACTCGGCAATTTGGCGTGGATCGAGCGTTCGAATTCAACCGAGCGTCACCGAGCAACCGAGGTCGCTTCCCGGAAAAGCCTGGCCTTTGGAAAGTTTGAAGGGGGAGCAGGAGTTCCCCACGTTCCCAACCAACCAGGTGTAAAGCACACCATCCCGATAAGGGCTTCCGAAAGGCGAGTTCTGATAGACCCTTGTGAGCGAAATCTGGTTGTACTGGCAGGTGAGGTAGTAATAAAATCGCGCGTTTCCCGCCACGGGGTCGGGAAAGTCCTGCGTGCTCAGAAATGAGTTAACGCCAAGATTCAGCGGGGCGAACACCGGCGGAGTCGGCCCATACTGAAGCGTGCAGGATTGGAACATCCGATAGTTACAATTGGGATCGGGCGAAATCATCGAGAGCGTCGCAGGGATCGTGTTACAACTGCAGTTGGGGATGGTCCCGAAGGTCGAGGAACCGGTCCGGACCTTCTGACGTTCGGCGACCCAACGGTGATCGACGAATCGGCAGATGAGGTTTTCGCCCGTCGAGGGAGTTCCCGGTCCGATGAGGAAAACGGGCACCGAGTCGCCCGGTTCGACGGAAAAACTTCCCGAGGCCTGTTCGGATTCGGATCCCAGGACCTGGATCGGCCGGACCAGGAGGAAGCTGCCGACCGCGACCTTCGAGCCCACGGGGACGACCTGACCGACGAAGGCAGGCAAGGTCCCCCCGGAGGTCGGCACAAGGTCGATCGGGCGAATCTTCCGGGATCGAAGCTTCGCGAAATCGTTGATAACGTCCCAATCACCCATGAATTCCCCCGGTATTAAATCGGTTGCTCACCGGGAGTCATGTTCCGCGAGTCGTGGCGTGGCTTAGCATCCTTCTTCCGAAATTCGGCCCGAGGGGCTGCCTGGATCAAGGCGGCGGGGCGGACGACTTCCTTCAACTCGAGCGTCGCCCCCCCTTCGACTCCGGTCGGGCGGTGAGCGGGTCCTCGGGCCAGGAATGCTTGGGATAGCGGGCCCGCAGATCCTTGCGAACCTGGAAATAGGCGCCGGCCCAGAAGCTTCGAAGATCGTTGGTGATCTGCACAGGGCGATAATTCGGCCCCAGGAGGTGGACGACAACCGGCACGCGCCCTCCGGCGATCCGGGGAGTTTCGGCCCAGCCGAATAACTCCTGGAGCCGGACGGCCAGGACTGGCGAGCCCTCGCCCGACGGATACTGGAGTTTGATCCGATTCCCGCTCGGAACCAATAACGATTCGGGGGCCTGCTCGTCGAGCCTTCGGTTCTCGGCGAAGTCCAGTCGTCCCTTGAGCAGGCCGACGAGTGGGCCTCGGCGTACCTCCTCCTCGGCCCGACGCCCCTGGGTCGCCTGGGCGATCAGTTCGGCCCAGTCCTCTTCCTCGAAATCGGGCCAACCGGCCTCGGGCATCATCCGTCGGGCCAGCCCCAGGCGGGCCAGCCAGAGGGAGGACGCCTCATCTTCCTCGAAGATCGAGCGGGCCCGAGGGGTTAGCGCCTCGGCCAGTGTCCTGGATGCCGCCTCCGCCTCGACCGGCGCATTCCGGTCCTCTCGAAGCGTCAGGTCTCGATAAACCTGCAAGGAGACTCCCACCACGCGCCGCCGCTCCTCGTCGAACTCGACGAGCCGCTCCCGGCGGACCGACCCCGGAAACAGCTCTTCGAGCCACTCCGGACGAATCGCGCTGGCGATCCGGACGCGGGCCTCTCGGGTTCCCGCCCGGCGATCGTCCCGAGGGTCGAGCGCCAGGAACAGTTCCGAGTCTCGGACCACCGATTCGGGGTCGAGACGAACTCCCCGACCTCCCACCATCACGCCGGTCGAAGCGTCGCCCCCCCTTCGGCGGGCCACCCGGTCGGGATAGGCGAGCAAAATCAACTTCAGGAGTGTCTCCTCGTCGAACCCGGACGGGTCTCGCCCCGAGGCCCCGGGCAGTTTTCGGGCCGATCGAAGGAGATCATCGCGAACCCGGGCGACCTGGCGGGCCGCGGCCGGATCAATCCCTCGATCGCGAAGCCCGGGCGAGAACCGCGACCGATCCGCCTCTTCGAGCCGGTCGAGTCGGAGCAGGAGATCGGAGTCGGCGTGAACTTCGGTGCGAGCCTCGCGTCCGAAGCTCCGGGTCAGGATGTCCTTCTCGGACATCAGGGCGGCCAGCGAGGCCCCCTGGTGGAGGGCGCCGAGTCTGGCCGACTCGATCAAAAGCCTCGCGAGTCGCGGGTGGGTCGGCAGGTCGAGCAGGCTCCGCCCCATCGGGGTGATCGCCCCCCCTGCCCCTCCGAGTGCCCCGAGCATCGCGAGCAACTCCTCGGCCGCCTTCATCGCCTCGGGTTCGGGAGGCTCATACCATCCGAATCGCGAGGGGTCGGGATTCCCCCAGGCGTGCAGCGCCAGGACGGTCGAGGCGAGGTCGACCCGGCGGATCTCGGGAATATCCGCCTCGGGGAGGCCCCGTTGCTCCCGCTCCGACCAGAGCCGGACACATCGCCCGGGGCGGGTCCGACCCGCTCGACCGGCCCGCTGGTCGGCCGAGGCCCGGCTGATCCGGCCCAGTTCCAGGCGGTCAAGCCCCCGGGCCGGGTCGTAGCTGGCGAAACGGGCCTGACCGCCGTCGATGACCGTGGCCACGCCGTCGATGGTCAGCGAAGTCTCGGCGATGTTGGTGGCCAGGATCACCTTCCGGAATTCCGAGGGCCGAAGCGCCCGGTCCTGCTCCTCGGCCGACAACGATCCGTGGAGCGGGAGGACCAGGACTCCCTCGCGGGCCGCCCAGGGGGCCAGCTCCCGGCCTGTCTTGCGAATCTCCTCGACCCCGGGGAGGAAGGCCAGGACGTCGCCCGGTTCCCGATCCTCCTCGATGGCCTGCTCGATCGCCGAGGCGACTCGGGCCGGGAGCGGGTCGGTTGAAGAGCCTCGATAGCGAATCTCGACGGGAAAAGTCCGTCCCTCGACCCGGAGAATCGGCGCACCACCGAGAAATCGCGCGACCGGCTCGGCCTCCATCGTAGCCGACATCACCACCAGGATCAGATCATCACGGACCGACTCGCGGACCTCACGCAAGAGGGCGATGGCCAGGTCGGTGTGCAGACTCCGCTCATGGAACTCGTCCAGGACGACCGCGCCGACCCCTTCGAGGAAGGGGTCGTTGAGGAGCTGCCGATTCAAGATCCCCTCGGTCACGACCCGGATCCGGGTCCTCGGCCCGATCCGCCGCTCGAACCGGATCTGATAGCCGACCTCCTCGCCGAGGACCCAGCCATTTTCCTCGGCGATGCGCCCGGCCGAGGCCCGCGCGGCGACCCTTCGGGGTTGCAAGAGGACCAGGGCCGGATGATCCGGCGCGAGCAGCCCCGCCTCGATCAGCGCGGGCGGGACGCGGGTCGTCTTTCCGGACCCCGGGGGGGCGACCAGGACCAGCGACCGAGTTTCGCGGACCTTCCGGACGATCTCGGGGAGCGAGGGATCGATCGGCAGTCGGATCATGAGGCCTCGAAGTGGGGGGTGTTTCCGAGAGTCGACAGCCAGGCGTTGTCGCGAACGCACCCGATCGCCCAAGCGTATGATAAGATAGTGCAATTCCGCGGGAAATCCGCCACGAGTCCTCTCGTCTTCGGAGTTCGGGACGCAGCGGCCCCCCAATTGATGATTAGACCGGGAACTTTTCGGGCCCGGTCGTCGTCGAATGAGATGACGCTCGAATCGGACGTGAAGTCGGTGTTGGACATCGGGCGGATTCCTGTGCTAGCGTGATTCCTCCGAAATGGTGGGTGGCCTCCCCGGCCGGCCGGTTTCTCATCGGCTCATCCCCCGCCATGGCTCTGATATCGTTGGCTCGATCGGACGTCCGGACGGCCTTTTTCTGGCCCGCCCCGGCCCCTCAGGAGACAACTCGTATGGCGAAGAACCAGGCCGTCTGGGCGCTCGATATCGGTCAGGCCGCCCTCAAGGCGCTCAAACTCGTGCCGGGCGACTCGCCCGACTCCGTCATCGCCGAGGCGTTCGACTTCGTCGAGTATCCCAAGATCCTCAGCCAGCCGGATGCCGACCCCGAGGCCCTGGTCTCCGAGGCCCTCGGGACCTTCCTCGATCGTAACGACCTGAAGGGTTGCAAGGTCGCCATCGCGGTCCCGGGCCAGGCCGGGCTGGTGAAGTTCATCAAGCTTCCCCCGGTCGAGAAGAAGCGGATCCCGGACATCGTCAAGTTCGAGGCCAAGCAGCAGATCCCGTTCGCCCTCGAAGAGGTGGTCTGGGCTTACCAGCAGATCGGCGACGACGACTCCGAAGAGGAGGAGTTCAGCACGGTCGAGGTCGGCCTCTTCGCGATGAAGCGCGATCAGATCAATCGCGCCATCCAGCCGTTCCGGAACGCCGGGATCGAGATCGACATCGTCCAGATGGGGCCGATCTCGCTCTACAACTATGTCACCTTCGACCAGCTCAAGGGGACCGACCTCAAGGGCTCGATCGTCCTGCTCGACATCGGTGCCGACAATACCGACCTGATCATCAGCGACGGGACCCGGATCTGGCAGCGGAACGTGCCGATCGGCGGCAACCACTTCACCCGGGCCCTGACCAAGGAACTGAAGCTCACCTTCGCCAAGGCCGAGCACCTGAAGCGGAACGCCACCAAGGCCCCCGATCCCAAGGCCGTCTTCACCGCGATGCGCGGGATCTTCAACGATTTCGCCAGCGAGGTCAATCGGTCGATCGGCTTCTACTCAAGCGTGAACCGGCAAGCGAAGATCATCAAGGTCGTCGGCTTGGGCAACGGGTTCAAGCTGCCGGGGCTCCAGAAGTTCCTCCAGCAGAACCTCAACGGCCTGGACGTGGAGAAGCTGGAAGACTTCAACAAGCTGACCGGCGATGAGGTCAAGGGTGCCCCGCAGTTCGTCGAGAACCTGCCTTCTTTCGCCGTCTCCTATGGCCTGGCCCTGCAAGGGCTCGGCAGGAGTCAGCTCCGGACCAACCTCCTCCCGCCCGAGGTCGAGAAGGTCCGCCTGATCCGCCGGAAGAAGCCGTGGGCCCTGGCCGCCTCGGCCCTGGTGATGCTGGCCTTCTCGGCGAAGTTCCTCGGCGATTACAAGGCGTACGCCAAGGTCGTCAACGAGCCGTTCAAGCAGGCGGTCGACCGGGCCAAGAGCGTCAGCTCGAAGGGCTCGAAGTTCGCCACCGACTTCACCACGGCCAAGGGAGCGTGGGAGGCCAAGGCGAAGGAGGGGAAAGACCTGATCATCTCCGACGATCAGAAGGCCACCTGGCCCAAGTTCCTCAAGCTGATCAACAGCAGCTTCCCCGACCCGGTCGCCGAGTATCATCTCGACCCATCGAATCCGAACAATGTCCTGGTGATCGACAAGCTCCGGGTCCACATCGACAAGATCAAGCCGGTCTACCGGATGGACGTGGCCACGGAGTGGTACGACAACCTTTCCGAGACCTTCAAGCGGACCCTCCACCCGCTCGACCGCAAGGAACCGCCGGCGGGAGAAGGGTGGATCGTCCAGATTCTCTGCCATCACTACAACCCGACGGCCACCACGGCCGAGGAGCGGAACCTCCCCCCCGACAAGCGGACCTCGTTCGGGCCTTACAACTACATCTACTTGAAGGTCCTACCCCGGCTCCAGGCCGCCGACCTCCGGGCCAAGGGGATCAGCCACGTCGCGATGACCTGGTACGCCACGGACAAGAACTGGACCTCCGGACAGGGGGCCGCCGGTAGCGGGCTCGCCTCCGCCGCCACCCTCCTCGATCGGGCCACTCCCCCCGCCGGTGAAGGTGGCGGGATGGAACCGGGGATGATGCCCGGAATGATGGGCGGTCGAGAAGGCATGATGTCCAGCATGAGAGGTGGAATGGGCGGCATGCCCGGGATGATGCCGGGGATGACCCCCGGGATGGGCGGCGGGATGATGCCCGGAATGGAGTCGATGATGCGGGGTCGGATGGGCGGCATGCCAGGGATGGGCGGGATGCGGGGGGCCGCCAAGAAGCAGGAGATCCAGACGCAGACCCGGACCGACTTCCTGCTCCAGTTCGTCTGGCAGCCGCCGACCGAGGAGAAGCCCGCCAAGCCGATCGAGGAGATCCGCGAGGCCCTGATTGCGGCCGAGGGCGACGAGAAGAACAAAGGGGCCGTCGCGACCGTCGACCCGACCAAGCTGGAGCAGCAGTTGGAGAAGGAGTCGGTCGAGGGCTCTCAGAAGCTGATCAAGGCGGTCGAGGCGGTCGAGGCCGCCGCCGCTGCCGGCGTGCCGGCAGCGACCCCCACGGCACCGGGCACTCCCGTGGCGGCACCGGTCGCTCCCGGGGCACCGGTCGCCCCCGGGGCGGCACCGGGGACCAACCCAACCCCGCCCGCCACGCCAACTCCCCCGGCCGCGCCTCAGTGAGCCCGGCGGCTGCGTCACCATCATGTCCGCCGGGCGGCCCCTCGGGCCGCCCGGCGTTCCCCGAGCCCCGATCACCTCGCCCAAGGCCCTCCCCACCATGGATCAAGTCAAGGTCTTCCTCAGGCAGTGCGTGAAGAATCGGTTCTGGATCGCCCTCGGGATCTCCCTGCTCCTGCCGATCATCGGCTATTTCGTCGGCTCGGGCGCCATCATCAAGGCGACCTCGGACCAGGAAGCGGCGATCAAGAGCGCCCAGACCGACATCCAGAAATACACCTCGCCCGGCGTGCCCAATAATCAATACGCGCCGATCATCGAGGAGAAGAAGGTCGTCCTCGACAAGGACGTCGACGCCACCTGGCGTAAGCTTTTCGCCCTCCAGGAGCCGCTCCTCCAGTGGCCCGAGGTCGTCGAGACCCAGTTCCGCGAATGGGGCCGGAAATGGCCCGAGAACGTGGACCGAGGCCGGGTCCAGAAGACCTTGATCGACTACACCGACGCCTACCCCGCGTTCGTCTCCAAGGTCTACAAGACCTTCAATCCCTGGAACCCCGAGGACGGGACCGGGATCGTGGCGGCCCCCGACGAGAAGATGCTGATCCAGCCGGCCCCGTTCACCATCGACTCCCCGCCCGACCTGGGCAAGGTCTGGGCCGAGCAGGAGCGGCTCTGGGTCCTGACGGCCTTGCTCGATGTGGTGGCCAAGGTCAACGAGAGCGTCGGTGCCAAGGATTGGGACGGGGCGATCATCAAGCAGATCCAGTCGATCGAGGTCGGGACCATGACCGCCCAGGACCAGGTCTCGCTGGCCAATGCCGTCGAACTCGTCGAGGCTCCCAAGCTCGCCCCCGAGGGCGAGGAAGAAGTCGCCGATGAATCGGCGAGCGAGCCCGGGATGGGGCCGGGGATGGAATCCATGGCCGCCATGCGGGGCATGATGGGCGGGGGCATGATGGGCGCCGCCGGCAAGTCCGACGTCGTCTACTCCCTGCCGGTCGAGGAGAATCAGCAGTTCAAGATCCTCCCGATCAAGATGACCGTCCTGGTCGACCAGAGCCATCTGGCCGACTTCCTGATCGGACTCGAAAATTCGCCGATGGCCATCCAGGTCCTCGAGCCCGAAATCGCCAAGCCCCTGGCACCCGTGGTCAAGCCGGTCTACGGCGAGAACATGAGCTTCGGCATGGGGGGTTACGGCGGGATGATGCCCGGGATGATGCCGGGGATGGAAGGCGAGGGCGGGATGTCGTCGATGAGCCGGATGATGGGCCGAGGTGGTATGGGCGGCATGCCCGGGATGATGCCCGGGATGATGCCGGGCATGTCCGGCATGGGCCGGGGCAGCGAGATGCAGAGCATGATGATGCCCGGGATGATGGGCGGCCGGGGCGGCATCGCCCCCGTCCGGAAGGGCACCGACGTCCGGAGCGTCAACAAGGCCCAGCAGCGCAAGGATGAGAAGAAAGAAGCCGAGAAGACCAAGACGGCCCCGGACCCCAAGGTCGACGTTTACTATAACGTCATCGAGGTGACGGTCTACGGCCAGGCTCGGTTCTACAACGCTCCGCCCGCACCGGGCCAGGAGGAATCGTCCACGTCCGAGGCAACTCCCGCGACCGCGCCCGATGACGCGACCGAGCAGCCTTGATGGCTCATCGACGATCGAGACGGCGGACCGGGGGCGGTCGAATCGCCCGCCCCGGCTCGAATCCTACAAGAGGAGGGGTGATCCATCATGGCGAACGCGGCAGTCGATAAAATGAAGAATCTCGCACTCCGGCACGGCGAGAAAGCCCTGGTCAGCCTGACGGCGGCCCTCTTTCTCGCCTTCACCGCGATGGCCGTGCTCAAGCCCACGGTCGAGATCAAGCCCGAGCAGCTCAAGAGCACGGCCGACGCGGCCGACGCCAACCTGGCGAAGCAGCAGGACCCTCAGGACATCCTCGCCAAGCTAGAGGAGGATGGCCTGAAGAATCCCGAATTCGAGAAGATGGTCGAAAACCAACTCGCCCACGCGCTTAATCCGGCCGATTACCGGGTCAAGTACGATTGGGTCACCCCGGAACCCGGTGCGGGCCTGATCCGCGACCAGCCCGATCTGATCGCCCCGACCTCCCTGGCCGCCTTCCCCGGACGGGGTGGGATCTTGATGTTCGCGCTGGATGACAAGGGGGAGCGAATCCTCGATACCGGCCCCGAAGCCGTCAAGACCGCGACTCGCAGGCGTAATAAGAGGAATCAGCGGAATGCCATGATGGGCGGGATGGCCGGGATGATGGGTGGAATGCCGGGATACGGGGGGGGCCAACCCGCCGAGCTGACCGAAGACCAGAAGAAGCGAGAAGCCCTCGAAGCCGAGCGACGCGCCAAGCTATTCGCCGGAAAGGCCGCCCCTCCCGACCAGGCCAAGGAAGGGGAAGACGCCTCTGTCGCCGACACCGAACCCCAGGGCCCCTGGAAGGAAGAAACCAAGGGGAAGCGCTGGGTCGTGATCACCGGCCAGCTCGACAACGAGCAGTTGATGAAGAACTACCTCAAGGCGTTGAAGACCGAGGCGATCGCTTTTCCGAACTACAAACGCCTGGACGTCGAGCGTCAGACCCACCTGCCCGATGGAAGCTGGACCGAGTGGGCGGCGCTCGATCAGGACAAGAATTACGAGGTCCTCGATAATCTCCCCGAGGAAGATGAGGAATTCGTCCCCGAGACGATGCGACCGCTCGCCCTGAACGACCCCCTCCCCTTCCTTCGGGCGGGGTACTGGACCGGGGTCCATGTCGCGAGCCTCGTCCCGGCCGAACTCCGGGATCCGCAGAAGAATAATGCCATGCCCGGGATGATGCCGGGAATGATGCCCGGAATGACGCCCGGGATGGGCATGCGAGGAGGACGGGGCGGTGCCGGGATGATGCCCGGGATGGCGGGCTCCGGGATGAAGGGTGGGTCGGGGGGCATGATGCAGCCCGGGATGATGGGTGCCTCCGGGGGCATGATGCAGCCCGGGATGATGGGCGGCCCCGGGATGATGGGCGAACCCGGAATGATGGGCGGAGGGGGGAGCTTGAGCGCCGACGAGACCAACTTCCCCAAGACCACCGAGAAGAAGGTCATGATCCGTTCCCTGGACTTCACCGTCGATCCCGACACCTCCTACCGGTATCGCCTCCGGCTCGTGGTCAAGAATCCCAACCTGGACCACACCGACGTCAATCCCGGCGTGGACGTCAAGAGCGATGAATTGAAAGGCCCCTGGAGCGAGCCCACCAAGGAGATCTCGATCCCGGCCGACGTGGCCGCCTACGCCCAGGCCCCCTTGCAGACCGAGCGTCGAGGCGATCAGGTCTCTTTCCAGATCGTCCGATGGGACCCCAATACCGGCCAGACCGTCATCAAGAACGACGATGCCGGGCCCGGCGAGATCGTCGGAGAATACGGCTCGGTCCAGATGCCCTCCTCCGAGGGGGACGGGGCCAAGTCGGTGGGCATCGACTTCAATAGTCGGGCCGTGGTCCTCGACACCGTCGGTGGTCGCGAACGACTCCCCGACATCGGGCTCGAGCGGAATCCATTCGAGGTCCCGGCTCTGGCCATGGTCATCCAGACCGATGGTTCGGTGGTCATCAGGAACCAGGCCCTCGACATGGTCGACGAGGTCCGCCAGGACATGGAGGCCAACTACAAACAGGCCGTCGAAGACTCGGGCAAGAAGCGCGATGAAATGGGCGGGTCGAGATACCCCGGGATGTCGGGTATGCCCGGCGGTCGCTGACTGAGCCGAGTCTGAATCGTCCCACCGTAGGCCCCCGGCGTGAATCGTCGGGGGCCTTCGTCGTCGACGGGGAGGCAAGGAATCCGGATTAGCCCGATTTTCGGGAAAAATCCGAAAATCACGGTTGACTGCTTTTGCCGTCCGGTGTAAGACACCGCCTCGTCTTCTCCCCATCCTCGATCGCCCACCATCCCGACGCGCACCTCGAACATTTGGACGATCCCGGACCACCGGGGAAGCCGCCGTTGCCCTATCCGGGGGCCGGCCATTGCAAAGCACCGGATTCATGTCTCCCGCCCCGGGAACTCGCTAGGAAGACCGTCGCCAGGGAAGTCGGCGGTCGTGCCCGGAAGCGGCGAAAGGAGGTCGCGTTGGGAAGGCTCAGTACGCTCACGATCCTCTTGACCCTCGGCGCGTGGGGGGTAGCCACGGAAGGCGCGCCCCCACAGGACGCAGCCACCTCGACCAACCCGACGCCGCGTGCGGCCCTGCCCGCGCCGGCCGGTGACTACCTCAAGGGTGGTATCCGACTCTTCAACACCGGCGACCGCGCCAATGCCGCCAAGTATCTCAAGGTGGCCAGCGATTACCGCGATCAGCTCCAGCCTTCCGAGCAGTCGCAACTCGAAGATTATCTCGGCCGGATGAATCCCGCCCCGACGGATTCGGCGGTCACTCCCGCCTCGGCCACGTCCGCCCCGACGGGCGTCTCGGGGCTGGCCTCGCCGGGCTCGCCCCGGGGGACCACCGACCTCAAGCAAGAGGCACGGTGGAGGCTCCAGTCGGCCCGCGAACAGATGAGGCTGGGCAACTACGACGATGCCCAGCGGATCGTCGCCGAGGTCCAGCAGATGCCGGTGAAGTGGGGACTCTTCGATGAGACTCCCACCAAGCTGGCCGAGGCGATCGCCAAGGCTCGGCCCAAGATGACCGGGGCCACCTCCGGCGGTGCCCGCGACAAGAAGCAGGCCCTGGCCCGGCTCAAGGAGGCCCGCGATCTGCTGGCCAACAACCAGTTCGAGCAGGCCGAGGCCATCGCGCTGGACGTCAACACCTGGAACCTTTCCTACAGCATGTGGGAAGACAAGCCCTCCAAAGTGGCCGCCGCCGCCCGGGTGCTCCGGAGCCGCGACGCGGCCCGGAATCTGCCGGTCAAGGCCCAGCCCAGCATGGGCGTCTACGAGATCCTGGTCAGCGAGTCGCGGCATCTGATGGCCGCCGGCCAGCTCGACCAGGCCGAAGCCAAGGCCCGTCAGGCCCTGGCGATGAACGTCGTTCCCGCCCTGACCGCCGACCGCGCCGAGGCGGTCCTCCACGAGATCGGCGAGGCTCGGTCCAAGACCGCTTCGCCCGCCGTCGCGGCGAATCCGGCCGCCCCGACGACCCCGATTGCAGAATCGGCCAGCGTGATCGCCGAGCGTGAGGCGAACGTGCTCCTGGCGAAGGGCCAGAGCGACGCCGCCGGTGCCAAGTTTGCCCTGGCCGACCAGCTCAAGGCCCAGGAAATGGCCCAGCCCCCGGCCCTCTCGGGTGCCCCGGCCTCCCTCGACACCGCGGTCCAGAAGACCGCGACTGCCGATGGTCCCGAACTCGGGCCGGAGATCGCCCCGCCCGCGCTGGGCGAGCTGCCCGCCCCGGACCAGGCCCCCCTGCCCCTGACCGATCCCGCGGGATTGCCGGAGCCCATGCCCGCCCCCGCGATCGACGCCGGCCTCCCCCCGGTCGTCGCCCCGTCGATCTCCGCCGAGGCCCCGGCCGACGGCAACAAGGGTGAGGAATTGCTCTCCCAGGCGAAGGCCCTCTTCGGCGGCGGCAACTACCCGGCCGCTCGCGAGCTGGCCAGCCAGGCCAAGGCCGGCGGATTCGGGGTCGAGGCCCAGGCCGAGGAGATGCTCGCCCAGATCGCCCTCTCCGAACAGGGTGGGGCCCTGGCCGTCTACGAAGCCGCCCTCGACGCCCTCCGCAAGAACCAGGTCGCCCAGGCCCGCGCCTTGCTGGTCGAGGTCGCTTCCTCGGGAGCGGCCCTGGACGAGGGGATGATGCGGAAGGTCCAGGACCTCCTGATCAAGCTCCCTCGCGATGCCGAGGACGGCCGGGCCACCGCGTCCGACATCCCGACCTCGGACGCCGAGTCGCTCAAGGCCCAGAAGCTCAACGCCGAGGTCGGCACCAAGGTTGCCGAAGCTCGACGGATGATGGAGATCGACCCCGATAAGGGGATCGAACTGCTCCAGACGACCCTGACCTCGGTCAAGGCCGCCGAACTGCCCCAGACGGTCGCCCGGACCATGACCCGTCGCCTCGAAGTCGCCATCGAGCTGGCCAAGAAGGACAAGGTCGCCTTCGACGCCAAGATGCTCGACAAGAACGCCAAGGCCGAGATCGAGGCCAAGAAGCTTCGGATCCTCGAGGCCGACAAGGCCAAGAAGCTCGCCATGAGCGAACTGATGAACAAGGCCATGGAGGCCGAGTCCAAGGGCGACTACGCCAAGGCCGAAGAACTCGCCCGGCGTGCCCGCGAGATCGATCCCGAGGACGTCGCCGCCACGGCCCTGGCCTACAAGATGAACCTCCAACGCCACTACGAGACCTCGGTTCGCGACAAGAAGGCCAAGGAGGAAGGCTTCCTCGAGGAGATGCACGACGTCGAGAAGGCGATGGTCATCAACAATGATGCCTCCCGGAACGGCATCTCGTTCCCGGCCAGCTTCAGCGAGATGGCCGCACGTCGCCGAGATATGGCCCTCCGGGACTCTCGTCCCCGAAGCGTCACCGAGATGGCGATCGAGAAGAAGCTGAACGAGCCGATCACGCTCAACCTGCAGGACCAGTCGCTGGACGAGGCCATCAAGTTCATCCAGAACTACACCGGCCTCAACGTGATCCTCGACCCCAAGGCGCTCAACGACGAGGGGCTGAGCCGCGACTCCAAGGTCAACATGACCGCCAACAGCATCAAGCTGAAGACGGCCCTCAAGTTCATGCTCCGCCCGCTCGGCCTGACCTACAAGGCCGAGGAAGACGTCCTGCTGATCACCAGCCCGTCGGCTTCCCGGGACAACACCGTCAACTGGACCTACCCGGTGGCCGACCTGGTCGTCACCCCCGGCAAGGGCCCCTCGAACAACGGGACCAAGGGCGGTCAGCCCCCGCTGGCCGGCACCGACCCGATGACGCTCCAGACGATGGCGATGACCAACGCCTCGACCAGCCCGATCACGCCCGACACCTCGCTCAGCCAGCGGACCTTGACGGTCGCCGACATGATGCCGCTGATCCAGCTCATCACCTCGACGATCGCCCCGGGGACCTGGCGGATCACCGATCCCAGCGGCGGCAGCGATGCCGGCGCCTACGGGATGGGCGGCGGATTCGGCGGTGCGGCCGACGCGGCCGACGTGGCCCAGCCGGGCTCGATCACCCCGTTCCTGCTGAGCATCAGCCTGATCATCCGCCACACCGCCGAGGTCCATGAGGAAGTCGCCGAGTTGCTCAAGCAGCTCCGGAGGCTCCAGGATCTCCAGGTGTCGATCGAAGTCCGGTTCATCACGGTCAGTGATGACTTCTTCGAGCAGATCGGCGTGAACTTCGACTTCAACATCCAGTCCGACGTCTACGGGGCGAAGACCACCGCGTTCGCACCGAGCGGTTCGGTCCAGGCGGGCACCTATCCCTTTAACCTCGTCGGCACGGGCGGGACCACCGGCGGCGGAACGACCGGCGGCGGGACCACCGGCGGCGGAACGACCGGCGGCGGTGGAACGACCGGCGGCGGCGGCGGTACAACCGGCGGCGGTGGCGGAACGACCGGCGGCGGTGGTGGTGGCGGCTTCGCCGGCGGCGGCGGGACCGGCGGCGGCGGCGGCGGCGGGACCGGCGGCGGTGGCGGCGGCTTCGCCGGCGGCGGCGGCGGGACCGGCGGTGCGGGCATCGGCGGCGGTGGCGGGACCGGAGGCGGTGGCGGAACGACCGGCGGCGGCGGTGGCAACACCGGTGTCGGCTACATCCCCAACCCCTTCCTCGATCACTCGCTGGGCCGGAGGACTCCTCTTGTCGTGGGCACCAGCGCCGGCGGCATCGGGAACTTCACCAACAACCTGGGCATCCCCTTCATTCAGGGAAGTGCCAACCAGATCCAGCCGTTCAACGGCATCCCGTCGGCCGGGGCGACCTTGGGGATCTCGTTCCTCAGCGACCTGGAGATGTACCTCTTCCTGACGGCCGCCCAGGGCGACGCCCGGAACAACATCGTCCAGGCTCCCAAGATCACCTCGTTCAACGGTGCCAATGCGACGATCACCAACTCGCAGAACCAGTACTACATCGCGCAGCTCACCCCGATCGTCGGGCCTGGCTCGGTGGCCTTCTTCCCGACGCCCGCTCCCCTTCAGGACGGCGTGACCCTGAGCGTGACCCCGGTCGTCTCTGCCGACCGTCGTTACGTCCGGCTCTCGCTGGCACCGTTCTTCCAGACCATCAACGGCCTCCAGTCGTTCCCGGTCCCCGCAGCCGTCGGCGGCGGTGGCCTGGGCGGTCAGGGGACCAACATCACCGGTCTGATCCAGCTTCCGCTGACCACCGTCACCCAGATCAATACCACGGTCACCGTCCCCGACGGCGGCACGGTCTTGCTCGGTGGCGTGAAGCGGATGCGTGAGCAGCGGCTCGAGTACGGCGTCCCGGTCCTGGCCAAGACGCCGTTCATCAACCGCCTCTTCCGCAACATCGGGATCGGCAAGCGGACCGACAGCCTGATGCTGATGGTCACGCCCCGGATCATCATCCTCGAAGAGGAAGA
This sequence comes from Tundrisphaera lichenicola, assembly GCF_051175385.1. Classification (GTDB taxonomy): domain Bacteria; phylum Planctomycetota; class Planctomycetia; order Isosphaerales; family Isosphaeraceae; genus Tundrisphaera; species Tundrisphaera lichenicola. The sequence goes on along the minus strand of NZ_CP195106.1, from coordinate 2,091,447 downwards.
GGCCCGACTGGGCGTCCAGACGGTCAACCCGAACCCTTGATTCGGGTCCGGTAGCCAGTCGTCGCACTTCCCAACGCGATTGGCCGTCGGGGGATTCGTTCCCCCGGCGGCCATTTTGCATTTCCGAGGCAGGACCATTAGTCTGGAGCCTGGTAGCGAATCGACCCCGATCCCGAAGAACGCCCGGGAGCCCCTGCCCATGCTGGCCGCTCTGACCCTGCTGAGCGCCCTGGTCCTTGCCACTGCCCCGGCCCAGGACCCCGAGGCCCCACCCCCTCCCAACGATCATTTCAAGCCCGACCCCGCCTGGAAGGCGCTGGGCCAGGACATCTGGTTCGACCCGAAAGGCAAGGTCCTGATCCTTCGAGCCCGGGTGGCCTTGCAGGACGGAGCCCTCGAACACCTGATCTGCCGGAAGGGGACCAAGGAGCACGAGTCGGTCCTCGCCACCGAGGCCCCCGCCCGGATCATCCACGCCGGACTCCTCCTGACCGGGGCCACTCCGGGCCACCCCGTCCGCTTCCAACCGGCATTCGAACCCCCGACCGGCACGCCCATCGCGATCGAGGTCGAATGGCTCAAGGACGGCAAACTCCAGAAAACCGAGGCCCGCGAGTGGGTCAAGGACCAGGCCACAGGGACCGCGCTGGCCCGCGACTGGGTCTTCGCCGGCAGCGAGCTGTTCGAAGACCCCCGGACCAAGACCATGATCTACGCCGCCGATGACGGCGACCTCGTCACCGTGGCCAACTTCCCCGCCTCGATCCTCGACCTTCCCTTCCGGAGCTCGGCCAACGACGCCGACCGGACTTACCTCGCCCGGGCCGACCGGGTCCCGGTCCGAGGGACGCCCGTCACCGTCTATTTGCGGCCCCGAGTCGCCGAGCCGGCCGGTAATGCCCAACCCGCCCCGGCCGCACCGAATCGCTGATCAAGATCGGCCGACGGATCGAAGGCAGGCCTCGATTCTCGCATGAGTGCTCGCTTATCCCGAAAGTTGACTTTCTCGCATACCAAGGTTAGGATTGGCGAGCGAAGGTTCCTGGAGAGTCGAGTATCATGCCAACCGAACAGTCCGTTGCAGTCGACCTGGTTGAGGCGAACCGATTCCTGGAAGGTGCGAAGCCCCAGGAGATCCTCCGATGGGCCGTCGAGAACTTCGCCCCGAAGTTGACGATGGCGACCGCATTCGGCCCGGAAGGCTGTACGATTCTCCACATGCTGGCCGAGATCGACCCCCGGACCCGGGTCTTCAACCTCGACACCGGATATCAGTTCCCGGAGACCCTGGAGCTCCGCGACCGGATCGCGACCCGGTACGGGATCGAGGTCGAGATGGTCCGGGCCGACTCGACGGTGGCGGAGTACGAGGCCGCGAACGGCGGGCCGATTTACGGGATCGACCCCAACCGGTGCTGCCAGGATCGGAAGCTCACCCCGCTCCGACGCGCGGTCGAAGGATACGACTCCTGGATCTCGGCGATCCGAGCCGACCAGTCGCTCCACCGGGCCAAGGCCGACATCGTCGGCTGGGACGCCAAGTTCGGACTCGTCAAGGTCAATCCCCTGCTCCGCTGGAACAAGCGGGACGTCTGGGCATTCGTCGTCACCAACGACGTCCCCTATAACCCGCTCCATGACCAGGGATATCCCTCGATCGGTTGCTGGCCCTGCACTCAGCCGGTCGCCCAGGGCGAGGACGAACGTGCGGGACGCTGGGCAGGCCAGGCCAAGACCGAGTGCGGGCTGCATTCGCTGGACAGCAGTCAGCTCTGAATCTCGCGAGGGAGGTCGCTCGGTTCCATGAAGATCTCCGCGAAGGCCGAATATGCCTGCCTGGCGGTGCTCGCCCTGGCGAGGCCCCGGCCCGACGATTCGCCGGTCCGGATTCGCGAGATCGCGGAGTCTCACGGAATTCCCGAACGCTATCTGGTCCAGATCCTCCTCCAGCTCAAGGGAGCCGGGCTGGTCCAGAGCACGAGAGGGGCGGCCGGCGGCTATCGACTGGCCCGACCGGCCGGGCAAATCTCCCTGAGTGAAGTCCTCAACGCCATCGACGGTCCCGGCGAGGTCCCTCGCGAGTCGAACAAGCCCGCCGCGCAGGTCCTCGCCGCCGTCTGGGAACACATCCGAGCCGCCGAACGCGCCGTGCTCGAACAAACCTCGATCGCCGATCTCTCGCAACGGACGGCACCCCACGAGTGGTTCATTTGAACTCCGGCCGGACGTACTCCTTCCGCAGATTGACCCCGAGCCCGGATCTCGCAGCCCGACCTCGGGAAGATTATCGCCGCTCGAAGCGGTGAATTATCGGACCACCTTTGAAAACCGGAGCCTCGCGTCAGGATCGGAGGGCAGACGTCACTGATCCTGGGCGAGGTCCATCTTCCGGCGTGTCCCGAAGGGTCTCAGCCCAGGAAACCGCGCGATTTCATCAACTCGAAGACCTGACGGACGCTCTCGTCCACGCTGATCTGGTCGGTCTGCAACACGAGATCGGGCGTGGCCGGCTCCTCGAACGTCGCGGACACGCCGGGCATCTGGGCGATCTTGCCTTCCTCGGCCAGGCGGTACGCACCGCTCTGATCGCGCTCCCGCAGGACCTCCATCGGCGCCGTGCAGTACACCTCGAGCACGCGGTCCTTGCCGATCAACTGCTTTGCCTTTTCGCGGACGGCCTCGTGCGGAGCCACAAAAGCCGCGATGGTGATCAGTCCCGCGTCATTCATCAACTTCGCCAGCTCGGCCGACCGCCGGAGGTTTTCCGATCGATCGTCCGCGGTGAACCCCAGGTCGCGGTTCAGCCCTTGCCTCATGTTCTGGCCATACAACACCGACACCGCCCGGCCCTCGTCCCAGAGGAGGCGTTCCAGCCCGTACGCGATCCGACTCTTGCCGCTCCCGGTCAGGCCGACCAGCAATACCGTCACCGGGGCATGGCCGTAACGCTGTTCACGCTCGGCGGGAGTGACCAGGCTCTCGCGCACTTTGAGGCGCACCGCCGGCTCCGCCGCCCAAACGTCTCCCGTGGTCCGGCCGCTGCCGGCTTCCAGGATCATGCCCGCGCCAACCGTATTATTGGTCAGTCGGTCGATCAGGATGAAAGCACCGGTCGCGGCGTTCAAGCGGTAGGGGTCGTACGCGATCGGCTGCGTCAGGCCGAGTTGCACGTGTCCGACCTCGTTCAGCTCCAGCCGGGCAATCTCCCGGTGCTCGAGGGTGTTGACGTCGACCCCGTAGCGGAACGCGGCGACCTCTGCCGTCACCTGCCGCGTGGCCTGCTTCAGCGTGTACACTCGACCGGGCACGAATGGCTGCTCGGCCATCCAGACCACCATCGCTTCGAGCTGGCTGCTGACATGCGGCGGATTGTCCGGCGGCACGAGCATGTCGCCCCGGCTGACGTCCACCTCGTCGGTCAGCGTGACCGTCACCGCCTGGGGCGCGAATGCCTCTTCAAGCTCGCCGTCGTAGGTCACGATCGACTTGACGTGGCTGCGCTTGCCCGAGGGCAGGATCATCACCTCGTCGCCCTTGTGCAGGATCCCGGATGCCACCGTGCCGGCGAAGCCGCGGAAGTCGAGATTGGGCCGGATGACATACTGGACCGGGAACCGCAGGTCGGTCAGGTTGCGGTCGCTGGCGATGTGGACCGTCTCCAGGTGATCGAGCAGCGGCGGGCCGGAGTACCACGGCATCGCGTCGCTCTTGGACGCGACGTTGTCCCCCTTCAATGCCGACATCGGGATGAAGGTGATGTCGCGCAGGTCGAATTTGGCCACGAAGCCGGTGTAATCGTCCTTGATCCGCTCGAAGACCTCTTGCGAGTAGCCGACGAGGTCCATCTTGTTCACGGCGACGACGACGTGACGGATGCCCAGGAGCGAGACGATGAAGGAGTGCCGCCGAGTCTGGGTCATGACGCCGTGGCGCGCGTCGATCAGGATGATGGCCAGCTGGCTCGTCGAGGCGCCCGTGGCCATGTTGCGGGTGTACTGCTCGTGACCGGGCGTATCGGCGATGATGAACTTGCGGCGGTCGGTCGAGAAGTATCGGTAGGCGACATCGATGGTGATCCCCTGCTCTCGCTCGGCCTTCAGGCCGTCGGTCAGCAGGGCGAGGTCGATCTCGCCGGCGCCGGTGGTGCCGACCTTCTCGCTGTCGCGCTTCACCGCGGCGAGCTGGTCCTCATAGATCATCTTGGTGTCGTGCAGCAGCCGGCCGATGAGCGTGCTCTTGCCGTCGTCGACGCTGCCGCAGGTGAGCAGTCGCAGAAGTTCCTTCTTCTGGTGGCGATCGAGGTACGCGTGGATGTCTTCCTGACTCAGGTCAACGGGTTGCATCTCAGAAGTACCCCTCGCGCTTCTTCTGCTCCATCGACCCCGCCTCGTCGTGGTCGATCACCCGGCCCTCTCGCTCGGAGTTCCTCGCGAGCAGCATCTCCTCGATGATCTCCGGCAGGGTCGTCGCTTCGCTCTCGACGGCCCCCGTGAGCGGATAGCAGCCCAGCGTGCGGAACCGCACCCGCTTCATCATGGGCTCCTCGCCGGGCTGCAACGGCATCCGTTCGTCGTCCACCATGATGAGCGTGCCGTCGCGGACGACGACCGGGCGGACGTCGGAGAAATAGAGAGGGACGATCGGGATATTCTCCAGGTGGATATACTGCCAGACGTCCAGCTCGGTCCAGTTGCTCAGGGGGAAGGCGCGAATGCTCTCGCCCTTGTTCACCTTGCAGTTATACAAATTCCAGAGTTCCGGCCGCTGGTTCTTCGGGTCCCACTGATGGAGGCGATCGCGGAAGCTATAGACGCGTTCCTTGGCCCGGCTCTTCTCCTCATCGCGTCGGGCACCGCCGAACGCCGCGTCGAACTGGTAGTGATTCAACGCCTGCTTCAGCGCAGCCGTCTTCATGATGTCGGTGTGCTTTTTCGAGCCGTGGTCGAACGGGTTGATGTTCTGGGCCAGCCCGTCCGGGTTGGTCCAGACCTTCAGATCGAGGCCCTCTTCGCGACAGAAGCGATCCCGGAACTCGATCATCGCCCGGAACTTCCAGGTCGTGTCGACGTGAAGCAACGGGAAGGGAAGCCGGCCCGGGTGGAACGCCTTCTGCGCCAGCCGGAGCATAACGGCGGAGTCTTTGCCGATCGAGTAGAGCATCACCGGCCGCTCGAACTCGGCGGCGACCTCGCGGATGATGTGGATGCTCTCCGCTTCGAGCACTTTCAGGTGAGTCAGGTTAAAACTACCGCTGGTCATCCGTCCTCCTGTATGGCGTCTTCCCAACGATTCTATAAGATCTCCTCGTCGCTTTGGTAGGGGAATCCACCTTGGCTCTCTCGAAAGTCGGATACTCCCCATACCCCGTTGTCTTGGGGGAACTCGCAACGAAGGGCGAGGCGTGAACGCCCCGCTATCCCTCGGCCCGTACCGGGGTTGGGGAGTATGGGCGGGACCGGATCCTCCGGGAATTCTTGCGATCCCAGGGGAAGGATCGCTACGATGGTTCGACATTAAACCGAGAATCCCTCGCCGAATCGTCGTATTAGTAGGAGCACAAGCCATTTCGTCGTCGACCTCACCGGCCCAGTCCGGCCTGATCAGTCCTTACGGGGGCGCGTTGATCGAACTCCTGGTCGAGGATGACCGGGCCTCCGAGATGAAGGCCACGGCGAAGGATTTCTCGAGCCTGACGTTGGACGAGCGTGGGATCTGCGACCTCGAACTGCTGGCGGTCGGCGGCTTCTCGCCTCTCGAGGGCTTCCTCGGGAAATCGGACTACGAACGAGTCATCGCCGAGGGTCGTCAGGCCAACGGAACTCCCTGGCCCTTGCCCGTCACGCTCCCGGTCGACCCGGGCGATGGTGTTGTCGTCGGCAAGCCGCTGGCCCTCCGCGACGTCTTCGGCAACCTCCTGGCGTTCCTCCACGTCGAGGAGATCTATCCTTACGACAAGGAGGCCGAGGCCAGCGGAATCCTTGGGACGACCGACGTCAGTCACCCGGCCGTCGCCCACCTCGATCGCCAGCCCGGTCATTACGCGGCCGGTCGTCTCGAAGTGATCCGCACCCCCCCCCACTTCGATTTCGTCGACCTCCGACGGACGCCGGCCGAACTCCGCCGGCACTTCGACTCGCTCGGATGGAAGAAAGTGGTCGCCTTCCAGACGAGAGATCCGCTCCATCGAGCTGACGAGGAACGGACCAAGCGAGTCGCGGAGCAGATCGGCGGCGGCCTGTTGATCCAACCGATCGTCGGGGTAACCAGGCCGGGCGACGCGGATCACTACACCCGGGTCCGTTGCTACCGGGCCCTGGTCGACAATTATTATCGGCCGGGCTCGGTCGTCCTTAGCTTGCTCCCTCTCGCGAAGCGGACGGCAGGACCACGCGAGGTCCTGCTCCGCGCGATCATCAGTCGAAACTACGGTTGCACTCACTTGATGATTGCTCCCGACCAGGACGATCCAGCAACCGGGAACATGGGGCAACTGTTCGTTGAGTCCGGTGCCGCCCGGGAAGCGTTGACGAGGTACAAGGACGAGATTGGCGTGGGCGTGGTCGACTCCAAGCCCATGGTCTATCTGCCCGAGGAAGACCGGTACAGCCCGATCGACGAGATCCCCGTGGGCGTGAAGACGGCCGACATATCGCGAGCCCAGCTCCGCGACGATTATCTGGGCAAGGGGATCCCACTGCCCGAGTGGTTCAGCCGCCCCGCCGTTTCCGCGATCCTCAACGAGGCCCATCCGCCGAAGTTCCGCCAGGGCCTGACGATCTGGTTCACCGGGATGTCGGGGTCGGGTAAGAGCACCGTTGCGCACGCGCTGGTCGAGCGACTGGCCGAGTTCGGTCGGAATGTCTCGATGCTCGACGGCGACGAGATCCGGACACACCTGTCCAAGGGACTCGGCTTCAGCAAGGAAGATCGCGAGATCAACATCGACCGGGTTGGCTACGTCGCGGGGTTGATCGCCCAGCACGGCGGGACCACCCTCTGCTCGGTCGTCAGCCCCTATCGAGGCCCCCGCGATAACGCCCGCAAGGCGTCCCAGGGGAGGTTCGTCGAGATCTTCTGCGACACCCCGATCGACGTCTGCGAGAAGCGCGACGTGAAGGGCCTCTACGCCAAGGCCCGGACTGCCGTCGCCGAAGGCAAGCCGATGGGATTCACGGGCGTCGATGACCCCTACGAGCCGCCCGAGAATCCCGAGGTCACCCTCGACACCAGCAAGCTCGGGGTCAAGGAGTGCGCCGACAAGATCATCAATAAGCTGATCGAACTCGGATATATCCTGCCACATGGCCACATCGCCTGACGGTCCGGCACCCATCACTTTTCGATCGAAGGCCCGAGGACCCTTGTCGACCGGGTTTTCTTCATCGATGCCGATGCTTGCACAAACGTCGGACTTCGTGGATCTTGAGAGGGGAAGGACCACTCGCCCGGCTCGGAGGTGGCACCGTGGATCAGCCTCGAAGGAAGATATTCGGGCCTCTTTTCCATGGGACGCTGGTCGTGAGCCTCCTGGCCACGGCCGGTTCGATCTTCATCTGTTTCAAGCCGGATCTGGACAACTGGCTCGAAAGTCGCAGCCTGATCGAGCTCATCCATTCCGACTCTTCTCGGGATCGTGAGTCGGCCGCGAGGAAGCTGTCGAGGATCGATCCCGAAAAGGCCGAGTTCGAGTACCGGCAGGCAACCCGAGATTCCAAGGCGGAGATTCGAGTCGAGGGGTATCGGGCCCTGGTCGCGCTTCGGCTCGACGCCTCGGATCTCATGCACTTGTTGCGGGAGGCGGCCAGTGACCACGATTCCTCGGTCCGGATCGAAGCGGCTCGTGGTCTCGGGAGCCTCGCCAAAAATCAGGCCATGAAGTCGAAACTGACATCGAGGCCTCAATCCCTGCCGCCCGACTTACATTCGGCCGGGATCGGCATCTTGAACACACTTTTAGAAGACCCGGAGCCCGAAGTCCGACTCGCGGCCATCGAGGCGGTCGTCTCCTTCGGCGGCGATCCCGTAACGAGTCGGATCCTGGCGGATGCATCGGACGATCCCGAAGGGGCCATTCGCTTGGCCTCGGCCAGGGCATTGATCGCCCTGGATGGCCCGAACGATCCCTCGGCCGTGAATGCGATCACATCGCTCGTCATCGCCCCTAATGCCTCCGAGCAGCGGTCTGTGGCCCTGGATCTCCTGAAAGACATGGATATTTCGGTCAGAGACCGGACGCTCGTGCGGCTTGGGGAATTGCTCGATGTCGCGGATCCGGAAACCCGCTATGACGCGATGAAAACCCTCGCGACCTCCGGACCATGGGCGAGAGCGGCGCTACCCGCATTGCGAAAGATCGGCCCGGAGGACGATCCGGAATTCCGGGCACTCGCGAGGTTGACGATGGCTCGAATCGAAGGGCTGGAGACTCCCCGGGGTGCCGAGATCCTGGTCGAGATGGTGACCGACAAGACCTTGATGGAGCCCCATCGTTATGAGGCGCTCGAGCTCCTCCGCGCGTCCAATCTCGCCTCACTCTCGCAGGTCACGCCGGGGCTCATCCTCCAGCTTGGGGACTCGGACCTGGCGATCAGGCAGTACGCCCACGAATTGCTGGCCGGGGTGATCGTGACGATGCCGGCCGAGATGCCGACCCCGGGAACAGGCCGTTGATCCCTCGGACCCGATGACAGATCAAAGCTTCGGCGTATCTTCCGGGGTCGCGTCGCCGGTCCGGTAGAGCGGTAGGAACCGGTAATAGACTTCCAGGGTCAGCACCGAGAGCGAGGTCTGGAACAGCCTCCCGGCCTTGGTCCCCCAGAGGTCGGGCTGGGGGAAGATCGGGCTCCAGCTCCCCCGGTCGCAGCCCTGCCCGCCGATCTGCATGGCGACCAGTCCGTCGCGGACCCTGGGGTTCCACTGCTTCCAGGCCTTGTTCTGCATGTTATGAAGGAGCTGGGTCGCGTAATACCAGTAGTAGATATTCCGCTCATTGGAGGCCTGGAGGTCGTTCCAGACCCCCTCGACACCCCGGGCCATCGCCGGGAGATCGCGGGGCCACCCCAGATACTGGCGGCACAGCAAGGCCTCGGCGGTCATGGTCGCCTTGGCGGGCAATCCCGGGAGATAGCCGTAGGTGGTCCGGTGCTTGTCGGCCCCCGCCGCGTCGAGGTAGTGGGAGCAACCCCGGATCACGTTCTTGGGGATCTCCAGGCCGCCGAGCCGGGCGCTCCGGATCGCGAACATCTGCCAGCCGAAGACCGAGGTATCACCGGCCTCACCGGGCTCGTAGCGCCAGCCGCCGTCGTATTTGTTCTGAGACTGGACGATGAAACCGATCGCCGCCTGGGCCGGCCCCTTGAGCCGGGGATCCTTGGACAGACCATACGCTTCGCAGAGGGCCATGCTGGCGATCGCATGGCTATACATCATGGAATGTCGGGTCCCTCCCAGGTAGAGCATGCCGTCCTTCCCCTGGTGCGAGATCAACCAGTCGATCCCCCGGGCGACCTGATCCTGGTAGCGGCTCTCCTGGTTGTGCATGTGCCCCGCGCCCAGGAACGGCAGGAGGGCCAGCCCGGTGGCCGCGGTATCCGACTCGGAGTGGACATCTTGCGGGCACCCGGGCGAGATCTTGCACTCGTTGCTGATGTCGAGGCTCCAGCCTCCGTCGTCTCGCTGGTGTCGCATCAGCCAGTTCAGGCCTTCTTGGACCGCTTTCTCCGAGGCCGTCGTCCCCCCCTCTCGGCGGACCATCTGCGCCCGGTTCGCCATCTGCCGGCCCGAGAACGGCGCGGTCATGTCCTCTTTGTGCATCCGGACCGACGTGATCAGGTCCGAGATCCCCGAGGAACTGAGCGTCGAGGGACGCTCCGGCATCGAGAGGTTCGGCCCGAAGCTCAGGCCGGCCGTGGCCCTCTGGTTGGTCCCTCGATCCGCCGACGCCAGCGCAAGCGACGGGGTCTGATCGGTCTGGATGGTGTTGAACGGGTCGCCCGATCGGTCCGCCGGGGACATCGAGGTGAAATCCTCGTCGGCCAGCGAGACGATCGACGAGTCGAAGTCGACACCATCCTCCTCATTGGCCCCCTGCACGAAGACGAAGGTCGCCAGGATCACCAGGACCACGGCGTGGATCAGCAGGCTGGTCCCCCAGGAGGGCAGCCAGGTCAACCAGGCCGGGGCCGTCCGGTCGATCCTGGAAAGTGTCCGACGCCAGCGGACCCGCGCAAGGCGTCTCCATCGTGGTCGAGCGTGCGGCATGATCGAATGATCCCGGGCGGTGAACCGACTTGAGGGTGTGCTACCGGGAAGACGCGCGGGACCGGTCGGGTATTCAGGACCAACCCGCGAGGCGACCGGCCGGGAGGACGACCTTTGACGCGCCTGAGTGATTATACCAGCCCGAGGACACCCGACGAGCCCCCCTCGGATCGACCGGCTTGGATCTTCCGAAGATCTCACCCACCGGCAGGGGAATGGGTTCGTTTTGACCGCCGATTGGGTTCGCCCCGATTCGACACCCGATCCGGCAAGTCCGGCCTGTGGTGGAGTGGAATGCGGAAGGCGGATCGGTTCAAAGTCTCGTCTCATCGGCCTGCAAAGCTCCCCTCTTCCCCATTTTTCCGGCAGGAACGCCAAGGATCTCGAGCTTGGTCCGTGACGGGACGGCCCCAGCCCGCCTCTCGGGTCGGGAGGGTCGGTCTGTTCGACCTATTGGCGAGATTCAGGCCCTGAGCCGTTCGAGCTTGCGGTGCCGAGCCGCTCGACGGGCCTCGGCGCGTCTCAGGGATCGTCCTCGACACGAGGGGACCATCTCGGGAAGTTCCAGGATCTCGCCCGACGCCGGGACTTCTACCGGGTCGAGGTCGAACCTCAGATCCTCCGGCGGGGATATTGAGTCATCCACCGACCTCGATGGGTTGCTCGGAGTCTCCGGGGACGATTCGGGCGTCTCCTCCGGCTCGACCTGGGCGACCCATCGGGGCGAGAGATCGGGGTGCGGTGCCCGGTGGGGGGATTCGTATCGGAGCTGCGAGAGGCACCAGCGGAGCCTCCGGTGGAGCGTCGACTCGTAGCGTCGGAGCCTCCGAAGCTCGGGATCTTCGTCCGTGGTCAGGTCCGCGCGGGCCAGTTCCCGATTCGCTTCGTCCAGGTCGCCCACCAGCGCCCGGCGATCCTTCAAGGCGGCGATCTCGCGACGGGCCACGCTCGCCAGGTCGTCGGCGGTGTCGATCACCTTCCCTTCGGGGTCGAGCAGGACTCCCGCTCGACGTCCGTCGCGAAACTCGGCCGGGGTCCCCAGCAGGTCGAAGGCGAGCCGGGTCTGTTCGGGGGTCCATGATCCCGCCAGATCGGCCGAATGCGCCAGCATCGCCCAGCGTCTCATCAGCCAATCGCACCCCTGGGGGGTCCGCTGGAGCTGCTCGGAGATCTCGGCGGGCCTGCGGGCGATCTGTCCCCCGGTCGTCTCGGCCTCCAGCCGTCGTTCGTCGTCCCAGGTCAATTCCGCCCGGAGGGAGATCTTGTCGCGGACCCGTCGTTCGATCCGCTCGCAGCGGTCGATCCTCATGCTCAGGATGGCGATCTCGTTGACCAGCCAGCAATGAAACTCATTCTGCGGCTTGAGCGTGTAATAGTAAGCCGAGGCTCGTTCCTGGATCGCTTCGATGCTCTCGGGCACCACGGCCGAGGAGCAAAGTCCATGTTTCAGGGCATTGGCCCGCGATCGCTCCTTCCCTTCGGGAGTCTTCGGGCCGGTACTCTTGAGGGCGTTCCGGCGGTTGGCTTCACGTCGAGCATCGGAGACGATCATGGGCAGCCTCGCGGGGGACCTGGGTCCGAGGGATCTCCCACGTACTTTCAGGCAAGCCCCTGCCCGGCTAGCATACTTCTCCGCTCGTTTTCAGCTGGATGTTTGACGACGTTGTGAAGAACAGTGAAAGAAGTCACAAGCGACTTCTATTGATCCGCCTGGGATAGCCCGGGTGGGGGCGTGCCGGACACTTCTTCGCCGTTGATTTCGATGGATGCGAGGGCCCGCCGGTTCTGACTGATCTGCCAGACACCAAGGACGAGGCTCGTCAGGCAGACACCCTTGAGGATCAGGAGGCCGGGCGGTCGCCACCAGGCCCCGGAACCGATCTCGATCAGGTCCGAGAGGCCGAAGGCGAGGAATGCCACGAAGAACAATCCACGGAGCCACGGGGTCATCCCTCGGACGCGATGGCCGAGCGTGACGGTCGCGGCGGCGAAGGCGGCCCAGAGCCCGGCCTCGGCCAGGTTGAATGCCTCGATGATGTCCATTTGCGGCCGGACCCCTGGCGGAGCAAGCAAAAGAGCGAGCCTCGGCTCAAGGCTGCGAGTCTGCCAGTACCTCTTCCTGAGGGGGCACGGCGGCCTTCCGCTTCCGGTTCGGGAAAAGGAAAGCGTACGATCCTCCCTCGCGGATCGCCCAGGTGAGCAGGAAGCCCATCACGTAAAATACGGACAACGCCACGACCATGGTCATCCAGGGTGCCACGATTCATCCCTCCGATTTTTCCCCGGTCGATGGTGCTCGACCTCGCACGCCGGAATTATAACGAATCGCCAAGCTTCCGGCGCAGGATCGTCGAGTTTTGGGCTCCTTTAAGTAGTCCGCCACCATCCTCCCATCCCCTCATCGGAGGCCGGTACAGGTCAGAGGGGAGAGCGGTCGAACGCCTCATGCAAGGCCCAGCGGGCCCGATGAAGGATCGGTGGGTCCGCGAAGCCGACGCCTATCCTTCGAATGGCGAAGGGGTCGGTCGATCCCGGACGATTCACGCCCACCAGGGTGTTGAAGGCCAGCCGATAGCCCGACTCCCGGGCCAGGCTGGGCGTCCGATCGTCCAGCGAGCCCGGCCAGCCGTAGGGATAGGCCAGGGCCCGGACCTCTCCGTCGAGCCGACTTTCAAGGATCCGCCTGGATTCGGCGAGTTCGACCCGCTGCACTTCCTCCGAGAGAGCCCCAAGCTCGCGATGCGTGACCGTGTGCGAGCCGATCGACATCCCTGACCGGCTCAGGATCCGAGCCTGATCCCAGGACATCGTCAATTCGCGACCCTGCCGATTTTCGTCAACGTCCACCTCCGCGCCTTTCTCCAGCCCTTCGCGAAACCTGGATTCGTCGAGATTGTGGCGATCCAGGTAGACCTGGACCAAACGGGCGATCGCTTCGGGCCTGGTCGAGCGCAAGAGGTCGATCTCGACCGACTCGGGCCAGTCCAGCCGGAGGACCGGCACTCGGGTCCGTGCGATCACATACGCGATGTGATCCCACCAGAACAGGCGGGGCGATTCCAGGAATCCCGCGGGTAGGAAGAACGTCGCGGGGATCCCCAACGATCGGAGAATCGGCAAGGCCAGCTCGAAATTATCGAGATACCCATCGTCGAACGTCACCAGGGCCGAGGGTCGGTCCACCCGGAACCCGTCCTCGGCCAGCCCGGCCACTTCTTCGAGCGTGAGGAGTCGATGGGTCCTGGCCAGCGATTCGAGTTCGGCCCTCAGGCCCTCCGGCGTGGCGGAGGCGACGCCTTCGTAGTAGGGGGCGGCCGACCGTTCGAGAATCCGGTGATAGGTCAGGACCAGGATCCCCGACTTCCGTGCGAACCGCTCGATCAGCCTGATCAGGCCGAGTTCTCCCAGACGCCTCGCCAGGAAAGCCCGCTTGTGGGTGATGATTGGCAAGGGAAACTCTCACGTATAAGCGTAGTCGGCTTCCGTCATCGACAGGTGGATCGTCGAGGCGGGGGGTATGAGTTGCGATCGGTCGCGGAGCCGGAATTCGATCGGGTGCGCGGGCAAATAGCCGGAGGCACCGAAGGCGCGAGCCGCCCACTCGGTCGAGACCACGGACGTGGCGACGTCTGCCCGCAGCCTCCCCAATTCGCCGGTCAGGGCATGGATCGCCCCGTGCCAGGCCGGCTCGTCGGAGTCATCGAGCATCAGCTCGACGACCTTGCCGACCAGGACCCGGCCCGGTCGAGGGACGACCGCCAGCAAGGCGATCCCCCGGATTCGGCCTTCGCCATGAAGGTGCCAGCCGGTGATCCCGCCTCGGGGATAGCGGAGGAGGTGATTCAGACGGTCCGCCCCTCGCGAGCTGAAGATGGCTCGTTCGGCGGTCGAGGCCAAAATGGGCTCGATCTCGCGGCCGAAGGACGGGACGGGTTGCAATGAGATAGGGCAAGCGGGGGGCGGGATCGATCCGGCGAGTATCCGCCCGGCGTCGCGCGCGGCCCGGAGTCCTCGACCGACCGGCCCGGGCCCTGGGACCTTCCATCGATAGCCCGCCCGGAGGACCCGCTGGTGCATCGTGACCGAACCGAAGAGGTTGTACCCGGCCCGGCTGATCACGCTCCGGGCGGCCTCGCTCCCCCCCAGGACATACTGGGTCTCGGTCGAGCGGTGGGCCCGCCTCATCAGCGTGGCCCCCACGCCCGAGGCGGATCGGTCGGCCAGCCAGTCGATCATATGAAGGGTCGAGACGCCTTCGGTCGGGAGGCCGGGGCCTCGGATCCGTCCCGGATAGACGCCCAGGTGCCCTACGATCCGTCCGGTTTCCTGATCGCGTGCCAGGAGGCTTCGCTCCATCTCGCACGAATCCTCGCCGATCGGGTCGAAATACTTCCAGCGGAGGACCTCGGTCGCGGCGAATGCCGAGTCCTCGGGCGAGTGGAAGCCTTCGACCAGGAATCGTCCGAGTTCCGGGAGGTCGTCCGCGGTCGTGGGCCGGATGTCATGGGCCATGGTCGCGAGTCTCGAATCCGGGCCGAGTATCCTCGCGAACCGGCGGGCCGATCGTGACGAGACGGGGTATCGATGTCGAGGAGGCACCGCCGATCGGTGTTGCCTCCTCGACAAAATGACGCCGACTTGTCGCCCGGTCAACAAGAATTCACGACGGGATGTCCGAGGCCCCCCGGAGTCGGTCCCTCCGGGGAACATCCTTAAGGTTCAGACCGCCTGACGAATCTCGGCGAAGTGGGGAGCGGGGATGACTCGGGGCGACTCCGGTGCGACGGCTTCGGAGAGCAGGAAGGGGGCCAACCCTCGGTGGACCTTCTGGGTCACCTGGCCGAATCCGGCCTCGGCGAACAGCTTGCGGAACCGAGCGGCCGAGGCGTGATGGACAGCCCCCTCGATCCCCGCGACGCAGACGTCGTAGATCAGCCAGCCCCAGGGACGGTCGCGATAGCCGTCGACCAGCAGGAGCCGACCGCTCGGCTTGAGGACCCGACGCATTTCCTCCACGGCCCGGTCCTGGTTCGGGTAATGGTGGAAGCTGTTGGCGCAGGTCACGAAGTCGAAGGCGCCTCGATCGAACGGGAGCCGTTCGCTATCGGCCTGGATCGGGAAGATCCCGTCGGCATGGGCCTTCCAACGTTCGGCCCCCTTGGTCAGCATCCCGGAGACCAGGTCGATCCCCCAGACCTGGGCCCCTGGTAAGGCCTGGCGGATCTTGGCGGCGAAGACGCCAGTCCCGCAGCCCACGTCCAGGACGCGTATCGGCCGGTCGCCGGCCTCATCCTTGATCCGGCGAATGATCGCCCTGTGCGACGGCCCGAACAGCAGGAGCTGGAGGATGCTCCGGTCGTAGCTCTCGCTCCATCGGGTGAATTCGTGAGTCGCCTGGTGCTTGTCGTAACCCATCGTTGGAGCCTCCGTGCTCGTCAAGGGGAGTGAATCGAGTGCAACTCGGCGCGATCGAATTACCCGATCGCCGAGAATGACGCAATGCGAGTCTTCTCGAACTCGTTTCGATTTGGCAGCCCGAGGCTTGGCCGCGACCCCCGCTTCCGGCACAATCCGGGGAGGGTGACGACGTGTCGGCCCGCCCCGCGAAAACTCCGGAAATCCGCCATGATTCGTCGACTTGCCCTGTTGATGCTCGGACTCGGGGCCGGATCGGCCCTAGCCGACGAATTCGAGCAACTGGACGGCCCGATGCTGACCAGGCTCGTGAAGGGGCCGGAGGCCAAGCCCCGCCCCCAACTGACCTTCGGCGAGATCGGCGCCATGCCCGCCTTGCTCCGCGACTCTCGATCGGCCCTCGTCCTGGCGACCACCGACCGGGGGAACCCGGCCCGGCTCCTGCTGAGTCCCGAGCTTCGGAAGCCGGCCTCCGGGGTGGGCGAGCCGATCCCCGTCCTTGTCCTGGAGCGGCTCGACACCTTCGACGCGGCGGGGCCCGCGAACCGCCTGGCTTCTCGGAGGGATCTGGTGGTCTTCGACGGATTCCAGGTCGATCTCGAAAGCGGCCAGGTCGTCCCCGAAGGTCAAGGGGGGGATCTCGTCTTCCGGGCCTCGGGGGAGGTCGGGCCTCGCCTGGAGCCGGTGGGACCGGCCCGGCTTTT
This sequence comes from Tundrisphaera lichenicola, assembly GCF_051175385.1. Classification (GTDB taxonomy): domain Bacteria; phylum Planctomycetota; class Planctomycetia; order Isosphaerales; family Isosphaeraceae; genus Tundrisphaera; species Tundrisphaera lichenicola. Next base: position 2,075,068 of record NZ_CP195106.1, on the reverse strand, counting down.
CACCCTGGACCGAGCCCCGCAGTTCGACGACGCGAAGGTCCCCCGGCCGACCCCGGGTCGTCGGGTCGTCGCGGCCGATTTCGCGGGACGTTACCGACTCTTCGCCAACGGCCAGTGGTCGGGGACGCTCGACCTGAGGGTGGAAGATCGGGGGGTCGTCCGGGGGCAATTCCGATCCGACCTCCACGGGAGCGCCTACCCCGTCACGGGCCAGGTGGCCGCCGACGTCCCGCAACTGGTCCGATTCTCGATCAGTTTCCCCCGGGCCCGCCAGGAATTCGAGGGGTATCTCTGGGGCGAGGGCAAGGGGGCGATGGCGGGGACGGCCAGCCTCCTGGAACGGACCTTCGGCTTCTTCGCCCTCCGCGAAGGGGCCCAGTTCGCCCCCGATGGGCAGGATCTCGGACCGGTCGGTGGCTCGGAGGTCGATCGACCGGGCCGGCATGTCGTCGAGATCCGGGCCGATGGACCGCGACTCGACGGAGAGGCCACCACTCTCGAAGCCCTGGTTGCGTCGATGAAGCCCCTGGCCGAATCCGGCGAGGCCTGGGTCCTGATCCGGATCCCGGCGGATCGCCCCTTCGGCGAGATCCTCCCGTTCGTGGAGGCCGTCCGGGCCTCGGGCGTCTCGACGGTCCGCCTGGAGGCGATCGGAACGCCTTGACCGAGGGAAACACGGAGTTCAATCCGGTGGCGAGAGTGCGTCGAGGAGGACCCGGAGGTCGTCGAGGTCGTCGGGCTCCAGGGTCATCAGTCGCTCGGCCAGCGTGTTGATCAGGGCGAAGAATTGCTGGAGCCCGACGATCCGGTCCCTCATGGGCTTCATCGAGGGATCATCCCCGGCCAGCCCGACCGATCGTTCCAGGACGATCAGCGTGGGGTCGAGCTCCCGCCGCTTCCGCTCGTGGAGGATCCGACGGAAGAGGGTCCAGACATCGCCCTCGGCCCGATAATACTCGCGGCGCTCCCCCTGGCGGTGGACCTTGTGGACCACGCCCCAGTTGATCAACTCGCGGAGATTCATGCTCACATTGCCGCGCGAGACCCGGAGTCGTTCCCGGAGCCCCTCGGCGGTCCAATCGACCCCCGTCACGTAGAGCAGGGCGAACAGCTCGCCCATCGTCGAGTTGATGCCCCAGGAGCGGGCCATCACCCCCCAATGTTCCACGAATTGACGGATCAACTCCTCTGATTGCGGATCATCCGGCAACGAGGATTCGGTGGGCGTGGAGTCGCCATCCTGTGGGAGATCCATCGGGCTAGTCGACAAAATGTTGGATTCCGAGGAAGGGAGGATGGATACTCTTGCCTTGGATCGAGATCCCAAGCATCATGTTATGTGGGGATCCGAGAGGTCCAGAGCGGCCCGACTCGACGACTCTTGAGTGTTGTAAGCCAACTCAGCCGCCGGAACAACCGCCAATGCCCGATTAAGATCGGGTCCAGGTGGAATTTTTTCGAGGCGTCTTCTTTTTTCGGGTAAGCTTACCTCACTTCGCCTACGCTTGGCCCCCGATCATTGATGATCGAGAGCCCGGCGCCCTCCTGCCCGGCTCCGAGTCCGAAAGTGCCAAGGAGTATGTCCGATGCCCGAGACCGTCGTCCATTTCCAAATCCGGATGCCACCGGTCCTTCATGAGCAGTTGGCGAGCTGGGCCAAGGAAGACAAGTCTTCGCTGAATGCCCTGATCGTCGGAATCCTCGAGAGAGCGATCGCAGAACACGAAGCCAAGGGCCCCACCAAGGAGTGAGGCCACTCTCCGGATCGGGCGTCCCGCCTGGAGGCGTTTCGCCCCGATTTTCCGAATCGGTCTTGAGTGTCAGGCGTCGTCGTTGTATCTTGAATTCGCCGATTCCCCGATAGCTCAATCGGTAGAGCGAGCGACTGTTAATCGCTAGGTTCTAGGTTCGAGTCCTAGTCGGGGAGTTTCTCCGAGATCTCTCGGATCAAGTCGCGAAGCCCGCGGTCGTCGACCGCGGGCTTCGCTAATTAATGGGATCAGGAATCGTGTCGAGGCTCAAGAAATGCCATCGAACGAGCCTACACCGTCCATCATCGTGCTGACCAACGATGACGGCGTGGATACGCCCGGCCTCTCGGCCTTGATCGACTCGACCCGTCATCTGTCCCATCGCCGGGTCATGGCCCCTCTCGGCCCCCAGTCGGGTTGCGGTCACGTCGTCACCACTCACGAGCCGATCGCCATGGTCGAGCGGCCCGATGGGCAGATCGGAGTCGACGGGACTCCCGCGGATTGCGTCCGACTGGCGATCCATCGGTTCGGCCCGGCCATTGGCTGGGTGATCTCGGGCATCAATGCCGGAGGCAATCTCGGGGCCGACATTCACCATTCGGGGACCGTCGCCGCGGTTCGCGAGGCCGCCCTGCATGGGATCCCCGGGATCGCCGTCTCTCACTACATCGCCCGGGGTCGGGCGATCGACTGGGATCGGGCGGCCCGATGGTTCACTCCCGTGCTCGACCAGTTGATGGGCCGACCGCCGGAGCCGGGCACATTCTGGAACGTGAACCTGCCGCATCCGGAGCCCGGCGGGTCCGATCCCCCGGTCATCTTCTGCCCGGTGGATACTTCCCCCCTGCCACTGGCCTACCGCGAAGAGGATCGGGGGTTGAAGTATTCCGGCGATTATCAGGCGCGGGCCCGGGTCGAATCGGGCGATGTGGCCATCTGCTTCGGCGGCCAGATCGCGGTATCGAAGGTCCACGTGATGGCCTCGGTCTGGCCGCTGGATTGACCGAGGTCGAGCCGTGGACGACGCATACTGGCCCCGGGCGTCGTCTTCTCGCCATAATGAAAACTGAGCGGTTGGCGATCCTGTTGAGGTCGGACCGCCTGGACTCCATCCCGATTCCAGAGTGCCCGCTCGGGTGCCGGAGGTTGTTTGAACATGAGGTTGATGATGAGGGCATGGCTCGTCGCGATCGCGACCGTGGCGGGCTCGACGGTCGGATGCGATGGCCCGTCGCAAATCGTCCCGGTCGCCCCGCCGGGACTGGAATTCGAAAAGATCCCGCCGGCCGCACCGGGCGAAGGGGCCCAGGCCCTGGGCGAACAGGCGGTGGCGAACATGCCGAAGGTCGAGATCAAGGAGGCCAACTCTCCGCCTACCCCGATCGGTCAGCCGGTCACCACCCCCTCGGGCCTGGTCTACGAGACCCTCAAGGAAGGGACCGGCGAGGCGGCCAAATCGGGCCAGAATGTGATGATGCATTACACCGGCACGCTGACCGACGGCACGGTATTCGACAGCTCGCGTGAGAGGAACGAGGCGTTCAATGTCGCCATCGGCACCGGGCAGGTCATTCCCGGTTGGGATGAGGGGATACCCGGGATGAAGGTCGGGGAGCGTCGGAAGTTGACCATCCCCCCCGGGCTCGCCTATGGGGCGTCCGGCCGGGAAGGGATCCCGCCCAACTCGACCTTGATTTTCGACGTGGAGTTGCTCGACGCCAAGTGATTGAACCTCCGAGGGCGAGGCGGGACCAGGACGATCTTCGTCCCGCCTTGCCCTCCGGAGGCAACTCGGGTAGCCTCCCGCCCTGAACCGACCGACCGACCCGCGCCCCTTCCGGGACCGGGGTCGGGCAAGGAATGCAGGAGCGGGCATGGACGCCAGCATCCGAGGGGACCGCGCGTCCATCGCGCGCCGACCGACTACAAGCTCGCTGCCCGGACTTCGAGTGGCCCTGGTCCACGACTGGCTGACCGGAATGCGCGGCGGCGAGAAATGCCTGGAAGTCCTCTGCCGGGCCTTTCCCGAAGCCACCTTGCACACCTTGATCCATCGACGAGGGGCCCTCAGCCCGGCCATCGAGGCGATGGCCATCCGCCCTTCCCTTCTCCAGCATGTCCCGGGCGTCCTGGACCATTATCGGAAGCTCCTCCCGCTGATGCCCCTGGCGACCCGAACCTGGCACGTCGGGCAGGTCGATCTGGTCATCAGCCTGAGCCATTGCGTGGCCAAGATGGTCCGTCCTCCGGCGGGCGTCCCGCATGTCTGTTATTGCTTCACGCCGATGCGATACGCCTGGGACGGTCGGGAAGCCTATCTCGACTCCTGGTCGGATCGCCCGGTCCGTCGAGCCCTGGCCGGTCGGCTCCTGGACCGACTCCAGGCCCAGGATCGGGAGACATCGAGCCGGGTCTCGCATTTCGTGGCCATCTCGGAGACCGTCCGAGAGCGGATCGCCCGCTGCTACGGCCGAGAGAGCCGGGTGATCCAGCCTCCGGTGGATGCCGATTTCTACACGCCGAGCCCGATCCCGCGCGAGGATTTCTATCTCTGCGTCTCGGCGCTGGTCCCCTACAAGAATCTCGATCAGGCCGTGATCGCCTGCTCCCGCTCGGGACGACCCCTCGTCGTGATTGGCTCGGGTCCCGAGCGGTCCCGGCTGGAACGCCTGGCCGGCCCGTCGGTCCGGTTCCTCGGCTGGCAGCCCGACGAGGTGATCCGCGACCATTATCGACGATGCCGGGCCCTGCTCTTCCCCGGCGAGGAAGACTTCGGAATCGTCCCGATCGAGGCCCTCGGGTGCGAGGCCCCGGTGATCGCCCTCGGTCGCGGAGGGGCCGCCGAGACCGTGGACCATCGGGTCGGACGGACCTATCTCGAACCGTCGGCCGACGCGCTCCAGGCCACCCTGGATTCCTGGGAGGCCGACTCTCGGCCCCACGACCCGACCCTCGCGAGGGAACTGGCCGAGTCGCTCGCCTTGCCGGTCTTCCGCCGGAAACTCCTGGGATATCTGGAAGAGGTCGTCTCCTCTCACCGTCAGCCACGAGGGATCCCCTCTCCCCACTTGCAGGTTTCGAGCGGAATCCTCGAATCGTCGTGAAGCAGGATGCCGAGCGGGCGCGAGGGTCGAGGCCTGGTATTCCCTTGCCGGACCCGTCCCGCTCGACGGTCGAGATCCCCGGAGCGATCCCATGACGGCCAGACTCGTTCCTCTGGCGATCTTCCTGGCCCTGCTCGGTCCCGCAGAGGATGGCTTCGCTCCCCTGTTCGATGGGGAGTCGCTCGCGGGATGGACTTCGATCGGGGGACGGGCGGGGAACTGGCGGGCCGAGGAGGGACGGCTCATTCTCCGAGGTCAGGGCAAGGACTGGCTCAGCACCAACCGGGCTTTCGGAGATTTCGTCCTTCGACTGGAGTACCGGATCGGGCCCGGGGGGAACTCCGGCGTCCTGATCCGGGCGCCTCACCAGGGCGACCCCTCCTTCGACGGGCTGGAAATTCAGATCCTCGACGACGATGCCCCCGAATATCGGTCACTCCGCCCGGATCAGTACAGCGGTTCGGTATACGGGGTCGTCGCCGCAAGCCGGGGGCATGTTTCGGCCCCCGGGCGGTGGAATTCGCTGGAAATCCGGGCCCAGGGCTCGAAGGTCCGGGTCGAGCTGAATGGATTTCCTGTCGTCGACGCGGATCTGGCCCGGCATCCCGAACATCTGGCCCGGCATCCCGGACTCTCGCGGAGATCCGGCTTCCTGGGACTCCAGTCCCACGAGTCGCCCGCGGAGTTCCGCAACATCACGATCCGGAAGCTTCACCGGCCTCCCGGGGTTCCGACCGATCACCCCGACCGTTCACCTTAAGACCCTGGCAGAGCAAGGCCACTCCGACATGCTTGGTGATGTTCAGGCCGATGAATCCGGCCAAAAACCCGAGCCGGAATAGCCAGAAGTTCAAGGCGATGCAGGCGACCAGCCCGAGCATCGCGGTCAAGCTGAACTGGAGCGACGATCGGTCCATGGGATCGATTATGAACGTCACCCGATCGGTCGAACACCCCCCTCCCACGAACGAACTCGCCCGATGCCCGTGTCAACTGGGACGACTCGTCAAGTCGGTCGGGATCCGGGGCTGACCCTTTTCATCTCCCCTCGATCTACCGGCGTGAGATGTGCAGGAAATCAGTCGGATCGCGAGCAAGTTCTTCGACTCGGCCTGCCTCCGGAGGTAAGCTCGGGCTTCGAGCATCTTGTTCCTCCGGTCGCCCCTATCGATCCATCCTTCCGGCCAGGATGGCGAATCTCCACCCTTTCGAGATGACTTCATGAGAATCTGGCTGGCAGGCCGGTGGGAAGATCTTCGAACGAGCTTCTGGTTCCTCCCTTCCATCATGGTGGCCGGGGCGGTTGTCTTCTCGCTGGCGACGATCTCCCTCGATAAGGCGACCGCGGATCACAACTGGATCGCGATGCTGGGATGGACCTTCTCGCGAGGCCCCGAGGGGTCTCGGGCGGTCCTGTCGGTGGTCGCCGGCTCGATGATGACGATCACCAGCGTGACGTTCTCGATCACGATCGTGGCGCTGCAGTTGGCCTCGTCGCAATTCGGACCGCGACTCCTCCGGAATTTCATGGGCGATCGCGGCAACCAGGTCGCGATCGGCACATTCATCGCAACTTACACTTATTGTTTGCTCGTCCTGAGGACCGTCAACGGCACCGACGACCAGGAGTTCGTGCCGCACATCTCGGTCACGGTGGGGTTGTTCCTGTCCCTGGCGAGCCTCGGGGTGCTGATCTACTTCATCCACCACGCGGCGGCCTCGATCCAGGCCGAGAATGTCATCGCCTCGGTGAATTACGAGCTTCAGAAGGCGATCCATCGCCTCTATCCGGAAAATCTCGGGGAAGAACCTCCGATCGAGCCGGATCCGCTCGTCTTGCCGAAGCTTCCCGACGACTTCGATCGAGACTCCCGCCCGATCTCGGACTCGAGGAGCGACTACCTCCAGGCGATCGACGTCGACAACGTGCTGGAACTCGCCAAGAAGCATGACCTGGTGATCTCGATCCGGATTCAGCCGGGGAAATTTTACTTCGCCGGGAACGACCTCGCTCGGGTCTGGCCCAAGAATCGAGTCGATGACGAGATGGTCGAGTCGATCCGAGGAGTTTTCTACCTCGGCTCCCGGAGGTCGCTGTCCCAGGATATCGAGTACGCCATCGATCAGCTCGTCGAGATCGCCGTCCGGGCGCTCTCGCCCGGGGTGAATGACCCGTTCACGGCGATGACTTGCATCGACCGCCTGGGAGCGTCGCTCTGTCTTCTGACGTCTCGGGTCATCCCATCTCCGAATCGCCTGGACGACGAGGGGAGGCTTCGCGTCCTGACCACGACCTCGAGCATCGACGGGATCCTCGACGCGATGTTCAACCAGATTCGACAGGCCGCGCGAGGGGATGTCTCGGTGACGATGCGTCTCCTGGAGACCTTCGCGGCGGTCGCTCGGCAGACCCGAGATCCCGCCTTCCAGGCTTCACTCCGCCGCCATGCCGAACTGGTCCATCGAGGGAGCCGGGAAGGAGTGCTTGATCCTTCGGATCGGGAGGATGTGAGCGCCCGTTATCGACAGGTCATGGACATCCTGGACGGGATCGCCGACCTCCCACCTACTCCGGGACCTCGTGCATGACGCTCCTCTTCATCTTCGCCGTCGTCCTACTGATCGCAGTCCTGATCTCGGATCTCGCGGACCGGAGCGTGCTGTCGACCGCGGTCCTGTTCCTGATGGCGGGAGTCCTGGTCGGGGAGGGGATTTTCGGTGCGGTCTCGATCCAGCCCGATTCGGAGGCGGTCTCGATCCTGGCCGAACTGGCCCTGTTCAGCGTCCTGTTCAGCGACGGGATGAAGGTGGGTTTCAAGGACCTGGCGAAAGCCTGGAAGCTCCCGGGGCGGGCCTTGTTCTTCGGCCTGCCGCTGACCCTGGTCGGGACGGCGATGCTGGCCCACTGGATCGTGGGGCTCCCCTGGCCCGAGTCCTTCCTGATCGGTGCGGTCCTGAGCCCGACCGATCCGGTCTTCGCCTCGGCCATCGTCGGCAGGGAAGAAGTCCCTTCGCGACTCCGGCAACTCCTGAACGTCGAGAGCGGGCTGAATGACGGGTTGGCCCTGCCGATCGTCCTGGCGATGCTCGCGCTGGTCGCGTCCGAGAGCTTCGATCTCGGGGAGATCGCCCTGGAGGTCGCCATGGGGATCGGTATCGGGATCCTGATCCCCTGGGCCTCGATCCGACTGGAGCAGAGCCGATTCTTCTCGGCGCACGCCTGCTATCAGCCCCTGAATGCCTTCGCGATCGGGTTGCTGGTCTTCACGATATCCTCGATGACCCAGGCCAACGAATTCCTCGCCGCCTTCGCCGCAGGGATCACGGTGGCCACGATCGGCCCCGAGGTCCGCGAGGCGTTCCATCGTTTCGGCGAACTGGTGGCCGAACTCCTGAAGCTGGCGGCCCTCCTGGTCTTCGGGGCCTTGATCTCCCCGAAATTCCTCGGCGAGATCTCGGCGTCGGGGTACATCTTCGCGTTGCTGGTCCTCGTCGCGGTCCGCCCCCTGGCCCTGTCGATTTCCCTGCTGTGGAGCCCGCTCGGTTGGCGAGAGCGGGCCACCGCCGCCTGGTTCGGCCCCAAGGGATTCGCCTCGGTGGTCTTCGGGCTTTTGATCCTCAAGCAGGCGAAGGTCTCGAAGATCGATTGGGGGCGGGCCGACCAGTTATTCCACCTCATCGCTCTCTGCATCACGGGGTCGATCATCGCCCACTCCTCGACCGACGTCCTGGTGGCTCGTTGGCTCGGTCGAGACCGGGGCAAGCCCGAGACTTTCTCCGAGTCGGCCGAGGAGAGCCCCTCGCCCGGATAATCCCGGGCGGGGAGCCGGGTGAGCGTCTTTTGTGTGGTGGATGGTTGGGGCATCAATTTATGGATGGCGTCCAGAAGGCCTCCCATTGGTCGGCATCTCCCTTGAAGAGGGCCCTGAGGTGGCAGACCGCATCGGCTCCCGACTCACCCCAACGCATCCCGCTCCGCTTCAAGCGCTCGTTGACCACCGCCTTGCATGCCGCCTCGATGTGACCCGAGCCGATCTGCCAACCCGCCTGGATGTAGCTCGGATAGTCCATCCGGTCCGCATGGTTGCCGAGGTACTGCCTCACCTGGCGATCCACCTCCAGGGCGGGCTCCGACCGCCCGTCCCGGTCCAATGCCTCGATCACCGCCAGGGTCGCTCGGCCCCCCTGGTGCTTCAGCGTGTGGCACCAGTCGTCACGGAGGGTCTTGACGGCCTCGGGGTCGCCCGGGTGCCACGCCTTGGCCAACTCGCCCAGGTGCTCGGCGACGTGGTAGAAGTCGGCGATCCGCACCGCCCGCGGGAAGTTCACCCGCAGGAAGTCGTCGACCCCGCTGCCACAGTCGCTCAGGGCCACCCACTGCTGGGCCCGGTCCATCCCGACCTGGGCGGCCTGACGACGCAGCGGATCGCCCAACTCCTCCAGGCTCATCAGCCCGGCCAGGTAGCGGGCCCGTCCGTCTGCGGCGGGTCGTCGGACCTGCGCGGCGATGTCCTGCTCGGCGTGCTTGGCCTTGGCCTCGGGCCTGGGGGCGAAGACCTTGCCGACCCAGGCCATCCGACCTTCGGCCTGGACACCGTCGGGCCCCTGGATCGGCACTCCGGTGGCGTCGACGCTCACGTAGGCGACGCTCCGGCCACGGGCATCCTTGGTCCAGGTCCAGTCGGCCAACCCGCCGAAGGTCTCCCCGGCGGCCAGGGCCTGACCCAGCCGGACGCCGGCGGCCTCGGTGGCCCGCTCGATCGTCGATTCGGCCAGGCGGAGCCCGCTGGCCTTGGGCAGGAGCCTCTGGGCGGCCTCGGCGAAGCTGGCCGTGGTGCCAAAGAGGACAGCCAGTTGCTCGGCTCCGACGGTCAGCTCGGAGGTCCCCAGGCCGAAGGCATGGTCGGCCGGACAATGCCCCTTGCGGCAGGCCGTGCAATGGTAATAGGCGCGCCGTCGGAGGACGAAGCTGCCCATCAGACTGACGACGGTCCGGGCGCATCGGCGGACGAACTTGCTGGGGCCGTGGCAACTCGGGCAGCCGGTACTGGAGCCTTGGTACCCCCCTTTTTCCGCTCATCGAGAGCGGTTTGGATCGCCTGGGCTCCGATCTTGTGGACCCGGTCTCGGACCTGGAACTCGGCCTCTCCGAGGATCTGGCGGTCGGGCTTGGAGGCGAGCAGTTCGGCGATTCCTTGAATTTCCTCCTCGACGACGGCCATCAGACGTTGCTTGATCCGGTCGGCCTCGTCGCGTGGCTCAGGTGTGAGAGGGAGGGAGATCCGGGGCATGGGATGGCCTTCCGTGAAGAACAGGTGAAGAAACCCGGGCGACGCATCGACGTCCTCCGTTGTACGAAATTTCCCACCTACAATCGAGACGCCCACCCATTCGGGTGTAACCAAGTTCTCTGGTGGTGAATCGTCCGTCCTGGCAAATTGGGTGGACTTCTTGAACCCGACACCCGGAGTTCCGCCATGACACGGAAGGTGATCACCCTGGAGATCGAGGCCGAGGACGAGGATCTGATTCGCGGCTACGCCGGCTTCGTCGGCGAGATGAAGGATCTCGCCGCCACCACCCCCGATGGCTCGGTCCTCGACGTCTGCGAGGAGGCCGTCATCGAACAGGGTCGCGAGCACCAGCGTCGGCTCCTCCAACGCGCCGTCCGGGCTCGGCTCGAGCACGCCGAGAAAAAGGGGCTCCCCTGAGGATCTGTTCCTGTGGACAGGTTCGCGAGAATCGCGGGACCGCCACGCGCGAGGTCTTCACCTGCCTGGGGGCGATCACCTTGAGGCGGCACTGGTGGGGCTCGCGATGCCCTTGCGTGCCGGGAGGCTATCACGCCGATACCGTCCTCGGGCTCGACGGCGGCCTCAGCCCTCGATTGCAACGCAAGGCCTGCCGTAGTGCCGCCGACCTGTCCTTCGAGCGGGCCCGCGAGAACCTGCTCGAGCTGCTCGGCGTCTCGCCGGCGGCCGAGACCCTGCGGGTCTATTGCGAACGTCAGGCCAGCCGGATCGCGCGTTGGCAGGGCACCGAGACCGCCTCGGCCGAGGGCTTCGGAAAGGCCGGAGGTGGCTGGGAGTTCGCCGTCGACGCCGGCAAGGTCAACACCCGTGAGAAGGGCTGGCGCGACCTGAAGATCGCCGTGGCCCAGAAGCGACCGACGGCCAAACCGGCGACCCCCCAGCAGTGGGAGTCGCGCGTCTTGCCCAAGGCTACCGCCCGAGTGATGTGGGCCGACATCTCGGCATCCCGGCGATTCCGCCGGTCCTGGCACGCGCGGCTGAAGCGGCTGGGCCTGCCGGCGATGGCCCGGCTGCACGTGCTGGGGGACGGGGCGTCATGGATCTGGAAGGCGGCCGGCCGGGCCCTGACCGGGTGCCGCCAGACCCTGGATATCTACCACGCCAGCCAGCACATCGCCCTCGCCGGCAAGCGGCTCTTTGGCGAAGGGACAGCCGAGGCGACCACGTTCCACGAGCACGGCCGTGAGTTACTGCTGAGGGAAGGTTGGACGGGAGTTTGCCGGCTGATCGGCGAGGAACTGGAACGCGAGGACACACCGAAGAGGCGGGGGGCCCTGGAGCGACTGCTGAACTACTTCCTGGGCCACCTGACGCGGCTCGACTACGCGGGCCGCCTGGCGTCCGGCGATGCGATCGGAAGCGGGGTGGTGGAGGGTGCGGCGAAGACCCTGGGTCTGAGGCTGAAAGCTCGCGGGGCCCGCTGGCGGCACAAGAACGCCCGAGCCATGGCCGCCCTGATCTGCTGCCGTCAGACCGATCAGTGGGACCTATTCTGGAACCGGGCGGCGTGAAACCCAAGAATCCCTGGTCACACCCACCCATTCCAGACCGAGACCGCTCATATTGACAGGACCTCGGGCTCCCATTAAGCTTTTCACTCGGACGTTCGTTGAATCTGAGGCGGACTGTCGGTACATTCTCGACTTCCTCCGAAGGCTTCATGCCGTCGAAGTTCTCGCCGCTGTAGCTCAGTTGGTAGAGCGACGAATTCGTAATTCGTAGGTCCTCGGTTCGAATCCGAGCAGCGGCTCTGCTAGTTTACGTTCGCGATCGCATGATATAAGTCGATCGTGCTCTGATGGATCGGTCGCTCATTATTGCCGATTTCGGATGACTTCCCTCCGGTCGATCCCGACTTGAGGGAGGATGAATGAAGTCCTTCTCCCAGGATGGGTTTCGACTTAGGACCACCGATTCGATAACTTCCCGATACGCCTTCGGCATCGTATAACCGTAGCCAGGACGATCACGACCTCGCAACGGACGCCCAGCCATGACGTACAGCCCCGAGATCGAGCATTCGATGCGGATGTTCCACGACTCGCTCTCGGAGAAGGACCGCAGGCGATATGCGGCCATCGAGGCCGCCAAGCTCGGCCATGGGGGCACCGAATATATCGCCACGCTTCTGGGCTGCGATCCCAAGACGATCCGCCAGGGCCAACAGGACCTGGATCGACTCCCTGACGGGCTCGGCGATCGGGTTCGTAAAAAAGGGGCGGCCCGAAGCCGTGCATAGGCTCCATCCCGCTCCTGGAGGAGAACTTCCTCCGGGTGCTCCGGGATCGCACGGCCGGTGACCCGATGCGGCAGGGGGTCCGCTGGACCGACCTGAACTATGAGCAGATCGCCGGCCACCTGGCCGAGGCGGGCACCCCAGTCAGCGTGCCGGTGGTCAAGCAACTGCTCAAGAAGCACGGCTACGTCACCCGCAAGGCCCAGAAGGCCAGGGCGATGGGCGGGCATCCCGACCGCAACCAGCAGTTCGAGAACATCGCCCGGCTGAAGGGGGAGTATCTCGGGACCGACAACCCGATCGTGAGCATCGACACCAAGAAGAAGGAGTTGATCGGCAATTTCTACCGGGCCGGGCACCTCCTGACCCAAGGGGTCATTGGGACGTTCGACCATGACTTCCCCAGCTTCGCCGAGGGTGTGGTCATCCCCCACGGGCTGTACGACGTGAAGGAGAACGACGGCCATGTGAACCTGGGGACCAGCCACGACACGGGCGAGTTCGCCTGCGACAGCATCGAGCGGTGGTGGGAGGGCCAGGGCCGAGCCCGCTATCCCCGTGCGACCTCGATCTTGCTGCTGTGCGACGGCGGCGGCAGCAACAGTGCGAGCCAGTACCTGTTCAAGGAGGACCTCCAGGGTCTGGTCGATCGGCTCGGCATCGAGATCCGTGTGGCGCACTACCCGCCGTACTGCTCGAAATACAACCCGATCGAGCATCGGCTGTTCCCGCACCTGACCCGAGCCTGCCAGGGCGTGATCTTCGAGAGCGTGGGTTTGGTGAAGGAGTTGATGGAGAAGGCGAGCACGAGCACGGGGCTGCGGGTGACGGTGGACATCCTGGAGAAGGTGTACCAGACGGGGCGGAAGTATGCGGCAGGGTTCAAGGAGGACATGAAGATCGTGTTCGACGAGATCCTGCCGAAGTGGAACTACAGGGCGGTCCCGAGCGAATCATGACTTCGGGAAGTTATCGAATCGGCGATCCTTAACCGACCATTCTTTTCAGGCGGGGTCATCTCTGCGCGAGATTGATCGCTGCCTAGAATAATGACGCCCTCGAGTTTCGCGGAGTACGCGAAGCTTTCGTTCGTGTCCAGAATCGGCGTCCTCTGGGACAGAGTCCTCGAGATCGAACGGCAGGTTCAGCGAAGTCGTCCGGTTTGGCCACGCTCTGCCGAGCGTCGCTAGAATACTTCCGACTTACAATATGCCCATTTTGGGCACGCGATCTGCTATGGCTAACATCCGAGTTCGATTTAGAACCTCTGTTCAGAAGGTCATCATTGCGCCGGCTCGAAGGAACTATGGCACATGGCATCGGACCCCCAAGATCGAGCGCGAATTGATGAGAGCGTCGGGCTAGCCTCGACTGGTAACCTCGAACTCGACGCAATACTTGCCGGTGGCCTGCCGGCCTATCATGTCTACCTGATCGAGGGTGATCCTGGCGCGGGCAAGACGACTCTGGCTCTCCAGTTCCTCCTCGAAGGGGCCAGGCTCGGAGAACGCGGGATGTATGTAACCCTCTCGGAGACCGAGGGGGAGCTAAGAATCATCGCCGATTCCCACGGCTGGTCGCTCGATGCTATCGACATCTTCGAGTTGAACCCATCCCTGGAAAGTCTCGAACGCGACTCGCATTACACGATGTTCCACCCCTCGGAGGTGGAACTGAGCGAGACGACCAAGGCGATTCTCTCCATGGTCGAGAAGAATAATCCGAAACGCGTCGTCTTCGATTCGCTCTCCGAGATGAGGCTGCTGGCGCAGGACCCTCTCCGCTATCGACGCCAGATCATGGCCTTGAAGCGTTTCTTCCTGGGCCGACGGAGTACCGTCCTGTTCCTTGACGATCGGACATCGGGCGAGGACGAGTTGAATCTCCAGAGCATCGTCCATGGGGTGATCAACCTGGAGCAACGCTCGCCCGAATTTGGGGCCGAGCGTCGCCGGATGCGGGTGATCAAAATGCGTGGAGTGAAATTCCGGGGGGGATATCACGATTTCCGGATCGAACGCGGTGGACTGGACGTCTATCCGAGACTCACAGCCTCGGAACACCGCCAGGATTTCGACCGAGGTCGACTGCTGAGCGATCTTCCCGAACTCGACAAACTTCTCGGCGGTGGCGTCGATTACGGGTCGAGTACCCTGATTGCCGGACCGGCCGGAGTAGGTAAGTCCACCCTGGCGACCCGCTACGTCTTCGCCGCCGCCGAGCGAGGTCAGAGATGCGCGATGTTCATCTTCGACGAGACGTTGCATACGCTCCTCGACCGGGCGGAGTCGATGGGCATGAATATGAGAAAGCACGTCGAATCGGGTCTAGTGACCGTCCAGCAGGTCGATCCGGCCGAGCTCTCCCCCATGGAATTCGCGGTGGTCGTGAGCCGGATGGTCCGACCGGTCGGAGGAGAAGGAGCCCGGATCGTGGTCATTGATAGCCTGAACGGTTATCTCAACGCGATGCCGGAGGAGCGGTTCCTCGTCATTCAGCTCCACGAGATCCTGGTCTATCTGGGTCAGCTCGGTGTCGTCACATTCCTGATCGTCGCTCAGCATGGACTCCTCGGGCCGCTCCAGAGTCCCGTGGATGCGAGTTACCTGGCCGACACGGTCATCCTGCTTCGATATTATGAAAATCATGGAAGGATCCGCAAAGCCATCTCTGTCCTTAAGAAGCGAACAGGGATCCATGAGGAGACCATCCGAGAATTGCGCCTCTCCGCCGACGGGCTTGTGGTCGGAGAGCCTCTTGAAACATTCCGCGGCATCATGAGCAGCTCGCCTAGCATCCTGGAACCATTGCGACCGATGGAGTCCGGGCATGCCTGAGAATGAGCCATCTTTCCACCTGTCGGAAAAAATCCTCGTGTTCGCTCCGACCCGGATTGACGGACAGATGAGCCGCAATCTCTTGGGCGAAGCCGGCATCGATTGTGAGGTCTACTTCAAACTGGACGACTTTCGACGCGTGATCGAGGTCGGTTGCGGAGGATTGTTACTGACTGAGGAAGCGATCCGGGACGAGAATTATCACCGGCTCATCGAGACCCTGAACGAACAACCAACCTGGTCCGACCTCCCGGTGATCATGCTGACGCGAGGTGGGGCCGACTCTCCCCAGGCGGCGCGTGCGCTCGCAACGTTGGGCAATGTGATCGTCCTTGAACAGCCGGTTCGCGTATCGACCCTCATCAGTGCGGTGAACATGGCCTTGAGGGCCAGGCGTCGGCAATATCAGATCCGCGAGCATTTGCGAGGGCTCAAGGAGGCGGACCGACGTAAGGATGAGTTTCTCGCGATGCTCGCCCACGAGCTGAGGAATCCCCTGGCCTCGGTCAATAGCGCCGTGCGACTCCTCAGAGGACCCGATGGGCCCGAGCACCTGGAGTGGTCCGGCGAAGTCATCGAGCGGCAGGTTCGCCACCTCGCACGCCTGATCGACGACCTACTGGATATCTCCCGAATCACGCGCGGTCGGATCGAACTCCGTACCAAGATCCTGGACGCAAGCCCCATACTCAACCAAGCCGTCGACTCGGTTCGCCCGCTCATCGAGGAGCGGGATCATCAGTTAACGGTGTCGTATCGTCCTGGGAACCTCTGGATCGAGGCCGACCCAACGCGATTTGAACAGATCATGGTCAATCTCCTGACCAACGCCGCCAAGTACACCCAAGCTGGCGGCAATATTAAACTTACGGCTCGAGCTGAAGCGGAAGAAGTAGTCATCCGCGTCCGGGATGATGGGGTCGGCATCAGTTCCGATCAGCTCACTCAAATCTTCGAACTCTTTGCCCAGGGAGACCGATCGTTAGCCCGATCCGAGGGAGGTCTAGGAATTGGCCTGACCCTGGTAAGGGCCTTGGTCGAGCTTCATGGAGGCTCGATCACGGCCGAGAGCGAAGGGGAGGGACGAGGGAGCCAGTTCATCGTCCGGTTTCCCCTGGCCGAGTTGCCCATTCTCTCAGCCCCGATCGAGCAAGATCCGGGCGCGATGAGGTCCGAGATGCGGGTACTCGTCGTCGATGACAACGTAGACTCGACGATCGGGCTGGCGAAACTCCTCAAAACACTAGGTCACGACGTTCAGGTCGCGCATAGCGGGCCGGAGGGCATCGAGCGTGCTAGAGAGTGCAAGCCCGATGTGCTCTTGCTCGACATCGGCCTGCCCGGGATGGACGGATATGCGGTTGCCTCTCTCCTCCGTCGCGAGGGCTTCGACAAGACCCTCATCATCGCCGTCTCGGGCTACGGCCAGGACCAGGATCGTCAGCGTTCGAAGGAGTCGGGCTTCGATCATCACCTGATCAAGCCGGTGGATTATGACAGCCTGCTGGCGCTCCTGAATCATCCTGCTTCCGCAGGTTGAGGCCATTTGCAGTCAGGGCGATCGGAAGGGTGGCATCTCTTCGAGAATCTCGCGCAAGTTTGGCATCCTCGCGTCCGTGAGTCGATCGAGAGCCGTCCGGCTGGCTAGATTGCCGGGCGTCTGCTTGAGGATCAAGCGATGCCAGGCCAGCGCCTCGGCCTCGTGGCCCATCCGTTCTCGGACATCGGCCAGGCTTCGGTAGAGGTCGATGTTCGGCGAGAGTCCAAGATCCTTGATCTGGTTCGCCCGGTTATAGAGAGGCAGGATTTCACTAAACGAGGCGTTTCTCGCCTGCAGCTCGATGTCGAGTCGGTCGGCCTCCTCGGTCTGCCCAGCGATCCGGAAGGCGCGGACGAGCCGGTAGAGGACCGGGGTGCTTGTCGGGTCCGAGGCTCGGGCACGGAGATATTGATGGGCGGCCTGCGACCAGTCTCCCCGATTCTGGGAGATGATCCCCTGGAAGAGGGCGAATCGGGGGTCGTCAACTAGTTTTGCCGGTAGCCTCTCGAAGGTTAGGGCCAGCTCCTCGGGGCGGGCCGCCTGTTCGAGACCATCGAGCCAGGACTTCCACGCGGCAGGATCGTCGGGACTCCGCTCGACGAGCCGTTGAAGGATCGACAAACCTTCGTCGGGGCGATTGTCCCTCAGGTAGGCCCGGGCCAAGGCTTCCGAAGCCTTGATCTCGTCGGGATGCTCGCGGACGGCGGGTTCCAGGGTCCGAATGATCTCGGAAGCTACGATCGGCCGGGCATCCTGGCGGACGAGTTCCAGGAGCAGTTGAACCCGATCTTTCGGATCTGGCTCGATGGTGTGCAGCGCGAGTCCCAGCCGGCGAGCCTCCTCCCGCCGTTCCTCGACGTAGTAGAGCCCCAACAATGCCCAGCCCGCCTCGGGAACGAGCGGATCTTTCCTCAGGGCATCGATCCAGGCGGCCTCCGCGAGTTCGAGCAGCCCCAGGGACGAATACGCCTTCCCCTCGTTGAGCCTGACGATCGCCCGGATCGAGTCGTCGGATGTCGCGATCTTCCCGAGCTGTTCGAGAGCCAATCGAGGATTGTTCTCGGGGCGAGCCAGGGCGACCTGGGCCATCAGGACGCGAGCCTGGGCGCTCTCGGGATGTTCGGCGAGATAGCCATTGAGGCGGCGCTCGACCTCGTCGAATCGGTCCATCGCGAGGAGCGCGTCCAGCCCGTCCAGGCCGGGTCGAGGTTCGCTGGATCGCGTGAGAGCCAGGGCTAATCCCACCAGCAGGATGAGCGAGGCCATCAGCGTTATCAGGTTGTCGCGGAGGGATGTCGAAGGAGGATTCATCGGATTGATTTCGATTCGCCCATGGTCCTCGACGGGATTGGCCCGGGTCGAAAATCATCCACCGGGGCCGGATTCCCCCCTTTTCGAAGGTCCGAAGCCCTTCGGAGGTAACGTTCGGCTGCGGTCGGATCGCCGGCCATCTTGCAGGCCATGCCGAGGTTGTGAAACGCCTCGACCGAGCCGGGAGAGAGTCTGGTCGCTCGGCTAAGAAGGGTGATCGCTTCGGCCGCCCGGGAACGCTTCAACTCCAGTCCCCCGAGATCGAGCAGTGTATCGATACTGTCCGGGTCCCGGTCCAGCGCCATTCGCCAGCAATGCTCGGCCTCGTCGACCTGGCCCTCGTGGTAGTATGTCTGGCCCAGGAGTTCCTGAAGTCCGGCGTCGGAGGAATGCTCCAAGGCTCGGGTCAGATGAGCCCTGGCCTCGGCGTTTCGCCCTTGCGCCATCAAGTCGATGGCCAGGTGATTCCAGAACATCGACGAGGGGAGCGGCATCGATCTCAGCTCAGGATCGAGTTCAAGGACCCGCCCGAATGCGATCGCGGCCTGATCGAAATCCTTCCGGACGTGGGCACTGATCCCGGCGAGGGTCTGGCCGGCGACTTCCTCGCCGGGGACGCGGATCAAGCGGGCGGCAAGATCGGGAATTTCCTTGTATTTCAATTGATCCATGAGGATCGCGGCGAGACGCTTGATCGACAAGGCGTCATCAGGATGATCGGCCAAGATCTCGCGATAGATCTGGGCGGCTTGATCGACTTGCTTGAGGCGGATCAGTCCGAAGGCTCGATCATGGAGGTCATCTAGACTAAGTCTTCCGGCCTTCTGGTAGTAGGTCTCGGCCTTCTCGGGCTGGCCGGAACGAGTCGCCGCTCGCGCGGCCATCAGCAAAGCGGAACGATCCCCTGGCCATCGACGGAGATGGTCCTTCGCCAGTCTCAGCGCGGTCGAGTATTCCCGGTTCTGGAAGGCCAGGCGTGCTTCACCCGAGAGATCAAATGAGGTCATGATCCAGCCGACAGCCGGGAGTACCACGACGGTAATGAGGATGAACCCGAAGGTTCGGAGCCTTCGTAATCGTGCTCGACCACCTCGACAGCTGGACGGCTTTGCCAGATTCGAAGTCGATTGGGTGGCCTGTCTTTGAGTATTCATGGTCGATCGATGCCAATAAGGCGTTGCCAACGACCGATCGAGTGACCGGCAGGCCCGCCCCGCAGCTCGCGGGGCGGGCATCGAAACGACGACGAAGCTGGCACCATGGCTCAGAATGCGTCGGCGCTAATCACTTCGCCACCAGCGACGGTCGCGATGGCATACCAGGCCCTGAAATTCACCGTATTCTTGATGAACCTGACCGATCCGTCCATCATCAACACGTTAACACCGCCGGGATGGTAGGAACTGGCAGCGACCATCGTCTGGGTGGCGCCTGCGAAGTCCTGATTGCTCGAAGTCCCGGGGTAGCTGTTGACCCCGGTCCAGTAGCACGAACGTCGGTTGGGGGTCTGGGTGTGCGAGTAGATGTTATGCCCGCCGGAGAGGGCAAACTCCCCCTTCCAGTAATATTCCGCCGAGCCCGGACTGTTCTGACAGGACTGGGCAGCCAGCCAATCGGGCGGGGAAGTCGGTGTTCCCTGACCGAGGAACTGATTCCAGGAAGGTCCATCGAAGACCGTCCCCAGCCCACCGTCATAGGTCCCCTCGAAGCTTTGGATCGACTCGCTCATGATGGCGGTATTGCTGGTGCCGTCCTGGAATGAGGCCATACTGATCGGACCGGGGGCGCACTGTGCGCCGCCGAGGAGGTTCGAGTCGGTAGCCCCCGGAGAATACGATGGGCCGTTGACTCGTCCTCCGTTGAAGAACCGGCTGGTGCCCACGTTCCAGTAATAGTCCGTGGTGGAAACCAGCTTACGCTGGCCGTTGATGAAGTAAGTATTGTTCCCGCCGTTGTGGGCGTCGGAGGGGCAGAGGAACGTTTTGACGTAGGCGATATTCGCCGTGGCGTTGTCACGGCCGAAGTTGCCGGCCCAGACATTCTCGTCGATCGGCGGGTTATTCCAGGAGCCCGAGGCCGATTTCCCGCGAACTCCGAAGTTGGTGTTCATCGCATTGTAGATCGTCTGCTGTTCCAGGTAGGGGAGGATTCTGGCGAGAACCCCTTGATCCTGGTAGATGTTCGGGTCTGCGGGGATTGGCACCCCGAAGGTGGCCGATGGCGGGATGACGTCATTGCTGCTCACATAGTTATGCACGCCCAGGCCGATCTGCTTCATGTTGTTGACGCACTGGGCGCGACGGGCTGCCTCGCGAGCGGCCTGGACGGCCGGCAAGAGCAGGGAGATCAGCACGGCGATGATGGCGATCACCACCAGCAACTCGATCAGCGTGAAGGCTCGGGAACGTCTGACGGATTTCACGATCGGTCGTCTCCAGTTAGTGTCAGATCGATTTCGATGGCCATCGGGAGGGATTTTCGAGCTTGGTTCGATCGCGGACGAACATGGACGACCGGACCGAATTGTTAGCTGCGATTGAATCGTGGTGCAGCGTGAAAGTCGGGGCCATCAGTCTGCCTGAGGGGCCTTATCCTTGGCTTTGGCCTTCGCTTTCGCGCTGGCTCGCTTCTCGACCGAGGAGGGTCGGTGGGTGCGTGACCGCCGCTCGGCGACTGTTTCGTTGGGGTGTTCTTCCGGCGGAGGTGGGGGGGCGTTCCGCATGAATTCGGAATTATTGTCTTGCTGAAAGCATCCGGGGACCGAGGCGAAGGCCAAGGTCGCCGCGAGGGCGAAGCCCCCAAACCTTCGGGACTTCGGAGAGACTCGCATGGTTTTTCTCATCTTGATGTTTTTAGAGCAATCTCTCGCCTTCATCGCGGAGAATTGGGGGCGGGTCGCTCGGCTTCCGATCGCTCGATCGCCGGACTTTCGTCGGTCGATTCGCCAGGTGTGACCGGGGGAGCTTCGAAAAGGATCCTTCCTTCAGGATCGGTCATCTTCAACGTTGGCTTGCCGTCTACCGAGACCGCCATCGCGAGCCCGCCTTTTTGATTGGCGCCGAGAAGGTCGATCCTGGCCTCTCCCTCTTCTCCCATTCGGAAACTCGCCCGCGTGCCAGTCCGATCGTAGAAAACAACTCCGGGCGATCCACCTCCCTCGTTGTAGACCTTCAGCCCCATCTTGTAATTGAGGTCCAGGTCCATAAAAACCAGGTTGGGCAGTCCCCATTTGTCGATGTCGGCGATCATGACCCGCTTACCATCGCGGTTGTAGAGGCCGAACTCCTTCGATTCGACCGTTTTGGGCAGCTCCGGGCCGAAGAGGTCCTTGGGACCGAGGACGCCGGATCGCATGGCCACGATTCCCGCGATCCCCGAGAGGACGAGAAGGATTACCGAGAACAGGATCCACTTCATCTGCGCGATCTCGCGTCGAGCCCCCTGGAGTTGATCTCGAAGTCGAGACAGGTCGGTCTCGGCACGACCGATCGGTTCGACCGAAGACTTCGGAATCTCTTCGTCCATCCCGCTTCCTCGGAATGTTTGATTTCGATCGTGAACGGCCCGCTTGGCCGTACAATGCAACTTCCCCGTCCGTCATCGACTCGATATCGGATCGCGGATGCGATATCGCCGACGAGAAGGCGGGTTCAACATCTCGTTGATCAACCCATCTTCCAGGTTTCGGCGACCATATCATGTCAACCAGGGAAATTTTAGCAAATCAATTTTCGGTGAAACCGGAAAGTTCCGACCCCGGTCCCGCGGTCGATGGTGATCTTCGCTTATCGAAAGAGTAAGCCGATTTCAGGGACTCCTCTCCCCTCCGGAATCATAGGCTTCGACTGCAGAAATAAGGGCGTCATAAATCGTTGACCTGGCTCATGATTGAGGCCAGAATCGAGCTTGTGTAGCGGAGGCGGGTGGGGAGTTGTCCATGTCGATCGGTCGACCGAGGCGGGCCATCCCGTTCCTTGGAGGTATCGGGGCGCTGGTCCTGGGGGCTCTGCTCTACCGAGGTATTCAGCCCGTCGACCCACTTCGGGCGGGAGCGATCGCCTACGAGCGAGGTGACTGGAAGGAGGCGGATCTCAGGGCTCGTGAAGTCCTGAAGTTCAGGCCGGGGGATCGGCACGCCTTGCGGATCGTCGCGAGATCCTCGGCCCGATTGGGTAAGGATGAGTTGGCGGAGTCCGCGTATCGCACTCTGGGCATCGGCCCGATGGAGGCCGAGGACCTATTCCTCCTCGGCCGAGGGCTGCTCCGACGCGGGAAGTCCGGCCCTGGCCTGGTCGCCCTCGGTGCAGCTCGAGACTCGGACCCGAACCACTCCGAAACCCTGGACGCCCTGGTTCGATACTGGGTGGACCGCGGATCCTGGTTTGAGGCCTCGGACGCGGCCAGGCATCTCGCCCAGCGTCCCGGCTGGGAGGTGGTCGGCCTCTCGGCTCTCGGCCGAATACAGGACCGACTGAATGACCCATCCGGCTCGGCGAACGCACTCGGGGAGGCCCTGAAACGAGACCCTTCCTTGGGCCGGTCGGGCATCAGACCCGACGATGCTCGCAAGCTCCTGGCCTGGTCGCTTCTCGCGACCGACCGAGCGGCCCAGGCCGATCGAGTGATCGGGTCGTCCGATTCTGAGGCGAACTGGCTGAGGAGTCGAATCTTCCTCCAGCAAGGCCGGACCCAGGAAGCCGAGGCCGTCTTGCGGCTGGCCGGAGATCCCGAGCTTCGCGATCCGATGAAGCGAGAGCCCTCTCCTTTCGTCGGTTCTGCGGCATGCGCCCGCTGTCATCGAGAGAAAGCCGAGGCGAGGGAGTCGAGCCGCCATGCCTCGACCTTACTCAAGGGAGAGGATCTGCTCGCGATCCCCTGGTCGGGAAAGGTAATCGACGATCCTTCGAACGGCGAGGTCAGCCAATCTCTTCACCGATTGGGAGATCAGGTGGAGGCCACGACTCGTGTGGGTTCCCGAGAACTTCGGGCCACGATCGAGTACGCGATGGGATCGAACCATCAGGGGCAATCCTTCCTCGCTCGAGAGGCAGGAGGACGTGTTCGGGAACTCAGGATCTCCCGATATCCCGAGGAACCGCACTGGGCCCTCACGATCGAGCATCCCGACCAACCGCCGGACGAGGGGGGGTATCTCGGACGATCGCTCTCGTCCTCGTCGGTTTTACTCTGCCTGGATTGTCACTCGACGAACTTCCGGGCATTGACCGAGCCCGAAGGGCGACCCGAAGCGACCGATCGCGGGATCGGCTGCGAACGCTGTCATGGGCCGGGGGCGAATCACCTCAAGGCGGTGGAACTTCACTTCTCCGACCCGGCTATTGCTCGCCCCCGACTCGCCTCGGCTTCGGCCCTGATGAAGCTCTGCGGCCAGTGCCATATGGCGCCAGGTTCTGTCTCGCCCGACGACCCCAAGTTCATCCGATTTCAGACACCCAACATCGAGCGTAGTCGCTGTTACGCCGAGAGCCGTGGAGAACTGAGCTGCGTAACTTGCCACGACCCCCATGTCGACGCAGTTCGATCCGCAAGCCATTACGAGGCGAAGTGCCTCGCGTGCCATGCCGCGAATCGTGAACCCTCGGCCTCGTCGGTCTGCCCGGTCAATCCAAACGACCAATGTCTCGATTGTCACATGCCTCGGGTGTCCGATGCCGTCCCTCGGTCGGTGTTCACCGATCACTTCATCCGGATCCGCAACTCACCATCTCCCCCGGATCTTCGATCGCCCTAACGCTCATCAGGCGTTAACCCTGGGCTCGGACAACGCGAGTCGGGCGCGAGTCGCCTCGTCGACGGCTCCGAGCTGGTCGAATGCGACGATCGCGAGTTCGAGGGTTTCGCGATGGGCTGGGTCGGCGGGGTCGAAATGGCGCCCGATCTCCTGGAGGGCGAGCGCCCGTTCCAACGGCATGGCCAGTTGCTCGGCAGACCGGAGAGACCTTCTCCATGCTCTTCGAGCCGGACCAACGCGACCCTCCAGCCATCGAATTTTGCCCTCCAGGAGCCACAACCGGGGCTTGGCGATGGGATAGACGCGGGCCAGTCGTCGGAGTCCGCCGATCAGGGTCTCTGCCCGGGCCATCAAGAGCTTCCGATCCTGTTGGGAGGTCCCCAACTCGTCCCGTTCTCGAAGGGCCAGATACGCCTCGGCCGCCCCGGCATAGCCTTCCAGGGTGTAAGAAACGATCGGCGGATTCCCCCGCATCAGTCCCAATGTGCTTTCAGCGGCCGACCGGGCGGACGACCAGTCCCCGAGGGCCTGGTAAGCCTCCGCCAGCAGGCCCGACCTCAGGATCAAGTCGCCGATCCCGAGGACTTCGGGGGGAAGTGTCAGGGAGGCCTCCAGGAGAGCCAGTGCCTCCGGAACCCGGCCCAGTCGGATCAGGATCATCGCGCGGCCGTGACGACTCCAGGCCAGGGCCTGACCATGATTCCGGCGGCTTGCTTCCTCTCCGAACTCGGCAAACCTCCGCTCACCTTCCTCGAATCGACCGTTGTAGAAGTCCAGCCGAGCCAACTCGCCCGAGGCCTCCTCCCAGCGCCTCCAGTCGCCGATCCCATCGGCGATATCGACCGCCGCTGACAGGTTCTCTCGACCCTCGGACCATCGGGCGATCCCGAGATAATACATCCCGGTCAGGAGCCGGACCCAGGCTCGGGTGGCCAGGCATTCGAGCCTTTCGGCCGTTTCGAAGGCTCTTCGAGCATAAAACTTGGCCAGGAAATGGGCGGGAACCAGACCGCACGCGATGCTCATCACCGCGAGACTTCGCGCCAGCTCCCTCGAAATCCCGGCCCCCTCGGCAAGGTTGAGTGACCGGATCGCGGCATAAATCCCCAGGGTCCGATCCTGATCGAAATAACTGAGCTGGCCAATCAGTCCGAAGGTCGCCGAGGCGAGCCGTCGTGATTGAGCGACCTCGGACGAGAGCCGGCCCTCCGCGACCGGCCATATCCTGCGCTTGATCATCAAGGCGACGTGAACGGCGAGATCTCCCGGAAGTTTCGTCGGACCTGGCACGGGCTTTCCGAGCAACACCAGCGCCCGCTCGGCGTGGACTCGACTCGGGACCAACTGCCCGAGGCCGAGATACGCCTCGCCCAGGAGGAATTCCCAGCGGGCTCTTCGAGCCGGTTCGGGAGCGGCTTGAGAAACCTCATGACGGTCGAGGACCTCGGTCAAGAATCCGATGGCCTCCTGGTAGGCGCCGCCTTGCAGGACCTCATCGGCTGCTTTCTCCAGGGTGTCGATGGCCCGAGCGTCGTCGCCGGCCCTGGCCCAATGGTAGGCCAGCCTGGGATAGGAGGTTGCCGCCTCGCCGCTGGGAGTCCGTTCGTACCACTCCGCGACGGCCCGGTGGAGCTGCCTCCTCTGGGCGAAGGGCATCAGGTCGTAGACCACGTCGCGGGTGACGACGTGGCGGAAGAGGTAAGCCAGCTCGGGTTCGGGCTCTTCGTTCAGGATCAAGGCTAGCCTGGTCAGTGAATCCAAGATGATCGGCAGTCGTTCTCGTTCGGGCTCGATCGGATAGACCTCACGAAGCAAGCTCACGGCGAACAGGCGACCGATCACGCTGGCCACCTTCAGGGCCAGTTGCTCGGGAGGGTCCAGCCGATCGATCCGTCCGTTGACCACCCCCTCGACCTGATCGGGAATGCTGACCGAGTCGAGGTCGACCCCAGGTGCGACCCGGCAATGGTCCCCCTCGATCACGAGGAGCCCGGAATCGCGGAGGGCGAATGCCAACTCCTCGCAGAAGAACGGGTTCCCCTGGGCTTTCCTGAGGAACAGGTCTGCGGCAGGAGGGGGCAGGTTCTCGACACGAAGTCGTCGACAAGCCAACGCCAGGGCGTCCTCGGAACCAAGGGCATCGAGCCGGATCATCACGGCTCCGGGGACTTCCTGGAGCCGGGAATACTCTCCGGGGAATCCCACCTCTTCGGGACCTCGACTGGTGACGACGATGAGGGCGTTCGAAAGCAATCGGGCCGCCTCGAGCGTGATGGTCCAGGATGCCGAGTCGAACCAGTGGGCATCTTCGAGTATCAAGACGGTGGGAGCACGGTCGACAGCGCGTCGGAGCAGGCCCAGGAGCAGGTCATTGATGTTATCGGCACGGACCTGGCCCGCCATCTGTGACGTCCGCTGGTTCTCGGCCAGATTGACGAGGACGATTCCGTTGAGGAGTGGGGCCAGCCTCAAGAGTTCGGGAAAACTCGCAAGCCGCTCCAGGAGTTGATCGGCCCGGGTCGAAGCGTTCGCCTCCTCGTCGAGTCCCAGAATCCCCGAGATCACGGGGCGCCAGGCATGGTATGGGGCGGTTCGCTCGACGGCGTCGCTCCGTCCGCTGAGGGTCAGAAGGTCCCGCTCGGCAGCCCGAAGCACGAGGTCTTTGATCAATTGCGACTTGCCGATTCCCGGCTCACCTTCGACGATGACCAGGCCCCCTCGGCCCCCGGCCAGGGCGTCGAGCCGATCGGCCAGAAGGCCACGCTCCTCGACCCGGCCGATGGTAGGCCTGCCCCCTTCGCAAGCGGGAATCACGGCCTCAGGTCGATAGAGCGGCACGAGCCCTTCGATATTCTTGAAAGCCCTCGGCGGCAAGGTCTGAAACTCGAAGCATCGACGAGCGGCGTGGAAGGTGGCCTCGTCGCAGAGGATCTCACTTCCTTCCTTGGCGGCCTGCATGAGCCGGGCCGCCAGGTTGACCGACCGCCCGATCACGGTATATTCGCGTCGCCGAGGGTTACCGACCTCCCCGCAGTAGACCCGTCCGGTCGATACCCCGATCGCGGAACGTAGTCCGAGTTTCAACAAAGCCTCGCGGATGGCCTTGGCGGCCATGAGGCCGCGCCGGGCATCGTCGGAATGGGCTAGTGGAGGCAATCCCAGCGCGGCCAGGAGGATCGTCCCCTTCTCGTCGACGCTCAGCTTGTTTAAGCTCCCTTCATACCGATAGAGCGCCCCCTGAATGACGGAGACGATCTCCTGGGTCTTCTCGATGACATCGGGGCTCTCTATCGAGATCGGGGGGAGATTGACGAACAGGACTGTGAGTCGACGAAGCTCGGCGATCCAGTCGGTCTGCCCCGCTTCGAGCCGGGTTCGGATCGCTCCTGGTATGAAGGATTGGAGGGAACTCCGAGACTCCGGACCGAGCATTGGGGGTACCAGAGGCCGAGGCGGAGGCGCCTCGAGACCGGTCAGACGCATGCAACCCTGTTCGAGCGGTTTGCCGAAGGCGACCCCCTGTACCAACTCCCAGGCTTCGGGCGAGAGCACGACATCCCCCGGCCGGGCCAATCTCTCGGCCAGTCCGATTTGAGCCAGCGGATCGCCGGCGAGGATCATCTCTCTCCGCTCGAGTGCGCCGCCCACATACATCCCGACAATCTCGCCGGCACCGATGCCCATCTTGGAGACCAGTCGGATACCTCCCCCGCACTCGTATTCGCCCATGCTCGCCTGAAGTAGCCGGGCGCAGCGCCCGGCCTTCAGGGTCAATGAGGACAGGGACTCGCCCGGTTCCGACTCCCTCCAGAGGGCCACGAGGGCATCCCCGGCCATCTTCACCACGTCTCCGCCTTGTTCGGTGATCCGCTCGATCAGGCCGTGGAAGTACGCATTTAGGATACTGGTTAATTCTTCGAGCCCCGTGGCCCCATGTACGGCCAGCCGTTCGGTCAGCCGGGTGAATCCCGAGATGTCGACCAGCAAGACGGCCGCGGGAGATCGATCGAGACGACCGCCTGGCCCGTCGAGACCCGGTCCGGCAAGGCGGTGTCGGATCATCGCGGGCACGTAGCTAGATAACAATTCGATGGAAGCGGACATTACGTTCCTGGAAATTCCCTTCTCCCGATTCTTCGAGAGGATCGCCCCTCACTGCAGATTCCTGATCAATCCCTCGGCATCGGTCGTGTCGAGTAACCGGAACTCCGGGCTCGCGCCTGCGGTCTGCCAGGCTTTCAAAGCAGTCCGATAGGATGTACGGAGGGCCTCGGCGGACAGGGACTGGCCATCCCCCCCGACTCCACCGGCGATCACGACCCGACGAGGTGCGGCCAGCGCGGCCAGGTGCGCAACGTCTCCGATCTCACGAATCATGCCAGGTGCCATGATCCCAAGCCTCTGGCCGACGTAAGGAACCTCCGAGAGATAACTCGCGAGCGAGCCAACCGCCGCGATTCGGGCAATCCGCGGATCCGTCGCCCCTGCTCCCAGCGCGACCAGCCCACCCGGCCCCACTCCAACCAGGATGACCTCGGAAAGTAATCGCCCATCCAGCTTCTCCACCGCATCAAGCAGCCGTCGGACGTCCACGACCCACTGGCCCAGCAAGGGCCGGCCGATCCAGAGCCCCCACTCGGCCGAGTTGTGGTCGGGGGCCGAGCCCACCTTGTCGGAAGGCCAGGCAAGTTGACCCGTGGCACGGAGGTCGATGGTCGCGAGGCCCCAACCGACCTTGCGAATCTCCTCCGCCAGCGGGCTCGAAACGGCCCTCTCCGCTCCCTCCAGGTCGATCAGGATCGCAAGAGGGGAAGTCGCCCCCGTCCCCGCTTCGATCTGAGCCGTCAATGTTAGCCCGGGCTCGGGCTGAAAACGGATCAACCTGCCTTTGTCGCCCGAGGGCTCTGATATCGGCGCTTCCGAAGAGTTGGCGGGTAGACCTCCGAAGACCTTCTCGACCAGCGATGAACGAAGCGCATCACTCATCGCCCTCCATTCCCGAGGATCTTCGGGAATGGTCCGCCCTTCGAGGAGCTTTCTGCCTTCGGCAGCGGCGAAGCGGGGGATGGTCACCCAATCGTCGGGACGGGTCTGGCCGGGATAGCATCGGAGCGCCTCGGGATCCTCGGTCTTGATCTCGGGCTCGCCGATCGGTGAGCCGTCCCCCTCGCCTTTCAGGACTCGCGTCATCCAGCCATAGACTGCTTCTCGCATCGGCCGGCTATAGTCGTGGCCCGATTCGAAGACCGTTTGGCGGACCATGTCGGGATGGCCGAGTAGGGCGAAGACCGGCTCGACCATCGCCAGCGACTTCTTCGCCTCGCCCACGGAGAACTGGTGAGCGTCGCGAGTCGCGTTGATCAGCAGGAGTCCGCGAGGGGCGACCAGTCCGAGCACTCCCCATTCCTCGGTGAACCGGAGAGCGCCAGGTACGACCTCGCACATGCAGCAACCGGTCCCCAGATAGGCCCGGTAGTTGCCGACCGAACAGACCGGGACCACGGTCTTGAGCCGCTCGTCCCAGGCTCCGGCGTACATCGACTGGTTGCCTCCACCGCTGGCGCCGGTGATCCCGATCCGGTCGGGGTCGACTTCGGGCCGGGTCCGGAGATAGTCGATCGCCCGGGAGTTTTCATAGACTTGGAGCCCCGAGAGGGGGAGCCCGACCGGTAACAAGGTCGCGGCGGTCATCTCTCCGTGATATTCGCCGAGGGCTTCGCCGACGGCCCGTTCGCCCGAGCCGAACGCGTCGACCACCAGGACGAAGAACCCGAGCCGGGCCGCCCCGATGCATCGGGACTGCACGACCGGATCCTGCTTGGCCCCCTTCCAGTGCCCGTGAACCGACAGGATCGCCGGATGCTTCCCCTCGCCGTCGGGAATATACGCGTTGGCCGTCATCCAGATCCCGGGACGCGTCTGGAAAATCAAGCGCTCGACACGATAGCCCGTCCCATCGAGGG
Source organism: Tundrisphaera lichenicola (assembly GCF_051175385.1). GTDB lineage: Bacteria > Planctomycetota > Planctomycetia > Isosphaerales > Isosphaeraceae > Tundrisphaera > Tundrisphaera lichenicola. The sequence goes on along the minus strand of NZ_CP195106.1, from coordinate 2,045,259 downwards.
TCCCCAGGACCCGAGGCTCCAGCGAGCAGGGCTCTGTCGGGAATTTGCCCCAGGCCATCTCGAGCCCCTGGCGCACCTTCAACCGCTCGGAAGCCCAGATTTCACGGGTCGCCGGTACCAGATCGTCGCCCCTCAGAGTGTTGGCCTGTCCTCGGATGAACCGAAGGTAGGCCTCCCGCGGAGGGATCTCATCGGCGATGACTCTCTGGTCGGACGCCATCCCGCTCAGGGACGCGAGCACCAGACCAATCGGGAGGAACCGTCGAAGTGTCGACGTCATCGTGTGGACCTCGGTGGGTGGATCTTCGGAGTCGTTAGGGCAGGTTCGTTAAGATAATCGCGTGAGACCTTATCGGGCCACGTTGCTCGTCGATTCCTGGCGAATTTCCTTGAGCAGCCGGAGCGCCGCATCGACGAGGAGCTCACCCGAGCCCTCGGCGCATCGGGCGCTGATAACCTCATAGTTTCCCTGCGAATACGCCCTCCGCGAAGGGATGTAGCCGATCGAGCCGTTGGCCAGTTCGGCGATGATGGTGTTCGGGAATGGCGAGTCCAGCTTGATCGCCAGCCCCAGCTCGACGAAGATTTCGCCGGGAAGTGAGACCCAGGCGATCGAATCTCCTAGCGCGACAACCTGGACTTCGACCTCGATCGGCTCGCCCTCGCGAGCCGCCACGTCTCGGACCTGGAAGGCCTTGACCTGATCGAGGAAGGCTGGAGTTTTGCCCGGCTGGCCGATCAGAGCGATTGTGGCCTCGGACGATTTAACATCCTCGGGGGTGATTGGTGCCAGGGGAAGCTTGACCTTCTCGGACTTCACCCGGACCGCGCCGGTCGGGTCGAACTGGAGCTTTGGCCAGGTTCGGAGGACCTCCCCCGCGAGGATTACGCCCATCCTGGCCGCGTTCTCGTGGCCACCCTGGCGGGCGGCCCACCGGACATCGATGTGGTTGATGTCGCCACAGCATCCCGAAGTGTAGAGAGTGACCATCCCGGGACCTTTGTAGCGGCCCAGGAGGTCGGCTATGGTGGCCGGCATGTCGGCCGAGAACTCCATCCCCCCGACGTTGTCGAGGTGGACCGCATGATTGACGTAGGTGGCGAGTGGCGTGGAATCCCCGTCGTCTTCGAAGTAGACCACTGCCACGTCGGGGTCGATCGTCCCGGCGGCCTTGAGGATCCTGGGGTTGTTCTTGCCGGGGTTCCATCCGACGGTCCCGTCGATCATGTGGAACCGTCGGTTGAAGCTAATCGACGACTCCTGGCCGTGAGCGGCGGCGACCTTGGCGGGCCGGAGCGTCTCCTCGGCTTTTCGAACCGCCTCGGCAATCTTACCAGGAAGTCCCTCGCCGAAGGCACGTGCCAGAGGGTTGTTCCCCCCGAAAGCGGCTTCTCTCGCTCCTCGATCCTGGAGTACGGGGCCGGTGTGGGCGTGGGTCGCCGAGATCATCACGTCGGCCCCTCCGACCCCGGTCGTTTTTTCGATCTCTCGACGAGCCTCGGACACCATGGACGCGGTCGTGCTGATGAGGTCCAGCGAGACCAGGGCAGCCTTCTTGCCTCCGGATTCCAGGACAATTGCCTTGGCAAGTAGCGGGTCGTGCACGCCCTTCGAGAGCCGCTCGGCATAATAACCGGCCATCGGCGTCCCGACTGGGGGCGTGATATCCACCGATGCGGCTCCCACCTTGAGATCGTCGGCGAAGGCTGGGCCGGTCATCGTCAATGCGAGCAGGATGGCAACGCGCATCGGGAGGTCCTCGGAGCAGGAGTCGGGCGGGGAGGTTGATTCTTCGCGAGCGTTCCAGGATCGGGAAGGCTTGCTTGATCCGTCCAACGTACGCGGTCGGTTGCCTCATTCCCACGCCCAGAACCGAAAATCTCGGATCAAGCACCAAGGCTCAAGACCCGGTCTCGATTGACCGACGCGGATAATTCGGTATGATCCGGCTCGTCGAGAGGTCACTCCTCGACGCCGTCCGGTCCCATCGCTTGAGCGTTCCTCCCTCGACGACGACCGCATTCCCGACCCGAGGCCTGCCGAGTCCACGGCGCGGGCGTGTCCTACCTGATCGAATTTCGTCCTGGAGGATTTCGTCGATGGATCGACTCTCTCGCAAGCTCGCCATCTGTGGCCTTGGTCTGGTCACGTTCGCCGCCGGCTGCCGGAGCACTCGCCCGGAAGTTCCTCCCGGTCGCCCCTTCGCGAACGACGGACGGCAGCGGAAGGCTATCGAGTTCAGTTCCGAAGGTCATCCGGTGAGCGGAGCGGCCACGGCAAACTTCAACTCGAACAACCTGGGAGGTTCGGATCTCGCCTCCGGGATCGGAGCGGGAATCGGTCGTCCCGACCCATCGGCGTACGGAGCTCCTCCAGGGGAATATGGCTCCCCTGGGACCTCGGTCCTGGGCCAACCCCCGAGCCTGGGCCGACCGACCTCCGATCCGTCTGCCATGCCCGCCAGTCTGGCTCCGCCGGTTGCGGAATCGCCGGGAATTGCCCCCCCGGCCGGAATACCGCTGGTTCCCGACCTGAACGTGTCCCCCCTTCCCCCAGGCTCCAGCCCCGCACCCAACCCGATCATTCAGGCTCCGCTGGACACACCTGGAACGATGGGTCAGTCGGATCAGATGCCAAGCCCCTATTGATCTCGCAATCGAGAGCACGATGGATGGCCGGTTGACCGTACTCTGGGAAGACCCTCACGGGCTGGCGGTTGCCAAACCTGCGGGGGTCCTGACGCAACGGGCCCGAAAGGATACCGGCGAGGTGACGCTGGAAGACCTGATCCGAGCTTATCTCGCGCCCGATGATCCGAACTCGGTCTATTTGGGGACGGTCCACCGACTCGACCGACCCGTCTCGGGCGTCATCCTTTGGGCCAAAAATCCTCGAGCAGCCCGTCGGTGGTCCGAGCAATTCGCGCTTCGTCAGGTTTCCAAGGAATATTGGGCCGTGGTCGAAGGCGATGTCGACCAGATGACAGCCTCGGGCCGGTGGGAGGACTGGATCGTACCTCCCGATGAGTTGGGCCGTGCCAGGCTGGTCCCGGTCGATACGCCCAGCTCGGTCCGAGCTTCGACGACTTATGAGATCGGAAGAAAGCAGAAATTGCCTGAAGGCTTAACCTGGCTCAAGCTCCGGCCCGAAACCGGGCGAACCCATCAACTGAGGTGCCAGGTGGCCGGGCGCGGGATTCCCATTGTGGGCGACCAAACCTACGGGGCATTACGTCCGTTCCGGGTCGGAATCGCCTTGCATGCGCGAGCCCTATCGTTTGATCACCCGATCCGTCGACAGGCCATGACCGTGGAGGCCCCACTCCCCGAAAGTTGGGAAGGGTGGATCGTAGCCTGAGGGCCAGGGATTAATCGACGCTGATTTCGACCACGCGAAGCTTGAGCGTCCCTTTGGGGATGGGGACTTCGACCTCGTCGCCGATGTGCTTGCCGACCAACGCCTGGCCGATCGGGCTCGTCAGGAGGATTTTATTCTGGTCGTAATCCTCCTCGCCGGGTCCGACCAGGATGAAATATTCTTCGTCTTCGAGATCCAGGTCGAGGACCTTGACCTTCGAGCCGAAGACGACCCGATCCGTCGGCAAGGTCGACTTATCCACGATCAAGGCTCGGGCGAGCTTGTCCTGGAGGTCGTCGATCTGGGCCTGGAGCATCCCTTGCGCTTCGACAGCGGCGTCGAATTCGGCATTTTCGGACAGATCACCAAAGTCCCGTGCCGTGGCAATCTGCTCGGCGATCATCGGCATTTTTTCGTTCTTCATCGCGTCGAGCTGGGCCTTGAGCTTCTCGTAGCCGGGCTTCGACATCGGGATTCGATCTACGGGCATCCCTTACTGCTCCCCAGGTCGGTCGATCGTGAACACGGGAGAATGCCGTGCTTTGACGGGGCGCCGTGGCGGATCGGGGTGGAATCAGGATTATTCCGAAGCCGCCTGACTCATAGAGCAGAAATACCGCGGCATCGGGCTCCTGGCCCGATGCCGCGGTCTTCTTCGGTCTAAAGACTAGTCTTCCCCGACCTCCGACGCAAGCCCATTTGTGAACGTCGATCGGTTGCCTTCCCGGTCCCGGATGGACCGAGGAGGAACTGCCCGGATTACTCGTGACGCAGTGCCTCGATCGGGTCCATCATGGCGGCCCGACGAGCGGGATAGAGTCCGAACAGGATACCGATACCGACCGAGATCCCGAAGGCCAGGAGGACCGAACTTCCGGTCACCACAGGTTCCTGATCGGTGGCGAAGTATCGGAGAATCTCGGGGATCCCGATTCCGATGCAGACCCCCAGGACGCCACCGACGCCGGAGAGCACGATCGTCTCGATTAGGAACTGCTGGGTGATGTCGCGACGCTTGGCCCCCAGAGCTCGACGGATGCCGATTTCCCGGGTTCGTTCGGTCACGGTGGCCAGCATGATGTTCATGATCCCGATCCCTCCGACCAGCAAGGAGATCGATGCAATCGTCCCCAGGATGATGCTGAACTGCCGGGCCGTGGCCTGGGCCTGCATCAAAAGGTCGTAGGGGACGACCATCGTCACGTCCCGCTTGGGATGCTTTGGCTCGACCGCGGCCTCGATGATCGGCGCAGTCCTGCGGACCTGGTCGATGTCATAGACCTGGAGCGTGATCTGCGAGAGTTCCGTCTCCTCGATCGAGAAAGAGCCGGGTCTCATGTCAATCAGACGTTCTCCAAATCGGAGCTTGCACGTGTTCAGCGGGATGTAGACATCCTTGTTGAAGTCTTGCGCGGAGAGGCTTCCGCCAACACCCGCAGACTGGGATCGTTGCTTGGTCACACCGATCACCGTGTAGTAATCGGACCCGAGCTTCACCGACTTGCCAAGCGGATCCTCATACGGGAAGAGGATCTTGGCCGTCTCGGCGGCGAGCACCGCGTAGTTCTCGTACCGCGCGTTATCGGAGGGGGATAGGAACCGACCCTTCTCGATCTCGAGACGGTTGAAGTCGGCGTAGTCGTGGGTGGTACCGACCACCCGGCCGTCCAGATCCCTGCTCAGATAGCGGATCTGTTTGCGGATCTCGCGAATTGGCAGGGCTTTTTTGATCGTCGGGACGGTGGCCAGTAATCGGTCGTAATCCTCGTATTTCAGGCCATAATTGAGGACCGTCCTCCGACCGCCACCGGCCGCCTGGCTCTCGTCGGACGGTTTGACCGAGCGATAAATGATGTTCGTGGCGCCGAGTTCGGCGAACTGTCGTTGTGCCTTGCGGCTCGACCCTTCGCCGACCGCGAGCATCGAGATCACCGCGGCTACGCCGAAGACGATCCCGAGGACCGTCAGCCCCGACCTGAGCTTATGGAGCAGCAGGCTCTTCATTCCTAGTTTCAGGCTTCGCCAGGTTCGTCGCATGGTCGGGGGCCTCTGAGCGGCGTGAGATCGTACGGGGTGTGCTTCCGAAGGCGGAGCAGGTCAAACCTTCGACCTCAATGAGTCGAGCCGACCACCGCGCCTTCGGCCTGGAGCATCCGGGGGCTCGGACCGTCCTGGATGATCTGACCATCTCTCATCCGGATAATTCGCTTGGCATGCTCGGCAATATCTTCTTCGTGGGTGACCATGATGATCGTCTTGCCGGCCTCGTTGAGGGCGGCAAGCATGTCCATGATCTCCTCGCTGGTCTTGCTGTCGAGATTACCGGTGGCCTCGTCGGCGAGGATGATGTAAGGGTCGTTGATCAACGATCGGGCGATCGCCACGCGCTGCTGCTGACCTCCGGAAAGCTGGTTCGGCCTGTGATCCAGCCGTTCCGAGAGGCCCACCATCCGGGCCAGTTCGATCGTCCGCTGCTGATGCTCCTCGGACAGTTCGCCGCTTCCTTGATACGTCAGCGGGAGCTGGATGTTCTCGACGACCGTGTATTGCTGGATCAGGTTATAAGATTGGAAAATGAAACCGATGTATCGGCTACGGACCTCGGAAAGCTCATCGTCATCGAGCTTGGCGACATCTCGACCGCCCAGGAAATACCCGCCACTGCTGGGTCGGTCGAGGCAACCGAGCAGATTGAGCATGGTGCTCTTGCCCGAACCCGAAGTACCCATGATTGCGACGTATTCGCCTTGGTGAAAGTCGACGGAGACCCCTTTGAGGGCGTGGACGGTGATGGTCTGTTCCGCTCCCCGGCGGCCTTTGAGGCCGCCGGGGGGTGCGTGACCCATCACATACTTCTTGCGAACGTCCTCGAGCCGGACGATCGGCATGTTCGAGTTGTTCACTGACCGGGTCCCCCCGCACCACCACCACCGAAACCGCCACCACCACCACCGCCAGGCCCACCGGGACCTCCGTTGCGTTGCATCTGCTGCATCTGCTCGATCATGGCGTCGGTGGCGCCGGCTTTCTTGAGGATCTCGATTTTCTCTTCACTGGAAGCCGTCCGAAGCTTGGCGCGATCTTCCTCGCTCATGTTCTGGAAGATGGCCCCCATGGCTCCCATCCCGCCACCGGCTCCGCCACGCTTGCCCTTGGCTTTCGCCTTGCCTTCACCCTTGCCGGTGGCCTCTCCGGTCCCGCCCGGGACGGCCCCGTTGGGCGATCCGCCCTTGGCGGCAGGGTCTCCGCCGAAGTCCTTCTTGGCGGCGTCCTTGGCGGCCACACTGAAGGCCTCGCGCCGCTCGCTCTCGGTGAGCAAGGAGTTGGGAGTCATGGCCACCTGGTCGCCGGCCTTCAGGCCGTTCTTGACCTCGACGTGCTGGTCGTTGGAGATCCCCAGTTCGACCACTTCGCGACGGAAGCCGTCGCCATCCTTGATGAAGATGTAGTTTTTGTTCTTGAACTGGAGGATCGCCTGGACCGGGACGCTCAGGACATCATCGAGTTCCTCGACGAGGATCTCCACCTGGGCCGACATACCGGGGCGGAGGTTGTACTTGATGGTGTCGCCCTCGATGGCGACGAAGGTGGTGTAGACCTTCACATCGGACTGCATCCAGCTCCCGGCGTCGGCCATCGGGGCCACGCTGTCGACCTGACCACGCAGTTCGACGTTCGCCGCGGCATCGACGCGGATCAGGGCCCGGAGGCCGTGCTTGATCCGGTCGACCATCGACTCGTGCACCTTGGTGTTGACCCGCATCTTGCTGGTGTCGGGCAGGCTGAAGATTTTCTGACGCTCGCGAACCGTGGCTCCTTCCTCGATCTGGAGCTGGTTTTGGCCCATGCGGCCCTGTTCGTTGGCGTAGACGACGATCCCATCGCCGGGGGCCTTGAGCACGCAGGCCTTGATCTGCTTCTCGAGCTTGGCTTCCTTGGTCTTTTCCAGCTCGTAGGTCGACTGCTTGGAGAGCTCGTCGGCCTTGGCCTTCTGGACCTCGCTGGTCAGCTCCTTGATGGTTTTATCCTTGGTATACTTCATCAGGACGTCGAGCTTGGTCTGATTCTGCTCGAGTTCGAAGCTCGACTTATCCTTGGCGAGATGGTCGGCGATATTGGCCGCGATCGAGACGTAACCCAGGTCCTTGACCCGGTCCGACCAGCGGACCCGGTCGATGGCCCGCTCCAGGTCGGACTTCGCCAACGCGATCTGCCCCTCGATGGTCGCCTTGTCCTGCTTGAACACGCCCTCGACGTATTCCTTGACGGCGTACTCGGCCACCTCGCGGGTCAGGAGGGCCTGCTTGTACGAGGCGTCGGCCTGCTGGGTCGTGATCTTCTGGTTATTCAAGGTGTCGCGAAGCGACGCGGAATCCAGCTCGCAGACCACGTCGCCCGACTTGACCCGAGTCCCTTCGGGGAGGATTCGGATGATGGTCGTGCCGCCCTCGACCTCGCAGACGACGTCCTTGTTGGCGGCACTTTCGAGATTGCCCTTCTCCTTGACGATGACCGAGAGCTTTCCCGGCCGGACCACCGCAGTGATCACGTCCGACCGGGACGAGGCGAAGAGAGAGGCCATCGGAGCCTTCATCCCGGGGACGCCGAGGACGGCGACGGCGCCCACGGCGATGATGACCACCGCGACCGCGAACGCTTTAATTGCGCTCGACGGCCGACGGCGCGAGGGCTGGCCGAGCGACGGCAGGTCGCCCGTCGGGCCCGACGGCGGCGGAGTAGCCCCCTCCGGTCCGGTCTGTAGGGAAAAGTTCATCGAAGGCCTCCCATTCGTCAAAGGGCAAGATGCCGAGATCGCGGTAGACTTGAAGCCGTTGGAGCTGATACTGGAACCAGGTGCTGACCAGCGTGTTCTCGTTGTTGACCACGGTGTTCTGGAAGCTGATCAGGTTGGTCGTCTGGACCGCACCCTGAGTCCCGGCGGTCCCGGCGGGAGGGGCGACGATCGTCTCGAAGGCCTGATCTTTCAGCCGAATACTGAAAACCAGGTTAACCCGGGCGATCAGGTATTGCTGATAGTTGACCTGCAATTGACGGATCTCCGATCGGAGCTGGTTCTTCAGGAAGTCCTCGGTGTTCTGGAGCGTGCGTCGCTGCCGCTGATAGTTGATCAATTGCTGGCGGAAGTTATTCCGCTCGGCGACGCGGACCAGGGGCAGCTCGGCGTTGATCACCAGAGAGAACTGCTTGGCCTGATCGACGAAGCCGAAGGGGTTGTTCGTGGTGGGCGGGGTGAGGAACTGGTTGGTGACCGCGACGTTGAGGATGCCCTTCAAGGCATTGGCCGAGACGCGGATCTGCCTCCAAGTATCATACAGCTGCGCCCGGGCATTCATCAAGTCGAGGCGATTTTCCAGGGCGATTCGCTCGGCGGTCAGCAGGAGATCTTCGAGGTTCTGGTCCTCGTCCTGGGAGAAAATCTTCAGGCAGGATCTCCCGTCCAGGACCAGGTCTTCGAGTTCGGGCAACCGGGCGACGATCTCATCCAGTTCGGGGAGTTCACGCTTGGCCTTGAGGGACCATCGATCGAGCTCTTCGAAGATCCTGAGGAAACCACTGGTCCGGCTCCGATCGATGACGAGGGGAACATCCGGCGGCATTCCCAGCTGGATCTTGAACTGATCGAGGTCGTTCCGGTAGCGGAGTCGCGAGCTGATGACGCTCTGCCGAGCCCCCTGTACCTGCTGGCTGATCTGGTCGAGCTGGAGCTGCGAGAGGCCGGAGGATTCGCCGCCGATCAACTCCTGGTAAACCTTGACGAATTGCTCGAAGACGGCCAGGTTCTTGACCTGATTCTCGACGAGCTGGGCATCCGTCACGACCTGGAGGAAACCGACGACGGGATCGATGTTACCGCCGGACGTGAATCCACCCGTCGAGACGCTATTGCCGAAGTTCTGGATCGATCCGCCAACCAGGGTGGAGACCACGAACTCCTGGCGGAACTTGGCGAACGACCGGACCGAGTAGAGCAAGCTTCGCTCGGCCTGGGTCAGCCCTTCCAGCGTGATCGCTCGCCCTCCGCCTCGGAGGAAGGGGACCAGGATTTGGAGGGGCAGGAAGGACCGGACCGTCGGTTGGGTCGGGTTGCGGCCCACGAAGTTGAAGACGAGCTGATTGGCGAAAGATGCCAGGATCTGAGTGCCGTTGTCGAGCAGCTTGCCGACACCGGCGACCGTCCCAATGTTCAGGGTGGAGACCTGAGCACCCGTCTCTCGAGTGTTATAGAGGAAACTGTTCCCGAAGTTCTGGGTTGGCAGGAGTCCGCCGAGCGTCGATGAGCCCGCACCGCCGACCCCGGTCCGCGGCGAGAGGCCCGCCACGAATTGCGGCCCGAACGAGAATCGCTGGAGCGTCACGGGCAAGGCGTTAATATACATGGATTCGAGCTGGAACTGATAGTACCGGCTATTGACCAGGGCGAGCTGGAACGCTTTCTCCATGGTCAGGATATACGGGCGACTATCCGCCGGCAGCCCGGCGGCCACGGCCTCGTCGAATGGGACATTCTGGGGAACGAACATCTTGGCGAGGTTCGAGGTGATCTCCTCGGCCATCTCGTTGCCGCCCGGACCCAGGTCAGGACGAGGGTTGACCGGTCGTCCCAGGTTGAAGTCCTCGGGATCGGGATCGCCGGGGATCTTGGGCGTCTGGAGTTTGTCGCCGGGAGCCGTCACCGTCGAGGGTGCCGGAGAATCCGGATTCGGGACCAGATCCTGGTTCGGGGCTGGCTGTGCCGGTTCCTGCAATGCGGCGCGTTGAAGCCCCTCATCCTTTCCGCTCGATGGTTTCGAGGTCGAAGCCAAGGGCATGGATGAGACCGTGGAAAGGGGGGGGGACGAGCGAACAGGCGAAGGTTTGGCCGCCAAGGAAATCGGCGACATTCCCGGCACCTTTGGCCCAGAATTCGAACGAGAGGCGCCCGGACCGGGAATCGGTGGGGGTGGTTCGATCCCGGGAGGGGCGTCGGGGGCTAAACCAGGAGCGAATGGAGACAATCCATCTGCTGGAGGGGCAGAAGGTTGGGTCGATGCCGGCACGCCAACCGGGGCTTTCTTCGGCTGTGGCTCGTAGCGCGGTCCCTCGTCCAGTAACTTGAGATAACCGGTCCCCTCCACTGGCATGATCAGCCGGTGGTCGGGCCACTGGGGGACGGGCGAGAGCGACTGGGCCGCCATGTCATCCGGCGGCGCAGGAGGACGATCTTGGTCGTAAGGATCGGCGAACCGGGCAAGTTGGGGAGGATCGATCGAGAACATGTCGAGCCGATAGCGTGGGTCGCGGCTCTTCTCGAAGATGGCCTCGGACACATCCTGGTTGGCCCATTCGCGATAGAATTCGCGGCCACAACCCGCTTGCGATCCTAAGGTCAGCAGGGTAATCGCGGCGAGCCGTCGGGCCCTGCGTGGTTTTCCGGCGAGGATCAACCCCTCGGCGCGTGTCTTCATGACTATGGCCTCGGCCTTCCCTACCAACCGGTGCCGCCTGGGAGGCAGACCGGTCGGCTGGGCTCGATGGTTCGGGGATCGGAACACGGGGGACTCCGGGCCCGTCGCCGCGCTCCGTTGAGCGTCGGAGATCAGAGGGTGTGGCCGGCGCCCTTGCACGAATTGGGGTATCGGTAGTGCTGGTCGTGCCGGTTGAGCCGAAATGATTGGCAATCCCGATCGTTGTGCCGGCATCTCATCCTGCTTTGGGTGGAGTCAAGAGCACTTCCGAGTCGAAGTATGTCGCAGGAATGGATTCCCTCGGCGGCGGCGGAGTCGCGCCGAGATAGCCAGGGGCGGAAGGGCTTGGAGGCCCTGCCCCGAGGGAGTCCGACCGCCCGGGGGTTTCGATCTCTCGCGGTGGCGACCTTGGGCTTGGAGGAGGAGTCTCCGATGACATGGGGCAATCGCGGGCCCGGTTCGCCGGCGAAACGGCGGCATTGGGCTTTTCGGCCGAACAACGAGAACCTGGAGGAGCGTAAGCTCCTGGCACAGGTCGATTTAACCACCATCCAGACGGCCCCCTTGGGCGTCGAGACCATCGGCGCTACCAGCAACAGTTACGCTGGTTACACCGTCACGGACGTCGGTAACATCAACGGGACCGGGTACGACAGTTTCATCGTGTCCGCCCCCGGGGTCGTTCCCCCCACCGACGGGTCTACGCCATCCTTCGGCAATTCCTCGAGCGCGGCCTACCTCGTCTTCGGGTCGAGGCAAGTTAACATATCCAACGCGGTCGACTTCCTGAACCTCGCCAACGGGGTCCCGAACGCGACGACCGGAGTTCTCCAATCCGGGCAGAGAGGTAGCGATCTCGGACAGCTGGGGACGCTCGGCACGGGGAATCTGGGCCAGCTGAATCCGACGGTCCAGCAGCCGACCGCGACCGGAAGCACCCCCACATTCGGCTTCAACTTCGACGGCCTGACGTACATCACCGGCTCCAACCGTAATTCCGCCCTCGGTTTCTCAGCCTCGGCCCTCGGCGACATCAACCAGGATGGCCTGGACGATTTCGCCATCAGTGCCCCGAATGCCAGCGGTGGTGGTCGCGTGTTCGTGATCTACGGCAACACCAACCTGACGGCCCAGAGTACCACCAACAAGACCGTTGACCTGCAACCGGCCACGGGCACGACCAACTCATCCACGAAGGTCGTCAGCTTCAGCTACTCCAACGGTACCGCCGCGACGCAGGTGGGCTACTCGGTGGCTGGGATCGGAAACTACTTCAATACGACTTCGGGTCGCGACCTTGCCATTGGCGTCCCGGGCCTGAACAACAACACCGGGGCGGTCTACGCGATCACGGGTGCATTCCTCAATAACCAGCCTACCGGCTCGAATGTCGATCTTCGGACGACCTTCGGTCAGAATAATGGCATCGGCGGGATCGTCTACACCGGGATCAATACCGGTGATCGGGTGGGTTCGGCAGTCTCGACCGCCGGAAGTTTCGATAACGCCGTCAATGGCTCTGGGGCCCCGATTACCAGCCTTTTGATCGGTGCTCCCGGGGCGGCGACGGCCTATCTGGTCTATGGAGTTCAGTCGTTCACGGGCAACTCAACCCTAGGCACCACCCAGTCGCTCAACACGTTGGGCGCAACGGCGACCACCAACCCCGTCTTCAACCCTCTAGAGGGTGTGGTCCTGATCGGGAGCAATGTCACCACCCTGTTCGGCTATTCGGTGGCCACAGCGGGTGATTTCAACGGCGACGGTGTCGATGACATCATCGTCGGCGCGCCCGGGTACTCCAATCTGACGGGTGCCGCGGTCATCTTCTATGGGGTGTCCGGGACGACGACCAGCACGCCCACCCGCATCAATGGCTCGTTCATCGTCACCATCGGCTCGGGGACGACGGGAGTCAATTCGCTCTCCCTGCTCGGGACGAATAACGGCGATCTGACTGGACTCTCGGTCGCGCCCAGTACTCATATCGTCTTCAGCCCGGACCCGAACTCCGGGACGTCCACGGCCGTTGACGTCCTGATCGGGGCGCCTGGATTTGCAGCCGGTACGGGCACGGCCTACCTGGTGCCTGGAAACACCTCCGACCTGGGAACGTCCCAGGATCTGACCAACATCAGCTCGGCTCCACTGAACGGGACTCAATTCCTCGCCAATGGTTCGAGCGACCCGACGAACAATGTCCAGCTCTTCGGGTACTCGGTCTCGGCCCGAAACCCGGTGGTCAACCCGAATAATCTGCTGACGACCCTGGATGGGGATAACGTCCCCGACCTCTTCATCGGGGCACCCCTGACCGATCTTCGCGATCCCCAGAATCTGGGCTCGACCCTCCGGACCAACTCCGGGATCGTTTACGCGGTCGAAGGGGCCCTGCTCGGCGGAACCAATGGCGGCGGTGGGGGCGGCGGAGGTGGGGGCGGTAGCGGCGGAGTCAGCTCGATCTTCGTGATCCCGGCGGCCTCCCTGCTGGCCCCCCCGATCTTCACCGGTGAGACTGCCGGCCTGCCCTATCCGCCCGTCTCCGCCCTGGAGAAGCTTCAGAGCTACGCCCCGCTGCCGGTTCAGATTGCCTACGAGCAGTTCCTTCCCAAGCCCGGCTTCCGAGCCCGCCAGGAGATCTTCCTGCATCCGAAGAAGGGCCAGACGTCCGTCCAGGCCCCTCGCGGGACGTATCTCTACGTCGCCGCCATCGGCAAGTCGAGCCAGAGCAAGTTCACCCGAGTTAACACCCTCCCGACCAAGGTGTTCACTCGCGGCAATCAGTTCAAGCATGGCGAGACGAAAACGTTCAAGCACAAAGTCAAGGTGATTCCCCGGTCCGCCCAGACGCAGAGATTCACCAGCGCCTGATCGATCGACGATCGGTATCAATCCGGGATAGAAGAAGGGCCGACACTCCGAAGCATTCGGGTGTCGGCCCTCTTCCATGTCGACGATCGACTAAATTCGGCTCAGAGCTTCCCGGCAATGCGGCTGGCCAGACGCTCCAGGGCGGGGCTCCGGTCCATCGGTTCTAGATGCACGTTGATGAGGCTAAAGCTGGAAGTATTCGCCAGGGCCTTCGAAAGCGCGGCGTCCAACTCCTCCTCGGTCCGGACCTCCAGACCCAATCCGGCGCCGAGGACTTCCGGGATCTTGTGGAACTTCCACTCGTGGACGTCGTTGAAGGAGCCTTCCAGGATGAATCGTTCGGTCGTATATCCCTTGTTGTTCAGGACGACCACGATTGGATTCAAGCCATTCCTTGCGACCGTCGAGAGTTCCATCCCGGTCATCTGGAATGCCCCGTCTCCGACGATGACCAGAGCCCGATGACCCTGGTTGGCCATACCGGCCCCGACGCTGGCGGGCACCGCGAACCCCATCGACGTGTAATAGGCCGGGCTGATGAACTCGGTTCGACGCGTCATGTGGAGGTCGGCCGCCCCGAAGAGGGAGTCGCCGATATCGGCGATGACGACCATATTCTCGTCGAGCATCCGGTCGAGCCGTGAGAAGAGTCGGGCCGAGGTCATCGGAGTGTTCGGCTCGGCTACCCAGGGCGAGGCCGAGATCGAGTCGCGAGGAGGGAGCACCGACCCCGCCAGTTTGAGCTGGCGATCTTTGAGACCTCGGACGAAATCGTCCAGGCGGACCTCTCGGTAATGGTGGTGGCGGATTCGAAGATCTTCGCTGGTCGCGTCGATGCAGCGGGACGGGTCGAGCTTGGCCGTGAAGATACCCAGGTTGATGTCGGTCAGGAAGCATCCGAGCATCAGGAGGCAGTCGGCGGCCTCGACGAACTCGGTGACTTCCGGTCGGCCCATCGCTCCTTCGTACACCCCGACGAACAGGGGGTGTCCCTCGGAGATCACGCTCTTGCCCAGGATGGTCGTGGCGATCGGCAAGCCTGCCCCTTCGGCCAGGGCGATCAGTTCATCCTGGAGGCCGAATCGGTGGATCTCGACATCGGCCAGGATCATCGGTCTTTTCGCCGCCGAGACGAGGGCACTGGCCTCGTCGATCGCTTCGCGGAGGGCGTCGGGATCACTCGGGGGGAGTCCTTCGGGGGTCCGGTGCGGGACCACCATCGGGGCGGTCACCAGATCTCTCGGGATCTCCAGATAAACAGGACGCTTGTAGCGGACCGCTGCGGAGAGGACCCGGTCGATCTCGACGAAGGCGGTCCTGGGATCGTCGAGGACCGCCGAGGCCACGGTAATCTTCTCGAAGACCTCGAACTGGGTCGAGAACTCCTTCACTTTGTGGTGCAGGAGGGGATTCCGGTCACGCTCGGACATCCCCGGCGAGCCACTCAGGACCACCACGGGCGACTTTTCGGCGTAGGCCCCGGCCACGCTGTTGGCGGTGCTCAGGCCGCCCACGCAGTACGTGACGCAGACGCAGCCCAGGCCCCGAATCCGAGCGTAAGCGTCGGCCGCGAAACCCGCGTTGTCTTCTCGGGTCATACCCACCAGCTCGATCGGGCTGGCCTCCAACATCTTATATAGTGTCAGGATGTAGTCGCCGGGGATCCCGAAGACGTGGTCGACCCCCATCGCGTGGAGTCGCTCGATCAGGTAGCTGCCGACCGTCGTGGCTGCGGTCTCGGCTGGCCCCACCTCAGCGGGTTGCGCTCGTCTGGTCGCGGTACCCATCGTCAAGATCCTCCCCTGGCGAGCGCGGGGCGAAACGACCTCGAAGCCCTTCCCATCGAGGGAGTGGTCCTCGGGCGTCCCGGGGCAGCGCCTTGGCATAAACGTAAATCCAGACAACTCGACCGGCCCGTGTCGTCGTGACGACCCGTCGAAATAGGCCGTCCTCGACCCCCTCATAGGGATCGAGTCGCTCGCGAAGCTCGCTCTCATCGACGGGCCGGACATAACCCTCGACCCAGCCAGCCGTGGGATCATTTTCATCAACCAGGCCCGGATAAGGCCCGAGGTCGAACAACCGGCCACGGGCCGCATCGACCGTCCAACCCCCGACCGCCATCGCCCTCGGCCCATCCGGCGCCAGGGTCCCATAGGCGAACAGAAGCCAAGGACCTCGGAACCTGGTCGCAGGCTCGAGAGCTTCGGACAACGTCCCATCTCCAGTACGACTTGATGCGACACTACGAACGATCAGGACGACCGTCTTTCCATACGCATTCTACGTGGCTGGGATGACTTCGGGGCGATTCGTCAGGAAAAAGAGTCAGATCTCGCCAGGTCAACTCGGAGGAACGATCCGTCGCTTCTGGTTCTATATGGTGGACCATAAGTCGGAGACATCTTGAGTTGTTGCTAAACAAAAACATCAGGGCGAGCATCGGCCGGAAATAGCAACTTTTCGTTCCTTCACGACATCTCGAGCGTGCCTGGATGTGGATTTACCCAGTTCGTGCGGCCTGACTGACAAGGCTAGGCGTAGATTGCATGCACGAATTGATCGGTCCGTCCTCGCGAAACCGATTCTTTGAAGGATCTCCTATTTTCGCGGGAACTTAAGCTCGACGGGTCGCCCGATCGTCTCTGCCGATGCCGATCTGAAATCAAGAAAGCCCGCGATCTAATGCGAGGCCAGGTTCTTCGACCCACTTCGATTTTCACCAAGGATTCACCGATGAGCCTCCGAAACCTCTCGATGGCCTTTGCACTTTCCATCATCGTCCCTGCGTTCGCCTCGGCCGGGCCACTCTGGAACATCCATACCGACGCGAAAGGTGGAGTCGGCCAGCTCCAGACCATCAACTTCAACTTCAATGGCCAGAATGAGACCGGATTGGCAGGGACACTCAGCACCGTGCAGGTCCCCGGCGGAACGCCATTCGACACCTACTGCATCGACCTCTATCACACCTTCCAGCTTGGTACTAGCGGCTCGAACTGGGAAGTCGAGGTTTTGCCGATCTCTTCTTACATGGGAGCCGTTGGAGTGACCCCGCCGAACAACCCGGGTGGCAATCCAGGAGCCATTGGATATCTTTACGACAAGTACGCCAGAAGTGTATCGACCGGGATCGAAGGAGCCGCCCTCCAAGTCGCCATCTGGAAGGTGAACTACGACAACAGCAACTCGTTCTCTACCGGTTCGTTCCGATTCGCGGCGAATGGCAATCCTAATTCGATCCAGTCGAAGGTGTTTGCCCAGGCGACGACCTACCTTGCCGGGTTCGATGGGACCCGGTCCAACTTCAACGCAACTTACCTGAGAGCGACTTCGCACCCCAATGGTGGGAATCAGGACCTCGTCGGGCCGGGAAGTCTCTCCGCCGTCCCAGAACCGGCCTCGGTCGCGATGGTGGCCTGTGGACTTGGCGTTGTGGTCCTCGCGAGACGACAGAAGTCAGGTCGGTCGGTCGTCGTCGGCTGAAACACCCCGCGACAACGCGAAGAGGCCGACCCAGTTTGACTAGGTCGGCCTCTCGTCGATTCGAATGATCGCGCCGAGAACTTACTCGGTGGGTTCCGCAGGTGCCGGGGCGGCAGCGGCCGCAGCGGCATCGGCCTTGAGCTTGGCGGCCCGCTCGGCCTTGTCGACCTTCCGCTGGGCGCGGGCGGCTCGGCGTTCGGCCTTGGCGGCCTTGGCCTCGGCGGGAGTGGCGGTCGAGGACGGGAACCGCTCCTTGAGCCGGACGGCCTTGCCCGAGAGCCCTCGGAGATAATAAAGCTTGGCCCGTCGGACCTTGCCCGAACGCTTCACGACGATGTCGGCGATCCTCGGCGAGTGGACCGGGAACTTACGCTCCACGCCCTCGCCCTGGACGATCCGGCGGACCACGAACATCTCGCGAGTCTTGGTCCCCGACCGGGCGATGACCACGCCGTTGAAGATCTGGATCCGCTCTTTCTCGCCTTCCAGAATTCGGACGTGAACGTCGACCGTGTCGCCGATCTCGAACTTGGGCACGGTGGCCTTCATGCTCGATTGTTCGACCAGCTCCATGAATTTATTCTGCATGGCTCAGCCCGTCCTTTCTTTCCGCCCGATCGGGCGTCCCCGGTGAGCCGGGGGGTTGGTGATTCTCGACGTGTTCGCTCAGTGTATAGGAATGGGGTGGATGATCGGTCCGAGTTGGGGGGACGGAAAGCAGGTCACTCCGACGGTCCAGCGTCCGGCCGCGAGCCTGTTCCCGCCTCCATCGATCGATGGCCGCGTGATCGCCGCCGAGGAGGATCACCGGTACCGTCCGCTCTCGGTATTCGCGAGGCCGGGTGTAATGGGGATATTCCAGCCCGCCTTCCGGTCCGAACGACTCATCCATCGCGCTCTCGGCGTCGCCCAGGACGCCGGGGATTAACCGCATCACGGCATCGATCACAACCATCGCGGCGACCTCACCCCCGGAGAGTACGTAATCGCCGATCGACAATAATTCGGGCCCGAGGATCTCGAAGACTCGCTCGTCAAACCCTTCGTAGCGTCCGCAAAGCAATACCAGCCGGCCTTCCAGGGCCAGTTCCCGGACCCAATTCTGTGACAGAGTCCGGCCCGACGGGGTCAAGGCGATCAGGCGACCGGGATTCCCGGCCGACCCCTGAACTGTCTCGACCGCCGAGACGACCGGAGGCGCCATCAGGACCATGCCCGGACCTCCCCCGAACGGGCGGTCGTCCACCTGTCGGTGCTTCCCCTCGGCCCAGTCGCGGAGATTCCAGAGCCGGACCTCAACCAGACCCTTGTCAATTGCCCGACGGAGAATGCTCTCGCCCAGGAAGCCATCGAAGAGGGCGGGGAACAGCGTCAGGACATCGATTCGGAGAGTGGGTTCGGCCATCGGTCGGATCTCGGCTGGTCGGCCGGGGTTCGGCGAGCCCAATCGGGTCAGGACTGGGCTGGCGGGGTCGCCGGGGCCGGTGCTGCGGGAGCCGGTGCAGCGGGGGCTGGAGTCGCTGCGACGGGTTCGGGCTCGGGGACCTTCCAGTCCTCGCCCGGGGCGGGTTTGGTCACATTGAACCGCTTCAGGAGCGCAGCGACCTTCTCGCTCGGCTGGGCGCCGACGGAAAGCCAGTAGCGAATCCGGCTGACCTTGAGGACCGTCCGGGCCTCCAGGTTGCGAACCATCGGGTCGTAGTGGCCCAGTTCCTCGATGGCAGTCCCGTCACGTCCCGTGCGGGAATCCATGGCGCAGATCCGGTAGAACGGGCGATGGCGACGGCCGAACGACTTCATGCGAATGCGGACCACTCGAAAGCTCCAGTCAAAAAGGCACGGCTCGGACGCATGGCGAGTCCATCGGGGACACTGTCAATCCTGAACAAAGCCGGTCCCGAGCCCACGGCGGCCTTGCGCCTCGGTGCGGTCAATTCGCCCTCGGCATCCCCTATCGATCGACCAACAACAATGACGCCGGGGGCGATCCCCGGCTCCTTCTCGGTTCGCTTCATTTGCCCGGACGATCGGGCTGAGGGCTTTCGCCGCCTCCGCCCCTCATCTCTCGGCGTTTCTTTCGTTCTTCCTTTTCTCGTTCCTTCTGGAGCTTGGCCCGCTCCTTGGGAGAGAGTCGCTTGCCGGTCCCCTGCTTGGGGGCGACCAGCTTAGCTCCCGGGTTGAACGCCCCAGCCTTGCCGAGGCCGGTCATGGCGCGGATCTTGTCGAGCATCGTCATCTGCGACATCTGCTTGACGAAAGCGGCCATCGCGTCGAACTGCTTGACCAGGCCCGAGACGTCCGAGGGATCGACACCCGCGCCGGCGGCGATCCGCCTTCGTCGGGAAATGTCGATCTTGTGGGGATCCTTGCGTTCATCCCGGGTCATGCTGTCGATGATGCCCTGGATCCGCTTGACCTCGCCGTCAGCGTCGACCCCTTCCAGGCTCCCGGCCATCTGATTCATGCCGGGGATCATCCCCATGAGATCCTTGACGGACCCCATCTTCTTCATCTGGGTGAGCTGCTGGCGGAAGTCGTTGAGGTCGAACTTCCCCTTGGCGAGCTTCTCCTGCTGACGCTTCGCCTCCTCCTCATCGACCGCCGACTGTGCGGCCTCGACCAGGCCGACGATGTCGCCCATCCCGAGGATCTGGCCGACGATCCGCTCGGGGTCGAACGGCTGGAGCTTATCGAGCTTCTCGCCCATCCCGACGAACTTGATCGGAACACCCGTCACCTGCTTCACCGACAGCGCGGCGCCCCCCCGGGCATCGCCGTCGAGCTTGGTGAGGATCACGCCGTCGAGTTCGAGGGCCGAGTTGAATGCACCGGCCGAGGCCACGGCATCCTGCCCGGTCAGGGCATCGCAGACGAAATAGACGTGATGCGGCCGAACTTTCTTTTCGATCTGCTTGAGCTCGGCCATCAAGTCGTCATCGATGTGGAGACGACCGGCGGTGTCGAGCAGGATCGTGTCGCGTCCCTGGCGATTGGCCTCGATCACCGCGTCCTGGCAGACCTTGACCGGGTTCGAGTCAACCTGGCTGAAGACCGGGACGTTCAACTGCTGGCCGAGAACCTTCAACTGTTCGATGGCGGCGGGACGCTGAAGGTCGGCGGCTACCAGGAAGGGCTTCCGACCCTGCGATGCGAGCAATCGGGCGAGCTTGCCGATGGTGGTCGTCTTGCCGGATCCCTGGAGCCCGCAGAGCATCAAGATGGTCGGGCCCGACTTCTCGAATCGAATCGAGGGGTCGACCGGCCCCATCATTTCGACCATCGTGTCGTGGACGATCTTCACGACTTGCTGGTCGGGACGGACCGCCTTGATCAACTGGGCCCCGACGGCCTTCTCGTTGACGCGGCTCATGAACTCCTGGACGACGTTGTAGTTGACGTCCGCTTCCAGGAGCGCGGTACGGACCTCGCCCAGGCCATCTCGAATATTGGCCTCGGTCAGGAGACCCCGCGCGCGGAACTTCCCGAAGGCCGAGGATAGACGTTTCTGGAGATCGTCAAACATAGCGAGTCGCTTCCCAATCGCCGGACCTTACGGGCCGAGAATCCAAGATTCTAGCCGAAATCGACCCCACACCGCAACTGGAATGATGGCAAAGTTTAGCGGAGGCCTGGACGCGGATTCCCTGGTCCTACAACCCGAATCGCATACTAACTCGAGCCGTGAGGCGGGCTCGAATTCGGGTGGAGCCCTGGCTCACGGTGCGCATGACCCTCGCCCTCGACGGGCGATCACGAGGATTTCGATGCCGAAAGACTCCCGACATACTTCTCAAACAGCGAGCGTGTCCTGGCCGTGCAACGTCCGGCGTCGGCTTGGAAGGCGGCGACGGCATCGGGCAGATCTTGCGGGTCGTAGTTGAGTCGGCGGGCGAGGCGGGCCAGGTCGTCGGGGCTATTGGGCCAGTCGACGGCCGCCCGGTTGTGGACGATTCGGATCCGCCCCTCCACGGTCCGGATAAAGTCGTACGACTCGCGGAGATCACGCTGGTCCTCTGGCGCGAGATAGCCGGCCTCCATCAAGGAATCCAGGGCATCCCAGAGGTTGGGGCGAGCGACCTCGGGCTGATCCGCATGGAGGAGCTGGAGATACTGGACCAGGAACTCGATGTCGGCTAACCCACCCGGCCCTCGCTTGAGGTCGTGGACGCCTCGCGATTCTTCCAGCTTCGATCGCATCGAGATGACGTCGCGGACCAGTTCCGTCGGCTCGATCCTCACGCTCAAGGCCGATCGGATCGCGGCCTCGACCTTCCGGCCGAAACTTCCCCGAGCATGAATGACCCGGGCCCGGGTCATCGCCAGACGTTCCCAGGTCTGGGCGGGTCCTCGGAAATACTCGGTCAGAGCTTCGAGCGTCACCGCGAGTGGGCCCGACGCCCCGTGAGGGCGGAGGCGGGCGTCCACCGAATAGAGCCGACCGTTCTCCGAGGCGTGTCCCAGGGCCCGTAGGACCCGACGCGAGACGTCGGCGAAGAACTGCTCGTTGGGGATCGACTCGCGGCCCCCGAGGGTGGACCCTTCCGACTCATAGACGAAGATCAGATCGAGGTCGCTGTGATAATTCAGCTCGCGACCTCCGAGCTTACCCAGGGCGATGATCGCCCAGTGGGCATGTCGTCCGTCGATATGGCGACGGGGGATCCCGAAGACGGAGGCTCGGCGACGCCACTGATCGTTGGCCACCTGGACCACGATCGCCTCGGCCACGTCGGCCAACTCGCGGGTGACGTCCCGGATCGGTTCGCGATGGAGGATGTCCCGGGTCCCGATGCGGACCCACTCCTTATTCCGGAAACTCAAGAGGATCGGGGCCAGGTCTTCGGCCCCTCGGCAGAGTTCGGCCAGCTCGTCCCGGATCGCTTCGGCCGGCTGCGACCGGTCGACGACCAGTGAATCCATCAAGTCGTCGATCATCCCCGGGTTACTGATCAGGATCTCGGAGAGGAACTGGCTGGTCGAGCAAAGTTCGACGTAGAGTCGGAGCGTGGGCGGGTTGAAGTTGAACAGTTCCCAGAGGATTGCCTTGGCCCCCAGCGAGGCCGAGACCTTCTCCAGGTTGGTCAGGGCCATGTCCGGGTCGGGAGCCCGGCCGACCGCCTGGAGGAGGCTGGGAGCGATGCCCGCGAGGAAGTGGCGACATCTGGCCTGCGAAAGGAATGGAATATCCTCGCGTGCCAGTGCCATCAAGTTTTGGTAGGCGACGGTCTTGTCGCGGAACGGGTAACACCCCAGGGCCTGCTCGATCAGGTCAGGGCCGGGAGAGGGGTCGAGGACCAGGTCTACCACCGGATCGACGGCGCCTCCTCCATCGGGGAAGGCGTCGTGCATCAGGTGATTGAGGATCGCCCGATTCATCTCGGTCTTGGACCGATAGTCGGCCAGGAATCGCTGAGCAGGCCCGGTCCGATCCTCCCAGGTGCTGGCCGGCGGATAACCCAGGCGGATGGCCAGGGTCCGCTGCTCCTCGCGAGCCCTTGGCATCTCGTGAATCTGACGGTCGAACATCGTCTGGAGTCGGTGTTCGACTCGTCGGAGGAATCGATACGTATCGACCATGATCCCGCGTTCTTCCGCGGTCAGGCAGCCGACTGCTTCGAGGCGAGAGAGCGCCACCAGGGTATTGGCGTGGCGGACCTCGGGATACTCGCCGCCGTGGAGGAGTTGAAGAAACTGGACGACGAACTCGACGTCGCGGATCCCTCCGTGACCGGTCTTGACCTCGACCTCGGCGGTCCCGTCCGAGACCGTGCGTTGTTCGATTCGGCGTTTCATGGCCTTGATTTCGCCGATCTCGGCGGCGCTCAGGTATCTCCGAAAAACGAAAGGCGTGATCGCCTGGAGGAAGTCTTGCCCCAGGTCGAGGTCCCCTGCGATCGCCCTGCATTTGATGAGGGCCTGCCGCTCCCAGGTCCGGCCCGAGGTCTGGTAGTAGCCGAGTGTCGAGGGGAGCGAGCGGACCAGCGGACCTTGATCCCCCTCGGGGCGGAGACGCATGTCGACCCGATAGGCCAGCCCGAGGCTGGTGTGGTCGGAGAGGGACCTGACGACCTCGCCGCCCAGCCTGGCGAAAAACTCGGCGTTGGAGACAGGCCGAGGGCCGTCGGTCTGCCCTTCCACATCGTAGAGGAAGATCAGGTCGATGTCGGAGCTGTAATTCAGCTCCTCTCCGCCCAGTTTGCCCAAAGCCAGGACGACAAATCGGGCCGGGCTGCCGTCACGACCGGCTGCAGATCCGTGACGTTCCTCGGCGTGTCGTCGAGCCAGACGGTAAGCAGCCTCGACGCAGGCGTCGGCCAGGTGCGAAAGATCCAGGGTGATCAGTTCCAGCGGAAGATCTCTGACAATATCGTTGTAGCCAATCCGAAGAATCTCGCGAAGCCGGAAGCGACGAAGTGCCAGGCGACGTTCCTCGTCGGTCGCGGACCGTTCCAGGTCGGCCCAGAGATCGTCCGTCAGGGCCGTCCGATCGCGACGTTCGGCACCGGCCCGGAGCCAGTCGAGGAGCGAGGGGTCACGTATCATCAACTCGCTGAAGAACTGGCTGGTGCTGAAAAGCTGGACGGCGATCTCGGCCGCCCTGGCATTATTCGCCAGGGCATCGAGAGTGGCCTCGGGCGTGGGGCTGGCGGCGACGAATCGCTCCAGATTGGTCAGGGCCATCCCGGGATCGGGGCATCGAGGAAGGGTTGCATCCAGTTGACCGGCCAGCCTCGCCACCAGCCGAAGGGGGAGGCCTCGATTCGCCAGGTCGCGGAGGTCGCGAAACCCGCGCTCGGCGTCCCGGACCCCCAGTCCGGCCAGCCAGAGCCGTGCCATCTCGGGGTTTTCCATCAGCGACGTGAACCGCTCTGCGGTCGCGAATGGAAAGGCCGCCATCCGAGCCCCCGTGAGGTCGAGGATTTATCGAAAATCGAGGAAGCCGATCCGGCTGAGTTGAAAGGGCTCGTCCACCCTCGGACGCGATTATACCCGAGACGCCCGCCGAGTCGATCTGGTTCACTTCCGGAGGCAAGATCTAACTCCGCAAGAATCGGGGTTCTCTAAGATCAAACAAGCCCAAGCTCCGGACTCGACGGAGGTCAAACCGCCGGATCGACCGGCCGACCGCCCGCTACCTTAAATTCTCCGACGGAAGGTTCCTTGGAGTCAGTATTTGAAGACTCATCGATGGAGGCTGTTGATGACGTGCTCGAAGGCTGGCTTGAGTGCCTTCCAGTTCGTCGCCGGGCAATTGCAGACCACCGAGATTCTTCGGTCGCCGCTCAGATAGGTTGCCCGGTAGCCATAGATCTTACCCCCAATCGGACCGCTGGCGATGAAGGTTGATCGTCGCCCCTCACCCAGCTTGGCTTGGACGGGTTTGGGATCTCGCTCCTCGTAGCTCGAGAATTCTTCCTTCATCTGCCGCTCTCCCATCGGGTGGACCCTGGCGACCGGCGGTTCGGCATCTTCGCCCAGGCCATTACCCGAGGCCCGAGCCATGTCGCCGAAGAGCGAGCCGGCGAAGTCGGCGACGATCTTGACCTCAACGTTCCCTTGCGTGCATTTGACGAACGAGTTCGGAGAGTCGGCCTTACCCCCCTTGTCGACTTGCCAACCCTTAGGGACCTCGCATCCGAACTGGCCGCCTGGATCGAGTACACCGACAAACGCCTTCGGTGTGGGAACATCGCCACTACAGCCGGAAAGCCAGGGCAGGACGGAGATTGCGATTGTCGTGGCAAGCAACAGCAAGAAGCGCGATCGAGCACCCACGGCAGATCCTCCAGGAATTTCAGCAGGGGGGAATCGATGAAACGGCCAGGAATTCCGGGAGCGAGGAAGACTCCTGAAGTTCGGCCAGAGACCCGTCCAGGAACATAAGGGCCACGTATGAGCTCGTCAACGACCAGATGGTCCGGTGAAACATCATGACTTTTTCTGGAACCTTCTGATAACCTGCCCGGACCTTGCTAGCAGATGAGGAGCTGTGAGCGATGATTGTCATTCCAATGGGGACCGACGCCCCGATCTATCATTGGCCGTATGCGACTGTTGCGATGATACTGATCAACATCGCTCTCTTAATCGCAATTCCGCCCATCTCAAGTCCAGTGACCCTCGACGAGAACGACGAGGTCATCGAGCAAGTCTCCATCACGAATTTCGAACGATATGCCCTGACGCTCGGCAACGGGATTCATCCGGTCCAGTGGGTGACCCACAACTTCCTCCACCAGGGCTTGATCCACCTCCTCGGTAATCTGCTCTTCCTCTGGGCCTTCGGAATCGTGGTCGAAGGGAAGCTCGGGGCCCTGAAATTCCTGGCGACCTATCTGGCCATCGGTACTTTACATGGTGCCTTCTTGCAGCTGATCCTCCTGAAGTCAGGGATGAACGGCAACGCGGTCGGGGCGTCGGCGGTCATTTATGGTCTGATGTCCATCTGCATGATCTGGGCACCCCGGAACGAGCTGACCTGCACGATCATCCTGCCGATCGGTTTCCGAATCCTGGTCTTTCACCGGGAGTTCTACTACACGACGGTCGCACTCTTCTACTTCGGCGGCCAATTCGTCAGCCTGGCCTTCTGGGGGGGACTCGCCGGTCGGTTCATGCTCTCCGAGATGGGGCACCTCTCCGGGGCTCTCTGGGGGTCGGTTATCGCCCTCTTTTTGCTCAAACTCCATCTCGTCGATTGCGAGGGTTGGGACGTCTTCACGCTTCTGGCAAGACATCGGCAATTGGGTCGAGATTGGAAGTCCAGAGGAGAGCGTCTGGATCGACAGAAGGAGTCTCTCCGGTCATCGTTGCGTGCCGGCATGAAGGCCCGGTCGAGGCTGGAGCAGCCATCCGTCGAACCGGGGCTAGATCTCGAAGCTCGGGCGTCCTCGGCCGTCAAGCGAGTCATGAAGGCGATCGAGTCGGGCAACCTCGACGTCGCCTTGCTGGCCTACGACCGGTCCCGGCAGGCGCTGCCCTACTGGCCGTCGCAAGCCGATCTTCTTGCCATGATCAAGGCCTTCCAGGCCCAAGGGCCAGCGACCGATTCCATTCCGTTGATGAGGGACCACTGCAGCCGATTCCCCGCGGTCTCGGACAAGATGCGGTTGAAGCTCGCGCAGGTCCTGATCCGAGATCGACAGCGGCCGATGGCCGCCCTCAAGGTCCTGGGCGAGATCCCTTCCGGCTCGCTCCCTCCCGAACTGGAATCAGCCCGTCTCAAGCTCGTTAGCCAGGCCGACCGGATGTGCGAAGAGGGGGTCCTGGAACTGGAAGGGGATGACTGACCGACCGGCTGGCCCACTCAGATTCCCGACTCGGCGAAGTCGGCCTGGACATGCTGGAGATGACGGAGGATCGCCTCGACGTCTCCCCGACTCAAGCCAACTCCCGAGGCGATCTCACGCTCGTCGAAGCCCCGAAGAACCATCGGTCGGATCCGTGGTAGGAGACCGTGGAGACGGTCGGAGAGGGCGGGCGTCGGAACTCTTCGACGATGCTCGACCCAGGGGTCTCCCATCGACTCAAATCCGGGATCGAACCAGTATTCCGCGCCTGCGTTGCGGAGGACCCGGAGGAACCAGACCGCGAACCCGGTCGCGATGATCCGAGGTGGGCTCGATCGCTCGTCGTCCCCGGAAGTGAACAGAGGCGAGTCGCCTCCCGGCCACCGATAGGCCAGGTCGAGGCAGACCGTTTCCACGTTGGGATTACCGAGTTCGAACCAGCTCTCAGGCTGGACGATCAGCCCCTGCATCCGAGCAAACGGGACCATCGGACCGATGGCGGAAATGGGATGGATGAGCGGCCCATAGGCTCCGTAAAACCCATTGGAGAGCCGGAGCCAGGCTTTGAGAGACTCGGGCAGCCCGAAGCCGAACCGACCTTCCCAACTGGACAGCCGTGCTGGTTCGACTCCGGGTCGGCAAGATCGAGAACCGTCCCCGAATCCTCGCACGAGATCCGCGGGGGACGGACGTAATTCGGCATCGATCCCCGAGAGGTCGCACCATTGCCCGACTTTATCCGCGAACTGGCTGACCATCCGGACTCCCGTCAGGCGTCTCGGGCCGAGGCAATCCCGACGGCTTCTTGCGTCGCCGCCCGGCCGAAGAGGGTCAAGAGGCTCGCCCTCTCGATCTGGACTGGCAGGAATTCTCCGATCAATCGGCCTGGTCCATCGAAGACCACGATCCGATCGCAGTGGGTGTGGCCGGTAAGCTGCCCGAACTCGCCCGGCTCGGCCTCGCGGGCGGCCGACTTGCTCGGCCCTTCCACCAGGACCTCGACCGTCCTGCCCACGAAGGCTTGATGGTCCTCCGCGCTGATTCGATTCTGGAGGGCCAGAAGCTCGTTGTTCCGACGCTTCTTCACATCCTCGGGGATGTCGTCGATGAGGATCGTGTCGGCCTTGGTCCCCAATCTAGGGCTATATTTGAAGATATAGCTGTTCTTGAATCGCGATCGTTCGACCAGTTCCATCGACCTTTGGAACGAAGCCTCGGTCTCGCCGCAGAAGCCGACGATGAAGTCGCTCGAAACCGAGGCTTCGGGCAACGTCTCGCGGATCCGATGCATCATCTCGTCGTAGAGTTCGACCGAGTATCCGCGCTTCATGCGCTTGAGGACTTCATCGCATCCGCTCTGTGCCGGGACGTGCAGGTAGCGCGAGACCTTGGGGAGGTCGCGGACGGCCCGGAGGAGGTCGTCCGTCATATCGTTGGGAAAATTGGTGATGAATCGGATCCGACCGATCCCTTCGATTTCATGGAGTCGGGCCAAGAGGTCCGAGAGTCGCGAGATGCGACCGTCGCCCTCCCGGAATTTATAGCTGTTGACCGTCTGGCCCAGGAGGGTAATTTCCCTGACACCCTGGTCGGCCAGCATCCGGGTCTCCTCGACGATCGCGTCGGGGGGACGGCTTTGTTCCGGACCGCGGACCGAGGGGACGATGCAATAGGTGCAGAACTTGTCGCACCCCATCATGATCCGGACGAATGCCTGGAACGGGCTCGGTCGCATCGCGGGCTCGCGAAGCGGGTCGTATTCGGCGAAGCTCTCGGTGATCAGGTCGCGACTTCCCCCGTTCCTCGGCAAGCTGACGGCCATCCTGGGCTTGCCGTCGGCCTTCGCCTGGTCGAGAAGTTCGGAGACACGCCCGAGTTGCCCAGGACCGATCACTACATCGACATGGGGAGCACGCCTGAGGATCTGTCCTTGATCCTTCTGGGCCATGCAGCCGAGGACTCCGATCGAAACCTCCGGCCTTTCCCGTTTGATGTTCTTGATCCGGCCCAGGGCGCTATAAATCTTGTCCTCGGCATGCTGCCGGACCGAGCAGGTGTTATAGAGGATCGTGTCGGCCTGGCCGATATCGTCGGTAAGCTCATACCCCTCATTCCGGAGCTTGCCGACGACCAACTCGCTGTCGAGTAGGTTCATCTGACAGCCGACCGTTTCGATGTAGAGCTTCTTGCCGCGGGACGGACATGCTTCCGACATTGAAACTACTCCTGAACCGCCTGGCCTGAGGGTTCGCGGTTCGGGAAGAGCGGACGGGGAAAGGGATCGATGGAGCTTCGACCCGGTCGATGGATGTCGAAGGCCCATTTAATTTAAATCTTACCAATCTACCGAGTGGCTGGCTACCGGATCACGCGATCGCCTGAAGGTCGAGCTTCCGAGATCAAGGCCCAACCGGCCTTTTCCTGGCCTGGCGGGCCTTGACCAGACCTTCGAGTTCCTTGCGAGCCGCTTCGTCGAACTGGAACCTGCGTGGCTCGGTGGCGAACTCATCTGCATCTTGCTCGTGGATGATCTCGTCGAGTGCCTCCGAAAATTCTCGATCGTATTCCACTCGCTCCAGCGGGGTCATCTCGTGGATCCCGGATGTCCGTATCGGCTTACGGAACGCGAAACCAATGAGGAGGGCGATTCCGATCATCAGGACGACGGCGTTCAGATGGACCGATCGCTTGTGGAGCCGATCGAACCGCTTTTGAGAACCAGGCCCCTCGTCGCGAGCGGCATTGATCGCAGGAGTTAGGGTGTTTCCACAATAGAGCATGACCCCCAGACTTCCTAGGATCAGGATCGCCTGGATGGCGATCATCGGGCCTCGAAGTTCGGGGACGCTCAGCGGCCCGCAGACCATGGCCGGCAGGGCGATGGCCGTTGACATCACACCCCAGGCATAATAGCGAGGGAAGAGGGCCCGGACGAACCTTGAACCCGGCTCCGCCCCCAGGACTCGAAAGATGATCGGTGCCACGGCGAACGAGAAGAACAGGATGCTACCCACCCAGGCCGTCAAGGCGAGAAGATAGACACTGTCGAAGACTGAGAGAAGCATTCGAGCGGTCACAGTAAGGAGCCTTTGAAGGATCGAGCGGAGCGACCCACGCACGTCGGAAGCCAACCAGGAATCAAGACTTCGCGATCATCCTGGCCGGGGCCTGGCCAGCCCCAAGGCCCCCATCGACACCCAGGATCTGGCCGGTGACCCAGCCGGACTCGGGGCCAAGCAGGAAGGCGATTGCCGCCGCCTGATCATCGGGAACGCCAAGCCGACCAAGCGGGTGCATGGCCTCGCTGAAGGATCGGCTCGCTTCATTTCGCAACAGGGGTTCGGCCAGCGGGGTGACGGTCAAGCCGGGGGCAACGGCATTGATTCGGATCCCCTGTCGAGCGTAGGTGATCGCCGACGAACGGACCAGCCCCTCGATGGCGGCCTTGGCCGCCGCGATGACCTCATGATTGCTCAAACCTTGACGAGCCGCAACCGAGCTCATCAGTACGATCGAGCCGCCCCCCTGCCCTCTCATGGCCCCCAGTGCGGCCTTGGTGGCGAGGAAAGCAGTGGTAAGATTGACCTGAATGATCTCTGAGAACTCGTCTAGCGAAGTGAGATGGAGTGGCTTCAGCCGGATCGAGCCCACGCAATGGGAAAGGCCGTCGAGCTTGCCGAACCGCTCCACCGAGAGGCCGACGGCTTTCTGGAGATCCTCGAGAATCCCGGCGTCCCCGGCCACCGCCAGGGCGGACTCACCCAGTTCGGCCGCCAGTCGTTCGACCGACTCGGCCCTCCGGCCGAACAGGACGACCGAGTCGCCACGAGCGACAAGTCGCCGAGCCAGGGCCGAGCCAATCCCGCCCGCTCCCCCGGTAATCATCACGCATTGTCCGGCCATGCTCGTCCCCCTGATATCCCGTCGAACGAACCTCGCAGGGGTTCTTGTAGGCCAGGGTACCTCCGGGATCAAGGCACGCGGATCTGTCCGAGAATCCGCCCGATGAGGTCGTCGGGTGAGACGCCCTCGGCATCGGCCTCGTAGCTGGCGAGGACCCGGTGGCGCAGGACATCCCGCGCGAGCGACTTGACGTCATGGGGGGTGACGAAGTCGCGGCCCGCGAGCAGGGCGTGAGCGCGGGCGGATGCGACCAACGCCAGGCTGGCGCGAGGGCTGGCCCCTAGCTCAATCAACGGGGCGATATCGAGCCCGTAGCCGATCGGATCGCGAGTGGCCCGGACCAGATCCACGGCGTATTCCTTGATCGAAGGGGCAACCCGAACCTCGGCGACCTCGCGGCGAAGGGTCCGTATGGCGACTGCGTCCAGGATCGGCGAGAGTTCCGACTCGTCGGGAGCGACCGGCCCGACGTCGGTCAGGTCGAGCATCGCGAGTTCGGCCGATCGATCGGGATAGTCGACATGCAGTTTCATCAGGAATCGATCGAGCTGGGCCTCGGGGAGCGGGTAAGTTCCCTCGTGCTCGACCGGGTTTTGAGTGGCCAGGACCCAGAACGGATCGGGGAGGATCACGGTCTGATCGCCAACGGTCACCTGTCCCTCTTGCATCGCCTCGAGCAAGGCACTCTGAACCTTGGCCGGAGCCCGATTGATCTCATCCGCGAGTACAACCGAGGCCACGATCGGGCCGGTCCGGACGTCGAAGGTTCCCGTCGACGGATGATAGACCTGAGTGCCGGTGAGGTCGGCCGGCAGGAGATCGGGGGTGAACTGAATCCGACGGAACGGAAGATCGAGGGCGCGAGCCAGTGCTCGAACGGATCGGGTCTTGGCCAGGCCCGGCACACCCTCGATCAGGACGTGGCCTCCGGCGAGCAAGGCGATCAGGAGGCGCTCCAGGAGCGATCGTTGGCCGACGATCTCCTGTTCGAGCCGATCAATGAGACTGGAGAGTAACTTGCTGGTCGAATTCGGGGTGGTTTCGGATTCCGTCATGCGTCTCGGTCACCGAGGTGAGTCTGGAAAGGACAGGACCCAAGGGCGACCGAAGGGCATCGATCGAGAGGGATTGGACCGAGAGATCCATCCCCCTTGACTCCATCTCAATTCAGGACTTCGATGCTTTCCGACGATCCATCATCTTCCGGAGGATGTCACCGGCGGCATCGCTGGAATCCTTCTGAGCTGCCTTGGCGGCCCCGGTAGCCGGTTCGGCATCCTTCTTCTTGACGTAGAAGGGGTTGGATTCGTCGATGAACTCCTCGGGCATCTGGTCGACTTCGCCGGACTTGGAGAGATCCTCGATCCCGTCGTCATCGTCGGGCGAATACTGCTCAAGCTCGTCAACCACGGGTTCCGGCTCGGGTTCCGGTTCCTTGGGCTTCGCAGCCGGTGCAGGGACCGGAGTCGGCGATTTGGCAACCGGTTTCTCCTTGGAAAGCTCCTTGTAGGTGTCGACCGTGATCGTGTCACCACCGTAGACGCCCGAAGGACGATCGGGGGTGGGCCTGGCCTCGTCGGAGATCAGCCAGGCATCGATCTCGTCATGGTTCACGTCGTCGAGCGAGGATTTTCGGGGCGGGCCGGAAGGTGTTGCCAACTTGGCAGTCGGAAGACCCTCGATCGATACGGCGAAGGTCAGCGAGCCGATCTTGACCAGATCGCCATTCTTCAGGGCCTGGGGCTGATCCTTAACCAACGGCTTGCCGTTGACCTCGGTCCCGTTGCGACTACCAAGGTCGCGAACCTGGACCGTGTCGACGCCGACCTCGAATTCGGCGTGCTCGCGACTGACGAGATCACTGTTGGGACGGAGCTGGCAGCCCTCGCCCCGGCCGATCTTGAATTTCGGGATAGCCAGCGGGATCGTCTTCCCTTCTGGCTTTCCCTGAACGACGACCAGCTGGACTTTCATGAGTAGCGTCCCGACCTCTAGGGTCCACAGTCAGGTTAATCGGAGAACCACTTCGCGAAGCGAGGAGCGTCACCGAACCACGAATGATGAATTAATCCAGACCGGCAAACTGCGGATCATGAAACCGGCGGTGAACTGTTACCTGACCAGACTCTACGGCTCAGGAGCCTCTCCATCATAATCGAGGATCTCCCGGCCGGGAAGGACCGATTTGAGTCTGTCCGGCAAAATTGAGAAACCTTGACAAATGAGCCGAGCCAAGATTCATCGACGGTTCATCCAGGTTGGATTCTCGTAGACCTCTCCTCGAAGCTCCCCTGCCCGCTGCTCTTCGGCGGGGGTGATCCTGTCAGGAAGGATGGAAAGCCCCAGTGCATCGGGCAGCACTTTCTCCAGGGCTTCGATCCAGTACGATAGCTTCAGGTCGATCGAGGTGAGCTCACGCAGGCCGACGAGTTCCGGGGTGATTTTGGACCGTCCGAGTAGGAGCGACCCATGCTGTAGGACGGCTCCCGATCGACGACGCTGGGCACTTCCCACGATCTTGGCGCCTCCCAGGACAATATCGTCCTCATCGCGGTCTCCGAAGCACAAAAACGGGCGACCGATCGATTCTCCCGAAAGAATCGAAGGGCCCCGAGCTTGGGCCTTGACACCGATCGAGCGGAGAAGACCGACGATAGCACCGTGGATCACCCGATAGAGGGTGGTGCTTGGACGCGAGGCTGGATGCGTGCTAGGTACGACGACGGCATAAGTCAATTCGTCGTCATGCCAGAGGGCTCCTCCGCCGGTTGACCTGCGAATCGTCGGAACCCCTCGCCATCGAGGGTCTCTATCGATCTCGCCCGTAGACTGGAAATACCCGAGGCTGAGTGTCGGGACGCTCCAGGAATAGCATCGAACGACCGCCCGAGAGGGATCGGCAGCGACCGAGTCGAGGAGGGCCTCATCAACGGCCATATTCCGCGGGCCGTCGCCCGACTCGTGGGGCAGGACTCGACAAAGCATCGACATGAAATGCGATTGTTCCTGATGGTCACGAGATGATCAGGCCGGAACGTCTCGACTGACGTCGAACCGACTGAAGGCCAGGCCCACCAGGGGGATCAATCCGAGTGCGGAGGCCGACAGGACGACCCATGCGACACCGAGCGAGGCCGTGAGGCTACGCCCGGTTATCAGGAACGCGAGAAATCCGGCCAGTCCGGCCAGCCCGACGCTCACGGCCAGCCCGACGACCTTGGCCAGCAGGAAGATCATCTGACGCCCAACCGCCATCACGTCGAACTGACCGGCAACGACCCGCGACGGATACCACAAGAAGAGGAGGTTTTCCACCGAGTAAAAGATCAGATTGACCGGGAATAGGAATAAGAGGACGGCCCAGGTTGCCATGCTCAATTCTTTGAACCCTACCATCACCACGGCCATCGCGAGGGCCTGAGAGCATGTCGCGACCAGCGTCGGGGTGAGGACCTGCCCGAGCGCCATTGAATTCGGGGCGATGGGTAGCGTCTTGAGTTCCTCCATAATGTCGATATCGCCGCGGAAATCATAGGGGAGCAGAAAGCTCAGAATGATCGACATCCAGGCAATCATGCCCATGCAAACATAGGGAATCGGCTCGGCCTTGGGCCCGTCCCTCGGGACAAAGAAGATCATGATCAGCGGCACGGTCGAGAGCATCCCCAGCACGGTGATCAACCGACCGGGATCGCCCAGCGCGGTGGTCATTTGCCTCCAGAAGTTCGGACCGACACCTCCCCACCAGGGGACGGCTGGCGGGCGAAAGCGAAATCGACCGGACTTCCGGGTATTCATCGAGCGGATCCCACCTCCGCCTCCTCCCATCTTCTGCATCTTGGCAAATCGCCGGGCGCTGGAGCTTGAGACCGCCTCCAGATAGCTCGCGTCCAGGGCAAAGACCAGGGCCACCAACGCAACATCGACGACCAGTCCAAGCGCGGCATAGCGGACCAAGTCGGGCCAGATCCGCTCGGCGGTGAAAGCCAGGATGAACCATCGAAAAGGGGACAGGAGCGCGAAGATTATCGGAGATCGCTCGATTCGTGCGAGAGCTTCGAACATCCCCCCCGAGCCGAGATCGTGGCCGGCGGATAACGCAGCCAGGCCGATCAGGATGATCAAAGCGACCAGGACCAGCCGACGTCCCCAACTTGATGCCAGTGCCCCCAGCGTCGAAACTCCCAGTCCCACGGCCATCTGCAAGACCTGGAGGAAGAAGATGGTCAGGATCGAGCCGACAAAGGCCGAGAATAACCGAGGCGAGATCGACATCGAGGCGAGTGTGAAAAACAACGCCGAGAAGACGCTGAGGAATCCGGTCAGGACGAGCTTGTAAGCCAGTAACTCTCTCTTTCGATAAGGCCCGGCAAACAGGAATGCAATCTCGGCGGGGGTGTAGTAGAGGGCTTGCTCGCCCCCCGAGAACAGGAGCGACCCGACCGTGAAGACGAAGAGGCAGAGAGGACCGAACCGTTGAACGTATTCGACGGGAGCCCGCACCCCCGCCTGGGCTGTCACGACGATCGACATCAACCAGGGGATGAACAGGGCGGCGGTGATCGCACCCATCGCGATCCCCTTGGGCGTGGACAATGTCTTCTTCAGCCGCCGGAGAGCGGCTCGATTCCGAAGGTGCATCAACAGGAGGAGGGATCGATCCACTTCAGATGCCCTCCGGGCTCGAGGTCGTCGACACCTCGGTGGCCTCGGTGAGCCGGAAGAAGAGATCTTCAAGCGACTCGGATCGACCATCTTCGACGGCTTCCTGGCGGAGGTCGGCCAGGCTTCCCTGGAGAAGCTTGCGGCCCCGATGCATCAGCAAGATCGAGGTACAAAGGTCTTCGACCAGCGAGAGCAGGTGCGAACTGACCATCACCGAGGCACCGGCGGCCGCCCGACTCCGGATCGACTCCTGCATCGTCCGAATTCCTCTCGGGTCGAGCCCGGTGAGGGGTTCGTCGAGCATGATCACCTTGGGATCGTGGAGATAACCGCAGCAGATCGCGACCTTCTGGCGCATCCCTCGCGAGAGATCCGAGCAAGGCGAGTCGCGCTTCGGGAGAAGCTCGAATTGTCCGAGTAGGGCCTCGGCCGCCCCCGACCATTCTTTCAAGCGATAGGCTGCGGCGATGAACTGGAAGTGTTCCCAGATGGTCAGATTGTCGAAGAGGTGGGGATCGTCCGGGACATATGCCAGGGCCAACTTGGCGGCGACGGGGTCACTCTTCAGGTCATGACCGTCGATCGAAAGGCGCCCCTTCGAAGGTTCGAGGATTCCCGCCAGGGCCCGCATCGTCGTCGTCTTCCCCGCGCCATTGGGACCGACTAGCCCGAGAATTTCCCCCGGCTTGACCTGGAACGTGAGATCGGTGACTGCGGCGGTCTGGTCGTAATTCTTGTAAAAACCCTCGACGTTGATCGACACCGGGCAGGACTCCCTCGGTCATCAGATTGCGAGATTAAGCACCCACTTTGAGGTCACGGGGCCCGATAGTTCCACGAGGATGTCCGAACCGAGGGCCGATCGCAAGGTCCGACTCCCATCGGTTTCAGGCCTTCGAAGGTGTCCATTTCAGGATCGGATTCTTGGCCGCGGTCACCTCGTCGGGCCGAGAGACCGGCGTGGTGCTCGGGGCTGCATGAAGCAAGTCGGGGTCTTCCTCGGCAATCGCCAGGAGGGCCCTGGCGAACGCCTCCAAGGTGTCGCGATTCTCGGTCTCGGTTGGTTCGATCATCAGGGCTTCGGGGACGATGAGCGGGAAATAAACCGTCGGAGCGTGGAAGTTGTAGTCAATCAGACGCTTTCCGATATCCATCGCGCGGACGCCCCGATCGCGTGCCATCGAGCGGGCCGAAGCAACGAACTCGTGCATGCACCGATCGCCGAGGGGGACCGGATAGACATGTTTGACCAGCGACATGAGGTAGTTTGCGTTCAAGACGGCATGCTGGGCGACCGCCTTGAGTCCGTCTGGTCCCTGACTCCGGATGTAGCAGTAGGCTCGGAAAAGGACCCCCACGTTGCCGAAATAGGCGCGCACTCTTCCGATCGACTTGGGACGATCATGGTCGAGTCGATAGGTCCCATCCTGATCCTTAGCAACCAGCGGAGCGGGAAGATAGGGTGCCAGGATCGAACGGACGGCGATGGGGCCGGCACCGGGACCCCCACCACCATGCGGGCCGGAGAAGGTCTTGTGCGGATTATAGTGCATCAGGTCGACGCCCATGTCGCCGGGCCGGACCATCCCCAGGATGGCGTTCATGTTCGCGCCGTCGAGGTAGAGTAACGCCCCTCGCTCGTGGAGCAGTTCGGCGATCTTGCCGATCTGAGGGTCGAACAGGCCGACAGTGTTTGGGTTCGTCATCATGAAGACGGCGACCTGATCGTCGAGCTGGGCCTTGAAGTCGTCGAGGTCGACCAAGCCTTTGGAATTGCTCTTGATCGTGACGGCCTGGAACCCGGAGAGGTTGGCCGAGGCGGGGTTCGTCCCATGGGCGCTGTCGGGGATGAGGACCTTGGTCCGCCCTTCCCCCTTGTCTCGAAAATAGGCCGCCGAGCAGAGTAGTGCCGTCAATTCCCCCTGGGCCCCCGCCGCGGGCTGGAGGCTGACCGCGTGCAAGCCGGCGATCTCGGCCAGCATCTCCTGCATCTCATACAAGAACGCGAGGCTTCCCTGGAGCGTGGACTCGTCCTGGTATGGGTGCTGGGAAGACTGGCCGGGATACCCCGCGAGCCGCTCGTTACGCTTGGGGTTGTACTTCATCGTGCACGAGCCGAGCGGGTAGAAGTTCCCGTCGATCGACATATTCAATGTCGAAAGGTTCGTGTAATGGCGGACGATGTCCAACTCGCCCAGTTCCGGGAGTTTCGGGGAGTTTGGCGAGAGGTGATTTGGCGGGATCAGCGAGTCGAGCGGACACTCCGGGACATCCGATTTCGGCACGATCGCCGTGGAACGCCCCGGCCGGCCGGATTCGAAGAGGAGCTTCGGTAATTCTTGTTTGTACATAATCATATTGCTATTGAATATCGATACTTGTGACGGTTCCATCCTTGCTTTTCAGTTCATTCGAGGTCAACAATCACCGATCGGACTGATCGACTGCCACATCCGCGATCGGCAGCACCTCGACTCCTTCGAAATCGTTGGGCGAGACTAGGACGACCTGGCTTGTCTCCCAGTCCCAGATAACGAGAGGTTCGCCGGATCTCTGGCGTTCGCTCAGGGCACGTGTGGCGGCGACTTCGCAGGCACGCCGAATGTCCTCGGCCGTCGCTCTTGGATTACCGAGGATGCCCTTGCCATCATCTTGCATGACCTTGACTCCGCTTCATGATCCGCCAGATTGTTGGATCGATGACCCGCTCCGGTTCCCCGATTATACCTTCGGCGATCAATCTGAGCGGCGCAGGACGTGTTGTGTCCAATACGAACCATCGGTCGGCCAAGGGCAAGTAAAGTTCAAAGAGGTTCGAAAGGCCGGCTTGATATCGTCGACGAATCGTCTCCTCGGGGATGTCATGCCCCCCCAAGCGGACCCGACTGGCAACCCGCAACACGGCCATATCGGGATCGGGTAGAAAAGTAAAAGTGAGATGGAATAGATAACCAAAAGTCTTCAATCGAGCGATTCTCGCCGCGAGAGATCGACTTGCGAGAGTCGTCTCTACAGCTATATCAGATCCGATTTGCTCCAGCTTTTTCATCCGCTCCAATACTAATCGCCCTGCTCGAATGTCCGCAGCCCCAGACGGGTAGTTGGGCAATTGCTTGGCAATCTCATCGGCATTGAGAAATGCGATATTCGAAGGTAGCAAATGAGCCGCAGCGGTTGATTTACCCGCCCCATTCGGACCAGCGATCACGATGAATAATGGATTTGACATCATTCAATGTCACCCCGACCCTGATTTCGCTCAGGTCATCGCCTTGCGATAGGCCTCCACCAACCCGTCGATCTCCGCCTTGGTCCGCTTCTCGGTGACGGCGATCAGGATCGAGTCGACCAGGTCGGGATACCATCGACCCAGGGCGATCCCGCCGTGGTAGCCGAGCCGTCCGACCTCGGCGAGTACCTCGACCGGGTACTTGGTCGATCGAACGACGAATTCCTTGAAGAACGGGCCAGGGAACGCGATCGAGAGCCCTTCGACTTCGGCCAGCTTTTCGGCGGTATAGTGTGCCTTGCGAGTCGACGACTCGGCGACCTCCCGGAGTCCGGTAGGCCCGACCGCCGCCAGGTAGATGCTCGCTCGGAGGGCCAGGAGGCCCTGATTCGTGCAGATGTTCGAGGTAGCCTTCTCGCGTCGGATGTGCTGCTCGCGAGTTTGCAGGGTCAGTACGAAGCAGCGTTTGCCGTGGCGATCGACCGTCTCGCCGACGATCCGACCCGGCATCTTTCGGACCATCGACTCTCGGCAGGCCAGAATCCCGAGATACGGGCCACCATAGCCCAGGGGATTGCCCAGGCATTGCCCTTCGGCCACCACGATGTCCGCGTCATAATCACCCGGTCGGCGGAGCAGACCCAGGCTGATCGGGTCCACCGAGACGATGGCCAGCGCCCCACGAGATCGGGCCTCGGCGACCAGACGGTCCACATCCTCGAGCTGCCCGAAAAAGTTGGGATAGGCGATCACGACGGCCGAGGTATCGTCGGAAATCGCCTTTGCCAGGTCTTCAGGCTCGACCCGACCTCCGACGGCGGGGACTTCGACCAGCTCGGGTTCGAGGTTGGCAAGGTTGGTGGCCAGGATCTGACGATGCTCGGGGTGGATCGATCCGGCGACGACGACCCGTCCCAATCGGCGGGTGATGGTCATTGCCATCAGCACCGCCTCCGAGACCGCCGAACCACCGTCGTAGAGGCTGGCGTTCGAGACGTCCATCCCGGTGAGCTGGGAGATCAGGGTCTGATACTCGAATGTCGCCTGGAGCGTCCCCTGGCTCGCCTCGGCCTGATAGGGGGTGTACGCGGTGTAAAACTCACCCCTTGAGGAGAGGTTATCGACCACGGCGGGGATGAAGTGGTCGTAAGCACCTCCTCCGAGGAAACAGGGGCGGAGGTCGGCCCCGATGTTACGGGCGAGCAGGGCACCGACCTCGGAGGTCAGTTCCATCTCACTGAGGGCCTCGGGGATCGCCAGGGGGCGTTGGAGTCGGTACTCGGGCGGGATCATGTCGAATAGCTGGTCGAGCGAGTCGAGTCCGATTGCCCCCAGCATGATCCGCACATCATCAAGCGTGTTCGCGATATAAGCCATGATTCGATCCGGGGCGGTCCTTCGACCGGCGATGGGCGGAAAATCTCTTGCAGATTGCGGTCGAAGACGTGTCGATCTGAGGGGTCTTCACAAGCAGCCGGCACCCATGACTTGGGCCCGCAAGCTTCCGATGTGGATTACCCGGGACCTCGGGATTCAGGCGGAGATCTTAATGAGCCTCGTCGGCCACCTTGGCTTGATAGGCGTCGAGGTCCAGGAGTGACGCGATTGGCGAAGTGTCGGTTACCTTGAGCTTGACCAGCCAGCCCTTGGTATAGGGATCCTCGGCGAGGATCTGTACGTCCTTGGCCACGGCTTCGTTAATCTCGAGAACTTCGCCGCCGAGAGGGGCGTAGAGGTCGCTAACGGCCTTGACGCTCTCGACTTCGCCGAACGGCTTGCCCTTGGTCAGGGTGGCTCCGGGCTTGGGCAGATCGATCATGATCAGGTCGGTGAGCTGGTCGACCGCGAACTTCGAGATCCCGAGCGTCGCGACATCACCGTCGAGGTGGACCCACTCGTGGGTCGGGGTGAACTTGAGGGTTTTCGGGTCCATGGATAGATCCTGAAGGGAGCTGGATGAGATTCAGGCCTGGGATGGGTTTCGGCGATAGAAGGGTAGTTTGACGATCTGCGCAGGCTCGTCGTGGCCTCTTACATCGACTGTAAGCAGGGTGCCGATCGCCGCCGAATCGGGCCGGACCAGGGCCATCGCCAGGGTGCGTCCCAGGGTCGGGGCGAAAGTCCCTGAGGTAATAGACCCCACGACCTCGCCGTCTTGCTGGACGGCATAGCCCTGGCGAGGGATGCGTTTGCCTTCCAGCGCCAGGCCGACCCGAGACCGACCGGGGTTGGACTTGAACTGACGGAGGGACTCGCGGCCGACGAATTCTCCCTTGTCGAGCTTGACGGCCCAGCCGAGCCCCACGGCATAAGGGTTGACGGTCTCGTCCATCTCGTGGCCATACAGCGGCATCGCGGCCTCGAATCGGAGCGTGTCGCGTGCCCCCAGGCCGCAAGGCAGGACCCCGAAGACCCGACCGGCATCCATGAGGGCCTCCCAGGCCGGGACGGCCGCCTCCTTGGGCAGGACCAGTTCGAAACCGTCTTCCCCGGTGTATCCGGTCCGACTGATCAGGGCATCGTTCCCCCGAAAGGTCCCGGTGACGCATGTGTAATATGGGACATCCGTCAAGGCGACGTCGTAATGACGCTGGGCGACGGCCAGAGCGGCCGGCCCCTGGATGGCGATCATGGCGCTATGAAAAGTTTGGTCCTGCATCCGAGCCTCAAACCCTGCCCGGTGCAACTCCAACTGGATGAGTACCTTGGGGCGGTTCGAGGCGTTGCAGACCATCGCGTAGCTGCCGCACGGCTTCCGATAGACCAGGATGTCGTCGAGAATTCCACCCTGTTCATCGACCATCAAGCTGTACTGAACTTGTCCAGGCGCCAGCTTCGACACACGATTGGTGGTCACTCGCTCCAGCCAGTTCAGCGACTCCGGACCATCGAAGTCGATCCGGCCCATGTGGCCGATATCGAATATGCCGACTCGGTTCCGGACAGCCTGATGTTCCTCGATGATCGTCGAATACTGGACAGGCATTGACCATCCGCCGAACTCCACGAGGCGTCCGCCATGGGATTGGTGCCAGTCGTGGAGGGGCGTCTTCAGGAATGCTTCGGAGGACATCGCCTATCCCGATTGAAGGAGGCGAACTCGGACACTGATGAGTGACTCGTTCCGACGAGCCGATCCGGTCGATGGCCGAATTGTAGCCGAGTTCGGGCTCTTTCGACAACCGATGCTGCGCCGGAACTCATGGCCGAATGATCTGAACCTGGGCCGGTCTCAGAGGATGAGCCGGGCAGACTCGCGATCGAGATGGAGGACCGCACCAGGATGCCGTCGAAGGGCGGTTGCCGGACAATGCTCGTCGATCGGGCCCCGGACCGTCGCCAGGACCGCCTCGGCCTTCCGGGGGCCGGGCACGACGACGGAGACCACAGGGGCGGCCAGGAGAGCAGGTACCGTGAGTGTATACGCATGAGTCGGCACATCTTCGATCCGATCGAAGCAGCCGTCATTCAGTTGCTGTGTCCGGCAAGCAGCATCTAGGCGGACGACTTTGATCAGAACAGGATCGAGGAAGTCGGCGACCGGCGGGTCGTTGAAGGCAAGAT
This sequence comes from Tundrisphaera lichenicola, assembly GCF_051175385.1. Lineage (GTDB taxonomy): Bacteria > Planctomycetota > Planctomycetia > Isosphaerales > Isosphaeraceae > Tundrisphaera > Tundrisphaera lichenicola. Next base: position 2,003,427 of record NZ_CP195106.1, on the reverse strand, counting down.
GGCCATTTTCACCGATCCCCGCGCAGACGATATCGGTCGGCTCATCGATAAGTCGTTGTTCGTAGGCCAGAGCCGTCCTGAGCGGCCGATCCGTCTCCTCGCCAGGGATCAGGCGGAGTTGATCTTCGACCATCCCGGCCAGTCGAAAGATCCGTTCCTGGAGGTATCTCCGGAAGGAGGCGGGATGGTCGGATTCCAGCCCGAGATATTCATCCATGTGAAAGCCGACGACGCGTGTCCAGTCGATTCCGTGGTAGGCGATCAGCGCCGCCAGGAATTCGTTCTGACTGGGAGCTGCCGCGAAGACCACATTCGCTCTGGGGGCAACCGCCTGCCTGGCGGCGATTGCGCGGGCAACGCTTTCGGCGGCGGCGCGTCCCATCTGGACGCGATCCTCATGAACGATCACTCGGAGCGAGTCGGCCGTGAACTCGGCCACGGGATGGGCTTCGGGTGCGATCATGGGGGACTCCCGACCGGGCCATCGGTCGGCCGGGCCCTTGCCCTGACGCACTCACCGTTCGGCCCGCGTCGCCCAGAGTATCCTCACTGATGGTCGCTCGCAAGGACAGGGTCGCGGAGGTCGATTCGATCAGGCAGACAAGCTGGCCAGCCGAATTCCCCGCGGTGAGGCCGATTTCGCGGGGACGGTCTTCAGTTCCTCGCAGAGCTTCTGGCATTCCGTGAGGTTGACCAGGAGTGTCTCGGCCAGGTAAGCCTCAGTAGCGCCATCGGAGGCCCATTGGAGCTGCTCGTGGCACTGGTTCATGTGGTCGAGAAGGTCTTTCATCCAGAGGAGCGTGTTACGTCGGTTTCGCATCGTGCGGTCCATCTCCTGACAGTTCTCATGGTCAGCGGTCGGCTCATTTTCAATCGAGCGGCGACGGAAAGGTTCAAGGCAAAGGCCATGCCGGTCGGGGCTAGGGCGAACTTTCGAGTTGCCGTAATCCTTGATGCGGCAGAACTTGAGAAATTCTTGTCGATTATTCGAGATCCGGGCCAGACCCCTTGATACTGTAAGATTTACAGGGGGACATGACTCGCACGAGGTTGGCTTCCTTTTCGACAAGCACCGCCCTAGACTGGGGTAACCGACACCTGGACTGCCGACTGATTCGAGGCCTCGTCGGTTGATCGATCCCGGGGAACTCGCCCGATGTCGTCCCCTGAACAGAGACTGAAGCCGGAATGGCCTCTCGCCGCGACCGCGAGGCGCTGGCCAGGAGCGCTGTCGCGCTGGCTATTTGGACGGGTCTCCAAGCCCTCGATGCCGCTCGGGCCTCCCGTTCCGCTGGCCCGGTTTCGCAACATCTGCATCAGCCATGAGGCCGGATCTGGGGCCGGTTTGATCGGGCGGATGGTCGGGACCCGTCTCGACTGGAAGGTGTTCGATCACGAATTGATCGAGGCGATTGCAACCCGGATGGAATTGACGACCGACGAGGTCCGGAGCTTCGACGAGCTGGCTCCCAGCGTCGTGCAGGATTGGATCTTGCCGCTTCGCGAGGAGCATTATGCCCCGCAGGAAGCATACCTCGACCACCTGGCCAAGCTGGTTGAGGCCATTGGTCGAGCCGGGGACTCAATCATCCTTGGCCGGGCCGCGGGGTTTCTCCTGCCGAGGGAAGAGACCCTCTCGATCCGGATCGTCGCCCCGATCAAGGACCGCGCCCTCCGATTATCCGAACGGATGGGTGTCTCACTGAGGACTGCCCGTCGAGCCGCCCGCGACCTCGACCGACGTCGAACTCAGTTTGCCCGGACGATGTACCGGCTCGACCCCGGTGATCCCCATAACTTCGATCTGGTCCTCGACTCTCAGAGCCTAGGCCTACCGATCGTCACGGAGGTCATTGTCCGGACGATCGAGGCAGGTCGGGGCTTCCCGGTTCCGGGCAATGAACCGATTCGGATTTCGACGGAAATTCCAACCGGATCGTGATCCCGCAAGTCGCGAACATCCCGACTTCCGGGACCTCTCAAATTCGAGATTTCCCGACGAACGGAAACGAGTCAGCGCGAGCCGCTCCGTTCGGACTCGATCATGTCCGGAGAAGCGGACTCGATCACCGCACGGTACTTGTGGGCCGATTTCAAGGGCTGGCCCGTGTACTCCTTCAATCCCCAGTAACCCCACTTCGTGTAGGATCCGCAGTCATAATACCAGCAGATCGGGCCAAGCTTCGCCGGTAGGGCCGCGATCAGCTTGGAGTATGCCCGCCCCATCCTCGGGTCTCGATTCACCGCGGTGAGGAGATCGGTGGACTTGTCGTCCTGCCAGTTCACCAGGTGTTGTCCGGCCTCGTAGATGACCAAAGGGACCTTGTTTTCGTCGGCCCGGTCCTGATACCAGGCAATTTGTTTTGCACTCTCCGAGATCGCGGCGTCCAGCCCTTCGATCACCTTGGTGACGGCACCTTCGGGATCCTTCTGATACTGGGCCGTCGCCGCCTTGAGGTTGGCCTTCGTCATGAAATATGCCGTGCAACTGATCGCGTCGAAGCCGTATCCATCCGCTTTGTACTGCTTGAGCGCGACGACCAAGGTGTGCTGGTAGCCTGCCTGGCGAGCCAGGACCCGGACGCATTTGCGGGAACTAGGCAGGCTCTGCTTGAAGAGATTCACCAATCGTCCGTCCCGACGTGCGATCCACTCCCATTCGCCGAGCTTCTCCTTCTCCTTGGCGCGGGCTTTCATGTGCTGGGACCATTGCGACATCCCGGTGTTCCAAACTTCGTTGCTGTACTCGACGTAGAGCGTCAATTCCTTGTCGAGGCATCGATCGACCAGCTCGGCTAGTTGGCGAACATAGTCATCCGATGCAAGTGCGGGAATGCATATCCATAGATCTTTGTGCAATACGTTGGCGAGTTCGCAGATGACCTCTTCCTCGATTCGCTTCCGACTGTAATAGGAGAATCTCGAAGAGTTGACTCGATCTTTCCAATCGACCAGGGTCGACCCATTCGTGGACTGCCAGTCCATCGCGCGTAGGACGGAGAATGGCTTGAGGGAATCGAGAAAGCTCTGATTGAACGTCTTGCCCGCATGTCCGGGAATCACAAAGGAAAGGTCGCGGAGCGGAGCGTCGGCGCGGGAGTTGATGAAAACGATATCTATCTTCCAACCTGGAGGAACACCGGACTTGTTCAGCTTGAGAGTCCGGGGTTTGCCATCTCCATTGAACTCGACCTCGCACCAATTTTTATCGTTGAAGTTGCCGGAGACTCGGATCTTCCCGATGCCCTTCGCATTCAAGGTGTAAACTCCCGCGGGCAGGTGGGCGTTCAAGGCCACCAGGAGCGTGGTCGGCCCGGTCTTCGAGTCGACTCGGGTCGGCCAACCTTGCTTGTTGTACTCGGGTTTGGGGGCGGCACCCTTGAATCCATTGAACGTTCCAGATCCTTTGATTAGGTCGGCGAAGATCAACGAAGAATTGTCGTAGTGGATGATTCCGCCACCGAGGTTCACGCCATGTTTCCGCCCGCCGGAACCGCCAGGAGGCTCCTGGGCCCAAACGGGGGAGTAAGTGGCAATTGCCAGGAAGAAATTGAAGCACATCAATCGAGCAAGTCTCATCAGTGATGATCCTCCGTCGGATGTTTGCGAGTCATCCCAGATTCAAGCGATAGGTGAGTTCGAGGCGTTCTTGAACGGTTTCGAAAGAATCCAGTTGGACCGACCGGAATCCTGAACTCCCTCTCGAGTGATAGCCCGAGAAGCGGCGGCGGTCGAGCCCCGGCGTTCAGCGTTCCGGTCGATCCCGTCCATGATCGAGAAATGGCAAGATTTCATCAATACACCCCGACAGGCCCTGGGTCGGTCAAATGGATGCCGAGAAGATCCGACCGCCGGTCGAGTTTCATTATCAATCATAAAATAACAACCCGCTCACCAGAGCGACCTCGGTGAGAATCACTAAAAATTGGGGTGTCCTGAAACCTCGATCGGCAGTAATTACGAGAAATTCGGCGCGATCCCAGTCCGGAAGCACAGCTTCGATTTGCAACGGGTATCGCAATGGGCCCTATCCAGGCCCATCCGCCTGGACCCGAGAAATGTTCTCGGCCGGGAATCCTGTTTGGCAGAATCGACCAGAATGCCAGACGAAAAGTCTTCCGGAGAGGATCGATGAAGAGACCGGAACGTATCCGTCGATCAAGCCGCCTGAACCCGGTCGAATCGCTCGAATCTCGCGGCCTGATGACCATGGCCACGCTGGCCCCCCTGCCGGATCTGAGCCTCACGAAGGGAGTTGCGACGCCTCCAGTAAATCTCGACGCCTATTTCAAGGACTCCCAGCCGGCTCCCAACTTCGCAATCTTTGACACCACTCTGGGCACGATCCCGGTCTTGCTGACCCCCCAGACGACTCCGTTGACCGTCGCTAATTTTCAGAGCTACGTGAACAAAGGTGCGTATAACAATACCATCGTACACCGATCGGTCCCCGGATTCATCTGGCAAGCGGGAGGCTTCCAGCTCACTTCTCAGCCGAGCATCTCGGCGATCGCTTCCGACACTCCCGTCCGGAATGAGTTTGGGGCCTCCAATGTTCGCGGTACGATCGCGATGGCCAAGCTCGGCAACGATCCCAACAGTGCGACGAGTCAGTTCTTCTTCAATGAGTCGAATAGCAACGCGGCCAATCTCGACAATCAGAATGGCGGGTTCACCGTATTCGGGAGCGTTGTGGGGACGGACGGCCTCGCGGTGATGGACGCGATCGCGAAGGTTCCTTCCCCCACCCCGGCGCCGCTGGCCTCGCCCCTGGATCAGATTCCACTCCTGAATTACACCGCGGGAGCGACCGTTCAGCCCTCTAATCTGGTCTTAATCAAGAGCGTGTCCACAACCAGCGAACTCTTCTTCACCGCAAGCGATACCCCGGGAGTGGCCACCGCTACGGTCCAGGGGAACAACCTGATCGTCTCCCCCATCGCGGCCGGGACCGCACATATCACGGTCCTGGGCTACGGGTCGGATGGGGCACCCACGGCGGAAGTATTCACCGTGAATGTTTCATCAGGTTCGGATCCGACCACGACTCCTCCGGCAGTCGAGCCGCCCTCGGACTCTTCCGTGGCGCAGCCCCCGCCCACGACCTCCACGATGCCGGTCGCCACCTCCACGATTCCGGCGGCCCAGCCGAAATCGGTTTTGAGCCTGACGGCCAAAGGGCCAGTTCCCTCCTCGGTGATAGCCGGTCAAAACTCCAGGATCAGGCAGAAGATCTTCCTGACTTCCCCAACTAGCCCGGTTGTACAGAGGACCAAGGTCGCTCTGAAGCTATCCTTCAACCCAACCGGCTCGTTCGAAGACATCACGATCGCCAACGTTTCGAAAATGGTCCGATTGAAGGCAGGTCAGCAGGCCAAACTCACCCTTTCCGGGAAGAAATTGAATCCGACAATGGCTCCTGGAACTTATCACCTTCTGGCCATCGTGACCGACCCCGACGGCGCGACGACGACGGTTGACACCGGGAAAACAGTCGTCGTCCGCGCCCCGGGATCGAAGATCTCTTGAAGGTATTCTTTGGAGGGTCCCAGGTTCCTCGACGAAGCTCGAATTTAAGGCCGGATTGGCTCGTCTCGCTCGTCGAATCGCTCGACTACGGCCCAGCCTAGCTTCTCCAAGGGTCCGGCGACGATCTCGGCGTCGGCGACCACGACGAAGACGAGGCTCGTCGGATCGATTTTCCGACGAGCGGCCGCCTCCATCGTGGAGGGTCGGACCGCTTCGAGCCTCTCGGCGAATCGGGCATGATAGTCGTCGGGAAGCCCGTGAAGAAACAACCCGGCATATCGAGAGACCAAAGCGGAAGGGGTCTCGAAATGCCTGGCCTGTCCCTCGATTAGGGATCTTCGGGCGTCGTCTAGCTCGGCCATAGAAGGGGGACGGTCGCCGAGCAAGGCGACGACTTCACCCCGAAGGTCATCCAACGCCTCGGCGAGCCGGTCGGACTGGAGTGAGGAGGAGATCACGAAAGGTCCGGCCCCCCTCCGGAAGTCGAAATGGCTACGAACCCCGTAGGTGAATCCCTTTTCCTCGCGGAGTCGGGCGTTGAGCCTGGATGTGAACTGGCCGCCGAGGATCTGGTTCCAGACGGTCAGATCCATGAAGTCGGGGTCCAACCGATTGGTGCCGGTCTGGCCCACCCGGACGACCGCCTGGGGTGCCCCGGGACGATCCAGGAGCAGGATCCGAGACCGACCGGCGTCTCCGGATTGCGGGATCGCCGGAGAGGGGAGAGGTTCGCCCGTCCAGTCCGAGAGGCGAGCATCGAGCAAGGCCACTACTTCGTCCGGATCGACGTCACCTGCCACGACGCAGGCCGCGTGCCCAGCCATGTAGCGACCCCGATGGAACCCGCGTAGATCGTCGATCGTCAATCGTGAAACGGTGGACTCATCGCCGTCGGACGGGATCCGATAAGGGTGTTCGACATCGAACAGGGCTCGGAGCAAGGCGCGACCGGCGCGAGCTTCGGCACTGTCGCGTTCGGCTTTGAGTCCGGCCAGAGTCTGGGCGTGGATTCGATTCCATTCCGACTCCGGAAAAGAAGGATTTCGGAGGATGTCGACGGCCAGATCCAGAGTAGGCTCCAGGTGCGAGGACAGGCACTGGAGACCGACGTAAGACCCGTCCCAGCCCGCAGAAGCCGAGAGGCTAGTCCCCATCCCCTCGATCGACAGGGCAATCTCGTGCGAGGAACGAGTGGTCGTCCCTTCGTCGAGCAGGTCGGCTGTCAGGCTGGCCAGACCGCCCTGCGAAGCCGCATGGGTCGAGGCCCCGGCATCGATCACGAATGAGGCCGCGACGATCGGCAGATCGCGACGAGGCAGGAACCAGATGGGCACCCCACATCGGAGCGAGCGCACCTCCGGTCTTGGGGCACGATAGGCCAGGGCTGAGGATGGGCTCGGCGGGACTCTCCGATCGAGGGGCGTGACGACGGTTGTGGGCTTCCGACCCAACACGGAGAGGCAGACCCGCGAGGCACGATCCAGGTAGGTTGCGGCGGCCCTGCGGACGGACTCTCCGTCTACGGACTGGTAACGCTGGAAATCACTGGTGATTCGACCGGGGTCCCCCAGGTAGGTGTTGTAGGCATTGAGCCTGTCGGCCACGCCCCCGAAACCTCCGACGTTATCCAGCGCGTAAATGAACCCTGCCTGACGACCGTTCTTGACGCGGGTCAGCTCGGCTTCCTCGACACCTCGATCGGCGATCGAGGCGATCTCCGCGTCGATCAACCCGCGAACTTCCTCCCACGACTTTCCCGGGCGGAGGGTGGCGGTGATTCCGAATGTACCCGCCAGTTCCCGACCTGATTGATGAGCGCCGACATCCTGAACCAGGCCTCGTTCCACCACGAGCCTTCGGAAGAGTCGTCCCGACTTTCCACGCCCCAGGATATCGCCCAGAACGACTAGGGCCGCGTCATCGGGGCCGAAATGGGGGACCGTGTGCCAGGCCAGGTAGATCCGGTCAAGCTCAACCCGGTCGCGAAAGGTGAGGTCTCGCCCTTCCGGTAACCCTGTTTCGGGCGTCCAGACGGGTGGGGCCTTGATTCCGCCGGGTAAGTCGCCGAAGTAGCGATCCGCCAAAGCCAGAGCCCGTTCCTCGTCGATATCTCCGACGATTGCCAGGCTGGCATTACTCGGGACGTAAAAGCGTCTGAAAAACGCCTCGACATCGTCGCGGCTGGCCGCCTCAACATCTTCCATCAGACCGATCGTGGTCCAGCTATACGGATGGGACGGAGGGAACATCGCTTCGGCCAGGAGTCGCCAGGCCATCCCATAGGGCCGATTGGCGACGTTCTGGCGGTACTCATTCTTGACCACGTCCTTCTGGATCCGCAGCTTTTCCTCGGTCAGGGCCGGCAGGAAGAAACCCATCCGATCCGATTCCATCGCCAGGGCCAGCTCGACATGCGCGGCAGGAACATCCTCGTAATAGTTGGTCCGGTCAGATGAAGTCGATCCGTTGATGCTCGCCCCGAGCCGTTGAAGTGGCTTGAAGAAATCGCCCGGGTAGTGTTCCGAACCTTCGAACATGAGGTGCTCGAAGAGGTGGGCAAACCCACGTTGCCGACGCTCTTCGTTCTTCGAACCGACGTGATACCATAGATTAACGGCAATGACCGGGAGCGGCCCCTGGCGCCTTGCGATGACTTCCAGGCCATTAGAAAGTGTGGTTTTGGCGAAGCGAAATTGGTCGAGCTGGAGGGGAGAATTCATCGATTCGGGCACGCCCAGGGAAGGAAATTTGGGACAAGGCTCGTCACGAAATCACGATACCGCAAGTATGGGATGATGCCTACCGACTCGATCGACAATTCATCTGAGTTAGCCAATTCAAGCGTACCCTGGTCGTCCAGCGAAAATTCTCTTCAGGATCGAATCCGCCAGCGATACAATAACTAGATGGATTGAGTGAGTCTTGGAAGCTCGGTCGCGTGATTGGTGAAAATCGTTAGATCCTCCCGGGCGGCGATACCTAGCAGCTAAACCTGAACTCGTCGAGCATAGATAGGCAACAAGGCCGCTGACCCGTATGTCGGTGGCGATGATTCGAGTACCGAATTAGAGAAAAGGCCGGGTCGTGAACTGGGACGACATCATTGTCGACGCCGCCGCGACCGACACCGGCATGCGTCGCGCGAATAATCAGGATAGTTACAAGATCGTCCGCGCCTCGAGGCCGGAAACGTGGCGTCAGCGAGGCCACGTTTTCGTCGTTGCCGACGGGATGGGTGCACATGCCGTGGGCGAGATGGCCAGCAAGCTCGCTTGCGATAACATCCCCCATAATTACGTCAAGGCCAAGTCGTGCACGCCGACCGAGGCGATCACCAAGGCATACAAGGAAGTCGCCAGTCTGATCAACGGAAAGGCCACGGCTAATAAAGAATTCGAGGGCATGGGCACGACCACGTCCACGCTGATCCTCCTCCCAGAGGGGGCGTTGATCGCACACGTGGGCGATTCCCGGATTTATCGAGTCCGGAACGGCCGGATCGACCAGCTCACTTTCGACCATAGTCTTGCCTGGGAGCTGGTCAAGCGCAACCACCTGACCAAGGAGCAGGCGCTCAAGGCGGTCCCCCGGAACGTCATCACCCGGAGTCTCGGACCCGACCCGAATGTCGAGGTTGATATCGAAGGGCCTTACCCGCTCGAGCCAGGAGACGTCTTCCTCCTCTGTTCCGATGGTTTGTCCGGCCCCATTGAAGATCATGAGCTCGGGGCCTTCGCGGCGAATTTCCACCCCAAGGACGCTTGTCGATATCTCCTTCAACTGGCCAATCTACGCGGAGGGCACGACAACATCACCGTGCTTATCGCTCGGATTGGACCTTGGAGCGAACCCGAGTCCGAGGAACAGGTCCCCGAGGTTGCCGTCGCTCACGTTGAGAATGGTCGGCGAGGGGGTTGGATGAAGGGAATCGCCTCGGGGCTGCTCGGGAATAAGAGACGAGCCGGATCCGCGAGTGCGGTCGAGGAACATCTCTATCGGAGCGAAGAATGTCCGATCAATGAGGAACTGGTCGACCGACTGGCCGAGCAAGTTCGCGTGACCCAGCAAGCGGCCATCGAACAGACTTGGCCGGTGGAATGGACGAGGCTGGCTGGCCTACGGAGACGGGCCGAGAAGCTCCGGAACGAGGGAAAACTCAGGGAGGCCTTGAAAGAGCTGGGGGAATCGATCGAACTGCTGGGATTGGCGGGTCGGACTCACCGGAAAGCGGCCGGTTGACGGAGCCTTCGTACTGATGACCGAGCCTTCGGAAACCGACCCTTCGAGCCTCTGCGCCCGCCCTGCTCGCGTCGCACCCTCGGCGACCCCTCCCCTGTCCCCACCGCTGCAACTCAGCTCGGTCTACGAATTCGACAACCTGGACCGGATCGACGCGATTTATCAGGGCCGAGAGTCCGGCTTCGTCTATGCCCGGGATGGACATCTCAACGCCGCTCAGCTGGCCTCCAAGATGGCTGCGTTGGAGGGGGGAGAAGCCGCCCTGGTCTGTGGATCGGGCATGGCGGCCGAGTCGGCCCTCCTGCTGACCCTGCTCGAGCAGGGAGACCGGGTCGCCCTCTCGGAGGGCCTTTACGGACGGACCCTGGTGCTGGTCGCTCGAGAACTGGCCCGATTCGGAATCGGATACGACCTGTTCGATGGAACCCGCCCCGAATCGCTTCGCGAGGTGCTGACGCCCCAGACCCGCGTCGTCTTCGTCGAGACTCTCTCGAACCCGCTCCTGCGATTGGCCGACATCGAAGGCCTTGCGGCGATCACCCGCCCAGCCGGGGTGATCCTGGCCGTTGATCACACATTCGCCCCCCTGCTCTGCCAGCCACTGAAACTCGGGGCCGACCTCGTGACCCACTCCGCCACCAAGGCGATCGGGGGACACAGCGACGTAACACTGGGGCTCTTGATCGGACCAAAGCACCTGATCGATCGGGCCTCTTCGGTGGCCTCGACATTCGGATTGACCGGTAATCCCTTCGACGCCTGGATGGCCCTTCGGGGTCTCTCGACCCTCGCGGTCCGGACCGACCGCTCTTGCGCCTCGGCGTCGGAACTAGCCTTGCGACTGGAAGGGCATCCTGAAGTGGAACGAGTCCATTATCCGGGACTTACGAGCCATCCCGACCACGCCCTGGCCGGCCGGGTCCTGACCGGCGGCTTCGGCGCGATCGTCAGCTTCGATCTCGGCAGTCGCGAGCGGGCCGACGCTTTAATCCGGTCCCTGCACCACATCCCGTACGCCCCGAGCCTGGGGGACGTTTCAACAACCCTGAGCCATCCCACGACTTCAAGCCACCGCTCTCAGACACCCGAGCAATGGGCCGGTCAGGGGATCACTCCAGGTCTGATCCGTCTCTCGGTCGGCGTCGAGTCCGTCAACGACCTCTGGGCTGATCTGGGCCAGGCGCTTGATCGGGTCCGAGAAATTCAACTCGCCGATTAAAAGTCGATCCTCAATGGACGCCCGTACCTTCTCGTTCGACGATCCTCCGGACGACCGGCGGGGTCGAACCATTCAATGCCTTGCGGATCGCTCGCCCCGAGGCTTCCCCGGCTTTCGCTTGCTCTTCCATATGGTCGACCAGTCGTCGGACTTGAGATGAGAGGACCCAGATCGACCCTGCGATGATCAGCATTCCCGACCAGAGGATGGCCGCGAGACTATTGAGATTCACGTGCAGGTGCATCGGGGGCATCCATTTTCCTCGACGAGATTCGACACATCACTGGGCGGACGAATCGGACTCATCAGCGATTTTAAAAGTTCAAGAAGGTTCAAGATTCGGGGGTAAGCGAGGATCGTGGGGCGATATCGGAGGGTGGGCCGGGCGGACATTCCGGATTGAAATGGGCGATCGTACCAGTTGAGGTACCAGCGAGCAACCATTCAGTTGGTCGAGGCCAGTCGGTCGAGTTCGGCCTCGTCAATGATGGGGATCCCGAGGGATTGAGCTTTCTCCAGCTTGCTTCCCGCGTCGGCACCGGCCAGGACCATGCTGGTCGACTTCGAAACCGAGCCGGTCACCCTCCCCCCGAGTTGCTTGATGAGGGCCTCCGCCTCGGGCCGGGTCCGGTTGGGCAACGTCCCGGTGAGGACGAGTGTCTGGCCTGCCAGCGGAAGGCGACCGCTCGGGGCGGTGGCGGGCTTGACCTGGGCCGGAGCGACCCCGATCGCGAGCAAGTCGTCGATTAGTTTCCGGCTTGAATCATGATTGAAGAACTCAAAAACACTGGCCGCGACCACTCCGCCGATCTCCGGGACGCCTTCGAGCTCGGCCAGACTTGCCGATCGGACCGCCTCCAGGGTGCCAAACCGTTCGGCCAGGACCTCGGCACCGCGAGTCCCGACATGTCGGATCGTCAGGCCGGTCAGGAATCGATCCAACGAACGTGTCTTGCTGGCCTCCAGACCTTCGATCAGATTGTGTGCCGACTTCTTCCCCATCCGGTCCAGGCCGGCCAGGGTATCCTCGTCGAGCCGGTAGAGGTCCGCCTGGCTTCGAACCAGCCCGCGATCGACGAGTTGTTCGATCAGCTTGATTCCCAACCCCTCGATGTCCATCGAGTCGCGATGGGCGAACCAGCGGATGGCCTCCTTGAGCTGTTCGGGGCAGGCGGAGGGCGGATTGGTGCATCGATAGTCGACGCCGTCGGGCTCGCGTTCGACGGGAGCGTTGCAACTCGGACAGAGCGTCGGGAAGACGAAAGGAATCTCGGAGCCCTTTCGGGCCTCGGTCTCGACCCGGACGACCTGTGGGATGATTTCGCCCGCCTTCTGGATGACGACCATGTCGCCCACCCGGACATCCTTCCGGGCGATCTCGTCGGCGTTGTGCAGGCTGGCCCGCCGGACGGTCGTGCCCGCCAGTCCGACGGGTTCGAGGTCGGCCACCGGGGTCAGCTTGCCGGTCTTGCCGACCTGGACTCCGATCTGAATGACACGAGTCACCGCCTGCTCGGCCGCGTACTTGTAGGCGATGACCCATCGCGGGCTCTTGCTTCGATTCCCGAGGCGCTCGCGCTGGCGGAGGTCGTCGACCTTGATGACAAGTCCGTCGGTCTGGAATTCCAGGTCATTCCGGAGCGTCTGCCATCGGACGGCGTGCTCGATCACCTCGTCGATCCCATCGTAAAAGGCATTGTGGGGACTGACCGGGAGGCCCCAGCTCTTGAGCCGCCCGAGGATCTCCGAGTAAGAACCGGCCACAATCCCGCGGGTCTCGCCCAGCCCATGCGCGATGAACTTGAGGCGACGGGCCGCGCAGATTTTCGAGTCGAGCAGCTTGAGCGAGCCGGCCGTGACATTCCTGGGGTTGGCGTACAGGGGTTCCTCGGCGGAGGCCCGGATTTCATTGAGCCGGATCAATTCGGCGTTGGTCATGTAGACCTCGCCGCGCACCTCCAGGATCTCGGGCGGATGGTCGCCCAGGATCATGGGAATCCCGCGAACTGTCCGAAGGTTGGCCGAGATGTCATCTCCCTGCCACCCGTCGCCTCGGGTCGCGCCCAGGGTGAACTTCCCGCCCTCGAATCGGATCGTGACCGCCACGCCGTCAACCTTCAGCTCGACCGCGTATCGGACCGACTCTCCGGGATTGAGTGCCTTCCGGACCCGAGCATCCCACTCGCGAACCTCGTCGAAGTTGTACGTGTTCTCGATCGAGAGCATCGGCAAGGCATGGACGACGGTGGCAAACTCGTCCAGGGGCTGGCCGCCGACTCTTTGCGACGGACTGTCGGGGGTGACCAGCTCGGGATACTGGGCCTCCAACTCCTCCAGCCTGGCCATCAGCCGATCGTACTCGCGATCACTGATGACCGGTTCGGCATCGACATAATAAAGGCGATTATGTCGCTCGATCTCGGACCGAAGCGAGGCGATCTCCTTTGCCGCATCCGAGTCCGCCATCGCGATCTCCCTCCCGGATCGAGTCGGCGCGGGAAAGCCGGTCGTCTCGGAATCTTCCCGCGACGAACCGGCTGTTCCGCATCGATCCTTCAGGCCACCTGGCCTCAGGCCCCTCCGAAGACCCACTCCGAGCCCGCGATCTCGTAATCGACGATCTCGCCGGGCTTGAACCAGAGGGCCATTTCACGCTCGGCCGACTCCGGGCTGTCGCTCCCGTGGATCAGGTTATTCTGCTTGCTGATCGAGAAATCCCCGCGGATGGTCCCGGGGGCCGCGGCAACGCCGTTCGTGGCACCCAGCATGGTCCGGACCACGGCGATCGCCTCGTTTCCTTGGAGGACACCGACGACGACCGGCCCGCCGGTGATGAAGTCGATCAGGCCTTCGAAGAACGGCTTGCCCTTGTGCTCTCCATAATGCTGCTCGCCGAGCGAGCGGTCGACTTGGAGGAGCTTCAAGGCGGCGACCCGCAAGCCCTTGGCCTCGAACCTCTGGAGGATCTGACCCACCAGGCGCCGCTGGACGCAGTCGGGCTTGAAGATGATCAAGGTGCGTTGCATGTCGATTTCATCCCTTGCGGCGAAAGCCGCCGACGTTCGAAGTCTGGTCCATTTCGCCTCGTGAAAGCGGACGAGTAGTCTAGTCGCCCGCCCGATAAGGTTCAATGACTCCTCGACAATCCCGAGATAGTCCCGAGCCGCTCCCAGGCCCGATGTCTCTCGCTCGGGTTGAGGCTTCCGCCTATCGCGATTACGATCAACACGCCTCCGATTGGGGATGTCTCCCGTCGAGGTTCGGGGAGAGTCGGGGGATTCGGCCTTGGATCATCGAACGGGGAAAGCGACGGTTGTCGGGGATGACCCTCGGGCCGAGTATCGCCGGAGGCACGACGAGAGCCGATCGAAAGCGACCGGGCTTGCCCGACAGGACGACGCCCTGGGCAATGTTCGGCTCGGACTCTTCCTGGCCGGGATCGTGCTGGCCATCCTGGCCTGGCGGGGCAATTTGGGGCCGGTCTGGGCGTGCTTGCCCTTCGTCGGGTTCGCGGTCGTCGTGTTCCTACATGGGCGGATCACGACCGATCGTCGGAAGGCCGAGGGCAGGGTGGCCCTCCATGAGCGGGCATTAGCTCGGCTCGACGGCCGATGGTCGGGGCTGGGCGTCCCGGGGACTCGCTTCCTGGATGAGGATCATCCCTACGCGGCCGACCTCGACCTGTTCGGCGTCGGCTCGCTTTTCGAGCGGCTTTGCACGGCGAGGACCCCGACGGGCGAAGCCGTGCTGGCCTCCTGGCTCCTGAGTCCCGCCTCTCCCGGGGAGATCGCCGAGCGTCGCGAAGCCATCATCGAACTCCGACCCCGGCTCGACCTTCGCGAAGATCTCTCCCTGCGCGGGGACGCGGTCCGATCGAGCGGCCCTCCTGAGGGGTTGGCCGCCTGGGGGGCGATGCCCCAGCGGAAGGCCAGCCGATGGCTGAGGCTCCTAATCCTGCTCACGACCTTGCTGACGGTCGGCTCGTTGATCGCCTGGCTCGCGGATTTCCTGGGTGGCTTCGTCTGCTTCGTTTGTCTCGCCGTCGAGGCGGCGATCGCCGCCCTGCTGGCCCGTCGGACCTCTCATGCGGTGGCGGGGGTCGAGGATCGATCGGCCGAACTGGTCACGCTGGCGGGTCTGCTGGAACGAATCGAGGACGAACCTTTCGACTCGCCCCGGCTTCGGATGTTGAAGGGAAGCCTCGGGGATCAAGGCCTTCCGGCCTCGCGGCAGATCGCCCACCTGGCCGGTCTGGTCCAATGGCTGGAAGCCCGCCACAACGTCTATTTCGCCCTGTTCAGCTCGCTCTTGCTCTGGAAGACCCAACTCGGCCTGGCGATCGAGTCCTGGCGAGCGACGGAAGGCGCCTCGATTGCCCGATGGTTGAAAGTGGTCGGGGAATTCGAGGCCCTGGCCTCGTTGGCGGAATACGCCTTCGAGAACCCGGCCGACCCGTTCCCCGAGATCCTGCCCGATGGCCCAATCTACGAAGGGGAGTCGATCGGTCATCCCCTCCTGGCCGAGTCGGTCTGCGTCCGGAACGACCTGAAGCTCGGCGGCGAGCTGCGAGTCCTGGCGGTCAGCGGGTCGAACATGTCGGGCAAGAGCACCTGGCTCCGGACCCTCGGGATCAACGCGGTCCTGGCCCAGATGGGGGCGCCAGTCCGGGCGAAGTGGCTCCGGCTCTCCCCCTTGACGATCGGCGGGACGCTCCGTGTCCACGACTCGCTCCAGGCGGGCCGGTCGCGTTTCTACGCCGAGATCCTCCGGCTCAAGCAGCTGGTCGAGATGGCCGGAGGATCGCCACCGCTGTTCTTCCTGATCGACGAGGTCCTCCACGGGACCAACTCGCACGATCGGCTTCAAGGGGCCGAGGCGGTCATCCGGGGCCTGATCGACCGGGGGGCCATCGGCCTGTTCACCACACACGACCTGACCCTGGCCGAGGTCGCCGGCCGGCTCGCCCCCCGGGCCATGAACGTCCACTTCGCCGACCACCTCGACGAGTCCGGACGACTCGCCTTCGACTACAAGATGAGGCCCGGGATCGTTACACAGAGCAACGCCCTGGCCCTGATGCGAGCCGTGGGCCTGGAGGTGTGATCCAAGCCCTTATCGGTAGCCACCGGGGTGGGCAAGGCCCACTGAGCCCCTTAGGATCGCATCGACCCGGTGAAAGTTTGCCGCCCAACAGGACACGCGATTATTGCCGCGATTGATCGCATGATAGATCAGATCGTAGTCAGTCGGTCGAAGTGGGCGTCCCATCTGACCGAGATTCGCCGAACAATTGACTGATTTTATGGGGAATGATGAACTGCTCAGAAAATTTCGATTGACGTTCGCAATCACCAGACGGACGGCGATCGGGGTCGGCTCGCTTGGGGGGGCGTTTGCGACCTCGGGTAGCTCGGGAGTTCGGCTGGATGGTCAGGCCGCTTCGTTCTGATCGACGATCTCCCGGTACGTCGTCTTCTCCTTGAGCAAGTGGTAGATGATCACCAGGAGCGTATGAGCCACCGCGATGGCGGCTCGCTTCTGGCCCCGGCTTCTCGCGATCCGGGAGAATTTCCTGGCCAGGTGCGTCTTCCTGGCCCGCGACGCCGCCCAGGCCGCCTGGACCAGAGCCGTCTTCAACCAGCGGTTGCCCGGTGTGGTCCGCCCGCTCTGACGTTTTCCGGCGCTCTCGTGGTTGCCGCTGGCCAGACCCGCCCACGACGAGAGGTGCCCCGCCGAGGGAAACTGGTCCATGTCCTGGCCGATCTCCGCCAGGATCACCTGAGCGACCCGGACGTCAACGCCCGGGATCGTCATCAGACGGGCTACCAGCTCCCCCGCCGGGGGGAGCGTCTCCTCGATCCGCTCCTCATAGCGTCGGATTATCGCTTCGAGGTGAAGCAGGTGATCCATCTGGGTCCGGAGCAAGAACCGGTGGTGTTCGGTCACCGACCCCCGCAACGCCAGTTGGAGTTGCGGGATCTTACCTCGGAGCCGGCGTCGGGCCAGGTCCGCCAGCTTGACCGGGTCGTATTCGCCTCGGATGATCGCCTCGATCATGGCCCGGCCCGAGACGCCCAGGACTTCCGAGGCGACCGAGCCGAGCTTGATGTTGGCATCTTCCAGGACCTTGGCGATCCGATTGGCGACGGCGGTCTTCTGACCGACCAACTGGGTCCGCTGGCGGGTCAGGTCTCGGAGTTGCCGGGTCGATTGGGGCGGGATGAAACTGGGACGCAACAATCCAGGTTGTAGCAATTGAGCGATCCACTCACTGTCCTTGACATCGGTCTTCCGGCCCGGGACCTGCTTGATGTGATGGGCGTTGACCAGGATTACGGTGAACCGCGACTCCAGGATATTGAAGACGGGTTTCCAGTAGGACCCGGTGGACTCCATCGCGATCGTGGCGACCCCTTGAGCCCCGAGCCAGTCGCCCAGGGCGAGGAGGTCGCCGGTCATGGTGGCGAAGGTCTTGATGGTCTTGGAGACCTTGCCCGCGGGGTGGACCCTCCGGACGCAGGCGACGACGGTCTTCTTGTGGACATCCAGGCCGGCGCAGCAGTCATGCAACACGTCCATCGACGGGTCTCCCCAGGGTAGCCCCTCGCACGGGGGACATCGCGGGGAGGAAAGCACTCTGCTCGACGTGCTCCGAGTGGTAAGCTCGGGCGACAGGTTTGGGTACGCGCGATGCCTTTGCGCCAGGCTGACACGCGGGCTCGAAGCACCAGTTTCATATCGGCGTCAAGCCGTGCGAGGGGACGACTTCACTGTAGCGACCGCCCGCCCGATTTTCATCGGTTCGGGTGCCGCCCGAAGGGCGGCATGGGGGCTGACACCGATTTCCCGGAGGACGTATCCACACGTTGATCAAACTTGGTATACCTGGCGACTCTAATTTCCATCGGGAGGCTTATCCTCCGCTGGCTTAACAACCTTTGGCGGTTTGTTGAAGAGCGGGTCATTCAGAATATTGATGATCAAATTTTCCACATATCCCGCCGCAGTGGCGGAAGTCGCCTGACGAGTTGTCGGATGTGCGAAGTGATTGCGATCGGTCAAGGCGTTAAGGAGGATTTGATGCTTGTGCTTTGGAAACAATTCCGCCTCATAGGCGATCTCAATAATGTATCGCTCTGAATGAACGTAGAAATCTTCGTATATTTTGATTGGCTCGTGCAAATTGTTCTTGTTCTTGTAATGAGTCATCAGGATAGCATTGAACTTATTCAGCCGAACCTTGCGATGGCTCGTGAAAATCCATTGGCGTAGCCGTTCGAAAACGAGGTTCCAACCCATCACAGTTGCGGAACGATAAGATCCCGTCTCCAGGCATCGCAACGCATCTTCTGCAATGATCTTCTCCTCTTCGACCGTCAAATTGCTGATCAGTATCCGAAGGGAAGTGATCACCGGATTGTCGTCCAAAACTAGCATGTACCGACTTCGAAACCGGCTGTTAATTTCACTCCAAACGGTCTGAATAAAACTTCTCCAATCCCTGTCGAACTGGAAGAACTCCGGCGAATAGTCCAGACGCATCGTCTTGTCGATGTCGTTCTTCTTCTCAACGATTGCTATGTAATCCCGGTATAAATCTAACAGTTGTGTTGCCTCTGGATGAAATCCCAATCCATCCAACGCATTATAAACTGCCCCCATTCCGTTCGTGAATTTATCGACCGAGGATTCGAAAGGTCGCTCAATATCAAACATACCTAGATGAATACAATGCATCACCCAAACCGGCTTCATAACTCTGTCCCCATCGAACGATTACAGAAACCCCCCATTCTACGCGGATTCCCCCAATTGAACAACGCCTCCCCCCGTCCCGCCCTTGCTACTTTCGCAACCCCACTAATCCGAGGCTTGTTGTTTTTCCAGCCGGGAGAAATCTCGAACTACCAACCCTAACCAAATTGTGTTCAAGAACATCATTAAATGGTTCGGTCCCAGCATTCACTCGATCCGTGGCTTCACTACCAAGAACGAGAAGGAAATTGATATCAGTTCAGAGAGAAGGAAATTGGTGCAAGTTCGCATGTCGACCGCCTGACGACGACCCGATCTATCACGCGATTCAGCCTCGCTCAATGCTCAATGTAGTTCTTCGAGAGCCCGAGTTCCTCGGGGGCGTGCAGGCGGAGCATCTTGAGGTGGATGTCGGCCGGGACAAGCTTGGGGGTCAGTAGCGAGAGCCCGACCATCACGCCCACCGAGAGCGGGACTCCCCAGATGGCCGGCTGCTCCAGGAGCGACCGGGTCAGCGGCGAGACATCCAGGTGGATCACCTTCTTGTCGATCAGCATCGTCGAGACGATCGCCGAGACCGACAGCAAGCCCCCCGCCAGCATCCCGCCCCCCGCTCCGATCTTGGTCAGGCCATTCCACCACGAACCGAGCAAGAGCAGCGGGAAGTACGAGCACGCCGCGATCGCGAACGCCCAACCGACCATCAAGGCGATGTCGAACGACTCGACCAGGAACCCCAGCGCCATCGAGACGACCCCGATCAGGACGGCCGCCACCTTGAATGCGATCAGCCGCGATTCCGGGGAGGACTGAGGACGGAGAATCCTCCCGTAGATGTCGTGGGCCAGGGCTCCGGACATGCTCACCAGCAGGCCCGAGAACGTGGACATGAACGCCGCAAACGCCCCCGCGCTGGTGATCCCGCTGAGGATCTGGCCCCAGAGCGGATTTTGCAGGATGGTCGGCAGCCGGATCACCACGGCGTCGGTCGAATTGTTCGCGTAGAGCGAGGGCAGATGATTCCGCCCGAGCGTGCCCCAGACCGGGGGGAAGACGTAGAAGGCCCCGAGCATCACCATCACCCAGAGTGTGGTCCGCTTGGCGGCCCGACCATCGGGATTGGTGTAGAACCGTACCAGAATATGAGGCAGGCCCGCCGTCCCGCAGATCAGGGCGATGATCAGCGAGTAAGTGTAGAGGAGCGGGTAGCCGTGCTTCGAGGTCAGGGGGCCGAACGGTCGGAGCCAGGCCCGGTTGGGCGGAGCATTCGGGACGTCGCCGCTCAGGATGGCCTCGGCGGGTTCCTGGAACTCGAACTTGATCGCGGTCGTGACCGGCCGATCGTCCTGGACGACCGGCGCCCCACCCTTCGTGACCAGGACGGGACCGACCTGGAGGATCGTTCCCGGTTCGAGCCGGATCGGCCCGTTCCCTTCGGGGATCGCGAGCCTCGTTCTCCGGTCCGGCCCGTCCAGGGTCTCGGGCGACCCTGCGGGATTCTCGCCCACGAAGATCGACCCGAATGATCCGTTGATGGGATCTTCGCCGGGGCCGGGTTTTCGGACCGTGGAGACCTTGCCAAGCGTCGCCCCGTTGGGGAATCGGATCGTCGAGACGGATCGAGGCGAGAAGGACAGGACGTTCGCCGGGTAGCCGAGGACCCCCTTGATCTTCATCACGGCGCCCGAGGTGGCCTGCGGCAAGGCGTCGACCTTCGAGGGGTCGTCGATCTTCGCCATGTTCCCGGAATAACCCCCCAGGACCGACCCCAGGACGAACACAGGGATTGAGATCGCGAACAGCTTGGCCCAGTACTGGAACGCCTGGACGAAGGTGATCCCCTTCATCCCCCCGAACGCCACGTTGAAGGTGATGACCACGCCCACCACCACGATCCCGGCCCAGTACGGCCAGTTCAGGATCTGGCCCATCACCACGCCGGCCCCCTTCATCTGGGGCATCGTGTAGAAGAAGCCGATGAACAGGACGAACGTCACCGCCACCTTGCGAAAGGTCGGGCTGTCGAACCGGCCCTCGGCGAAGTCGGGGATCGTATAAGCCCCGAACCGCCGGAGCGGCCCTGCGATGAACAGGAGGAGGAATAGGTAGCCCGTCGCATAACAGACCGGGTACCAGAGGGCATCGTACCCGTTCTTCATCAGGAGCCCGGCGATCCCCATGAATGAGGCGGCCGAGAGATACTCGCCCGAGATCGCCGAGGCGTTCCAGAAGACGCTGACCGAACGACCGGCCACGAAGAAGTCGGACGCGGTCCTGGCCTTACGGGTCGCGTAGATTCCCAGGAGGATCGTGGCGGCCGTCATCAAGGCGACGAACCCGACGGGGATCCAGGAGATGGTGCTCATCGGCCCTCCTCCTCGGCCAGGGTCTTCCGCCAGTCCGAGCATTCCCCCTCGATCCGGTTCGACGCGGAGACGAAGTAGAAGGAGAGAATCACGGTGATCGGGTAGATCAGGACGCCCAGGAAGAGCCAGGAGGCGGTGAATCCGAGGATCGACGAATTCGCGAAATCCGGGGCGAGGTAGTTCACCAACGGGACCCCGAGGACGAGGATCACGAAGACGGCGGCTACCCGGAGGCTCAGGTTTCCTTGCCGACGCATCAGGGCGCGGGCCAGTCGGGCCTGATCCTCCCCGGACAAGGCGTGAAGGTCTCGGTCGATCATCTCGGATCATTCCTCGGATTGTGGTCGATGGCCGCCCTACTGTAGTGGAGCCGACCGAGATTGCAAGGAACCCGAAACGCCGGCGGCGGCTTTCCGGTCGGAGGCTGCCACGATTATCCTGATAGCCCCCGCGATCGCTCTCGGATTCGTCAAGGTGAAGGTGATCCTCATGCCCCTCGATCCCCAGGCCCGCGACTATCTCGATAAGATGGCCTCGCTCCGAGTCCCCGGATTCCACACGATGGCCCCGCCCAAGGCCCGTACCCTCTTCCGGGCGATGCGAGCCGTCGGAGGGCCGCCCGACCCGGTCGCCGAGGTCGAGGACCGGGTGATCTCCCCATCGATCCCGATCCGGATCTATCGGCCGATCGACGGAGAACCGGCCCCGAGCCCGGCCTTGATTTTCTTCCACGGGGGCGGCTGGGTCCTGGGAGACATCGAGACGGTCGACAACCTCTGCCGGAGGCTCGCCAACGCCTCGGGGGCCGTCGTGATCTCGGTCGACTACCGGCTTTCACCGGAGGCCAAATTTCCCGAACCCCTGGACGACTGCTTCCGGGTCGTCTCGGCGGTGGCAAAGGAGGCATCCCGCTTCGGGATCGACCCGGCCTGGATCGCCGTCGGGGGCGATAGTGCGGGGGGAAACCTGGCGGCTGCGGTCGCCCTGAAGGCCCGAGATCGGGGGGACCTCCCGCTGGCATTCCAACTCCTGATCTATCCGATTACCGATCATTCCCTCGAGACCTCGTCCTATTCCGAGAACGCCGAGGGCTTCGGCCTGACCCGAGAGATGATGGGCTGGTATTGGGGCCAGTACCTCGCCACTCCCGAGGACGGTCGTTCCCAGTTGGCCTCGCCCTTGAAGGCTGCCGACCTGGCGGGACTACCCCCCGCTTTGATACTAACCGCCGAATACGACGTGCTACGAGACGAGGGGGAGGCTTACGCCGGGAGGCTCCGAGAAGCGGGAGTCCCGGTCCAACTCCGGCGATTCGATGGGATGATCCACGGGTTCCTCCAGATGGCGGACTCGTTCGACCAGGGTCGAGTCGCGATCCGGGAAGCCGGCCTCGCCCTCCGCGAGGCCCTCCGATCGTGCAAGTCTGGATGACTCGACGTGACGATTTCGTGATTGTACGTCACGTCGCGGGCCTTCCCCGGTCCTATAATCGGAGAAAGTCGACGGGGGCGTCCCGCCGATAACCGGGGAGGCGGATGCCCCCGGATTCGATCGATCGTGCAGGAGTGGTCCGATGACTGTTCTCAAGTCCAGCCTCGTCGCTCTCGCCCTCATCGCCGGGATGTCGGACCTGGCGAACGCCCAGTCCTTCTCGAGTGCCGTCACCAATAATGGGTTCGCCACCTTCCCGGGCGCCGGAATCAGCGATGGCTATTACGATGTGAACGGAGGGTTCGGCAACTACGGGCTCCCGGGAACTTACCCGAACTACTCGGGCTTCGGATTATCGGGCTACGGGCCCGGGACCGACCTGAGTGCCTATTTCTCGGCCAGCCGCCCGAACACCGGCCCCCAGACGACCAACGCCATGGGGGGCCTCATCGGCACGATCCAGAAGCAGACGGGGCGCGGGAACAGCTACCAGATCAACGGGATGAACGGAGTGGTCCATCGGCGGCGTGCCCGTTGATTCCGAACCGGTTCCGATCCTGGTACGCATCCCGGATGGCTCGGCCATTGATCCTGGCCCATCGTGGCGACTCGTTTCACGCTCCCGAAAATACGCTCGAAGCCGCCCGCCTCGGTTATGAGGCGGGGGCGGACGGCTGGGAACTCGACGTCCAGTTGACCCGCGATCGTATACCGGTCGTCCTCCACGACGAGTCGCTAGGCCGGACGACGGACGTCGCCCGAAAATTCTCGGGCGACCCCCGGATGGCCTCGGGTTTCCAGGTGGCCGACTTCACCCTCGACGAAATCAAATCTCTCGACGCGGGTTCCTGGTTCGTCGATCCGTCGGGCGGGGCACGCTCGGCGACCGGTTTCGGGACGCTAGCCCGACTCGATTCGAAGGCACGGACCCGATACGCCTCGGGGTTGGTCCGGATCCCGACACTCGCCGAAGCCCTGGAACTGACAAAATCTCTCGATTGGGCCGTCAACGTCGAGATCAAACCCTCGATGGGCCAAAGGAACTCGCTCGTGGATGCGGTCCTCGGCGCGATCCGGACCTCATCCACGGAGGATCGAGTCACGGTCTCGTCATTCGATCACGAGACGGTCCGTTCGGTGGCCAAACTCGAACCGGGGGTCGCGACGGGAGCACTGGTCCTCGACGGAGCCATACCAGACGGCGACTCCTTGGTGGAGGGAGTCGGCGCGGAGGCTCTCCACGCCCCTTTCGAGGCGATCCTCCTCGGCAAGATCAAGGTGGTTAACAGGCCACTTCTGACTTATACCGTGAATACTTCCGGATTGTCGGGCCCGATTCTTGGACTCGCCGCGATGGGAGTCATGGGAATCTTCACCGACGATCCGGCGGGCCTGATCCGAAGCATGGCCCTCAATCGATCCTGAGGGCACACCAGGTCCCGTTGGAATAGGGTTGGGCATCCTTGGGTCGGTCCGTCAGTCGGGCCCATTCCTCCGCCGTCCAGACCAGCACCGTCGCCGGGAAGCCA
Source organism: Tundrisphaera lichenicola (assembly GCF_051175385.1). GTDB lineage: Bacteria > Planctomycetota > Planctomycetia > Isosphaerales > Isosphaeraceae > Tundrisphaera > Tundrisphaera lichenicola. Next base: position 1,979,359 of record NZ_CP195106.1, on the reverse strand, counting down.
TTGATGAGCCAACGAGCGGAACTTACGATTTCGGCGGCCGGCAGGTAAAGCCTGGGCCGGTCGGAAGTTGTTGAGCGATCTGAAGCCCGATTTGCACCTTGCATGGATGGATCCCCGATCATTGTTGGCACTCTGGTCGTCATCGACCACACCAATTCCTTGATCTTCCGGGCGGACTGAAAGATCACTCTCGTCCTCGCTTCCCCATCGAACCGAGACGAAGGATGATCTAATCTTCGATCTGTAGGGCTTTTCGACCCGCGATATGCGGCTCGTCGAGTCCTTGTGCCATTTCATTCATCTCAGGTCTCAGAATCGACGACACTCTCGATCGTCCTGATTCAGGACCTCTCCGTTCACGATGCTGAGACGTCTCGATCTCCTTTTTAAGCGTTAATGTCCCTGTGAGATCGAAGGGAAGGAGGAGTAATCGGGAACTGAGTCGAATAAGTTCATCGGAGGTTTTGGCCTCTCTCGTCAAGAGCCCGAACTCCCCACATACGCATGCGTGTTGACATTGACCACTTGAGTCATGATTGGCCGTCCCTAACTTTGTAAAGCGCCCAGTTTAGAAATTCAAGACTTCATATTCCGGAATTTGGAAAAATCTTACCTTTTCCATGGCCATTTGTTGCTAGGGATTTTCTGCTTAAAAAATCTCAGACTCTCTTTAGACCAGGCGGTACGGATTGACGGATCCGCTCGTCTCTCTTTCGCTTCGAGGTGCAGTTTCGGGGAAGGGGTCGAACCATGATTGACCGGGCCCTCGCGTTGCGTTCAACTGAAACATTCGAGGGTCGTGAGCAGAACGGCTCGATCGAACGGCAGGCGGGGGATGTCGATGATCGCGACGGCGGGACTGGGCAAGGTCTACGGATCGACGGTCGCCCTGCGCGACCTGACTATGGAAGTCCGCAAGGGGGAAGTTTTCGGGCTCCTGGGTCCCAACGGATCGGGGAAGACCACGACCATCCGTTTACTCCTGGGATTCCTCAAGCCTTCGTCCGGGCGGTCGAGCGTAGCGGGCTTCGACTCGTGGCGTCAGAGCCTGGAGGTCCGGGATACGGTCTCGTACCTTCCGGGTGAACTCCGCTTGATCGGCTCGATGAGCGGCCTGAACCTCCTGAAGTTTCTCAGCTCGCTCCGGGGCGATGTGGGGCTCGATCGCGCCGTAGCGATCGCCGAACGGATCATGGGCCTGAACCTCCGACGGAAGGTCCGGACCTATTCCACCGGGATGAAGCAGAAGCTGGCCCTGGCCCAGGCGTTCGCCGATCCGGTCGAGGTCCTGATCCTCGACGAACCGACCTCGGCGCTCGACCCTTCGGCGAGGGCCGACGTCCTCGGGCTAGTCACGGAGGCCCGACGCTCGGGCCAAACCGTGATCTTCTCGGGCCACGTCCTCTCCGAGGTCGAGCAAGTCGCCGATCGCGTGGCGATCATGAGGAATGGTCGGCTGATGCATGTCGAGGACATGCACGTCCGCAAGGGCCTTCGGATGCTCCTGGTCAAATACATCGGAGGCCCCCCGGAACATTTCCCCGAGGAACTGGAGCTGACGCTTCGCCGACGCGATGGGGACGTCGACCTACTGGAACATCGGGGAGGGATCGGCCCGCTCCTGGACTGGCTCCGATCGCAAGATGTGCTCGACCTTGCCATCGGGACCGAGGACCTTCGGGCGCTCTACGACCGCTTTCACGGGCCGGAAGCCATCGAGGATGAGGAGTCCTAATCGTCATGACCGCCTTCCTGAGCCTCGTCCGCAAGAATCTCCGCGATTCGCGCTGGATGCTGGGCACGATGCTCCTGTCGCTATTCTGGTTGAGCTGGCTTTTCGTTCACGTCGCCCATCGGATCGAGAAGTCGATCCGCGAGGCGACCGGGGGTGGTCCCGGTGGAATGCGGATGCTCCGTGGCCTGGGCGGAGCCGCCATGGACTTCTCGACCGGTGCGATCGAGATGGCCTTCTGGAACCATCCGTTCATCCTCCTGATATTTTCGGTCTGGGCAATCTCCCGAGGATCGGGGGCGATCGCGGGTGAGCTGGAACGAGGGACCATGGACCTGGTCATGTCCCGACCGGTTTCTCGGACCTCGTTCGTCGCCTCTCAACTGGCGGTCGGCCTCCTCGGGATGGTCCTGATGGGCTTGGCCATGGTCCTGGGCAATCTGGCGGGGACCCAGTACAACACCCTGGAGTCGCCCCCCTCGGTCCAGAGCCTCTCGAAGCCGGCGTTCAATCTCCTGGCATTCGGATGGGCGATCTACGGATACACCCTCTTGCTCTCCTCCGGAGATTTGGTCCGTTGGCGACCGACCATGATCGCGTCGATCGCCACCCTGGCCATGTTCGTCGCGTTGGTGGTCGCGTCGATCCCCTCCCTGGAGGAATGGAAGTGGCTGGGGAAGCTCTCGATCTTCAAGGCCTACAACCCGGTCGAGGCGATCACCAAGGGGGAGTTCCTGGCCTTCAACTGCGGGATCCTGGCGACCATCGGCACGGTGGGCGTGGCCATCGGTTATGTGATCTTCCTCCGTCGCGACCTCCCGGCGGGGAGTTGAAGTAGGGCAAACTCAAGGCGACTTGCGGTATTTTTCGTAACGGACGATCGGGGCCGATTCCCGGAATCGCTCGATCCGACGGATCGCTTCCCGATCTCGGTCGGTCAAGGAGTCGACGAGCCGGTAGGTCCGCCGAAATTTCTGGGGAGGGCCGGCCAGCCGGTAGAGGTAGGAGATCTCGGTCGGCCGGAGCTTGCGCGGGCCGGTCATCGCGGCGATGGTCTCGATCTCAACGAACGGGGGCAGATCGTTCGGAGTCAGGAACGCCCCCAGCCTGGCAATGGTCGTCAAGCATCGCGAGATCAGGTCGAGTCGCCCAGGATCGGCCTCGGGATCGCCCTTGGCGATGACCTCGACGGATGGATTACTCAGTTGAAGGCGTCCCGATCCGGCTTCCTCAATGATCTTCAATCGAGGCTCGGCCAGGTTCCGGGTCATATCCGCCTCGATCTGATCGGCTCGCTTCCCCGACTTTTCCCGTTGCTCGATCGCCCCGGCGAGCGTCTTCCGGACCCGGCCTTGACCTTCCTCGATCTGGGCATAGGTGATGGACGACTGGAGCCGACGCTCGAGGTCCAGGAAGTCGACCTTGGATTTCGACGGATCAATCACATAGATCTCGTGGGAATTGGACGCGAAGAGGTAGATCCGACCGGAGATCGCGACAAGCTCCTCGGTGTAGACTGGGTCTTTTGCCAGCCCATACCCGGCAACCAGCAACTTGAAGTCGGCCGGATTTCCCGCCGGGGGCCCATCGGCCCAGGCCGGGGCGACCATCAGGGCGAACCCGATCAAGTGGACACGGACCTGATTCATCCGAAGGGCTCCGAAGGTCGAGAAGGTGGGAGATCAGGTCCATTGCTTTTCGGGATTGTAGGGCACCAGTCGGGGGCCTTTCGAGGTCTGGCCGCCTGCGATCCTCTGCTTGAGCCCGAGGATCTGACCGGCCGTCTCGTCGTCGGAGAGTGGTTCGCCAATGACCGAGGAATCCCCGAGAATCCGGGCATCGACCAACCAGACCAGGTCGGTCTCGTCCATCGGGAGTGAGCGAATCAGGTCCGAAGTCATGCCCAGATGGGCTTCGGCTCCCGAACGACCCCCCGCTCCCAGCAGGACCACCAGACCGACCCCTATCCCCGCTCCCTTGATATTCGCCAGGGTCGCGTGCAAAGACTCGTCTTTCCAGAATTTCCCGAAAACTCGCCGGATGGTGGGATCCCCCGACTCGATCGCGAGGGTGACTCGACCGAGTCGCCCGCCCTTCCAGCGACGCCATCCCTCCGGGTCCGGCAACGAGGTCGGGAAATCGTCGAGGAGGGCATGGATCTCGTTGGCTCGCGAATTCCTTGCATGGGCCCCCGGGCGATCCGGCCCCAGGTACTCCGAAAACCGCGATCCGATCTCTTCCAGATAGCCGAAAACCTGGTCGAACGGCTGGAGAAGGACATCGGAACCTGCCAGGACCAGGTCGCGGCACTGGCTCTCTCGACGGCCGAGGATGGCCCGAACTTCGATCAGATGCTCTTCAAATTCCCGGACCGACCTGACTCGAAACTCCTTGGCCGAAGCCCGCCCGAAGTCGCGGCCTGTGGTCGCCTGGAGCACGATCGGATTCGGGCAATCGGGCGGAAGGAAGGGCCAGGGGTCATACGTCGCCTCATATCGAGCCCGGTGAGCCTCCCAGGCACGGGGATCCCAGCCCGAGACACATTCGAGATATTCCCTCAGCTCGCTCGGCCCAATCTCCCTGGCCTTGGCCGGAGGCGAAAGGAAAGTGACCTTGCCCGAGTCGATCCGATCGATCAGTGACCCAATATCCCGACGGATCGACTCGTCGAGGGCCTGGGCTTCGGATGGTCCGAGGATCCGGCGACGTAGGACCATCCCCGACCCTTCTCGCCCTCGGAGGATGGCCCTAGTGGTCGTGTCGAGCCCCTTGAGATAATGGACCCCGTCGAGAAAGGCCCGCTGCCAACGGCCTTCGAGGTCGAAATGGTAGATCGGCTCATCGCCCCGATAAAGCGAGAATCCCCCCGATTTTACCCCGAGGAGGACCTCGGACGACCCGTCGAGGAGCCCGACTCGGGCCGGGTACATCGCCCCCGATTGGAGGAGGCAGGCGGCTTCGGTGGTCTGGGCCATCGGCGCATTGTTCCGGGATCGAGATCGAGGCAGGTCACTCGGAGTTGAATCGACCTGAACACGATCGGGCGATTCGATTATAGTCGAGAACCTCGTCGACGGAACGGCGACCAAGGGCAAGGAAGGTCATGGTAGATCATGGATGGAATCGAGCCGCTGATCGGAGGAGAGCCAGACTCGCCGCGAGGTCGCTTGATCCGCGAGGCTTGCCTGATCGTCTTTCTATCGCTGTTCCTGAACCTCTCGGGTAACGGACAGGTGGGGCTCTGGGATCGGGATGAGCCCCGGTACGCCACTTGTACTCGCGAGATGCGGGACCGAGGCGACTGGCTCCATCCTACTTTCAACGACCGTCCCCGATACCACAAACCGATCCTCATTTACTGGCTGATGAGGGCCGGTTATGCCCTGGGTGGGGACAATCCTTTCGGGGCCAGGCTCGTCTCGGCGATCGCTGGATCGGCGACTTGCCTGGTCGTCTGGCGATTGGGGCGCTCGATCGCTGGCCCGGGGGCTGGTCTTCTGGGTGCCCTGGCCCTGGCCACGGTGCCGATCATGGTCACCGAATCGAAGCTCGCGACCACTGACGCGACGCTCGCCCTGCTGATCGTCTCGGCCCAGGGCTGCCTCTGGGGGCTGTCCGGTCGCGATTCAAGGAGATTGGCGGCTGGGTTCTGGGTCTCGCTGGCGCTGGCGACGCTGCTGAAAGGGCCGGTCGGTCCGGTCCTGATCGGTGCATCGGGGGTGGTCTCCTGGTGGTGGGGCGGGCCCACGGCCTGCTGGTCCCGTCTCCGCTGGAGGTCCGGCCTGGCCATCTTCCTCGCCCTGATCGCCCCCTGGTATGTCGCGGTCGGGGTCGTCTCGAATGGGGAATTCTTCCGATTCGCGGTCCAGACTCAGATCGTCCAGCGAGTCTCGACGGGGATGGAGCAGCACGGGGGATTCCCCGGCTATTACGCGGCGATGGCCCTGCCGACCTTCTATCCCTGGTCGGCGCTCCTGCCCGTCGCGCTCCTGGCGGCCTGGAGCCGTAGGAGGATCAACCCCGCCTTCGGCTTCCTCCTGGGCTGGGTGGTCGGTCCCTGGCTGGTCCTGGAATGCTTCGGGACCAAGATGATTCACTATTATCTCCCATCGATCCCGGCTTGCGCCATCCTGGTCGCCTGGTTGATCGTCGAGGCCACCCGTCGCGGGGTTTCGCTCCGGGAATGGCCGCTCGGCCGTTTGAGCTTCCGACTCCTGGGGATTCTGGCCATTGGCGCCACGGGGGCCTTGATGGTCGGGGCGATCCTCCTCCCCGAGCCGCTCCGTTGGCCTTCAGGATTGATGGCGGTTGGTCTGGGGACCGGAAGTTGGTTCGCCCGGGACCGGATCTCTCGAGGAGACACCTTGCGGGCCGCTCATGGGTTGATCGGCACCTGGGCCCTGGTCATGGGCCTGTTCGTCACCTGGTTCCTCCCGGCGGCCGAACCGTTCCGGTTTTCCAGGATCGTCGGCGAACGTCTCAGCGAGCTTTCCGACCGCACCCAGATCCGCCCGGCCATCATGACTTATCAGGAACCCGGGGTCGTCTATGCCCTGGGTCGCCCGGTCTGCGACGTCCGAGGTTATCTCGAGATGGCGGAGGAAGTCCGGCGGAACGGGCCGATCCTGGTGCCTCTCCTGGACTCGGAGATCGTTGAGATGCGTGGCGACGACCGGTTCGAGGTTGAGTCGGTGGAGAATCTCTCGGGCTTCAACCTGAACAAGGGGAAGGTCCAGTCACTGGAGTTCGCCGTGGTTCGCGCGAGTCCCGCTCTCCTGTCCCGTTTGCCCGAGCAGTCGCTCGTAAAGTGACCGGAGTTGCTCGGTCATCGTCTCATAGCGGAACTGGTGGGTGAAACGACTCCGGCCCTCTCGACCCATTGAGTCCCGAAGCGTCGGATTATCGGCCAGTTGGAGGATCGCGGCCTTGAGCCCGTCGATCGACCGGGGCGGGAGCAAGATTCCCGTCTCGGGGAGGACGACTTCCTTCGCCCCATCCACGTCGTAACTGATGACCGGTCGACCGACCAACAGGGCCTGGGGCAAGACCCGCGCCAGCCCCTCGCGAAGACTGGGATGGACCACCGCATCGATGGCCCCGAGGAGTTCGGGGATCCGGTCGGGCGGCACCAGTCCGGTGAAGTGGACCGCGTGGCCGACCCCGAGCCGATTCGCCTCGGCCTTCAATCGGTCCCTCCAAATCCCGTCGCCGATGAAGACGAACCGGATGTTAGGATTGGACCGGAGGACGTCGGGGGCGGCGGCCAGGATATCATCGTGACCCTTGCGCTCGAACAGTCGGGCCACGGTGCCGAAGGCCACCTCGTCGGGTTTTAGCCCCAGTTCCCGACGGACCTCGTCGCGACCCCGAGGGGGGTTGAGGAAGGAATCGACGTCCATCCCGCTGTAGACGGTGGAGAACTGGCTTGGCCTCCCGACGCCCGCGGCCAGGGCTTGCTCGTTCATCGAGTCGCAGACCCCGACGATTGCGTGGCAACGGCGGGCGGCCCACCGTTCTAGGCCGACGTAGAGTCGATTCTTGATCGGGGATTCCGAAGGGCCAAATGGTAGGCCGTGGATCGTGTGGACGACGGCCGGGACTCGCTCGTCCCAGGCGGCGGCCCGTCCGACGATGCCCGCCTTCGAACTGTGGGTATGGACCACCTCGGGGCGGAGTCGACGGATCGATCGGCGGAGTTCCCGATAGGCCCGGAAGTCGGTGGCCGGGCGGATCGCACGGATCAACTCGGGCATCAGCTCGACATTCAGATTCCTGGCCTTCGCCCGATCGAAGAGGTCTCCTTCGGGCCCTTCGGCCGGGCCGGTGATGAGGGTCACATCGTCGCCATAACGGTGGTGAAGCCCATCCACGGTCAGCAAGGTGTTTTCCTGGGCGCCTCCCAGGATCAACCTCGTGATGATATGAACGATGCGCATCGGAGCCCTTATCAGAGATCCCCGCCATATCGGACCCGGACCAGGAATAGGCCCTGAGGCGGAGCGGTAGGGCCGGCCTCTCGACGATCTTCGGCGGTCAGTGCCTCGGCCACTTTCGACTCGGGCCATCGACCCAGGCCGACCAGGATCAACGTACCGGTGATCGAGCGGACCATGTTGTACAAGAACCCGTCGGCCTCGACCTCGATCCACACGGAGTCGCCCTTGCGGGAGACGGCGATGTAAGTGATCGTCCGGACGCTGCTGGTCCGATTCGGCCAGTTGGTCTCGAAGCTGTGGAAGTCGTGCCGACCCTTGAGCGCCTGAGCGGCGCGGTCCATCGCCTCGTCGTCGAGTCGCTGGTAGACATGATAACTGTAGCGAAGCCGGAACGGGTCGGCGATGGGCCTGTTGTCGATCACATAGCGATAAAGCTTGGCCTTCGCGTCGAGCGTGCAGTGGAACGATTGCGGGACATCCCGAGCATCGAGGACCCGGACATCGGGCGGGAGGATCGCATTCAGGGCCTTGACGAAGACCTCGGGCTTGTGGCCCGAGGCCGTGTAAAAGTGGACCACCTGGCCGAGTGCATGAACGCCGGCATCGGTTCGTCCGCTGGCGTTGGTGGGAGCGACGACCCCGGTCAATTGCCCGATCGCCTCTTCGAGGACTTGCTGGACCGTCCTCCGGTCTGGCTGTCTTTGCCAGCCGGAGAACCCGGTCCCATCGTAGCTGATCAGGAGTTTGAGGTTCCGCATGGCGAAGGGTTCAGCCGAGGGCCACGACCTCGGGAAGCCCCAGCGCCCGCCGCTTCTCGACGATGAAGGCGATATGATGGGGGATGTGCCCGGTGATCAGGGCGAACAGCCGACCGGCGGTCCGCTCGTCCTCGGCCCCCTGATCGTCCCGATAAAGTCCCACTCGTTCCAGGGCCTCGGGTCCGACCGCTCGCAGTGTCCGTGCCAGGGACTTGCGGGTGGCCTCGATCAGGTCGAGTTCCTCGTCGATGTCGCGGTCTTGATAGGCCAGGTTCGCGGCGTAATCCTTGTGCCCCGCGCTGGTGACCAGGGGCCTCTCGCTGGCGATGATCCGCTTGATCCGGTCGGCGTAGATCGGATCGAAGTCGGCCAGGTGGGCGACGACTTCCAGGGTGCTCCACTTGCCCTCGACCGGCCGGGCCCGGAGTTGCTCCTGGGTCATCCCCGCCACGGCGGACCGGAGGGCCCAGATTCCGGCGAGATAGTCTTCGATCGGTGGTGCGGCGGACATCGGGAGTTCCTCGGTGATTTCAGACGGCCTGGGTGACGGGGTCGAGCTTGAGCAGTTCCTCGGCGATCTGGACGGCATTCAGGGCCGCCCCCTTCCGAAGGTTGTCGCCGACGCACCAGAAGAGGAGAGCCCGGGGATTCTTCAGATCCTGGCGGATCCGCCCGACGAAGACATCGTCTCGATCGCGGGCCGAGGCCGGAAGCGGATAGGAGAACTTCGAGGGGTCATCGAGGATCGTCAGGCCGGGTGCCTTCGCCCAGAGGGCTCGGGCTTCCTCGGGGGTGATCGGACTCTCGGTCTCGACCAGGATCGACTCGCTGTGGCTGTAGAGGACCGGGACCCGGACGCAGGTCGGACAGACGTCGATCGAATCGTCCTCCATGATCTTCCGGGTCTCGTTCACCATCTTCATTTCTTCCTTGGTGAACCCGTTGGGCAGGAAGTCGTCGATCTGGGGGATGCAGTTGAAGGCGATCGGGTGGGCGAACTTGGCCGGGTCCGGGACGCTCGATCCTCCGACCTGGGCCTCGGTCTGGGTCCAGAGTTCGTTGATCCCCGACTGCCCCGCCCCCGATACCGACTGGTAGGTGCTGACGACCACCCGGAGAATCCTGGCGGCGTCATGCAACGGCTTGAGGGCCACGACCATCTGGATGGTCGAGCAGTTGGGGTTGGCGATGATCCCCCGATGCCGGGCCACCGCGTGGGGGTTGACCTCGGGCACGACCAGCGGGACCTCGGGGTCCATCCGGAAGGCGCTCGAGTTATCCACCACGACCGCGCCCGCCTTCGCGGCAATGGGCGAGTACTGTCGGGAGATCGAGGCCGGCGTGCTGGAGAGGACGATGTCGACCCCCTCGAACGCCCCGGCCGAGATCGGCTCGATCGGGAACGATTCCCCGCCGAACTCGATCGACTTGCCCGCGCTCCGCTCGGAGGCCAAAAACTTGATCGATCCGACCGGGAATTTCCGCTCGGCGAGGAGCCGGACCATCACCTCACCTACGGCACCACTCGCCCCGACGACGGCAACGCTCTTCACGGATCGACCCCTCCCCAGGACTCGCCAAGCAAGCCCGACGGCAAAAACTGCCTTACCAACAACCATTCGGCGACACGGCCGGCCTCGCCTCGGTTCGCACGCCGGTCCAACAGTCTACGAATTTTCCACCCACGCGTCCAATGTAGGGAAGTCGATGGATAGGCAGAACTCAAGATCCATATAGATGCTAGATTCAACCGGGAAGCCAGGCTCTCAAGTCGCGCGAGCTTGATCCGACCCGACTCCTTTCTCAAACTGGGCGAGAGCAAGATACCCCCAAGTCCGGGCAAGCAGGGCGACTTGAATGGCTTCGTTCCGCACCGCACAATGGCTTCGTTCCGCACCGCACAATGGCTTCGTTCCGCGCCGCACAATGGCTTCGTTCTGATAATCTTCGCAATGAGGAACGCGTAGGGTGGCGTCGAGCTCAGCGAGGCCCACCACGCCGGTCTGGTGGGCCTCGCTGCGCTCGACGCCACCCTACTTCCAAGCGCTATCCCGATCATGGGAGAGACGCGAACTCGACGCGAAATCCTGGCTCTGAAGTCGCCGGACGCCATTGTCAGGGCGATCGCGCGATGGTTCGCAGCCTGATGCCTGATAGAGAAGCACTCTTGAATTATCGCGAAAGTCGGACACTCCGTAACACGCTCGATCGAGATCCTTCGCAAAATCCCTGGCGTAAGGCATCGACGATCCACCAGATCGCGAAGGGGTGAAGATCCGGTTAAACTTCGAGGAAAACTCTCACCTCGGACCGCGAGGCCCAGCAATGCTCACGAAAACTCCCCGAACGGTGATCGTCGCGATACTACTCTGCCTCGTGTCGGGTCCAGCAAGGGCCCGGGTGTCTGCCATACCGAAGCTCGACCGAATCCGGCCGAGCGAAGACCGATCGCACTTCGTCCGCGAGGGGACGAAGGATCGGGTCGTCATCTGGGGATTCAACTACGACCATGATGACTCGGGCCGACTCCTGGAAGATTACTGGTCCGAGGAGTGGGCGACGGTCGCGGAGGATTTTCGCGAGATGAAGGATCTGGGGGCGAACGTCGTCCGGGTCCACCTCCAGTTGGGTCGGTTCATGGTCGAGTCCGACCGGCCCGACCAGGCGAACCTCGCCCGATTGGCAAAGCTGGTCGGGCTGGCCGAGGAGGTTGGGCTTTACCTCGACGTGACGGGGCTCGGCTGTTACCACAAGAAGGACGTCCCCGGCTGGTATGACGCGCTGGACGAACCGGGCCGCTGGGAGGTCCAGGCCCGCTTCTGGAAGGCGGTCGCCGAGGTTTGCAAGGACTCTCCGGCAATCTTCTGCTACGACCTGATGAACGAGCCGATCGGCTCTGGCGGCGAGGCCAAGGGCGACTGGCTCCCCGGCGAGCCGCTGGGCGGGAAGCACTTCGTCCAGAGGATCACGACCGACGCCCGAGGACGGACCGATCGGGAGATCGCCCGAGCCTGGGTGGATCGACTCTGTCGTGCGATCCGATCGGTCGACAAGCGCACGATGATCACCGTTGGGGTGATCCCCTGGGCCCAGGTCTTCCCGGGAGCGAAGCCGCTCTTCTATTCAACCGAGGTCGAAGGGCCGCTCGACTTCGTCAGCGTGCATCTTTATCCCAAAACGGGCAAGCTCGACAACGACCTGGCGGCCTTGAAAGCCTACGAGGTGGGCAAACCGCTGGTGATCGAGGAAATCTTCCCTCTCGGGGCAAGTCTCGAAGAAACCGAGTCGTTCATCGATCGGTCGAAGGAACACGTCGACGGCTGGATCAGCTTCTACTGGGGCAAGACGATCGAGGAGTCCGAGAAGAAGAAGGACCTTCAAGGAGCGATCGTCGCAAGCTGGCTCCGACGATTTCGAGCGATGTCTCCGCATCTTCACCAGCCAGACCGATAGGCAAAGGTGGCCAGCCGCCGATCCGCGACCCTCGATCGTGAACAGGGATCGAGTGGCTCCCGAGGTTTCCCCTGATTGCTCGTCGGTCGTCGAGCTATTTCTCGGACGACTCGTCCTGGGTAAGGCTGGCCATTTCGCCCCACTCCGATGCGTCCGTTGCGCTACCGGCATCCATTGGCAGTCGGACGACCGTTATGGTGGAATCCTGGATAATTACACCATCCCTCGACCTTGGGCTGAACCATGACCCGACCCACCATCAATCGTCGTGACGTCTTGAGGTCCTCGCTGCTTTGGGCCGGCGCAATGTCGTTGGGCCGCCTCGAACACGCGTCGGGATTCACCTCGGCCAACGATCGAGCCCGGGTGGGGGCGGTCGGCACCGGGAGTCGCTGGTGTCAGAAGGCGACCGGCCTCAAGGGGCCCTACGGCACGGCGCCCGATTTTCGCAAGTTGGGCGATTATATCGCCGTCTGCGATGCCGATGAGTCGCGCAGGAACATGGCCGCCGAACTCGTCAAGGAATGGTGTGGCAAGGCGCCCGATGTGCTGCTGGACTACCGGGCCATCATCGACCGCAAGGATATCGATATCGTCCATATCACCACGCCGGATCACTGGCACGCCAAGATCGCAATCGAGGCGATGAAAGCGGGCAAGGATGTCTACTGCGAGAAGCCGATGACGCTGACCATCGAGGAAGGTCGGCTCATGTCCGACGCGACTCGAAAGACGGGACGCGTCGTCCAGATCGGGACGCAGCAACGCAGCGAGTTGACCTTTTTGCAAGCAATCGCCCTGATTCGTGACGGACGGATCGGCCGATTGAAGAAGGCGACCTGTAGCGTCGGCGGTGCCGAGACAAGTCCGGAAATCCCCGTAGCTGCGCCGCCCCGAGGGCTCGACTGGGACCTCTGGCTCGGGCCTGTCCCTCGGGCTGACTATCGTTCGCTCGCGGGCGACCATGGCGAGACCAAGAGCTGGTCGCGATGCCATTACGAGTTCCGCTGGTGGTACGAATACTCGGGCGGCAAGCTGACCGATTGGGGTGCTCACCATGTCGACATCGCCACGTGGGCGATGGGGAAAACCGATACTGGGCCCGTTTCCATCGACCCGCTGATGGTCGAGCATCCCGTGGCTTTCAAGGATGGATACCCCACCGATGACACGCGATACAACACCGCCACGGCCTTTTTGATCAAGGCCAAGTATGCCGATGGTATGGAACTCGATATTCGCCACGACGGCGAAAACGGGATTCTGTTCGAGGGGACGGATGGAAGCCTCTTCGTGAGCCGGGGCAGGCTTCGAGGTGAGGCCGTAGACGCGATGAAGACCAACCCCCTGCCCGAAGGCTCGATCGAGGAGGTCTACAAGAACAGCCCTCCCGTCGATCACATCCGGAATTTCTTCGATTGCGTCGTTTCGCGGAAGGAACCGATATCCGACGTCTTCAGCCATCATCGCGCACTCACCACATGTCACCTCGCCGGGATTGCCGCCCGCCTTGGCCGCCCGATCCGGTGGGACCCGATGACCGAAGTCATCGTTGACGACCCGCAAGCCCAGGGACTCGTCGCGCGGGAGTGTCGAAGAGGTTTCGAAATCGGGGTCTGAACGAGGAGGCCCTCCTTCAGGTCACAACGAGACGTTGCAGGCACGAGTGAACGAGGAAGTACACCTTCTCGAGGCCCTGATTGATGAGAGAGACAAGCGCCTTTCCCTGGTTTGCATCGTGCCTGATCGTCTCGTTCTCCTTGCTTGGGACTCTCGAGGTCGACGCAGACGACCGGATTCACGAAGGTGAGATGGCCGGTTACCTGCTCGTCCCGCACGAGAAAGTCCCGGAGACCTACAACGCCGGGTTCTCGATGTACGTGGCAGCCTGGCCATTGCTGAAGGAATACCCCGGGAATCGTTTTCAGACGGGCTTGTTCGGCACCTGGATGCACCCTCAATACGAAGGCGCCGATCCCGATAATCTCTACACCGATATCGAGGGAGGCTTGGGCTGGTGGCGGGATACTCGGTTCGCGACCGAAACGCCGAAGTTCATCATGGGTGGGGTGGCCCTGAATTTTAGCGCATGGGCCAACGGTCCCGGGGCCGGCAAGGGGAGGGATTGGGACGAACCGCAGGGCAAGTACGGCGTGGCCCAGCTCAGTCCCTGGGTACTCTGGCCCCCCGACGGGTTGATTCTGAAACAGGGGACCTGCGGGGAACTCGTCGGCTACGGATACCTGCCGTTGCCGCTCACCAACCCCAAATCCACGACCGCCGGGAAGGATGTTCCTACCGGCGACCACTGCTGGACCTTGTTCATGAACACTCGCAACTTCAAAGGACCGGTGGCGTTCTTCACGCCCTATTTCTGGTCACGCGCGAGTGTCGAGGAACCTCGACTGGCCGGGATGTTCCTGGACACCCGCCCCGCCAAGCCCAATAAACCATTGCAGATGGAGACACAGTACGTCCCCAGCATTCAGGCCAAGGACGCGAAGGAAGAGACCTACGCTCGGATCGCGCCGGTCTCCTTTCCTCGCGACGCGGAGGGCAATTCGGTCGTCGTACACCGCGTCACCGCTTACAGCAAGAAGGCGCTTTGGGATGGAGTCAAGGCCTGGTTCGATGGCGGACCTCCGACCAGCGGTTCCATCGACTCCGAGGCATCCATGGTGCACAAATTCACGGGAAAGGGAGGGGCGACCTGGAAAATCGACACGCCAACCCTCCCCGAGGAAAAGATGGTGCCCCTCACCTGGAGTGCTTTCGCCACACCTGCGGCGCTGGATGCGAACACGTTTGGATATCGGTGGAATCGCGAACTGGTGACTCGGATCGATTCCAAGGATGGACCGCTCGTCACCCTCCCCGAAAATTTTCGACTGACTCAGAAACCCGATCAGAAAGCGGAGTGGGTCGTGGTGCGGCCCGAGGACGTCCCGGCCGAGACCGGGCTTGCCTCGTTCCAGTTCAAGCGACCCAGCGAGGATCGAGCCGAGGCTTACGTCACTCCCGATGATCCGCGGAGTAGCTGGAAGTCGCCCGGTCCGGTGGCCGGACCTTTCCAGGCGAGCCTGGGTGACGGTAGCGTGGTGACCTACTTCTGGTATCGCTTCGCCGACCAGCCCGCCTTGCTCAACGCCGATCTCACCGACCAGGAGCGAGAGAGCCTCCAGTCTCGGGTGGAGAAACTTCAGCGGAACTGGTCCAAAGATCGCGACTACCTCCCGCCACCCACCGTTGGAAAACTGGCCGACCTCGATCCCGCATTGATCGTGACCCCTCCACTGGGCCTGGAGGCGGGGTATGTACCAATTGTGACACGACAAGCGTCGAAGGAATGAGGAAAGGCGTGAGGAACGTTCGAAAGACGTTCCTCACGTCAGCGGTGGCCTCATTTTGTCTCGCGATCAGAGGATGTGGTGAGCATCGCCTTCATCGCGGTTCCGAGCGCGTCTCCGACGAGAAGATAGGTCTCGGCGTTGCCAAATTCGTGATGACCATGGCCGGGGTTGGGCGATTCCTCGGGCTTTCGTACGAAGTCGTGGGTCTCGACGAAGGTGACATTGCCTCGGAACTCCGGTCGTGCCGCGGCTCGGGCCTGCGAATTCCGAAGGGTCGCCCAGTCGTCTGGCGCTTCCACCCAAGGGCCGGTCAATTCGCCGATAACGACCGGGAGGTTCGGAGCGTTCAGATCCTTACGCACATCTTTGATGAAGTTGACAAGGTTCTGCTCGTATTCCGGGATCGCTCCTTTGGGGTCGACGCCGTCGTTCCAGCCCTGATACCAGACGAGGCCCGCCAACTCGTACCCGCCAGCATCGTAGGTGGGGAAGTCGGTCGAGAGGTTCGCGAGAGACTCGCGAATCTCCGTCAACATCTTCTGGTAGTAAGGCCCGACCTCGCCGCCGGAACTGGGGGGTCGGAAGTCGCGATACAGGCTCTTGCCGCCCCAGGCCGTCTTGATGAGTAGAATCTGGTTCTCGAAGTGGTCTCCCACCACATGACCGAACTCTAGCTCGGGCCCGAAGTGGTGCTTGCCTTCGTAAGGGGTGAAACCCAGCGAAAGCGGCCCTTTCTTGAGTGGTTCGCCTTCGGGCTGATATCTGACCCAGACGTCGTCGCGTACGGTCCAGCGGCCCTGGTCGTCGCGCAGATGTTTGAAGCGACCGGACTTGTCGGCATGCCGCATGAGATCATTCAGGGTCCCTCGGCCATCGTTGTAGTCCTTGCCGTCAAGGTCGGCGACCGCCTGACCCTGCATATTCGACTGCCCGACCAGGATGAACACCTTCAATGGCGACTTTCCAAACTCACCGGCTTCGGTCGTGGGCGAACCGACGACGGACAGGGAAATAATAATCGTCCAAGCTTTGAAGTGACGAATCAATGGATTTCCTCGATGCTAATCCGTAGGGTTGACTTTGATAGCGACGACTAACTCGATTGTAGCGTCAAGGGATGAATTCTGAAGGATCGACCGACAAACAGCATGTTGGGCGTTTCATCGACCGTTCCGCACTGGCGAAGGTGTCGAGGATGACAGAGCCGATGGATCATGGGTCGGCAAAGAAGTGGCCGTCGGGCAACAGAGGAAACTGGAGCAGGCTCACTCCTCGACTCGGCCGATCTGGAGGCGATCCTCATGAGGTCTCCGTTCTTCTGGATATCCGTTGTATCGGCCTTGCTGGCGATCGCCACAATGCCTTCGGCCTTCGCGAACGGGGACGGTCGAACTCCGGGCGAGAAGCTGAAGTTCGTCGTCTTCGGAGGCCACCCGGACGACCCGGAGTCGGGGGCCGGCGGATTGATCGCCACGCTGACCCGGCAGGGCCACGAGGTCATCTGCGCCTACGGTACGGCGTTCCGAGGCGGCAGGCGTTTCTTCGATCGGCCCGAGTCCGAGGTCCGGCAGGAGGAGGCGACCGCCGCCTGCAAGGTCCTGGGGGCGACGCCGAAGTTCTTCCCCTACGCCCATGAGACGCTCGTGGCCGACTTGAAGACCCTGCGGGAGGTCTCAGCCTGGCTCGTCGAGGCGAAGCCCGACATCGTGGTGACTCACTGGCCGCTGGACACTCACCCGAATCACCACACGGTTAGTTCGCTCGTCTGGCAATCTTACAAGCGCCAGGGCGGCTGGAACCTTTATTTCTTCGAGGTCATGACCGACGATCAGACGATCGCTTTCGAGCCCGCTCTCTACCTGGACCTTGGACCTGTCCGGGACATCAAACGCCAGGCTTTGATGGAGCACAAAAGCCAGGAGCCCGAGGTGATCTGGGGGGATCACGAGAAGATGCATCGCCGCCGTGGGACCGAGTGCGGCGTCGAGTTCGCCGAGGGATACAGGCTGGTGGAGGCCAAGCAAGGGTGCCCATTGCTCCCGGTGAGGTTCTTGGCGAAGGTCGCCGAGCCTCGTAGCTCACCTTGAGTCGTCCTCAATCGATCGGTACAGACAAGGGAGTCTCGCGGTATCGACCGGCAATGGTCAGTCGTTGAGCCGGTCGTCCGATCGGTCCGCCTTCCAGATGAGTCGGTTTCGCCATCGGGTATGCATAGCATTCCTGTTCGGGAGAGTGGGCGGTATGGTAACGTGACCCGCCCCGATGGACCAGGACGGGAAAAGCCCCGAGCCGCTCACCATCCCGGCTCGCCTTCTCGATCCGACCAACCTCAACAGAAGGGCCTGAACATGCCAGCCTGGCGAATCGTCCTGTTGTTCCTGGGTCTGGCAAATGGAGTCATGGCAGAGCCCGCCCAATCAACCTTCCCGAAGGGCTTACCGCAGACTCCGGAGTTCTTCCCGGTCGCCGTCTGGCTCCAGGCCCCGAGCAATGCCGAACGATACCGGGCGATCGGGATCAATACCTACGTCGGGATCTGGAGGGGGCCGACCGAGGAGCAACTTGACTTGCTCGACAAGTCCGGCATCCGACTGATTTGCGGTCAGGGCGAACGATCGCTCCGGTTCAAGGACCGCTCGACAATCGTCGGCTGGATGCACGGCGACGAGCCCGATAACGCCCAGTCGCTCGGACAGGGCAAGGGATATGGGCCGCCCATCTCGCCGTCCAGGATCGTCGAAGGCTACGAGAAGATACGCCAGGCCGATCCCGATCGCCCGGTCCTGTTGAACCTGGGACAGGGAGTGGCCTGGGACGGCTACTATGGCCGAGGGGTCCGGACGAACCACCCGGAGGACTATCCGGAATACCTCAAAGGATGCGACATCGCCTCCTTCGACATCTACCCCGCCAGCCATGAGAACAAGGCGGTCGCGGGGAATCTCTGGTATGTACCGATGGGCGTCGATCGCCTTCGAAGCTGGTCCGAAGGCCGCAAGGGTGTCTGGTGCTGCATCGAGACGACCCGGATCAACAATCCCAACCGAGGGCCAACGCCGGAGCAGGTCCGTTCGGAGGTCTGGATGGCCCTGATCCACGGCGCGAAGGGCATTATCTACTTCGCTCACGAGTTCAAGCCGAAGTTCATCGAAGCGGGTCTCCTGGCCGATCAGGATATGGCCCGCGCGGTGGGAGACGTGAACCGACAGATCATCGAACTGGCCCCTGCCCTCAACAGCCCGGACCTGGTGGATGCCGCGAGCTTCGAGTCGTCCGTGGAGTCCGTGCCGATCGACGTCATGGTTAAGCGTCATGCGGGGGCGACGTACGTGTTCGCCGTTGCCATGCGCGATGGAGAGGCGAAGGCCAGCTTCACCCTGCCGGAGAAGGGCGATGTCCGGGTCGAGGTCATCGGCGAGGGCCGCTCGATCGAGGCTGTCGGCGGCCAGTGGGAGGACCAATTCGAGGGTTATCAGGTTCACCTCTATCGGATCATCCATGGCGGTAAGGAGCGATCCGAGGACCGATGAGGCGCGGACATGTCGGCGCGAAGCCGGAGCAAGTCTCGTTCGAGGTCCCGGACGGGGTGTTGAAGTGATCGGAGATGCTGGGATCGGCGATGAAATGAGTGAGCACAGCTACTCCCCAGGACCGACATCCCAGACCGTTCTGAAGGACGATGGCACGGTCCTGACCGTGCCGGTAGATTGGGCCCTGCTGCCTCCGGGTGACGCCGCACTGACTCGCCGCGTGAAGACCGCCGGAGATCATTGGATCGTCCAGGAGAAGGTGGGCCGGAGGATGTTCTCCCGAGGTATCTGGGCGTCGGCAGCAACCATCGAGAGGGTTCGGAGCTTACTGGAGGTCGAGCGATCGACGGAGGGCTATATCAGGAAGAGGGAGGCCGCATCCCTCAGGCGTGAGAAGGTCCAGGCTGTGTATGTCGAAGACTTCCACGGGGCGGTATTGGCGTTCCTCTCTTTTCATCCAATCCACGACGAACTGGCCGAGCGGTTGGCAAGAGCCGTCACCGAGCATGCCACGCCGGTCGGAAGCGGCACGGTGGCCCGGACAGGTCGAATCCCGATCGAGCAGAGGGCCGAGGCCGCCGTGATCGCCTGGATGCGGCACCGGACGACCGGCTACGACGGGATGACGATCCCCAGGGTTAGAGGGAAACGACGAGAGGTCCGTCGGATGCTGGCCCGGCGGTCCCAGGATTTGTTGCAGCGGTATCGGCGAGGGGAACCGGCGGAGACCGAATGTCCGTTGAAGGTTGCGTTGGTGGTCGATGGCCGAGGCGGATCGTTCGTCGATTCTACCCGTACTGGAGAGCCTGAAGGCGAAGAATAAGGCGGATCTGAAGCCATCTCAGACCGGCTTCACGAGGGAACTTCCCCCTGATCATGCCGCCTTGTCCGATCCTCCCGGATCCGGTCGGCAACAGCGGATCCCATCGATCCACGGGCCGAGTCGATGCGATTCGTCGGCCCAGCCAAAGCCAAAGCTCGAGACCGAACAATCATCTCGCGGATTGATCGGTAAGGCAGAACCTGGGCCATTCGCCGGGGCGTCTCTTGAGTTATGATGGGGGCAGATCCTCCCTCTGGGGAGAGGCTTTCCCCTCGTGATGGCGGAACCTGCGAAGACCCGTACCGACCCGGAGGTCCCGTGCCCGACCTGATCAACATCACGCCCGCCCCATCGCCGACGATCGACCGGATCACCCACCCCCTGGAACCGCTCACGGCCGGGGAAGTCCAGCAAGCCGTCGCCCTGCTCCGCGAGGCCGGCAAGGTCACACCGACGACCCGGTTCATCTCGGTCGCCCTCCTGGAGCCCGAGAAAAATCTGGTCCACGCGAATCCGACGACACCACCTGGCTCTCGCGAGGCGTTCGCGGTCCTCTTCGACAACGCGACAAACTCCTGTCATGAGGCCCGGCTCTCCTTGACCGAGGGTAAGCTGCTCGGCTGGAAGCACGTTCCCGGCGTCCAGCCGACGATGACGATCGACGAACAGGTTGAGTGCGAGGCCGCCGTCCTGGCCAGCCCGGCCTTCAAGGCGGCTCTCAAGGCCCATACCGGCGTCGATGACACCAGCCTGGTCATGGTCGATATCTGGAGCGCCGGGAATTACGGATCGGAGGAGGATCGAACGAGGAGGTTGGCGCGCCCGCTTTGCTTCCTCCGGTCCGATCCCACCGACAATGGCTATGTCCGTCCCATCGAAGGCATCCGACCGGTGGTCGACCTTAACTCCATGGAGGTCGTCCGGATCGAGGAATATGACCGTTGGCCGATCCCGCCCGGCGAGGCCAATTATGCGGCGAGCCGGATTGAGCGATTCCGCGACGGCATCAAGCCTCTGGAGATCGTCCAGCCCGAGGGGCCGAGTTTCGACGTCGAGGGGTATCAGGTCCGCTGGCAGAACTGGAGCTTCGTCATCGGCTTCAATGCCCGCGAAGGCCTGACGCTCCACCACCTCCGATACAAGGACGGCGACCGCGATCGTTCGGTCCTCTATCGAGGATCACTGACCGAGATGGTGGTCCCCTACGGCGACCCCGGACCGACCCAGCGCCGGAAGAATGCCTTCGACGTCGGCGAGTATGGCATGGGCATGTGTGCCAACAGCCTGGAGCTGGGTTGCGACTGCCTGGGCCTGATCCGCTATTTCGACGCCCACCTCTGCGATTCTCGGGGCGAATCCCTGACGATCAAGAACGCCGTCTGCATGCATGAAGAAGACTTCGGGATCCTCTGGAAGCACACCGACCGCAGACTGCCCGACTCGCCCGAGGTTCGCCGATCTCGACGCCTGGTCGTCTCGTCGATCTCGACCGTCGAGAACTACGAGTATGGCTTCTTCTGGTATCTCTACCAGGATGGCACGATCCAGTTCGAGATCAAGCTGACCGGCATCCTCTCGCTCGGGGCCTACGCCGAAGGGGAGACGCCCAAGCACGGGAACCTCGTCGCCCCGCAGTTATACGCGCCCAATCATCAGCACTTCTTTAATATGAGGCTCGACTTCGACCTCGATGGGACCGCCAACACGGTCCAACGGATCGACGTGATCCCCGACCCCATCGACGAGAACAACCCCTTCGAGAACGCCTTCCAGGCGCGTGCCACTCCCTTGAAGACCGAGAAGGAGGCACGCGGGAACCTCAACCTGGAGACGGCCCGGACCTGGAAGGTGGTCAATCCTGGGGTGAAGAATCACGTCGGCGAGTCGGTCGGTTACAAGCTCTTGCCGGGCGACAACTCGGTCCCGTTCGCCTCGCCCAATGCCTGGTGGCGGAAGCGGGCGAGGTTTGTCGACCATCACGTCTGGGTTACGCCCTATCAACCCGACGAGCGATACGGGGCGGGCGATTACCCGAATCAGAGCCAGGGTGGCGACGGCCTGATGAAGTGGACCGATCAGGATCGACCGATCGAGGACACCGACGTGGTCCTCTGGTACACCTTCGGCCACACCCACATCCCCCGCCCCGAGGACTACCCGGTCATGCCGACGGCCTACATCGGGTTCACCCTCAAACCGGCGGGCTTCTTCTCCGCCAATCCGGCGAACGACATCCCACCATCGGCGAAGAAGGTCGCGTCGAATGGCAGTTGTTGCCACTGACGGTTGAGAACCTCTTCACCAAGAAAGAGGTTCAAGCCAGCAATTCTTTGATAACTCGGGCCTTGGTCACCTCGGCGTCGGTCAGGCTGTCCTCCCGCCCGTCGTGGGGATAGGTCAGCCGATGGTGATCGAGCCCGAGTGCATGGAGCATGGTCGCCTGGAGGTCGTGGACGCTGACCACGTCCTCGACCGACTTGTAGCCGAAGTCGTCGGTCTGGCCGTGGGCGTAACCCGCCTTGAATCCTCCGCCGGCCATCCAGAGCGAAAACCCGTGCCGATTGTGGTCGCGTCCGTCGGTCCCTTGGGAGATCGGCAATCGGCCGAACTCGCCCGTCCAGAGGACGATGGTCGAGTCGAGAAGCCCCCGCTGCTTCAGGTCCTGGACGAGAGCCGCGCTCGGTCCGTCGGTCCGGGCGCAGAGCCCCTTGAGGGTCTCGGCATTCTTGCTGTGAGTGTCCCAGGGCTGGCCGCTGAGGAAGACCTGGACGAATCGGACCCCACGCTCGATCAGCCTCCGGGCCAGCAGGCAGCGAGTCCCGTACTCGCGGGTGGTCGGTTCTTCCAGGCCGTACATCTTGCGAGTGGCCGGGCTCTCCCCGGCCAGGTCGAGGCATTCGGGAACGGCCGTCTGCATCCGGGCGGCTGTCTCGAAGTTGGCGATCCGGGCCTCCAGTTCCGAATTACCCGGATACTGCCGGAGATGGGAACGGTTCCAGTCGTCGAGGAGTCGGAGTTGTCCTTCTCGAGCCTCGGGAGTGACCTGGCTGGGAGTGGCCAGATTCAGGACCGGCGAGCCTCCCGGCCGGAACGGCGTCCCTTGATGGACCGCCGGCAACCAGCCCGACGACCAGTTGCGGACCCCATCGACCGGCAATCCTCCAGGATCGGACAGCACGACATAGGCGGGCAGGTTCCGGTTTTCACTGCCCAGGCCGTAGACGACCCAGGAGCCCAGGGTGGGGCGACCCGCCTGAAACTTGCCGGTATGGATCAGCCGGAGGGCCGACTCGTGGTCCACCGACTCGGTGGTCATCGACCGGACCAGGGTGATCTCATCGACGATCTCCGAGGTCCTGGGCAGCAATTCCGAAAGCTCGATGCCCGACTGGCCCCTTTTCTCGAACGAAAATGGCGAGCCCAGGACGTTCCCTTGCTGCTTCTCGAAGTGAACTTCGAGCTGTCCCGGATGCGGCTTTCCGTTCCACTTCGTCAGGGCCGGCTTGGGGTCGAACAGGTCCATCTGACTCGGGCCGCCGTGCTGGAACAGGCAGATAACCGCCTTGGCCTTGCCCGGGGGGAGACCTGGCGTCGAGATGGTATCGCCTCGTGCCCGAGCTTCTTCGCCCAGCAGATGGGCCAGGGCGAGGGTTCCCAGGGTGCCCGCCGTCCGACCCAGGAAGGCCCGGCGGTTGGACCGGAACAAGTCATCTCGCATCGAGTCAGCCCCCGTAAAGAAAGGCATTGCTGCAAAGGAGCATCTGGCAGAAGTCGACCCAGGCCCGATCCTCGGCATCGGGCTGGCCGGCGTATCGGCCGGGTTGGAGGGCCAGGAATTTCAGGGCAGCCGATCGTTCCTCCTCGACGGGCGGTCGCCCCGTGGCCAGGAGGAAGGCGCGACTGATCCGACGGTCGGGATCCTCTCCGGCCTCGCGCCGGAGTCGATCGGAAAATCCTCGGGCCCGGTCCACGACGAATCGGGAATTGAGGAGGCTCAGCGATTGCAGGGGCATGGTTGAGGCCGTCCGCCGCGTGCAAGTCGTGACGATCGAAGGGGCATCGAAGACACTCAGCATGCTCAGGACCTGAGTTCGTCGCTGCTGGAGGTAGACCGATCGGCGATGGGCACCATCGGCCTGATCTTCGACCACGATCTCCTGATCGGAGGTCACGGTCGTCGGGACATAAGGCCCTCCCTCCCTCTCGTCCAATTCACCGGAGACGACCAGCATCGCGTCGCGAATCGTCTCGGCATCGAGCCTCTGGAGTGGGAATCGACCGAGCAGGAGATTGTCCGGATCGATCTCCAGGACCGAGGGATCCGGGACGCTCGATTGCCGATAGGCCGCCGAGAACAAAATCATCCGGTGCAGACTTTTGGCGCTCCAACCGTCGCGAGCCAGTCCCGTCGCGAGGAATTCGAGCAGTTCCGGATTCGTAGGGGGTGCTCCGGAATATCCCAGGTTTTCGGGAGTTGGGACCAGCCCAACCCCGAAATGGCCTTGCCAAAGGCGATTGGCGATCACCCTCGCCAGCAATGCCGAGGCTCGGGATCCGGGCCTGGTCAGCCATTCGGCGAAAGCCCTTCTCCTTCCCGAGGTGCCTCCAGGTATGGGCTTCGGTTCGAATGGATTATCCGGGTCGGATAGCACGGAAGGCGGGGCCGGCGAGACCGTCGGCCCGGGATCGCCGTAGAGCCCTCGCTTGAGCAAGGGAACCTCGGGAGGATTCCCAGCCGGTTCGGCAATCGGGGAAATTCGACCAGGGCGGGATTCCTTTCGGCCGAAAAGCTTCTGAATCGACTGGCGCAGGACCTTGCTCTCGTCCGGGCTCAGTGGTTGAAATGGGTCGTTGAGGGCGGGCTCCGCGGTCAGGTCGGCGACCTCGGAGTCGATCCGTCGGGAGCGAGCCTCCCAGGCTTCGATTTCCCCCGGCTCCCCCGGACCATCGATGATTCGCCCGGATGGATTGACCCAGGATTCGACGTTGTAGGCCGGGGCGAGGATGGCGTAGATGGCGTAATAATCGCGCTGGGTGATCGGCTCGAACTTGTGATCGTGGCATCGAGCACACTGGATGGTCATCCCCAGGAGTGCCGATCCAATCACCTGAGTCGTCCCTTCCAGGACTGCATAACGATCGGCCCGGAGTTCGTCGGGGTTTCCGTCACTCTCGCCGGTACCGTCGGGGGCGTTCCGTAGGAAGTGGGTCGCCACCAGGCCTTCGACCATCGAACGATCCGGAAGTTCACCGGGGCGGTAGCCGACCAGCTCGTCGCCGGCGATCTGCTCGCGAAGGGACCGGTCGAGCGGCCGGTCTTCATTAAAGGATCTGATGATATAGTCGCGATATCGGTAAGCGAGCGGCCGATTGGTATCGGCGTTGAAATACCCATTCGAGTCGGCATATCCGACGGCATCGAGCCAGAGCTTCCCCCACCGCTCCCCATAGTGCGGGGAGGCGAGATATCGCTCCACCAACCGTTCATAGGCGTCGGGAGCAGGATCATCGCGGAAGCGTCTGATCTCCGTCGGCGTCGGCGGTAAGCCGGTCAAATCCATCGAGACCCGACGGATCAAGGTGGCTCGATCGGCCTCCGGTCCGATGGTCAAGCCCTTCAATTCCAGGGCCGACTGGAGGAAATGGTCGATCGCGTTCCGAACCCTCGAGGAGTCGCGAACTGCGGGCGGTTCGGGGGACCGCTGCGGCCCGAAAGCCCAGTGGTCGGCCCCTTCCGACTCTCCCGGTGTGACCTTCGGAAGCCCGGATGCCCCCGCTTCGATCCATCGTCGAAGGAGGTCTTTTTCATCTCGGCTCAAGGCCTCTTCAGGCGGCATCTCGTCATTCTGGACGAGCTCCCAAAGCAGGCTTTCGTCGATCCGGCCGGGGATCACCGCCTCGCCACTCTCGCCCCCCCGGGCCACACCTTTAGGCGTCGCCAGATTTAAGGCGGCCTTGCGGACCGAGGGGCCATGACATTTGACACAGTGCGACTTGAGCAGAGCCATGACCTGACGGTCGAGCGGCGGACCCTCTTGACCCTGGGCCACCGGCAACGCTGCCCCGCCGAGGAGCAACCAGGTCAGTCCAACCCTCCAGGACCAACTTGCCAATCGGGACAAGGCCCTGACGATGCCGGTCGGTTTCAGGGATCCTCGCGGGGTTTCGCAGGGTTTCGGGTATTGTAGAATTGGGGTCGGCCGATTCCGCCTGGACCGAAACTTCATCGTGTCAGGCTCCCAACCGTGATTCGGAATTCCGCCCTCTCCTGGACGGTCAGAGAACCCGCCCGGCCGAAGTCGTTGCTAACTTTCCCAAGAAAGTTAAACCGATTGTGGAACAATCGTCCCCTCGCGAGCAAGGGAAATTACCTCGTATCCCGATCGTGACGATGGGAGAGGCATTTCCACAGGAGGTTTGCCAGGAGGACCAGCCCCTTTCGGATTGGCCGCGGACTTCATATCTATCTAAGGCAAACCGGCGACCGGACGCGGCTGCGTCCAGGCGTGATCGAAGTCTGGTTCGAGGCTGGCGCGAGTTTTCTTCGAGGATTTTCCCATGATCAAATGCTTCGCTCGATCGGCCGTGGTTCTGGCCATCGCCTCGGGATCGATGGCCCTGGCCGATGGGCCGGCTCATCCCTTACCAATCAGCGCCCATAATTGCTATGGGGAGGACCAGGCCGACAACCCTCGCTTCCGGGAGGCACTCGCGCTGGGGATCGACAACATCGAGATCGATCTCGGGTGGGACGACACCAGGCGACAACTCATCATCGGGCACGATCAGACGCCCCGACCGGGGGTGGCCTACCCGACCGTGGAGGGGTGGCTGATTCCGACCCTGGAGTCGCTCGGGACTTCTTCCGGGGCGACCACCACGCCTTCAGTCCTGACCATCGACTGGAAGACCGACCATCCCGAAGCCGTCCGTCAGTTCAAGGAGGTACTCGACTCCCACGCCGAATGGTTCTCCTCGGCTCCCAAGGCGGCCGACTCTCCGCTGACTCGCCGTCAGATCACCATCTGCTTCAGCGGTAGCGATGCCGCGAAGGAGGCTTATGACGCGATGATCCCGGAGGGAGGGACGTATCGGGCCTTCCGTGATCGAGTCATCGGCGCCGGTGCCGGTTATGAGCCCGATGTCTCGGCTTACATCCCTCAACCGGCAACGTCTTATCATCGGTTCCTGGCGTTCTACTGGGGGGCCATAGAGAAGGGGGGACCTCCCGCCGCCGGTGAGTGGACCCCGGCCGAGGCGGATCGCCTGGCTTCGCTCATGGACCTGGCGCATCGTCAAGGATTTCGGGTTCGCTTCTACAGTCTCAATGGCCACACGGGCCCTCGGCTCGGAAGCTATCGGTTTGCCAATGACGATGCGGCCAAGGTCCGATGGCTCGCCGCCGCCTCGGCCGGGGTCGATTGGATTGCCGGCGACGAATACCGGGAGATGGCCACCGCGCTCGGTTCCTTCCTCAACCCGGGTCCGGCTGTCTTGATCACCCAGGACTCCGAGATTCCGGCCTTCGCACGTGAAAAGCCCGAGTTCAAATCCGGCGAGCCGATCTTCAAGTTCAACGGCAAGGATTTGACTGGGTTTTATCCTTACACGAAGACCCATGCCTACGAAGACCCTCAGAAGATCTTCTCGGTCGTCGATGGCGCGATCAAGGTTTCGGGGGAAGACTACGGAGGGCTGGCGACCGGCGGCAACTTCTCCAATTATCATCTCGTCGTCGAGTGGAAGTGGGGCGAGAAGACGTTCGGGAATCGCCTCAAGGCTTCTCGGGACTCCGGTATCCTGCTGCACTGCGTCGGCCCGGACGGGGTCGCCAGCGGTTCCTGGATGGAGTCGATCGAGTGCCAGATCATCGAGGGTGGCGTCGGCGATTTCATCATGGTCGGCGGCCAGCACCAACCCAAGATGACCGCCGAAACCCGACTCGGACCCGACGGCCAACCTTACTTCGACAAGGGATCGCCGGCGGTTGCCTACGATAAGAAGCGGATCAACTGGTGGGGACGCGACCCCGCCTGGAAGGATGTTTTGGGGTTCCGGGGCAAGCGGGACGTCGAGGCTCCCCTCGGCGAGTGGAATCTCACCGAGGTCATCTGTGATGGCGGGCGGATCACGGTCCTGGTCAACGGCCTGGTCGTCAATAAAGGGACCGACGCCAGCCACACCCAGGGGAAGATCCAGTTCCAGTCCGAGGGCGCGGAACTCTATTTCCGGAAGATCGAGGTACGTCCGCTCATCCGACCTTGATCCCAATTTTGAGGGATAGGACAAAGCCCCCCAGCGATACGACTCGCTGGGGGGCTTTCGGGTTTTCGACCATGCAAATCCTTACCAGGAGAGCTTCTCGGGGAAATATTCCGCGATCAGTTCGCGATAGTACGGGGTGAGTGCTCGGACGTCGGGACGCTCGTGCCCCTTGGAGTAGAGGTCGAAGGGGTTGAATTTGCGGACCCAATCCATCATCCGATGGTCATGCTTGGTCATCAAATTCGTATACTCCCCCTCGCGATGAGCGGGGTAGAACGAGTGGTAACGGATCATCGCCAGGCCCTCCTCGGGGAGGTAGTCCTTGACGATGTGGTAGAGATACTCGTCGTGGCCCCAGGAGAGGTGGACCTGGTCCAGCCCGCAGTTCGGCGAGTAGATCCCCTCGGGGGTCTGGTACTCGGGGACCTTGCTGTCGGGATTCTCTTCGAAGAACTCTGGAAAGACGATCTTCTCGGAATATCGGCAGCCGACCGGGAAGGTGTCGCCGACCACGGCCCACTGGGGCTCGCCGAAGAGGCAGAGGATCTTGCCGAGGTCATGAATCAGGCCGGTCAGGATCATCCATCGTGGATGTCCTTCGGCTCGGATCGCCTCGGCGCATTGCATCAGGTGTTCGATCTGTGAGAGGTCCGTGTCCGGGTCGCTGTCGTCGACCAGGGTGTTCAGATACTCCATCGCCTCCCAGATACCCATCTCGCGGCGCGATTTTCCGAGGTACTCTCGCTTCTTCTCCTGGACGAATGCGAGCGTCTGATGCGTATGGTTCAGGCGATAGAACTCCGCGACGCCCGGCCGGACGTTCTTGCGGTAGTCCCGGAAGCTGGATTCGGGCTTGCCGGGCTCGTGGGCCGACTCCCAGTCGTCGAGATCGGCGAGCGGGCCTTCGGCCCGGGGGGCGGTGGAACCTGCCATGAATCGATCCTCCGGGGCGGACGAATGCGGGAGCGATGAGACCTCCCATCGTAGCGACTTGCTCGATAAAGGTCATTCGAGATCCGACGATCAACGCCCTCTCCGACGTCGAAGCTGGTCCAGCAGGACCGAGCCGAGGATGACCAGTCCCAGGACAATCTTCTGGGTATAACTCTCGACCCCTCGCAGATTCATCCCGTTCTGAATCACGGCGATGATGAACGCGCCGATGAGTGTCCCCAGGACTTTCCCCTCTCCTCCGGCCAGCGAGGTCCCCCCGACGACGACCGCGGCGATCACGTACAGCTCATACATCTGGCCGTAGGTCGGGGCCCCGCTCTTGAGTTGCGAGGCCATGACCACCCCTCCCAACCCGGCCAGGCTCGCGCTGATCGCGTAGACCTTGAGCAGGACATTCCGGGTCGGGACGCCCGAGAGTCGGGCCGCTTCCGGATTCCCCCCCACGGCGTAAATATATCGACCGAGCACCGTCCGGCCCATCACCAGATGGGCCAGGGCGTAGAGGAATAGCATCAGGACGACCGCGTTGGGCAAGTACGGGAGATCGGACCCTCGGCCCAGCCGGATGAACCGGTCGGGGACCTGGTTAATCGACTGGCCATCGGCCAGGATGTAGGCCAGGCCGCTGGCGACCAGCATCATCGCCAGCGTGACGATGAATGGGGGAATTCGAAAGGCCGTGACCATCAGGCCCGTGAAAAGCCCGGAACTGGTGCAAGCCAGGATCCCGCCCAGCGATCCCAGGACCATCCCGAGGGCCGAGGCCGATTCTCCCCCGGCCAAGTCGCGAATCAGGCGTGCGGTCACCACGGCGGAAAGCGCGATCAGGCTGCCGACCGACAGGTCGATCCCCCCGGTGATGATGACCATCGTCATCCCGATGGCGATGATGGCGATCACCGCGATCTGATTGGCCACGTTCAAGAGGTTTTCGGTCTTCAGGAAGTTGGGCCAACGATAGCCCTCGGGCTTGTAAACCCGAGCCCCATTCATCGAGGGGTATTGCTCGATCAGCGGCGCATAGACCGACCAGCCCGCGGTAATCTCGTTGCATGCGAAAACGTCGATGTGCTTGCCCTGCTCGGCCAGCCGGACGATCCCCCTTCGGGCGTCGACGGGCTCGCCTCGAATGGTCTCGATCACGGAGATATCGCGAGCTTCGAGCGATCTCCGGAGTTCCTCGGCGAATTCCGCATCCTCGCCAAGGTCGCGGACGACGATCAGGACCTGGGCTCCCCGATCCACCTTCGACTCGATCGCCGAGGCGAGTTGGCGTGATGCCGCTGGCCCGGTCGGATGCTGCACCTCGATCGTCGATGCGCTGAAGAAGGCGCAGAGCAAGAACAGGATGAGGACCATCCCGTAGTCGGACAGGAGGAAGTTGAAGCGTCGGGACGGTGAATCTGCGGCCATGTAGAACCTCGCGTGCGTCCGGAATCCTCGGGTGCTTCAATCGTCCGAGCCCGAAGACTCCCCGACCTCCCCGCCCTTCTTGTAAAGGGTCGTGGGGATCAGTTGCGAGGGGGGGACTTCCTCGCCCGCGAAGTATCGAACGATGGTGTCGACCGTCAGTCGCCCGATCTTGTCGGGGGACTGCATCGGGTCGGCGTAAATCTTCCCCTCATCCACACCCTTGAGCCCTTCGGGTTGACCGTCAAACCCGATGATCTTGATCCGATCGGCCTTGCCCGCCTTCTCCAGTGCCGCGCGAGCCCCGAGAGCCGAGGGGTCATTGATCGCGAAGATCCCGGCCAGGTCGGGGTGAGACTGCAGGGCGTCCTCCGCGCACTTGAAACCCTGGTCCTTCTTGCCGTCGCCGGGAAGCTCGGCGACGATCTCGATCCGTCCTCCGGTTCGATCCTTGTTGCGTTTCTCGATGACTTCCTTGAACCCCTGGACCCTCAACAGGCAGGACTCGGCCTGCTTGAAGTCGAGGATCACCACCTTTCCGCCGGCCTCGCCGAGGGCTTCGAACATCGCGTCGGCCGCCTGCTGGCCTCCGCTGTAGTTGTCGGTGGCGATGTGCGAGACCACCTTCACGCCCGGGGCAAGGCAGGCGATGTCGGCCGTGAAGACCGGGATCCCGGCCGTGTTCGCCTCCTGGATCGCCGGGCCGATCGACCGAGAATCGCAGGGGCATAGCACGATGGCCGCGACTCGACGTACGATGAAATCCTTGACCTGATCCTGCTGGCGGGCTACGTCGAATTCGCCGCTGGTGACGACCACATCGTAGCCGTGCTTGCCAGCCTCCTCGGTGATTCCATCGGCGATCACCTTGAAGAATGGGTTCGTCAGGGTGAGGACGGAGACACCGATCGTCCCGCGTTTGGCCACCGGAGGGGCCGAGGCCGATGACCCGGTGGGGCTCGGATTGTCCGGTGAGCCGCAGGACGTGGACAGTGCCGAGAAAGAGGCCAGCAGGCCCGCGAGGAGGACGCGCCTCATGACTTGTTTTTCCTGGGAGGATGAGGGAATCCTCGCAGTCTAACCGGACCGAGGCCGTCCGGCATCCCCCAGGCGATGCTTCCCTTGGCCTTAAAGCAATTCTCGGATCGGCTCACCGCCCGGGGGGAAGAGCGCGATCGGGCGATTGACCCGGTCGGGGAAGGCGGCGGCCGGGTCGATTCCGAGCCGGGAATAAATTGTGGCGACCAGATCTTGCGGGGTCACGGGTCGTTCGCGAGGGACTTCCCCCCGGGCGTTGGACGATCCCACCACGATCCCCGGCGTCAGGCCTCCACCCGCCATGAGGACGCTCATCACGTTCCCCCAGTGGTCGCGGCCGGGCACGGGGTCGGAACCGGGGACTCCCGTGGTGTTCATCTTCGGCGTCCGGCCGAACTCTCCCATGACGATGACCATCGTCTTTTCCAGTTGACCTCTCTGGTCGAGATCCTCGACAAGCGTGGCGACCGCGTGGTCGAGGACCGGGAGGACCGAGTGCATCCCCTTGTCGAGGCTCGAATGGAAGTCCCAACCGCCGAAAGTCAGCGTGACGAATCGAACACCCGCCTCCACCAACCTCCGGGCCATCAAGGCACTCTGGCCCCACTGATGACGCCCGTATCGGTCCCGGAGACGAGGGTCTTCCTTCGAGAGGTCGAACGCTCGACGTGCTTCGGGTCCGGTCAGCATCGAGAACGCCTGGCTGCTGAACCGGTCGATGTCGTCCATCTCGGTCTCGACCCGATGGCGACCGGCGTCGATGGCGTCGAGGAGCCCGTGTCGATTGTCGAGCCGGGCCGCGTCGAGGCCCCCGGGAAGGGTCAACTCGGGCACGGAATACCCATCGGCATTCGGATCACCGTCGGCCATGAACGGCCCGTAAGCCCCGCCCAGATAGGCCCCCCCGTGATAGCCGGGCTTGATCCCCACCGAATGCGTGTTGGGAAGGCCGACGTAAGCTGGCATCCCGGCTCGCTTGGGACCCTTGAGCTTGGCGATCAGCGAACCGGCCGAGGGGTACATGGGGGTCAGGTTCTGCGAGTTCGAGCCCAGGTATCCGGTCAGCATCCAGTGGGCCGCGGCAAAGTGGTCGCCGTTGTCGTGGTGGACCGATCGGATGAGCGACATCTTACGCATCATCCGGGCGTGCTCGGGCAACAATTCGGAGATCTGGATGCCCGGCACGGCCGTGCTGATCGCTCCCAGAGGCCCTCGATAGGCCGAAGGGGCATCGGGCTTCGGGTCGTAAGTTTCGTGCTGGGGAGGACCCCCATCGAGCCAGACGAGGATCACCGAAAGATCGTCGCCGGTGGCGACCCTCGAGCCTGCCCGGGCCTTCGTCCTCAAGAGGTCATCCAGTCCCAGGCCCGCGAGCCCAAGAAATCCCGCCCGAAGGAGGCTACGCCGCGAGACCCCATCGCAGCACTGGAACGGCCGGCCTTGCAGGTTCAGCATCGCGTCCTCCCCGATGTTCGTCGACGAACCCCTTGCGGGAGCATCCTGCTCCATCTTCGAGAACTCTAGCGGACGCTCGCCAATTCCGCAAACAATTTGTTTAACAGTTTTTCGATCCCGTTGCCGTTCATCGCTTCCGGGACGAATTCCGGGTCGGGGTTTTCGGGCGGGCCGCCCCCTCGCCCACTTCCGGAGAGTCGACCTTGGAGAGGATCAGTTTGCCCGAGTCGGGGCTGAACTTGAGCATGAAATTCCGCTGGAACGACTGGCCGAGGAGCGGGGGAACCTCCTTCTTGTCGGCCGGCATCACCGTGCAATTGACATCCTTGACGGTGAACTTGCCGACCCTCATCGAGGGGACCGTCATCTGCCGGGCCTCGACGATCGAGCCGTCGGCGACCCGGCACTTGACGATCGGGTCGTCCGGGCCGGGTTTCAGGCCGATCAGATCGGCAAGGTCGGCGGGAAGGACGACGTCGGCGGCCCCCGTGTCGAAGGCCATCGGCCGGGTGACCTTGCCATTGAAGGTCACGTCGAGCCAGAAGATACCCCCCTCCTTGCGAAGGTCGACCGTCTCGGAAAGGACCGCGGCCTCCGCCTTTTCCAGCAAGGCGACGTTGGCCAGGAAAGACTTCGATGGACCCAGGGTCGCCTTGCCCTTGGACTTCTCGTTCACCTGCGATAAAGCCTCTTTCACGTCTTTATCGCCGGCGAGCTTGCCGTAAGTTTCGGCCGTTGCATCCACCAGTTGGCGGAGGTCGAGCACCGCCTGGACGTAAGCCTCGCGACGGTTCGCCACCTCAGAGTCGATCCGCTGCTTCATGCCGGTGTCGGCCTGCTGTTGATGGATCAGGTTGAGACGGTCGGACACGCCATTGACCATGGCAACGAGTTGATTGTTCTCCGCGACGTTCGAGGCTTGCGCGAGCCTCTGGTTCAATTCGATTCGTTGTTCGGTCAGGATCCGGATGGCCTGCTGATTCTCGCGGAGCCCCTGATCGTACCCTTTCTGCTGGAGGAGGGCGGTCGTCATCTGCTTGTACAACGACCGGGCCTCGACCACCTGCTTCTGGACCTCGGACTCGGCGGGCAGAACAAAGGTCGTGCCCGACTTGCGGAGGCCTTTCTCCTTCAGGACGAGATCGGCTGGATCCTCCGCACCGGCGAGGCTCGCCAGGGCCGAGCCGAGGGCGAGGAATACCGCGAATCCGGAAGAAAAGAACCGTCTCATGAGAAAGGCTCCGCGATCGTCAAGGGCACCAGGTCCGGTAGCTTATCAGTATCCGCCCTGCTCCTTCTTACGTCGAGACGCCGCTCACTCGCCGAACGACCGCTGTTTCCAGGGGAGGGGCATGGTTGGCGGTTTACGGTGGAGGTCTTTTCGGACATCCTTGGGACGTTTCTGGAACCAGGTGACGAACCTTGCGAGCTGCTTGACCGCTTCTTCGTAAGCCTGGCGTCCCTTCTCGGGAGTGGCCAGTTCGGCATCGCCCAGGACTCCGGTATCGGAATAACTGCTGGTCCAGGAAATCGAGGTTGCCGGCCCGGCGCCGAAGAGGTCCACCCACTGGAATGGGCTCTCCTCTTCGTTGAAGCTGACGACCCCGCTCTTGATCAGATCCTTCCGGACGTCGTCTCCGCTCAGGTAGAGATACAGGGACGTCTCCAGTTCGCACGCGTGAGAGCAACCCCCGGGGAACTTGCTCTCCCGCCATCGAGGGAGGAACTCCTTGTCCACCGTGAGCAGGTTCCACCAGGAGATCGGGACGCATTCGGCGTCGGTCTCCAGGTTGGTCCGGCGGGCCACCAGATCCAGGTTCGGCCAGTTCGAGCCATGGCCATTCAGCAGGATGATCTTCTTGAACCCGTGGTAGGCCAGGCTTCGGGTGACGTCCAGGACCTGGTGGATGAAGTGTTCGAAGTCGGTGTTGATCGTCCCCGGGAAATCCATCACGTGGCCGGTGTAGCCATAAGGGATCACGGGCAGGACCAGCAACCTATCGGCGACTTCCCTGCCGGCACCGTGGGCGACGCCGAGCGGGCAGACGAGATCGACGTCGAGCGGGAGGTGTGCCCCATGTTGCTCGACCGCCCCGCAGGGCACGAGGCAGACCTTCTCCAGCTCGATCGCGTCGTTGATTTCGGGCCAGGTCAGCTTCTCATAGCGGTATTCCTCGCGGGCTCGACTGGCCATCGATGAAGGTCTCCCTGGAAGTGAGATCGGGGTCACGTTGGGGATTAGAACCGATCCCGAGGCTTGGGGAAACGGTCCGCTCGGTGCTTGCCCCGATCGGCCGGGTGGCTTAGATTCGCAGGCGACATCGCGCCGGACCCCCGGATTATCGGATGACGAGATCTCAATCCAAACCGGTTCGAACCTTTCAAGCCAACCCCGGGCGGTCCTCATGAAGTTCAGCTTCCTGTTCTACGATCCGATCGACAGCCTGGAGGAACTCGACCGCCGCATGGGGCTTCTGGCCTCTCTCGGGTATCAGGGGATAGAACTCTCGGCATCCCATCCCCCCCCCTACTCCGTTCGTGAGATCGCCGCGCTGGTCGAGAAGCATCATCTGCCTGTCGTCTCGTTCTTGACCGGCTGGTCGTATCCCAATGAAGGGTTATGCCTGTCGAGCCCCGACCCGACCAATCGTGATCGAGCCGTCCATCGACTGGTCGAGTACGTCGAGCAAGCCGCCGCGTTGAAAGCGTTGATCGTGGTCGGCTTGATGCAAGGGCTTCGGAGCGACGAGCCCGACGACGAGACGGCGAAGAATCGGATCGCCGACTCACTCCGGAGGGTGGCCCAGCAGGCCGAGAAGGTCGGGGGATCGGTCGTGATCGAGCCGGTGAACCACCTTCAGGTCGGCTTCAACAACAGCGTGGCCGAGGCGTTGGCCATCGCAGATCGCGTTGGCTCCCCTGCCCTGGGCGTCATGCTGGACACTTTCCACATGCACATCGAGGAACGCTCGGTTGTCGGGGCAATCCGCCTTCACGCCGCCCAGGCCCGGCACGTCCACCTTTGCGAGACAACCGGGGGGCCGTTCGGGAGCGGGGCCCTCGATTTTCGGGGAGTCCTCTCGGCGCTGGATGAGTCCGGTTACGATCGAGTCGTCTCGATCAAGGTGTATCGACAGCTCGGATGGGAGGAGGCCGCGCGGTCCTCGGCCGAGTACCTCCGAGGGCTCGGGTTCGGAATTTTTCAAGTCCCGGCGAGCTGATCCATGACCCATCTACAGGCCGGAGATCGAGCTTCCGAATCGATCGTGGAGCATCCCTCCGGGGGCCATCCAACCCATGTTCGTCGCGTCGTGTTGGCCTCGGCCTGCGCCCTGGCGGTGGTCACTTATATCCATCGGGCGGGCTTCGGGTCGAATTCCTCGGAGCTGCTCCGCGACCTGGGGATGGACGTCCGCGACCTGGGCTGGATGACCGTTGCCTTCATGCTGGGCTACGGACTCTTCGAGATCCCCTGGGGCCGCCTCGGCGACCGATTCGGGTCGCGAGGCCTGCTTGCACTCGTCGTGCTCGGGGGGTCGTTGCTGACGGCCGGAGTGGCATTCGCCGTTCTACTTCCCAGAGCCTACGCCGTCCAGCTCGGGTTCCTGCTGACGCTTCGGTTCCTGTTCGGGATGTTCCAGGCCGGGACGTTCCCGCTCCTCTCGCGACTGATGGCCGACTGGATGCCGACGACCGAGCGGGGGTCGGCCCAGGGTTTCATCTGGATGTTCAGCCGGGCCGGGGGTGTCCTCGCTCCGCTGTTGATGGTCTGGCTCTTCCATCAGATGGGCAACTGGCGATTGCCATTAGTCCTCGGGGCCGGGCTGGGCTTGGTGTGGTGCCTGGCCGTCTGGCCCTGGTTGCGGAATCGCCCGGAGCAGATGTCCCGGGTAAACGAGGCCGAACTTGCCTTGATCGCGGCGGGGCGGGCCGCGAGGAAGCCGGATTCGCATCACGACGTCCCCTGGCGGGTCATGCTCGGCTCGCGGAATGTCTGGGCCCTCTGGGGGATGTATGGTTGCCTCGGATATAGCGGTAATTTCTTCATGTATCTGTTCGCCAGTTATCTCCAGGATTCTCGCCACTTCGACAAGGACACGGCCAAGTGGCTTTTGGTCGTCCCATTCGCCACCGGGATCTTTGCCTGTATCTCCGGTGGGGTTCTGTCGGACCTGATTATGAAAAGGAGTGGAGATAAGCGGTTGGGCCGTCGGGCTGTCGGGGCCAGCGGGATGGCCTTGGCTGGTCTGATGATGCTCGTTTCTCCCTGGGTCGAAGGCGTCGGTTGGTTGGCCGTTTTGTATGGGGTTTGCTTCATCGGCAACGACCTGGCGATGGGGCCGGCCTGGGCGGCGGCGAGCGACATCGGCGAGCGTCACGCGGGGACCCTGGCCGGCGCGATGAACATGTTCGGTAGCCTGACGGCGGCCCTTGCGGCCGTGGTCGCCGGCCAGCTTTTCTACGCGGCGACCCTGGCCGAGAAGTCCGGCGACATGGCCTCGCACGGGTTCTATATGACCTTGCCCTTCGTGATCTTCGCGGCCGTCTACTTCCTGGGGGCACTCTGCTGGCTTCGGGTCGACGTGACCGAGACAATCCCCCAAGGGGACGATTGAGACGTCTGGTGGGCGGTGATAGGAGCGATTAAGCGTGACGGGCAATCCTTTCGATCTGACCGACCGGACCGCCATCGTCACCGGGGCCGCGAGGGGTCTCGGCCGGGCCATCGCGTTGGGACTGGCCCAGCAGGGAGCGAACCTGGCCCTCGTGGATCGTGACCTGACTGGAGCCGAGGAAGTCGCATCCGAGGTCCGATCCCTGGGCCGCCGAGGGATCGCGATCGAGTGCGACATCGCCGATGGGGCGGCCGTCCGGCGGACCGTCGAGTCGGTCCTTCAAGCCTTCGACCGGATCGACGCCCTTGTCAACAATGCCGGGATCACCCGTCGGATCCCTCTGTTCGACTGGCAGCCGGAGGATTGGGAAGAGGTGATCCGGATCAACCAGGTCGGCCCGTTCCTGATGGCCCGCGAGGTCGGCCGGCACATGGTCGCGAGCCGGTCCGGGAGCATCGTCAATGTCTCGGCCCTGGGCGGAGGGATCATGGGACTGGGCCGGGGGAACGCGGTCTACTGCATGACCAAGGGGGCGGTCGCTTCCCTGACTCGAGACCTCGCGGCCGAGTGGGCTTCGTCCGGGGTCAGGGTCAACGCCATCGCCCCCGGCTGGTTCCGGACCGAGATGAATACTCCGCTCCTGGCGAACGCCGAAGTCCTCGGCAAGATCATCGACCGAGTGCCCCTTGGCAGGCTTGGCGAGCCCGAAGAC
Organism: Tundrisphaera lichenicola; assembly: GCF_051175385.1. Lineage (GTDB taxonomy): Bacteria > Planctomycetota > Planctomycetia > Isosphaerales > Isosphaeraceae > Tundrisphaera > Tundrisphaera lichenicola. Next base: position 1,941,327 of record NZ_CP195106.1, on the reverse strand, counting down.
GTGGTTGGTCCGGCGATCTTCCTGATTTCCGACGCATCCGCCATGATCACCGGGCACCTGCTGCCCATCGACGGCGGGGTCTCCGAGATCGTCAAGATCAGCGATGAACCGGTCATCCGATAAGCAGATCCGAAGCTTAGGACGATCCCTGGAAAGGGCCCAGACGGCGAGTCCGACAGCAGAGTGCCCAGACCAGATAGACCCTGGCGTGGAGCCGCCAGAACCAGGGCGTGATCGGCTTCAGGTCCGTCGTCGAGGACGAAAGGACGGGATCCCTCGTGAAGACCTCGAGCAAATCGAACGGGTTCACCCCGTGGATCAGCCCACCTCGTCGGGCAAGCTTCGGGAGCAGATCGATCAGCGATTCCTCCGGGGTTGAAGTCAGCATGGGCAGTGCATCCGAAGAGACCACATCGGTGATCAGGACAAGTTGGCCCCCAGGCCGAGCCAGTTGGGCCATCAGGCGAAGGTGGCCCAGCCGGATCGCCCGGACGGCTTCGATAAATCTTGGGTGCGATACTCCGAGCTGGCATGAGGCATTACCGATGATTTGACTGAGGAGGCAGGTCGAACCAACCACGTCGAACGGCCCCGGCAAGGCCAGGCCGACTCGTCGGGCGGGCCATTCCATCATCGCTTGCAGATCCGCATCCGAGATCGGCGAAAACGGAGTCCATCGGCCGATCGAATCGAGCAGCCCGGTCAGGTCGATGCCGCCGTGCCGCTGGAGCGATGGGGAACTTGTCACCCGTTGACGCTCAGCCCCTCGCCCCAGCGCCTCGGGATCGAGGTCGACCAGATGGACCTCGCGATGGGCGTCCAGGAGCGCGGGGAGGTCGAGGTCATTGGAGTTGCCCGCCCCGAGGATGCAGAGCCGAGTGGGCCCTCTCTCAGCCCCGGCCCCGAGCAACGCCGACACCTTCCGGCGATGCCCGGCGAACCCGTCCCACTGATCTCGGCTCAGGGCGTTGAACCCGGCCTGTTTCTTCGCGAGTTCGTGCAAGTCATCGACCCCGTCGGAGTGCCCGACCCGGCCTCTCTCCGGTGGGCGATCCTCCATCCAGCACGATCCGCCCATTGACGACCACGTGCTCAATCCCTTCATTGTAATGGAATGGATCGGCATAAGTGGAATGGTCGATCACGCGGGCTGGGTCGAAAACCGTCACGTCGGCCATCGCGCCGACCCGGAGTATCCCCCGATCGACGAGCCCGAGCTTCGAGGCGTTGAGCGAGGTCATTTTCCGGATGGCGTCTTCCAGGCTCAGCAGGTGCCGCTCCCGGACGTAGACGCCCAGGACGCGCGGGAATGTCCCGAAGTTCCTCGGGTGGGGATGCCCCCGACGCAGAGCCCCCTCGATCGCCAGGGCCGAGCCATCCGAGCCGACCGAGCACCAGGGCTGGAGCAAGGCTAGGTTCATATCTTCCTCGGTGTGGTGGGCATAGATGGTCGAGATCGAGCCCCCTTCTTCGAGGAGGAAGTCGAACATCTCGTCGAGCGGGTCGGGCTGAGGGGCCCGGCCCTCGGAGCGAATCTTGAGGATCGCGTCCATCGTCAGGCCCTCGAATCGGTCGTTCCGGCCGGTCAGATTGGCACTCAGGAGCATCCGGGACCAGTCGCCCCCGACGGCCAGATAGTGGTTGTACCAGCCCGGCAAACCCTCGCGGATTTCCCGCTTCATCCTGTCGCGGAGCGTTGCGTCCTTGAGCCTGGCGAGCAATGCTTCGCGGTCCCCTTCGTGTACCCACGGGGGGAGGATGCTCACCAGATCATTGTTGCCTCGGGTATACGGATAGACGTTCGCCTGCACGTCAACCCCGCGTGCCCGAGCCTCGTCGATCAATCCGACGATCTCGGACATCCGACCCCAGAGGGTCTTCTCGGCGATCTTCAGGTGGGTGATCTCCACCGGGACACTGGCGCGTTCGCCGATCTCGATCACCTCCCGGATCGACCGGAGTACGTCCAGCCCTTCGCTCCTCATGTGCGAGGCGAAGATCCCGCCGTGGCGGGCGACGACCTTGCCGAGGAAGACCAGGTCATCGGTCGTCGCCACCATCTCCTGAGGGGCGGCGAGCATCGTCGAGAGCCCGAGTGCCCCGTCCTGCATCGCCCCTTCGAGGATCGTCGCCATCTCGTCGAGTTGCATCGGGGTGGGCCGATCGAAGGAGTCGCCCATCACGCACCGCCAGACATTCCCGAGCCCGACATAAGTCGCCACGTTGACGGCGACGCCCGAGCGCTCCAGGGTTCCAAAATAGTCGTAGATCGAGGTCAATTCCGTCGACTTTCCCTGGACCTCGACCACCTTCGGAGCGAGCTTGCCCCGATGCGGTCCCACAGATCGATCTTCCCCCAGGACCTCGGTCGTCACCCCCTGGCGTATCTTGCCCGGGGCGTCCCCGTCCTCGAAGAGGACCCAGTCCGAATGCGAGTGGGCGTCGATGAAACCCGGGGCCACCACCCTCCCCGTGGCGTCGATCGTCCTTTGGGCCGGAACCTCCGGGGCGATCCTCCCCAGTGCCTCGATCCGGCTACCGCGAATCCCCACGTCACCCCAACGCCATGGGTTCCCAGTCCCGTCGACGATCCGACCGTTGCGGATCACCAGATCGAAGGCCCGGTCCTCTGCGCACGCGAGCATGGCCGGGGCCAGAACGGACAGGAAGCCCAGACACCAGTACCGGATGGGTCTCAACATGGGCAAGGTCCCTGGGATGACACACTCGGAGATAATCCGCCACTCGACCGGACGATACCACCCCTGGAATCCCGGCGAAAGTCTCTCCGGGAGGGCTTCATCCAGGTTTCAACCAGATTCACGCCCTGGCCGCCAAAAACCTTGGTCATTCTCAAACCTTTTCTGTTCAAAAACTTGCGTCCTATCATGTTCCGCGAGGTGGCTTCGTTCCGCGCCGTGCAATGGCTTCGTTCCGCGCCGCGCAATGGCTTCGTTCCGCGCCGCGCAATGGCTTCGTTCCGCGCCGCTCAATGGCTTCGTTCTGACTATCTCAGACCATGAGGTCGTCGCTTGAGTCGAAGATTCCGGGGGCTGAGAACTCGAATAATCTCCCGGTAACGGTACAACCCGTGCGATCGCTGAGGGTCGCCCTTCGATTCAGTATCGCGAATGTGCGAGTGGCCTCCTCATGGTTTTCTCGGACTGGATTTCATTCCGAATGATTCATGGGTCGTTAGTGGGGAGGGATCGGGCTTGTGCAACCTGGCTCTTTCCAACAATAATTCAACTTGAGGAATCGATCCTGGAAGGGTTCATCATGAACATCTTGAGGGCGTCCCTGGTCGCACTGCTGTTCCTGCCCTCGATGGCGGCTCGGGCCGACGACCCTTTGACGTTCGAGCGTGACGTCCGGCCGATCCTCAAGGCTTATTGCCTGGATTGCCACGGCGCGGGCGACAAGCCCAAGGGAATGCTCGACTTGCGGCTCAAACGTACGGCCGAGCATGGTGGCGAGAGCGGGCCGGCCCTGGTCGCGGGCCAGCCGGTCGAGAGCCTCCTGCTGGAGCGCATCCGCGAAGGCGAGATGCCCCCGGGCGAGAAGAAGGTCCCGAAAGATCAGGTGGCCGTGATCGAGCGCTGGATAGCCTCGGGGGCATCGACCGCTCGGGAGGAGCCCGAGAGCTTGCCGCCCGGCCTGGGGATCACCGCCGAGGAGCGTGCCTTCTGGGCCTTCCAGCTGGTCCTGCATCCCGAGCCTCCCACGTGCCTCCCATCCGATCCGATCCGCTCGCCGATCGATGCCTTCCTGCTGATCAAGCTCAAGGAGCGCGGCCTGACCTTCGCGCCCGAGGCCGATCGATCCACCCTGATCCGCCGGGCCAGCGCCGACCTGACCGGTCTCCCACCGACATGGGCGGAGGTCGAGGCGTTCGTCAACGACGATTCGCCCGATGCCTATGAACGGATGATCGACCGGCTGCTGGAATCTCCCCACTATGGAGAGCGATGGGGACGTCACTGGCTCGACGTGGCGGGTTACGCCGATTCGGAAGGGAATGGTTCCGACGACACCCCTCGTCCCCACGCTTATAAATATCGCGACTACGTCATCAAGGCGATCAACTCGGATAAGCCGCTCGACCGCTTCCTCATCGAGCAGCTCGCCGCCGACGAGATGGTCCCCCGGCCCTGGACGAACCTGACGCCCGATCAGGCCGAAACCCTGGCCGCCACCGGGTTCCTGAAGATGGCCCCGGACGGGACCGCCACCGGATCGGCCGACGAGCCCCTGGCCGCCAACCAGGTCGTGGCCGACGCGATCAAGGTGTTCGGATCCTCGATCCTCGGACTGACGGTGGCCTGTGCCCAATGCCACGACCACAAATACGACCCGATCCCCCAGGCCGACTACTTCCGCCTCCGGGCCGTCCTGGAACCGGCGCTCGACCCGCAACACTGGCGAAGGCCCGTGCAGCGACGAATCTCGCTCTACACCGATGCCGATCGGGCCAAGGCGGCCGCGATCGACGCCGAGGCGGCCGAGCTATCGAAGGCCCTCGCCGAGAAGACCAAGATTTTCGTGGATCGGGCGTTCGAGAAGGAACTCGCGAAGTTCCCGGAGGAGCAACGCCCCGTGCTCAAGGCGGCGTTCGAGACGCCGGACAAAGACAGGACCGACGAGCAAAAAGCCTTGCTCGCGGCCAACCCCAGCGCGAACCTGAGCCCCGGCGTCCTCTATCAGTACGACGCCGCTTCTGCCGAGGAATTGAAGAAGGATCAGGCCGCGGTCGCCGCCAAGGTCGGCGAGAAGCCTTTCGAGGACTTCGTAAGCGTCCTCGACGAAGTGCCGGGCATCCTGCCGGAGACGAAGATCTTCCACCGGGGTGACTATCGACGGCCAACCGAGGCGGTCAATCCCGGCGACCTGACCATCGCGAGCCCTGAAGGGGAACGATTCGAGGTCGCGTCGGATGACCCCGCCCTGCCCTCGTCCGGTCGGCGATTGGCCTATGCCAGGCACCTGGTTGATGGACGGCATCCGATGGTCGGTCGAGTCGTCGCCAATCGGATTTGGCTCCACCATTTCGGTCGGGGACTCGTGGATACGCCGGGCGACTTCGGCGTCCTGGGGGGGAGGCCCAGTCATCCCGAGTTGCTCGACTGGCTGGCCTCCGAACTCGTCGGTCGGGGCTGGAGCCTCAAGCAGATGCACCGACTGATCATGAGATCGGTTGCCTACCGGCAGTCTTCGAGACGCGACCCGGGCGCGGATTCGGTGGATGTCGAGAATACCTTGCTGAGTCACTACCCGGTTCGTCGGCTCGACGCCGAAGTGATCCGGGATCGGATGCTTGCCGTGAGCGGGAAGCTCGACCGGACCGCCCTCGGTCCCGCCGTGAGCGTGGCCGAGGATACCGTCGGGCAGGTGATGCCCGCGGGAGATTCCACACGCCGGAGCGTCTATCTGGAGGTGAAGCGGACCCGCCCGGTCTCCCTGCTGGCGGCCTTCGACCTCCCGGTGATGGCGGTGAACTGCGACCGGCGGACGGCCTCGACCTCGGCACCTCAGTCATTGATGCTGATGAATAGCGACTTCATCCTGGGCCAGTCGAAGGCGATGGCCGAGCGACTGATCGCCGAGACTCCCAGCGGTCTCGACCTGGGTCCGGCCTCGGCCTTCGCCTGGTCGACCGCAGAATACAGAGGGCCGAAGGGTTCCACGCTCCCGAAGATGATCGCGCAGGCCTGGTTGCTCGCCTACCAGCGCCCGATCACCACCGACGAACTGGATGCGGCTTGCTCGTTTGTCGACCAGCACCTGACCGGCCCGGGGCTCGACGCTCCCGCCAACGGGAAGGAACTGGCGGCACTGACCCAGCTCTGTCAGCAACTCCTCAGCTCGAACGAGTTCCTCTATGTCGACTGATCCCAAGCATCCGAGTCGGCGGGACCTCCTGGCGAACTCCGCCTTCGGGGTCGGTGCCTTCGCCCTCGCCCACCTCCTGCACGCGGACGGACTGCTGGCCGACACGCCCAAGAAGCCCGGCGAGAACCTCCCGCTGGACCTCAGCCCTCGTCGGCCACCGTCGACGCCACAGGCCACCGCGATGATCTCGCTGTTCATGCACGGCGGGCCGTCCCATGTCGACCTCCTCGATCCCAAGCCCGAGTTGACCAAGCACCACGGGACCGAGTACGGGGGTGATGTCCAGTTCAGCTTCGTGAATCGGGCCAGCAAGAAGTTACTCGGCTCGCCGTTCAAGTTCGCCAAGCATGGCCAATCCGGGACCGAGGTCTCGGAGTTGCTTCCCGAGATCGCGGGGATCGCGGACGACCTCTGCGTCCTCCGATCCATGCACACCGGGCACAACGGCCACGAGGTCTCGATCCGCTATTTCCACGGGGGAGTCGCCGGGGTCACGGGCCGTCCCACCCTGGGAAGCTGGATCACCTACGCACTCGGGAGCGAGTCGCGGGAACTGCCCGCTTACATGGTCCTGTCCGACCCGGGAGGGCATCCGGTCGACGGGACGCACAACTGGGAAAGCGGGTTCCTGCCGCCGCTCTACCAGGGGACGGTCCTCCGCCCCCAGGAGCCGAGGATCCTGAACCTCGACGCCCCTCCACAACTCCGAGGCGAGGTCCAGGCGAGGAACCTGGCGTTCCTCGATCGTCTCAACCGAAGCCACCTGGAGCGGCATCCGGGCGAGGCCGACCTCGAAGCTCGGATCAAGACCTACGAACTGGCCGCCGGGATGCAGACCGCCGCCAAGGAGGCTCTCGACGTCTCGAACGAGCCCGAATACATCAAGAAACTCTACGGTCTCGATCAGGACGAGACACGCGAGTACGGGACCCGTTGTTTAATCGCCCGGAGACTGGTCGAGCGAGGGGTCCGGTTCGTCCAGCTCTTCCTCGGCGGACAGCCCTGGGACAACCACAGCTCGATCAAGACATCGCTCCCTGGCATCTGCCGGAGGACCGATCGACCCGCCGCCGCGCTGGTTAAAGATCTGAAGCAACGAGGCCTACTTGACACGACCTTGGTCCACTGGGGCGGCGAGATCGGACGACTTCCGGTGAGCGAGGGGACCCTGGACGATTCGGCCGGTCGCGACCACAACGGGCAGGGTTTCTCGATCTGGATGGCTGGCGGGGGGATCAAGGGGGGCATGACCTTCGGGGCCACGGATGAAGTGGGCCATCGGGCCGTCGAAAATGTGGTGACACCCAACGACTTTCAGGCTACCGTCCTGCATTTGCTCGGGCTTGATCACGAGCAACTGGTTTACCACGCCAACGGTCGAGAACAGCGCCTGACCGATGGCCACTCGGCCCGGGTCGTCCGGGAGATCCTGGCATCGACCCCTGCGGTTTAACGCCGGGGTCGTGCCGTTCGGTGGATCAATCGACCAGCTTGAGGTCGAGCCTGTGATGATTCCGGGAAATCTCCTCGATCAGGCCCGACTCCAGCGAGTTGCTGTAGCGAGTGGGGATCAGCTTGCTGTCTTTGAGGATGTCCGCACCTTTCGTGACATCCTCGATTTCAGGCCCCTGGAAATCCCTCGCTTTCGTCGTCTTCAGGAATTCTTCGTTGTAAGCCGAGATGGAGATCCGGTATTTCCCAGGCTTGATCCCATCACCCGGAGAGTTTGAGTAAACTTCCTGGATCTCCCCGTCGACGATCCTGCCAGAGGCCGGGATCCCTCCGAACTGGGTCGGCAAGAAGTGGATCGCGCCCAGTTTCACCGGTTTGTCCCGATAGGTTACGGTCCCCGAGACCGTCAGGACTTGCTCGAGTTCCTCATACTCCGCAGGGCACCCGGAGAAGGCGATCGATACTGCGAGGGCGAGGAGTGGAAGGCCGGAGCGGATCGATCGATCCATGAATGAGTACCTGAAGGTGTCCGTGGGATGGGGGCCAAGCCTTCGGTCCTAGGGACGGTCCGGACTCATTCGGTCAGTTCGAAGTCGATCTTGTTGGACTCTTCCTTGACTTCCTTCTCCAGCCCCGAGGTGTCCGCGAGGCTGTACTTGGAAGGGACGAGCGACTTGGCGTTCTTGGTGGCCTTGAGGAATGTCTTGTCGTGGTGAAACTGGCCGCCCTTGGCGATGGCCTCCATCTCCTTGGTGTCGACCACCTTGGAGACCACGGTCACCTTGTATTTCCCGGGGAGTGCCCCATCGTTCGGAGCCAGGGTCGTGAGCGTATAGTAACCATCCACGATTTCTCCCGAAGCGGGCCGTCCGTCGGGACTGGTCGGGATGAAATTGATCGTACCGGCCTTGACCGGCTCTTGCTTGAATATCACCATCCCCTTCACGGGATAACGTTTGCCCAGATCGGTGTCGTCTCCACAACCGAGGCAAGCGAAGAATGACAATGAGGCGAGAAAAGCGGGCCGAAATCCCGGATGATTTTGCGTGATCATGGCTTCGATTATCCTGAATTGAAGGCTGAGAGCCGGATGCCCGGGTTGAATGCCTAGGCCCCGGCAAGGCGAATCAGTTATCCCCGATGACTCCCGCGAAATTGATCGGGATGCGTTGCGAACGGGCGTCGGGGTGGTAATGTCAACGAGCCCACGGATCGAGAGTAGATGTGAGAGTCACCGATGCGACTCCACTTTTCCTCGATCCGATCGACTCCATCGACCCTCGAAATATCCAGGTTCCGCAGTCGCAAAACATGGAGGAGAACCCGGGGAACGGGAACTCTCGGGAGGGCGAACGACGCTCCTCCCGAGTACCGCTGGAGGATGGCTCAGTACTGGTCGGCCGAGATGACTTCGCCGCCATTTCGGCTGCCGAGGGCGCAGTAGGTGGCCATATTGATGCTCTTCTTGAGGAAGTGAACCGAGCCGTCAGCGAAGGCGAAGTTAGCCCCGCCGGGGTGGAGGCTCACGAAACCCTTGGCTGCGGCACCGAATCGGCAACCGAGGGGAGCCGAAGCACCCTGCCAGTTGTTGTTGCAATTAGAGCTGCTGGGATCGACCGTGTTGCTATTCCAGCCGACGGGGACCGTCATCCCGGCCAGGCCGCCATTCTGGAACCAGAAGTTGCTGTCGGCCGCCCGGCTCGGCATCATCTCGCCGACGATGACCGTGTTGCTCGTGCCATCGGTCACGCTGGCGATGGTCGGCGGGGCCTGGGTGAGACGATAGTCGAAGAAACCACGCATGCTACCGGCACCCTTGGTGAATCCGTCGGGCGGCCCGAAGTTCGTCCCCCAGTAGCCGTTCCACCCAATTCTAGGCTGGCCGACGGCAGGGCTGCCGTTCCACGGGGTCTCCCAGGGGAGGTTGCCGCAGAGCACGCCGCCGCAATAATTGTCGCCGAAGCTCCCCGCGTAGTTCGACACCGGGGTCCAGGCCGTGACCTGGCCCGTATTGATGTCGGTCACCTGGTTGCAGAACTGACCCTTGGGATTGCCGCCGGGGACCTGCCCGTTGGGGAGTTTGCCGCCCTGATTCTCTCCGTCCGAGGGGCAGAGGAACGAGTTGAACGTGAGTGTGTAGGCGGTGTACATGGCGGCCGCCGCCGCACCTCCATTGTTCGCGTTCACGCTGAAGTTGATCGCGTTATACGTGTTGTTCTGCTCGATCTGCGGCAAGATCAAGGCTCGCCAGCTGAGCGAGTTAGCACCGGCGGCCCATGGATCGCCATTCAGGGTGATACCGCCGGGGGGATAAGTGCCGACGGTGTCGACATAATTCGCCATCGCCAGGCCGATTTGCTTCAGATTGTTGACGCACTGGGTTCGGCGGGCCGCCTCTCGTGCCGCCTGCACCGCCGGCAGCAGCAGGGCGATCAGGACCGCGATGATCGCGATCACGACCAGCAATTCAATGAGCGTGAAGCCTGCTCTGACTCGTCTAAAATGTGATGTGTGCATGACAGATCCTTCTTCGTCGAATTGAAAAGGACGTGAAACGCGGAGAGGGGTTCATAACCCAAGGCGCGGACGAATCCTTTGCGACAAGCCCCGAGAGCGTAACCCGTGAGAGGTCAATCCAGACCGTGGCGATCACGGGTGGATGAGACTCGCCTGGATAACCGATCGGACAGATCGACAATTCAGCCCGACTTGTCGTCGGGTCTCTGCTGTGTCGCGGTCGTTGGGACAGTCTCGGAAAAGAAGAATCCGGACCGATGGCAGAACGGGAGATTGATCCCGCAGCATTGGATTTGAACGGACGCTAGGCTATTCGGAGGACAAGAGTAAGTCAAGAATATTTCATTCGGCTGAATGTGAAATTCTGCCGATCGGTGGTGCCGAGCTCAACGCGGTCCGATTTCGTAACGTCAATTGCGTGCGATCGGCAAAACCGGGTCACGTGATGGTTTCAGGAATGATTAAATCTGATCGATAATCGGTAGCTCGGAGCGGGCCGCTGACGACGCCGCCCCCTCCCTTTGGACAATACGCCCCTCGACGCGATGAGATCGATCTTAACTTCGTCCAAGTACAGAATGAACGACCCGTCCATGGACATCGGTCAGGCGGAATTCACGTCCTTGGGAGCGGTACGTCAGCCGGGTATGGTCGATTCCGAGAAGATGAAGAAGAGTCGCCTGGAAGTCGTGAACGTGAACGGGGTCCTTCGCGACGTTGTATCCGAATTCGTCGGTCTCGCCGTAAGAGAGGCCGGGCTTGATCCCTCCGCCGGCCATCCAGATCGTGAAGCAGCGGGGGTGGTGATCCCGGCCATAGGTCTTGGCGTTGGGGTCGCCCTGAGAGAAGACGGTCCGACCGAATTCGCCGCCCCAGATCACCAAAGTCTCGTCCAGGAGTCCGAGCCTCTTGAGATCCTTCACCAGGCCTGCCGAGGGCTGGTCGGTGTCTCGGCACTGGATCTCGAGCTGGGTGGGTAGATTCTGGTGCTGATCCCAGCCGGCATGAAAAAGCTGGATGTGTCGGACGCCACGCTCGGCGAAACGGCGGGCCATCAGGCAATTCCGGGCGAACGAGCCGGGCCGGAGGACGTCTGGCCCGTAGAGTTCCAGGACGCTCGCCGGCTCGTTCGAGACGTCGGACAACTCGGGGACCGAGGTCTGCATCCGGAAGGCCATCTCGTACTGGGAGATCCGTGTCGAGATCTCGGGGTCGCCCGTCTCCTCCAGGCGGAGCCGGTTGAGCCGTGCCAAGTCATCGAGCTGCCCTCGACGGGTCGAGGCATCCACACCCGGGGGATTCGACAGATAGAGGACGGGATCGCCCTCGGATCGAAGCTTGACGCCCTGGTATTTGGAGGGCAGGAAGGCGCTCCCCCAGTAGTGCTCGAAGAAGAGTTGCCCGCACGAAGCCTCGCGGTCGCGCGAGGTCAGGACGATAAAGCTGGGTAGATTCTCGTTCAGGCTACCCAATCCATACGAGAGCCAGGCACCGAGGCTGGGGCGACCGGGTTGTTCGGCCCCCGTCAGGAGGAAGGTGACGGCAGGAGCATGGTTGATCGCCTCGGTGTGCATCGACTTGACGAAGCAGAGGTCATCGGCGATCGAGGCCGTGTGCGGGAGGAAGTCGCAGAGCCAGGCCCCCGACTCGCCATACTGTCGGAATCCCGTGATCCCCGGCAGGAGGGGGCGACTCTTCTGGCCGGCGGTCATGGTGGTCAGCCGCTGCCCCTGGTGGACCGACTCGGGGAGTTCTTCGCCCCTGCGTCGGATCAACTCGGGCTTGAAGTCGAAGAGGTCGACGTGTGACGGTGCACCCCCTTGCATCAAGTAGATGACCCGTTTCGCACGGGGGGCGAAGTGCGGGAGGCCGGGCAAGGCTCCGACGGGGCCATCCTCGGCCCCGGCGAGGAGGTCACGCCCGAGGAGCGAGGCGAGGGCGGCGGTCCCCAGCCCGATGGCCGATCGGCCGAAGAACTGGCGTCTCGTCTCGGCCTGGTGGTACTCGATCCGGGGGTCCATGGGACGCTCCTCACTCCTTGGTGATGGTCTCGTCCAGGCCCAGGATGGTGCTGGCCAGGACGGTGTAAGCGGCCAGTTCGGGGACGTCGAGGCCGGGATCGCGGGGGGACTCACCGATCGAGACAAGCATGAGCGCGGCCTCGGGATCGGCCCGATAGTGGTCGAGCTGGCGACGAAGGCCGTCGATCAGGACTTCCCGCTCGGCCTTGTTCGGCTTCCGGGAGGTGGACATTCGAAAGGCCAGTTCCACGCGGTCCTCTACTGTGGGCCCCCTTTGGTTCAAGAGTCGACTTGCCAGCCCTCGGGCGGCCTCGATGTAGGCCACGTCGTTCAGGAGGATCAGCGATTGCAATGGTGTATTCGTCGTCGGCTGGCGGACGGTACAGACCTGGCGGGCGGCCACGTCGAAGAGGTCGGGTGGGCCGACGGTCCTCCTCCAGAAGGTGTAGAGGCTCCGTCGGTAGAGCCCCTCGCCGTGGTCCTGCTGGTAGCGAATCTTCCCGAAGCTCATCTCCTCCCAGATACCGGGAGGTTGATACGGGAAGACGGGAGGGCCCCCGATCTTCTCGACCAGGAGCCCTCCAAGGGCCAGCGCCTGATCCCGGAGGATGGTCGATGCCAGTCGATGACGCGGCCCCCTGGCGAGCAGCCGATTCTCCGGATCGCGCTCCAAGGCCTCGGGGGTGACCTTCGAAGACTGGCGATAGGTTGCGCTGGTGATGATCGACCGATGAAGGGCCTTTACGTCCCAGTCATGTTCGACGAACTCGACGGCCAGCCAGTTGAGCAGTTCGGGATGACTCGGAGGTGTGCCCTGGACTCCGAAATCCTCCGAGGTCTTCACCAGCCCGACCCCGAAGAAAGTCTGCCAGGCTCGGTTAACCGCCACGCGAGCCGTCAGTGGATGGGCGGGGTCGACGAGCCATCGGGCCAGGGCCAGGCGATTGGGAGGGGCATCGCTGGGCAGGGTAATGAGCCGGGACGGGACCCCGGGCTGGACCGGCTCGCCGGGCTTGTCCCAGGCCCCGCGGATGAGTATGGCCGAGGGTCGAGGCTCGGGCCGCTCTTCCATCACCATGACCTCGGGGATGGACTTCTCGAAGTCCCCCTGAGACTGACGGTCGGCGGCAAGTTCCGCTTCGATCTTCCGATATCGGGCCGAGAGATGAAGCCGGTAATGTTCGCGGATCGAGGCGCGTTGCGTTTCGTCGCGTCGGTCGGAGGGAATAGCGAGCGCCTGAGCTACCTGGGGAGGTAAGAGGGGATCGCTCGATGTCGAGAGCCGAAACCGGCCCATCGTGTGCTGGTCGTGCTTCGACTCATAATGAAAGCGGAGGCGAAGCTCGGTTCCTCCGGGGAAACCCACCGGGGTTTTGAAAGGGAAAGTCGCCGTGAGATCGCGGCTGGGGGCACCCATCACGGCCCATCCGGAAGCGGGGTCGGCGTCGATGACGCCCGAGACGTCCCAGCCGGGCTGTGAGAAGTCGGCCTGAGGTCCATCGAACGCGATCTTCTGGATCTGGGATGGTGCGTCGAGGGAGACGATTTCGACTTCGAGTTCATTCAGGACGAAGTTGCCGTTTTCCGGGGCTCGTCCCGGTCCCAGAGAGGGGAGTGACTCGTGGGAGAGGGCCTCCAGCCGGAGTCCGGTCAAGTGGGCCTGATCGGTCCGAAAGACAACCTCGTGGACGTCGGTGGAGGGGCTTTCCCCTCCGGCGAGGATCGATCGGTCCTCAAGCCGGGTCAGTGTGGCCCCGGCCCTGGACGAGATAGAGATGGGGTCGGCCACGATCCAGGAAGGGGATGGATCGCTAATGCTCCGTTCCCATTCGGCTTGCTCCGCGTCGATCTCGGGCAAGGCTGCGTCGAGTCGGGCCTTCGCGGCCTCGATAGCGACCCGAAGCTCGGCGAGCCGAGCTTCGGACTCCGGGGTCATCACCTTCATGACGGGCGCGGCGTTACCGCCCCGGTCGACTCCGCCCGACTCGGGCAAATTGTTGAAGTAGGCGAAGAGTCCGTAATATTCTTTCTGTGTGATCGGATCAAACTTGTGGTCGTGGCACCGGGCGCAAGCGATGGTCAGGCCTAGCCAGACGGTGGACGTGGTGTCGACCCGATCGACGACGTAGTCGACTCGAGACTCCTCGGGGACCCTTCCCCCTTCGCCGTTGAGCATGTGGTTTCTGTGGAACCCGGTGGCGAGTCGCTGGGACTGAGTCGCCTCGGGCAAAAGGTCTCCGGCGATCTGTTCGACCGTGAAGCGATCGAAGGGGAGGTTCTCGTTCAGGGAGCGGACGACCCAGTCGCGCCAGGGCCACATCGTCCGGGTACCGTCTCCCTGGTATCCATTGGTATCGGCATAGCGAGCCGCATCGAGCCAGGCCAGGGCCATACGCTCACCGTACCGGGGCGAGGCCAGCAGGCGGTCGACGATTTTTTCGAAGGCGTCGGGACTCGTGTCTTTCAGGAAAGAGTCGATCTCGTCGAGGGTGGGTGGTAGGCCGGTCAGGTCGAGCGTGGCCCGGCGGATCAAGGTCGTCCGGTCGGCCTCGGGCGAGGGACACATCCCTTCGCGATCGAGGCGTTCGAGGACGAAGGAATCGATCGGGTTTCGCGCCCGAGAGGGTTCCTTGATGGTGGGAACAACCGGTCTGCGGGGTCTCAAGAGCGACCAGTGTTCTTTCCACTCGGTCCCTTCCCTCACCCATCGGCGGAGAGTCTCGATTTCGGCGGCGGAGAGTTGGCGGCGGGCATCCCGCGGAGGCATTCGCTCGTTTAGGTCATCCGAGCTGATTCTCAGGAGGGCTTCACTCTCATCCACCTTCCCCGCTTCGAAGGGATGCCGACCATCGACCCCCAGGAAGGCTCCTTCACGCGTGTCGAGCCTTAGGTCGGCCTTGCGTCGGGCCTTGTCTGGGCCGTGGCAGGGGAAGCAGGTGTCGGAGAGGATCGGCCGGACGTCTCGATCGAAGTCGACCCTCCCCGACCGTTCCGGCCCATCTGCCAAGGCAACCGTCGAGATGACCCACCAGGCCAGGACGAGGCGGGGGTCCGGCCAGAATCTCCGGCGGATCATGGTCGAGTCTCCGGTTCTCGGTGGGATCGCTCGTTTCATTGGAGCAGTCCGGGGCGGGGACTGCAACCCGATCGGTCGAAGCCGGGTCTGCTCAGGCCGAACCCTCCGAGCCCTTGGCGAGTCCGCTAGAATGCGAATTGTGGCGCGACGTTGGTTGGTGTACGGGGGCGGGCGAAGACATGGCGGAAATCGGGTCGAGCAAGGATGCCAGGCCGGGCCGGAGGATGGTTACCGCGGCGCTCCTGCTGGCGATGGGGGTGGCCGCCCTGGAGCAGACGGTCGTCTCGACCGCCATGCCCAGCATCATCGCCCAGCTCAAGGGGCTGGACATTTATCCATGGGTCTTCTCGGCCTATCTTCTCGCGTCGACCGTGACCACCCCCGTCTACGGGAAGCTGGCCGACCTCTGGGGTCGTCGCCGGGTCCTCCTGTTCGGACTCGGCCTGTTCACCCTGGGCTCGGTCCTCTCGGGTCGGGCGTCGACGATGCCCGAGCTGATTGCCATGCGAGTGGTTCAAGGACTGGGTGCCGGGGCGATCGGCCCGATCGTCCTGACCATGCTCGGAGACCTGTTCACGCTGGAAGAGCGAGCGCGGGTCCAGGGGCTTTTCAGCGCGGTTTGGGGTATCTCCAGCGTGGCCGGTCCCTGGCTCGGGGGCTATCTCACCGACAATCTTTCCTGGCGATGGGTCTTCTATGTGACCGTTCCGTGCGCCATCCTCTCGATGTGGGTCCTGGTTTGCCACGTAAAAGAGGATGTGCAGAAGGCCAGGTCCCAACCGATCGACTGGGCCGGGGCCGGGCTCCTGGCGAGCGGATCGACCTTGTTACTGCTTGCGATCCTCCGAGGCCCCTCGGCCTCGATCGGGTCGGTGGTCGGGCTGGGATCGGTCGCCTTGGCAATTCTGGCAGGTTTTGTTGTCGTGGAGTATCGGGCGAGTGACCCGATCCTTCCTCCTGACCTGTTCACCCGACCCTCGATCGCGGCGGCCATCGCCGGGAGCTTCCTGATCGGGGCCCTCCTGTTCGGAATCGATACTTATGTCCCGCTCTATGTCCAGGGGGTCCTGGGGGGCAAGGCAACGCAGGCTGGTGAGGTCATCACCCCACTCTTCCTTTCGTGGGCGATCAGCGTGGCACTGGCAGCCAAGGTCGTGGTTCGCTTCGGCTTCCGGACCACGGGTGTCGTGGGTATGGGGATGCTCGCGCTAGGAATGTGCGGGCTGGCCCTGGGGGCGGATCGACCGACTCAGGCTCTCCGGTATTTTCAGGTCTCGCTGGTGGTGATCGGCCTGGGCTTCGGCCCGGCTTCCTTATGTTGCATCCTTGGAGTCCAGAACGAGGTCGACTGGAACCGGCGGGGGGTGGCCACCGGGGCCGTCACCTTCAGCCGGGTCCTGGGTGGAGCCCTGGGTGTGGGAATGCTCGGAGCGACCCTGGCCTTCGAATTCTCCCGACGACTCGCCTCGGCGGGGGCCAGCGGGATCGACGTGGTCGCCGCGCTCCGTCCTGAGACGCACCAGCTACTCTCGATCGAACAGTTGCACGCCGTCCAGGGGGCGCTCGGGCGGACCCTTCGCGATGTCTTCCTCCAGATGCTCGGGCTCTCTGTGGTCGCGATCCTCTGCGCTTCTCGACTCGCCGCCGGTCGAGCGGTCTCCCGGATCGATCGTCCCTCCGAGGCTCCTGAGGTCGACTTTGCCCCGATTCCCGCGATGGATCACTGATTGACCCGGGGTTGACGCCGATCGCCCGGCGCGGAATCATTCCGCCCTTCGGACTTTACTCGAACCGGGACGATCGCGATCATGGCCTACTGGTTGTTCAAGTCGGAGCCCGACTGCTTCTCTTTCGCCGACCTTTGCGAGGCCCCCGGTCGGACGACGGGCTGGGATGGTGTCCGTAACTTCCAGGCCCGGAACTTCCTCCGCGACTCCATCCAGGTCGGCGATGGCATCCTCTATTACCATTCCAGCTGCGATCCCCCCGCGATCGTCGGGATCGCCGAGGTGGTCGAGGCCGGTCATCCCGACCCGACGGCGTTCGACCCTTCGGCCGACCATCACGATCCCAAGAGTCGTCCCGAGTCCCCGACCTGGTATCAGGTCTCGATCCGGGCCGTTCGACCGATCGACCCGGTCATTACCCTCGGCCAACTCCGTGAGATCCCCGAACTGGCCGGGATGGAGTTGCTCCGTAAGGGAAGTCGGCTCTCCGTCCAACCGGTCCGAGAACCCGAGTGGGCCGCCGTTCTCGAACTTGCCGAGTCCCGATAATCTTTCGGAATCCGCGGATTAATCCAGGAAGTTCAAGTCCAACTTGCAGGGGATTCCTGCGAAATCGGTCAGAAATCCGAAATCCCTAACAGGCTAATTCGAATCGACTTACGCTAGCCTCCCGGAGATTACCTACCATGTCCCGGATCGAGCATGTCGCGATTTTCGCCGCAGATCCCGCAGCATTGAAGGATTTCTACGAAGAAGTTTTCGGGCTTCGAGTGATCCTCGACAACGGACGAGGGACCCCGCCCGGTTACTTCCTGGCCGACAACGCAGGATTCGCCGTGGAGATCATCGGACGACCCGAGGGCTCACCAGTCGTCGACCAACGCTACTCCAGCCACATCGCATTCCTCGTCGAGGACGTGCTCGCCACCCGGTCGGAGCTGGAAGCCCGAGGTCTGGTCTTCGAGAACGAGACCTTCGTCGACAATGACTCGATGACTACCGCTTTCTTCCGAGACCCCGAGGGGAATCGACTTCAGATCGTCCGAAGGAAGAAGCCCCTCGGTGGCTGATCAGATTGACCGCCTAAATAATTTCGTTTCCGCTCCAAAATTCGTGTCCTACACTCGTCTTTTTTTCGGTCCACGGCTTAGGTTCTTCTTGGCGACTCGACAGAAAAGCGATCGAAAGCGAAATTAATCGGTTGAAGGCGACGGATTCTGCGATCCTAACAATCAAGGTAGAAGGATTCATGATCGAGAGTTTCCATGATCGGTTAGGAGTGAACTCTACAGTTTATAAGCAGAATGCCTTCTTAGCTTAGAACAATTGGGCAGGCTTGCCTGTACGCCTTCATGCATGATATCATTTCTTTGAGGTCGCTTTGATGCTGCTCTCGCCGTAAGAGAGTCATTTCTGTATCCTTGCCGCGCCGTTGGGACGGGGCGGATGAGGATTGATCGAGAAGATCGAGGTTCGGCCGGAAAGGAGAAGCATCGACCGTGGACGGCAAGGATCGCGGCAAAATTCGACGATCCTACCGGCCTGGAGTCGAGGCCCTGGAGGCCTTGCGTCATCTGAGCGTCGGCGTAGAGACGCCGATGGGGTTGGTCGTCGAGCAATCGACTTTTGCGTTCCCGAGCGTACCGGTCGTCCCGACGATCCCGGACCAGGCCTGGGACGCCGCGCTGAACTCCTCGAGGGTTGCCGATCTGCTCTCGACCGAGGCCGACCTGGCCCCGATCGATCAGGCGGATGTCTCTGCCGGTTTACGGCAGATGGACCGCTATCTGTCCCGTGCCTGGTTCCGCGCCGGTATTTCGGTCCAACAGCATGATGACTGCACTCAGGCCGTCTATGCGACACTCCTACAGGGGATGGGACGCGATCGGTTCGACCGCCTGCTCTCGGAAGTCGGCCAGTCCGGGATTCGAGAGGTCCTGAGCCGCGAGACCGCCGACGGGCCGGATTTCTTCCGGGCGATCGATACCATCAAGAAGCGGGCCCAGCGAGAGCGGACCTTCCAGACACTCGATGCCGCCTCACTTTATCGCGCCGATAACTCTCGGCCATCGGACTGGCAGAGCACCTTACAGGAAGCGATTCGATCCGCCCTCAATCCCCGAGAAGCGGCGCTAATTCAGGCGACACTCCAGGGAGAGACTCCCGCCGAAATCGCCCAGCACTGGGGCATCGCACCCAAGACGGTGAGCAACGAGAAGACACGAGCCCTCCAGAAACTTCGCGACGCCCTGGTTTCCGATCTCCTCGACTGATCGCTTGACCCACCTCATCCTCTCTCCCCTCGACTGCGCCAACTCCTTAGCTTGTCTACTTCGCCATCTCCCGACCTTCCAGCCTAATTCTGGACAGGAAGGTCTACTTGATCGCGAACGTCGCCGGAATCTACGCAAGGCTCCCAATTTATAGATTCGACTTGAAACGGGTGTGCAGGGGGTTAGACTGATCGCATCGAGCGAGGTCCCCCCCCGACTGGACCGGTTCGTCAAGTTCGATCGACTCCGGGTCAGCGGTGCGTCATGCGCCGAAGCCCTCTAAGACGCACAACTGGGAGTTATCAAAGATGTTCCGACGAGCCAGCCGGCCCGTTTTTCCCGTCCGGCGGACCCTGTCCCGTCGCCCTCGATTCGATCTCCTGGAGTCTCGCGAACTCCTGGCGCTGTTCACGGTGACGAACAACCTCGATAGCGGCCCCGGCTCGCTGAGGGACGCGATCACATCGGTCAACGCAAATTCGGCGGTGGGTGCCGACTCGATCGAATTTCAGATCGCCAATTCCGGCGTGCAGACCATCTCGCTGCTATCACCTTTGCCAGCACTAACCCGGTCGGTGGTGATCGACGGGTCGACGGAACCGGGATTCTCGATCAACAACCCCTCGCCAGTGGTGGTGATCGACGGAACCAACGCGGGTCAGGGTGCGAACGGCCTGAGTTTCTCCTCGGGGACCGGGAGCATCGTCAAGGCGCTCTCGATCGTGGGTTTCGCCGCGAGCGGGACGACGGGTGGTTCGGGAATCCTCGTGTCCTCGATGACCAGTAACCTCACCGTCCAGGGCTCTTACCTGGGCGTTCTTCCCGACGGACACACCGCACGTCCCAATTTCAACGGGGTTGTCCTGACCACTTCCGGAAACAACGTTGGGATCGTTGGAGCCGCGAACACCAATGTGATCTCGGGCAACCTGAACGCCGGCGTCCTGATCACCGGTAGCGGGGCGGGGGCTAACCGGTTAGTGAACAATCTGATCGGCACCGACGCGACCGGCTTTGACCGGGTCGGGAACCATTACGGGGTAGTGGTCGCCTCCGCGAACAACACGATCGGCGGTTTGGCGACCTCGGAACGCAACGTTATCTCGGGCAATATCGGGCCTAACGGTACCGATGGAATCGGGATTCTCTTGCAAACCAATGCCCGAGGGATCTCGGTCCGGGGTAACCTGATCGGGACGGATATCACCGGGGGTACGGGCAGCCTGACGACGACCGCCGTCGGAAATGTTTATGGCGTTTATTTCGGGACGCCCGGTGGATCGAATACCGACAATGTCTCCTCCAACACGATCGGCGGGACCGTTGCCGGGGCCGGGAACGTGATCTCGGGCAATTTCGTCGGGATCACCGGTAACGTGACCTCAAGTCTGATCGCCGGTAATACGATCGGGCTGGCGGGGCCGGGCAGTTCCGTTGCGGTGCCGAATAGTCTCGGGATACTCCTGGGTGCCAGCGGGACGACCATCGGCGGTACCACGCCCGAGGCCCGGAATGTTATCTCCGCAAGCAATGGGAGTGGTGGAACTTCCGGAGTCGGGCTCGACCTGACCGGAGATGCCAACCTGATCCAGGGGAACTACGTCGGAGCCTTCCTCAACTCTGCGGCCGACCTCCCGGCCAATGCCGCCCTCAGGAACGTCACGGGTATCTCGCTCCACGTCACCAACACGACCATCGGCGGGACCGCCGCCGGTGCCGGAAATATCATCTCGGGCAATCTCTCCGATGGATTGGTGCTCGGCACCAACGTCGGCAATCTGGTCCAGGGCAATTCGATCGGGCGGACCCCGGACCTTCTGGGTAACTTGCCAAACGGTGGGAGTGGGATCGTCCTGGCCCTCGCGGGGCCGACGACACCCCCCACTGCCCCCCTGGCCATCAACCTGACCATCGGCGGTACCGAACCCGGTGCGGCTAACACGATTGCGAGTAGCGGGGGAGCGAACATCGTCGTTCGCGGGAGCTATCCAACCGGGATCACCGGGCTCGCGATCCGAGGCAATTCGATCTATGGCAACACGCTGCCCGGGATCGACCTGAACAATAGCGGCGTTCCTTTGCCCCCTTCGTTGTTCTTAACCTCGGCCGTCGTGACAGCCGGGAACTACACATTCGAAGGCGTCGTCCGGGGACTGCCCTCGACGACTTACGCGATCGACATCTTCGGCAGCGCCGCGAACGCTCCCGTGAATCCCGACGGATTCGGACCAGGCCAGATTTATCTCGGGACCGTGACGGTTACGACGGACGGCACCGGACTGGCGACTTTCAATCCTTCGTTCCCGTCCTCGGCGGTCAATCTGATCGCGTACAGCGCCACGATGACCGGGCCGGACAACTCGACGTCGGAATTCTCGACCAACTTCCCGATCGCCAACTCGGTGCCGCAGGCCGACGTCGCGGTGAGCCTGACCTCGTCGGCCACTTCCTTGCCGCAAGGGAGCCAGTTGACACTGACCGCGACGATCGTGAACAACGGGGCATCCCCCGCCACGGATGTCCAGTTCTTCGACACCTTACCGCTCAGCCTGGTCAACGTTCAGGTCACGACCAGCCTGGGAACCGCCACACTCAATGGCAATGTCGCCTCGGCCCTTCTCGGGACGCTCGCACCGGGCGCGACGGCGACGGTGAGGATCATCGGGACGGTCTCGCAGCAAGGGCCTCTGGTCGACACGGCGGGAGCCTCAAGCGCGACCCTCGATCCGGATTACTCGAACAACGAAGCCACCCAGACCGTCACCGTCACCCCTCCGGTGATCAACAACAACGCCGATCTGTCGATTATCAAGGTTGCCTCTCCCTCGGCCGGGACGATCGGATCGAATCTCACCTACACGGTGACGGTGGTCAACAATGGGCCGGCCACCGCGACCAACGTGACGGTCAATGATTTCCTCCCGGCCTCGGCCACGTTGATCAGCGTCATGGCCAGTCAGGGAGGGACGCCGACCGTCAGTGGGACGCTCGTGACCGGGAACCTGGGCACGATCGCCTCCGGTGCCTCGGCAACGATCACGATCATTGTCCGGCCCACCGTCGCCGCGACGATCACCAACTCGGCCAACGTTTCGGGGAACCAGTACGACCCGGTCCCCGGGAACAACTCGACCAGCCTCAGCACGATCGTCACGGCCCCGAACGTCGGATTGAAGCTCACTTCGGCGGTCCTTCCCCAGGTCGGGACGGTCGGACAGATCCAGCTCTTCATCTTCACCGTCACCAATACCGGGACCTCCCCGGCGACCAACGTGACGATGATCAACGCCCTGCCGACCAATGCGATCTTCGTCCGAGCGGCTCCCACCCAGGGGGCCGTCCCCACGCCGGTCAACGGGATCATCACGGCCAATATCGGGACCCTGGCCCCGGGCGCCACGGCGAAACTCATCATCGTCGTGGTCCCCACCAAGCCGGGACCGCTCTTCAATTACGGGGGCGTCTACACTCCCGACGTACCCAGCTTGCCCGCCTCGTTCGCCTACGGCGCGGTACTGGTCCAGCCCGTGCCCATTCCCGCAGGCCCGAGGGTCATCGGCGTGGCCGGGTCGGGCAAGAACAGCCAGCTTGT
Organism: Tundrisphaera lichenicola; assembly: GCF_051175385.1. GTDB lineage: Bacteria > Planctomycetota > Planctomycetia > Isosphaerales > Isosphaeraceae > Tundrisphaera > Tundrisphaera lichenicola. The sequence continues at coordinate 1,918,780 of NZ_CP195106.1, read as the reverse complement.
CATCACTTTCAGCGCTCCATTGGACGCGACGACGGCGACTCGACGATCGAACTTCCAGCTTTACGAGACCGCCCCCAACGGCAGGAATCGGCGAGTCACGATCGTCTCCGCGACTTACGACAAGAATAGCAACTCGGTGCGGATTGTGCCGGTTGAGCCCTTGACCAAGTCGAAGACGTACCGGTTGGTCGTCGTGGGCACAGCCCCGACGGGAATCACGAACGTCCAGGGGATTCGACTGGTGGGTACGCCCGGGGGAGCCCCAGGAACTAACTTCACTGCGAACTTCCTGGCACGTAACCTCCCCCAAGTCTAAATCTTCCCTCCTGTTGAAGACCGAACGCCCCCGCGATCCGCTCAAGGTCGAGGGGGTGTTTGCTTTTCGAACGCTCTTCCGGATCCCTCATCCGACTCGACTTCCCCGGCATTGCTTGATTATGGAGAGGATGACGACCCGGACCAACTCTGTTAAGTTGAAAAAATCGAGTGAAGCCCCAACCTCCAGTCCCGAGCGAGGCCCAGCGATGGCAGACCGAGTGTCCTCACGATTCGCGGTCTACGTGGTCCTGACGATGGCCGGTGGGCTCTCCGCCTGGGCCGATGATGAATCGACCCCCGACCCCACGGTCGCGGCTCGGAACAAGATGGTCCAGCAGCATCTGGTGGAACGAGGGATCAAGGATCCCAAGGTCCTCGAAGCCTTCCGGACCGTGCCTCGCCATAAGTTCCTGCCTCCCGGGACGCAACGGATGGCCTACGACGACGAGTCGATCCCCATCGGTGAAGGCCAGACCATAACGCCGCCCTACGATGTGGCCTTAATGACCGAACAACTCGAACCCAAGCCGACGGATACCATCTATGAGGTCGGTACGGGATCGGGTTACCAATCGGCGATCCTCTCCAGGATCGTCAAGGACGTTTATTCGATCGAGATTCATCCGCCGCTGGGTAAGCGGGCCGCCGAGGTCCACAAGGAACTCGGGTACTCGAACATTCACACAAGAATCGGCGACGGATATGCCGGATGGCCCGAGGCGGCGCCCTTCGACGCCATCATCGTCACCTGCGCACCGACCAAGGTCCCGCCGCCCCTGATCGAGCAACTCAAGGAAGGTGGCCGGATGGTGATCCCGCTGGGGAGCCAGTTCCATCAAAAAGTCCACCTCATGATCAAGAAGGACGGCAAGCTTGTGGATAAGCCACTTCGCCCAACCCTCTTCGTCCCGATGACCGGCAAGGCCCAGCGCGAGGCGAAGGGGGAGAAGCCGTGACCCAGCCGGAATTATTCGCCATCCTCGTTCCCCTCCGTGGGCCCTTCGCGGGAGATCCCGAGGGCAACGGGCCGATCCGCTCCGGCTTGCGCGATCCGATTCGCCAGGCCCTGGGGACCGCACTTGTCCTGATCCTCATGACCGTCTTCCCGTCGAGGCTTATCGCCCAGGAGTCCGAGCCCCCCGGACCTCCGCCGATCGAGAATTTCGAGACCGACGCCGACGGCGACGGGATCCCCGACGGCTGGTATAACCTCCGCGACGCCAAGGTCGTCGAGGGCGGGACGGGGCAACCGGGGACGAAATGCTTCCGGTTCGAGAACGCCCGACCTGGCCGACCGGCCCGGGCCAGCCGGGCCTTCGGGGTCGATGGTCGGGTGGTGGAAGCCCTCGTGATCGGCCTCTGGGTCCGGCAGGAGAATGTCGTCGCCGGTGAACGGCTCGGCGATGACCCGGCCCTGGTCATCGACTTCCTGAGCGACCCGCTCCAGCTCAAGGCCGAGAGTCGGGGATTGCTCGGGCCCTGGAAGACCATCGGGTCGAGCTGGACCCATGTCTCCAGGCGCTTTCCAATCACCCCGAAGACCCGGCTGGCCATCCTCTCCGTCGGTCTGATCGGGGCCACAGGAGTTCTTGAAATTGACGGGATGACGATCGACCCGATCCCGATCGGCGGAAAGCCGACCATCGACCTCGTCTCCAATGGCGACTTCGAGATGGGGGATCCTGCCCCAGCCCACTGGCTGCTCGACCACGGAACTCATCGGGTCAGCCCCGGCCATCAGTCGCCCGCGGCGCTCGAACTCAAGGGGAACGGGGCCCGAGCCTATTCCGGCCTGGCTGTTCCGGTCCGTGGGATGGACTCCCTGGAGGTCTCCGTGGTCACTCGAGCCTCGGGACTTCGAGGCGCCACCGGCGCGATGGCCTCGATCTTTTTCCTTGACGATCTGGGACATCCCCTGCCCGGTATGGAGCAGGGCACTCCCGCACTCCGCTTTTCCGGCACCACTCCTTGGCAACCGTCGAGGTCGGTCGTCGATGTACCGAGGGGTGCGGCGAGGGCCTTGATCCAGTTCGAGAAGGCCTCGGCATTCGGGACCCTCTGGATCGACGACGTCCGGGTCGTGGCCAAAGGCGGGCCTGGTTTCCAGTGGAACCCCGACCACGTCGATGCCGAGGCCCTCGGATGGCTCCCGGTCGCTCCCTCGCCGGAGATCGCGGAAAAGTCGGCGCTCGATGCCTCGGGCCTACTCGACGCCCCGGCGGGTAAGCATGGTCGGGTCGTCGTCAAGGATGGAAGATTCGCGTTCGAAAAAGGGGGTAGGGCCCGATTCTTCGGAGTCACTCTCTTACCTCCGACCGCCTATCCCGAGCCCGAGATCGCCGAAGTCCTCGCGGATCGGCTGGCCCGATCCGGCGTGAATCTCGTCCGGCTTGGCGACCTGGATGTCCCACTCGGCCCGACCCGAAGCCTCTTCGACGACGCCCGAGACGATACCAAGGAGCTCGATCCGGCGGCCTTAGCCCGTCTCGAACACCTGATCGCCGCATTCAAGGCTCGTGGGATTTACGTGGCGATCGAACTCCAGTCGGGTCGGAAGTTTCGCGATGGCGACGACTCGATCCCCAACGCTCGCCAACTCCCGCCCGGCGGAGGTGCGGCCGCCGCCTTCGACCTCGCTGTCCGGGAGGCCGCGCTGAAGGCCGCCGAGGCCCTGCTGGGGCACACTAACCCGGAGACTGGCCTGGCACTCCGCGATGACCCGGTCCTGGCCTGGGTGACGCTGGCTGGCGAACTTTCGCTCTTCGACCTGGTCGATGCCAGCGATCGGCTGGCTCCCACCGAGCTGGCCGCGGTCCGCAACCTGATGCGTAAAGACGATGTCCCGACCGCCCGTAGAGGGTGGCAGGCCGTCGAGTCCGCCCAGTGGAAATCCCTCGCCGATTCCCTCAGGAAATTCGGGCTCAAGGCCCCGATCGCCGGCGGTTCCCACTGGAGACGAGACTACGATTACTCCGCAGCCCAGGCGGCAAACGGGCTCGATCTGATCGACGACCGACTTTTTTATACTCCGCCAACCTGGGCCGACCCCGAACGACGTTCGGCCGTCTGGAGCCGGGACGGGGGGATGATCGCCGGGGCCTCGCAGAAGCGGAAGAAAGACCGGCCTTACGTCGTTGGCCAGTGGGCCGTGCAAACGTCGGGGGCCTGGGCGTCTCCCTATGAAGGGGCCGACCTGATGCTGGCCGCCCGGACCGCCTCGGTTGAGGACTGGGATGCCCTGGTCCGTCGGGGCGTCTTCGTCCATCCCAAGATCTGGGGAGCGGCCGCGGCCGGGACCGGCGGTGGCGAGGATATCTTCACCCTCCCCGAGGTGATTAACGGAATTCCTCAGGTCTTCGCCCTCCTGCCCCATGCCTCGTCGATCCTCCTGCACGATCACGAAGAGGTGACGAGTCAAAAAGGGCCCGCGCGGGGGGCTGCGTCTCGATCGGTCGGAGGATGGGATCCTCGAGAGGGACGGCTCCTCGTCGAAACGCCACATACGTTGGCCCTGGCGGGCTGGACGGGAACAACCGAGGCGAAGTCGGATGGCTTGATGATCGCCACAGATGCCGATTTCGGAGTCGTGGCCGTCTCCTCACTCGGACCCGTCCCGATCGCCGAGAGCCGTCGACTCCTGGTGACCGCCGTCGCCCGGGTCATGCCGACGGGCTTCCGATGGGCCGATGAATGGCGTCGCGAAAAGGCCGACCCCGGCCGCCCCCCCCTGCTCCACGAGGGGATCAAGGCCCGCGTTACCTGGACTCGAGAAGGCGCGATCAAGGCTTTCGCCCTGGATAACACCGGAGCACGGATCGGGCCAGCAGCCGTGGAGAAGGTCGAGGGGGGAGTCCGACTTACGATCGACGGCCGAACTCCCGTCCTTCACTGGGAACTGGTCATCGAGTGATGACCGGGGGTGGGATCATGCCCATCCCCGCAGAGATCCAGCCGGGCCGTCCGACTCTCGGGCGATCCGGTTTCGATCAAACCGACGCAATCGCCCTTAGCCAGACCGCGACGGCTTCGGCCCCGGGGTCGGGGTGGCCGAGGGCTCGATCCCCGAGGTAGCTCGATCGGCCTTTCCTCGGACTCATTGTGGCCGTGGCCTCGGCGCCCTGGCTGGCGGCGGACGCCGCATCATTCAGGGCGTCGTAGAAAGACCGTCCGGATTTCAATGCCTGATCAAATGCCCCGGATGCTGGGATCAGGGCGTCCAGCATGGTTCGCTCCCCTCCCTTGGCTCCTCCCAGGTTCATGATCCCCTCGACACCGGACTGGAATGCTTCGCCGAAAGCCCGGGGATTGTCCCTGAGTCGGGCCGCGGCCCTGAGGAAGAACATGGCGTAGAGCGGGCCGGAGGTTCCCCCGAGCGAGCGTTGAAGTGTGGTGCCCAGCCGTTGCAGGGTCGCGGCAGGATCATCAAGCGGGAAAACCGGAAGCTCCTCGACGACGGCTCCGGCGCCTCGAGCCAGGCTGATGCCGATGTCGCCATCGCCGACCAGTTGATCCATCTCGGTGAGGCGAGAAGCCTCGGCGATCAGCGCCTCGGCGGCCCGGGTGATCGCAGCCTTAAGTTCACGGCCAACCTCGGTTTCGATAGGAACGGGAGTCGGGGCGGCGGTTGCGTCGCCTGGGGCTGGCTCGGCCGTTTCTGGCTCGACTCTCGATCGAGGGGCGGCATTGGGCCAGGCGGGTGCCTCTGTGGGCGCATCGAGCCGTTTGAGTCGGGCTTCGTCGACTTCCAGGAGTGAGAGCGAAACGCCGGCCATCTCAAGCGCCGAGAGGAAGGTTCCCGCATACGCCCGCTCGACGACGATCCCACGATCGGTCAGGTTCGATAAGGCCCTCCGGGCCACGATCGCTAGTTCCATATTGGTCGTGCCGCCTAACCCGTTCACCATCAAGACCACTCGCGATGGTGGGCTCTGGAACCGCCCGAGGATTGGTTCGAGGAGTCGGTCGACCAGAGCATCAACGGGTTCCAGGGGCGCCCGTCGGACGCCGGGCTCGCCGTGGATTCCCAGCCCGAGCTCGATCTCATTTTCTCCGAGGACGAAACCGGGCTTGCCGGCGGCGGGCACGGTGCAGGCCGAGAGGGCGACACCCATGGTGGCCACGGATAAGGCGGCGGCTCGGGCTTCGGAGGCCACTTCAGCCAGTGACCCGCCCGCTTCGGCCGTCGCTCCGGCAATCTTGTGGACAAGGACCGTCCCGGCCAGACCCCTGGGTCCGGCCGTCAATTCGGAGATGGGCAAGGCAACATCGTCGGCCACCGTCACGATCTCGACGGGGATCCCTTCGGCCCTCGCCAACTCGGCGGCGAGACCGAAGTTGAGCCGGTCTCCGGTGTAGTTCTTGACGATCAGGAGGGCGCCTGCCTTCCCGGCGACGGCCCGGATCGCTTCCAACACGGCATCGGGGCTGGGCGAAGTGAAGACGTCGCCCGCGACGGCGGCCGAGAGCATCCCCGAGCCGACATACCCGGCATGGGCCGGCTCGTGCCCGCTGCCTCCTCCCGAGATCAGGGCAACTCGCCGGTCGCGGTCATTCCCCGCATCCGATCGGACGATCACGGTCCGGCCCGGGAGTCGTCTGAGACCCGGATGGATCGCGACGAGCCCCTCCACCATTTCCGCGACGACATCGATGGGCCGGTTGATCAGCATTTTCATGGCAAGGGGCTCGCATCACTGAGGGAATCGCGGAGAGTCCGGCAGAAGGCCCCACCCCCCATCGCGATCCCGAGACAGAACAGGGAGTGACCGATCCGCTGGAAAGAGTCCGACGCAAATGGGTTGGAGCGGTCGGTGGAGGTCCAATGCGACCAGGGGGAAAGCTCGACCTGTGGGGCGATCGGCCCGCCTCGACGCGGTCGGAGCTGCGCGAGCTGGGTCGCCGGCTCCCCTAGGAGTTGATCTTCCAGGATGGCCAGAATCGGGGTCGTGACCAACTGCTCACGCCAGGAGCTAAGCGAGGTCGGCCCGACGGCGATCAGGAAATACGACCAGCCGAAAAGAGCAAATCCCGCCCAGTAGGATCGTCCCGATTCTCGCCGATGGAACAACAGGGCGAGGGAGCCAACCAGCGTCAGCAGGCAGAACGAGAAACCTACCGTGGCCCAGAGCCTCGAAGAGACCCGGAGAGCCGCCAGGCCGACCGCGATCAGGCCGACATAGCCCAGGAGCGTGAGGATCGAAGTCCGGGCTCGCATCATCGGCCCCCAGGACTGTTAGCAGACGCTTCGGTTTCCAGTAAGGCTAGTTTCGGGCGGGCTTCGTCCGATCACAAGAGGGCTCCCCGTCCGGTAGACATTCCAGAGTCTTCAAATCGGAAGGGCCTCCGATCCCACCAGGATCGGAGGCCCTTCGCACTCACGATATATTCAAGGAGTTCGAGAGGTCAGACCGAGACCAGCTCCTGCGCGTCGTCCTCGACGAGGGAGAGCAGGAGCGATCGGGACTTGTCGCGGGTCTCGCCGATCGCGGTCACGTAGACCGCCGGGTCGTCCTTGACGGGGCATTCGTGCTCGCAGATCCCGCAGCCGATGCAACGATCGGGGTCGATGTACGGCCGCTTGAGTTCCAGCTTGGCCCCCCAACGGTCGGTGATCTCGATGTTTCGCGTGAAGATCGCCTTCGGGCTGACCGGACAGACCTCCTCGCAGACGACGCAGTCGGTGTCCATGGCCCAGGGGAGGCATCGCCCCTGGTTGTAGAACGCGGTCCCGGTCTTGACGGGTCCTTTGGACTCGAACGGCCCGACGCCGAGCTTCTCGGCGATCGAAATCTCTCGGATCGCGCCCGTCGGGCAGACCTGACTACACAAGGTGCAGTTCAGCTCGCACCAGCCCATCTTCGAGATCATGATCGGGGTCCAGAGCCCTTCAATCCCGCCCTCGAATAGAGCGGGCTGGAGGACGTTGGTGGGACAGACCCGGATGCACTGATCGCACTTGATGCAACGGCGGAGGAACTCGTCCTCGGCCACCGAGCCGGGCGGCCGGATCACCGCTCGATTGAAATTCTTCCGGACCCCGCCGGAGAGGCGAGCCATCGGGAAGAAGAGCAAGCCGAAGGCCCCGGCCAGGAGCATCTGGCGTCGGCCGACGGCCGGGAGGGCGATCTCGCTGGCTTTCCTCGGCAGGAAGCGGAAGGCGAGCGCATCGTGAGGGCAATCCTCGATGCAGTTCAGACAGACGAAGCACTCGCTCTTGCGGAGGTCGGCATGAGGGTCCGAGGCCCCTTCGCAACTCTTGATGCAGAGGTCGCAATCGGTGCAGCGGACCGGGTCGCGATCGATCCGCCAGAGCGCGAACCGACTGAATATCCCCAGGAGCGCCCCCAGCGGGCAGATCGCCCGGCAGAAGAATCGGGGGATGAACCAATTGGCAATGAGGAATCCGAAGAAGATCAGTCCGACGACCCAGGCTTGCCAGTATTCGCGGGGCTCGGTGTAGATGCCCTCCGAGGCCATGTGGACCGTCGGTAGGACGCTGGTGGTCATCGATCGGACCGTCAAGGCGATCGGGTCGAGCAGGCCGATCTGGAGGGTGCTGTGTCCCGCCTTGTTCTCCTCGGCCGCAACGCCGAATCCGGCCCCGATGGAGTCCAGAACTCGGCCAGGGCCCGCGAAGGCCAGGCCCGCGAAGAGCAAGACGCCCAGGCTCAGCGTTGCAGACTTTCGCTGGCCGACGCTGATGATCCCGCGCTTCAACTGCTTCGATGCGAGGTCATAAAGGGCACTGATCGCATAAGCCGCCAGGGCCACCAGGAAAAGCCCGACCACCCAATCGCTGAGTCGGGCCGAGGCCGATGGCGGCGCTTCGCGATACGCCTTGAGGATCTCGCCGGGAGCTTGCAAAAAGGTCGGAATCATCCAGAGACTGGCCATCGCGAGCATTGCGGCCAGGATGTAATACTTGATCGCGTAAATCTTCCGGTAGCGGTTGACTTCGATCATCTGCTTGGTGTTCCGGCGATTGCCGATCCACCCGAAGAAGTGGTGCATGATCCCGAACGGGCACATCCAGTTGCACCAGACCCGGCCGACCATCATCGTGATGGCGATGATGAGCAATCCCCAGGTCAGGTTTCGATAAAGGGTGTGCGTGGTCAGGGCGGTGGAGACGGCCACCAGCGGGGTCGCCTCCAGGAAAAGGGAGACCGGCCATCCTTTGAGGTATCGAAGGTCGGTGATCAGCAGGAAGAAGAGAAAGAGCCCGAGGAAGAGAACCTCATAGGCCCGTCGGATCTTGACCATTAGTGGGGGTCTCCCTCGGTGGGCCGGCGGGGCGGGATCTGCTCATGCTTCGCTCGACCGTCGGCAAGGACCGACCATCGTGCCATGGATAGAAGTAGCTTGCGAACTCTTCAGACTGGTAGGTCTCGGTCGTCTGAATCACCTGCTAGTCGACACTTTTCGGGCGATTCCGAGAGACCGTCATGATACGTCGAAAACGATCGATAATCCAGTATTCACGAGCCTTGATTCGTCGAGGACCGCCTGCAAACGTTCGAGACGATGGCCATAGGCGTGCTTCTCAGTCGAACAGGATGCCCTTGAGGTCGAGCACGAACCCAGGAAGGACCTCTTCGCCGGAGAGCGTGGTGGGGTGTTCGAGCGACTCGACGTGACGGCCGGATCGATAGATTTCGACCAGGCCCGTGGCCGGGGCGAGGAGCCAGCCCAGTCGTACCCCTTGTTCGATATATTCCCGCATCTTCTCTCGAGAGTCGACCAGGGTGTCGGACGGCGAGGAGATCTCGACCACGAAATCAGGAACGATCGGAGTAAACGTCTTGCGGGCTTCGATCGGGATCGAGGTCCATCGGTCGCGTGCGATCCAGGTGGCATCCGGAGCCCGGATAGCCCCGTTCGGGAGGGTGAAACCGGCTGACGAATCGAAGGCGAATCCCAGCTTGGAAGCCTGATTCCATGCCCAGAGCTGCGCCGTGAGGCTGGCGTTTCGCATCCCCGAATCCATGCAGGCCGGAGCCATGACGATTACCTCACCCCGCGCCGAGCGTTCCAAACTCAAGTCGGGGTTGGCTAAACAGAGCCTCCAGAACGATCGCACCGAGGCATAGAGGCCCGATCGCCGGGGGACCATCAAGGGGAGGGTCGCCCGGGGTTTTCGGGTTTTCTTCCTGGATCGCTCACGCGGAGAGACGCTCATACCGTGATCTCGCGGGTCCACTGGGGCCGCCAGTCTTTGCCGAGACCTCGGGCGATCACCTTGTCGAGGTAGATGATCTCGTGGCGTTGCTTCTCCAGGAGGCGGGTGACGCACCAGCTATCGACCGCCGTGGAGTCGGTCCCGACGACGATCGTGTCGGACTTCTTGACGTCGTTGAGGCTGCCCCCGGTCGGGCCGTTGCGCATGAGGAGTTTCCGACCGTCGGCGATCACCAGGGTCGGTTTCATCATGAGGGCGAAGTCGGAAATGATCCCGTGGATGTTCTGGTGAAACTGGTTCCGGGGGTTCCCCAGGAGCCCGTACCAGTTTTTCATGGTGACTGTGGCCTTGCAGAGGTTGTGATCCTTCACCGGCGAGATCCCGATGACCTTGGTGGCATCGCGGAACGGTCGGTAGAACATCCGCCAGGTGTTGGTGATCGTCTCGCCGCCGACGTAAAGCTGCTCGAAGTAGCTGTCCTGCGGCATCATCAGCTTTGCCCCGGCCCGGAGCGCGGCGTCGCCGACCTTGGTTTTGAAGAAGCAACTTTCGGGATTATTGATCGGGTTGTCGGCGACGATGACCTCGCGTGCCCCGGCGGCGAAGCAGAGTTTCACGACGGCCGATACCGTGTCCGGGGAAGTGGTCGCCCCGAGGTCGGGGTTCTTGTCGAAGGCGACATTGGGCTTGATGACCACCACGTCGCCCTTCGTGATGAAGTGCTTGACGCCGTTCTCGCCGCCCATTTCCTCCATCGCCGAGCGGACCATGCGCAGAGCCTGATCTTCCCGGGCCTGAGTCTCGTCCTGCTTGGTCGAGAAGTCCTCAGCGTTCAGCGGGGTCGACCGGACGACGACCATGCTGGGTCGGCTCGGCAGGATCTCTGCGGAATAATCCTTGAGCTTGACCGGGGGCGGGGGCTTGACCCCTTCCATCCCCCAGCGATCGCGGACGAGCAGGCCCGCGCCGATCGCCCCGCCCGCCACCCCGGCGTAGGTGCCGACCTGGGTTGCGAATTGCCGCCGAGTGAAATGTTCGTCGGCCGGATTGACGCCGCCGAGCCGCTCCAGATTCTTCTGCTGGGTCCGCGTCAGTTTCTCGCTCATCGGAGGACCTCGGTAAGTTGAAGGAAGTTCCGCTCGACGGCGCCGGCAAGTCGGTGTGGGAAGAGGGGATGACGAACCTGGAAGAAGATCGGTCCTTAGCCTTCTTCGCCTTCCGCTGGACTCGACGATTTCTTCTCTGCGGGGGGCGGCTTGGGCAACTCGTCGGGAAGGTTCTTCACGAAGTCTCGGGCGAAGGTCTCGGCCTTGGCGGCATCCGTCGAGCCATTGGCCCCGCCGACGACGTTCCCCTTGAGGAAGATCGCGTCGATCAGGCCGACATTCTCGTTGAGTATCATCCGGTCGGCGCCCGCGGCCTCGATTTCCTTGACGTTCCCTCCGTCTCGTTTGGCGGAGGAAAGATACTCCTCGAATACTTTCCGGGCCTCTTCGACGGTCCCATAAGGCCGGATGTAACCTTGCCAGGTCACGTCACCGTCCTTGTAGTCGGCCATGAAGACTTCGGAGAGGAACCCATAGCCGAAGGCGTCCTGGGCGACGAACTTGGGCTCCGATCGGCCGCTGCCGGATGGGAGCAGTCCGAAGGAGATCGTGGACAGGTCGACGGCTTTCTCTCCGCCTGCTCCATCGGCACTCGCACTCCCGGTCGGAGTTTGTAGCGCGGCGATCCGACGGGCGATCTCGGCCGCGAACGCGGCAAACTTTGGGTCGTCGGTCGTGGAAACAATCTGAGTATAGTAGGGATCGACGAAGAACAGGAGGCTACCGGCCGACGCATAGCCTTCGGTCCCGATCGGCACCGTCTTGTACTCGTCGGGCTTCTCCGAGGTGTATTTCGACTGGGCTCGATAGGGCTTCGAGTGGTCAAACTCGAAGATATAGAGCTGTACTTCGTTCGTGTCGTCGCCGGTCGGGTGATAGGAAGTGTAAGCCATCCCGATCACGTCGTTCTGGGTGAAGCTCTCGGCTCGGCCGTCGATCTTCTCGAACAGGTTGTCGGCGTTGAACGTTTCCAGATGCTTCGTGCCATACTGGCTGACGGTCCAGCCCGCGGGGATGTCCACCAGGGGGAGCATCGAGGCCAAGGATTTCTGGGGTTCGGGGACGGTCGACAACTCGGCCTCGGCGGTGGTCTTGTCCAGCCCCGAGGCCGCGGGGGCCAACGGCTGGGCGGTCACGACGGGTGCAACGCCAGCCATCGCCATCGCCGGGGCGGCCGGCAAGGCGGCCGGGGGTGCCGTGAAGTCCATCAATTGCTGAGGTCCGTCGACCCCGACCGACCGACGGATACCGGCCAATCGTTCCAGGACCGCCGGGAGGGCCTGGGCAGTCGCGGGCGACTGGGCGGTCGCGGCGCGAAGCGTCAGCATCGCATCGTCGAGCTTCTTGACATTATCCACGAGGTTCTTACGCTCATCGGCCAGGCGGGCCATCTCCACCTTGACCGCGGCATCGGCCTCTTCGACCGACTTGTACCCGCGCCCCTGCTCCAGGACCGACCAGGTCTTGTTGGGGTCGAATTCGTAGCGGTCCCGGTCGAAGTCCTCGCTCTTGATGACCAGGGCCGCGAAGATTGCCGGTATCCCCATCACGAGGAGCATGCTGGCGACGATCGATGCGAAAGCGGGCTTGAGCATCACCCGCCCACGTCGAGCCTCGAACCAGTTCATCCGGCCCAGGACGGCGAAGGCAATCGGCGTGGAGGCCAGGGCGACTAGTGCGGCCGAGAGGGCCAGTGCCTTGACCGGGTCATTGGCGAAGTATTCGTTGAGCTTGGAGATCACGAACGATCCCTTCCTTCGCGCGAGGGGACAGGAGGGTTTGACGACGGTTTAACCGACGGCCTCTAATTATAAACGTCGAGGCTCGCAACGGCAACTTACCGTCAAATCAGCGTCAAGTCCGAACGGTTCGTGCCGTATGATTGGCCCATCAACCTCGTCGGCCGCTGGACCTGGAGCGAACATTCAGCGATGTATATTCCCATGGGCCGGACCGATGCCTTGCGCGAACTCGGTCGGGTCGCCGACTTTTGCCCGTTCTGTCGGGGATTTCGCCCTTTCCGACTCTTCGCGATCGAGAACGTCCGTCACTTCTATCATTTCCCCCTCGGTGGTCGGAAGGCGGTGGGATTCTCCAGGCGATGCGAGTCTTGCGGCCTTGGAGTAGCGGCTAACCAGGACACTTACTCGGCGATTTCAAGCGATTCACGGGCCGATATCGACGCCTTGATCGCGGAGACCAACCCCGAGATCCGGCGCAACTGGGCCTCGCGACTCATGCTCGAGGACCGGATCAAGTCGAGAAAGCTCACCTCTGGGGAGAGGGCCGAATTACTCCGCGAGCCTTTCGAGATGGCGGAGGCGGTCCTGGCTCGCCGATCGAGCGAGGGACGGCTCGACCTCCCGAGTCGGCTCGGCTGCCTGGGCACGTTCCTGTTACCGACTCTATGCCTGACCGTGTTGCCGGTGGCCTGGAATGCCTCGGGAGAGACCATCGAGTGGATGGCCATCGCGTTCGGCGGCCTCTGCCTGGCGATCGCATTTCTCGCCATCATGACCGATGGACGTCGCTATGCCCGTCGCGAGATCGTTCCTCGACTGGTCTCATCGCTCCGGCCGCTCGACCCGAATTCCGAGGAGATCGAAGCAATCTTCGAGTCGCTTCGGCAGTCGAAGGCGACTCTCGCCGAGTTCCTCGATGCCCGACAGATGACCAACGCGCTACTGGATCGATGGGATTGATTCGTGGGAGTCGATCGTTGGTCCGCAACCCGGTGACCAACCATTTCATCGACCGAACGAGTTCACATCGATGTACCGATAAGACCCTCCCGATGATCGGGCGAGTTGCTTCAAAGGGACCGAGCCGCCCAGACTGCCGGTGAGCCCGAACTCGATCGCTTGGATCCGGGTCTTGCCGGCCTCGGCGAGGATTTCGGCCACTTGTTGGCGATTCATCAGGTCGGCATCGGTCAGGAAGAAAATGACCTCCGGCTTGACCGCCAGTGCGGCCCGGAGTGCCAGCATGTGCTCGGTACCCCCGTAAGGCTGGACCGAGAGCAGCAACTCCCTGACCCGGGCCTTGTTCGCCGGGCTGGCCGCCATCAACCCCGGCCGACCGGCGGAGTCCGTGAAAACCTTGGCCTCGATGTTGTAGAAGATCACCGCGAAACGAGCCTCGGGCGGGATCTGTGCGAGGCTGGAGAGCAACTCACGCTTGGCGACGTCGAGCGAGCCCCGTGCCACCATACTCCCGGAGCAGTCAATCACATACGCGAACGAACTCCCTCGATCACGCATCCCGAAGAACTGGGTGCCTGGCCCCGTCGCGGTGCCAGAGCCCCCCCCCGACCCGCCCCCTTTTCCGCCCTCGCCCCCGGAACCGAAACCCGAGAGCATCCCCAGCCCGCTTGTTGATGGCCCGGGTAACGTCTGTGCCACCGATTCGGCAGAAGTTCTGGTCGGGAGGATTTCCGCGAGGAGGGCATCGGCGGTGGGGTCGCTGGTCGGGGGCGAAGGTAATGCCGTCTCGGCCGAGAGTTCGGCGAATCGACCATCAGGTTCGCCCCCGCCACCCCCGGCGGGTTCGCTCTCGGCCCGATTATCGGTCGACTCCAACTCGCCGAGAAGTGTCCGGCTCGGCGTGGATTCAACCGCAGGGGTGGCGACGCGGAATGCCATAATCGACGCGATCAAAAGGAGAAGAACGTGGATCAGGAGGGAACTGACCAGGGCCCTCGGGTCGGTCAGCGGAGATCTCCGAAGGCCACCCATCGTCGGTGATTCCGGCTCCGATCGCCGGCGCGGATCATTCATGAGATTGGTCATCGGTTGCTCCTACCTCTCCCGAGAGATCCTCGATCAAATCAGGCTCGACATCGACGAAAACGGGGGGAGGCTCGATCGAGATCGGCTGCGAGATCGGACGCGAGAAGTGCCTCCGGGCGAGCACCAGCGCCACCATCGCGGCCACCCCAAGCCCCATGATCCAGTGCGTCGAGGACCAGGATCGTCCGAACTCCACCGATGCCCCGGATTCCACGATCGTCGGAGCCTCTGGGCCGACGAGCAGTGGTGCGACCCGAGCCACATCGCCCCCTTGATATCGGAGACGTTTCAGATAAGTACCGTCGAATCGGACCCATGTTCCGTCAGCGGGCGGGGGTCGATCTTGCTTGATGGGAAAGACCAGGCAGATAGGGTCGTCTACGCTAGACAAGATCCAGGCCTCGACCAGTGGTGGAAACTCGCCGACCGCGGCTTGCTGGAATTGACGCTTGATACGCCCTTCCACGCGGACAGGTCGTCCGAGATACTCGGCTGGATGTGACCAGAGATCCCGAAATCCGACGAGCTTGGGGGAAAGGTCGCGTTGGTTTTCCAGGGCCTGCCGATAAGCCTCAAGGTCGCCCAGGGTCAGCGAGGAATCCTCGGCCAGTCCGGGAGATGTCGCCAGGAATGCGATCAGGATCGTTCCGAGGCTCGCCCTTATCGCGTGATCGAGGCGTCGCTCGGATGGTCCGTTTGTGATTTGTTGCTGGTTCGCCATAATGCCCGAATTCCTACGGACTGGCCGGATCGGCGAGCTTGATCGAGGAGACTCCGACGGCGTTGCAGGCTCCGATGATCTTGGCGGCGATCTCGTAGCGCAGTCGATCATCGGCGGTGAGTCGGACGCGGAGCGGCCGGCCATCGAGGACTGACCGATATCGTCGGAGCCGATCGGCCAGCGCTTCGATGTCTGGAACGGTCGAATCTCCCAGCTGAAGCGTCTTGAGGTCTCCCAGATCATCGGACTGGGCCCGAATTCGAAGGTCGTTTTCCAGGTCCAGATCGGGTCGTCTCGGGGTTGAGCTTCGAGCCTGCCCCTGCTCGGCACCCGGCAGGGCGACCGATGCGACGGGGAGGTACAGATCGAGTCGGGTTTCGGAAGTCGGCGACTGAAAGGTCAGAATGAAAAAGGCAAGCAACTGGAACGCCATATCGAGCATGGGCGTGACGGGAAACTGAACTTCCTCGGCGGGCGCTCCTCGCCTGGCCCTCCTGCGTCCCTCGCGAGTGCTCATGGGTTGGCCCCTCGGAGGACGACCAGCGTGAAGCGGGCGAATCCGCTCTCCTGGGCCGTCGAGAGCAGCCCCCGGACCGACCCGAACGAGGCCGCCTTGTCGGCCCGGACGACCACGAGAGTCGGTAGTTCGACGGCCTTTCCTCCCATCGCGGCCAGTCCGGCCAGCCTCTTGCGCGATTGATCCGCCCACCAGACATCGGCCGAGGTCCCTTCAAGGATCCCATCCTCGGCGATCAGTCGCCCCTTGGAATCGACCCCGACGACCAGTCGGTCGAGGCCCAGGTCTCCGCCGGGAAGGGCCGATGAGGTTGTGGGGAGCTTGATCGAGGCCGAGACCTCGTCGATCTTGGTCCCGAAGTGGATCAGCATCATGAAGAATGTGATCAATTGGAGAACGACGTCGAGCAGCGGGGTCAGGTTCAGGTTGAAAGGCCCTTCGGCCCTGTTCTTGTCGCGGAATGCCATCGGAGACCCTCCCTCTGAGAGCTCAGGAGGAGGCCGGGCCGCTCGGATTCCCGCGCGGGGGGGGATTCACGGCCGAGGCTACCAGGGGGTGAGGGGTCCGGATTCCGGGGGAGAATTGTTCGAGCAGCGACTCGGCTGCGAGCATGACCTCCAGCGAGAGCCTCGCGATCCGATTCCGATACATCGCGTGGAAGAAGATCGCGGGAATCGAGAGCGCGATCCCTTCGAGAGTGGCGAACAGGGCCGTCGAGATCCCTGCAGCGAGCTGGCTTGCTTGCGGGGAGCCCCCCGCGGTGGCGATGACCCGGAAGCTCAGGATCATCCCGTAGACCGTGCCGACCAGGCCAATCATCGGTCCGAGTGTCCCCACCGTGGCCAGATACGTGGTCCGATGCTCCATCGCCATGGTCGCGTCGTCATTGGCCAGTTCCATGGCCCGGAGCGCCGGGGCCTGGCCCGAGGGTAGCTTGCGGACTCCTGCGGCCAGGACTTTCCCGAGGAAGGATGGGCTCTCCGAGAGGCGATTATAGGCTTCGGTATATTCCTTCGATGCAAGCAGATCGCTGATCTCCCGAATCAGGCGGTCGGGAACCGCGACTGATCGTCGATATTCCATCGCCATCCAGGCGATCAAAGCGATCAGATAGAACGACATCGCCAGGATGACCAGTCCGATCGGCCCCGACGCTTCGGCCATCCACCGGAAGAACGACTGCGACCCCCCGCCCTGAGAAGGCTCGCTGCCATCCGAAGTCGCTGATGGTCCAGGTGGTCCATCCTGGGCGAGAACAGGTCCCTCGCTCCCGAGCAGGAACAGACCAGCCATAGCGATCGCAATTACCGATCGGCGGAGGAATATCGGCATGAAACTGGGCTCTCCCCACGACGGTCGCGGCTCCGAGGGCGTCCGACCCTCACTCGGTCGATTTTAGACGATTCGCATCGGCCGGGACAACGCCGAGACCTTTCGGCGCCTGGGTTAAACAAGCAGGCCATGCTTTCCCCGGGGAAAGCATGGCCTGATTTTTTACCAAGCTTCACCAGGTCTACTACTACTTTACTTGTCGGCAGACACGAGCCTGTGAATCCGACCATCGAAAGCAAGTATCAAAAGATCACCCTCACGATCTTCACCAAAGCTGGCGATGTTCAGGACTTTCTGCTTGGAGACGTCGATCAGCTCGCCGCTCTCGATGGCCTCACCGTCTTTGGAGCGAACGCCCCAGATCCGCCCGCTCTGATAATCGCCATAAACGTAGACTCCGTCCAGCGGCAGGGCATTGCCTCGGTAGACATAGCCTCCGGTGATGCTCTGGCCCAGGTCATTTCGTTTGGGGTCGAGTCCGACCGCGTGAGGGTATTCGACGATAGGCTTGGTGATTGGGCTCGCGGTGTTGGCCTTCTGGCGAGGCTTGAAGTTGTGAAATCCTTCCTTCACGCTCCAGCCGTAGTTCCCGCCGTTCTGGATGACATGGACGTACTCCCACTTGTTCTGGCCCACGTCGCCGGCCCAGAGTGTCCCGTCCTTGCGATCGAAGGAAAACTTCCAAACGTTCCGAAGCCCGATGCAATAAACCTCGGGAGCCCAGTCGGAGAACTTGGAGTCGCGGAGCTTGGGGTTGTCCGAGGGAATCCCGTAGGGCTTGCCATCGGAGGGGTGGTCCACATCAATCCGGAGGATCGATCCGAACCAGTCCTTGGGATTCTGGCCGGTGGTCAAGGGATCATCCGCCGCCCCGCTGTCACCCAAGGAAATGTAGAGATAGCCATCGGGCCCGAAGGCGATGCAACCCCCGTTGTGGTTTTCGAAGGGATCGTCGGCCGAGACCCAAATCCTCTGCTCGCTGGCCGGATCGGCCTTCCTGGGGTTGTCCTTCGAGACCTTGAATCGAGAAACCACCGAGCGTCTGTGGTGTTTCCCGTCTTCCATGTCGTGGGCGGAGTAATAGACGAAGAACTCGCCGTTCTGCTTGTATTTCGGGTGGAAGGCGAGACCGAGCAGTCCCTCCTCGTTCCCCTTGTTCATCGGATCGGGAAGCTGGAGGAATTCGACCTTGTCGGTGGTATCCTTCTCGTCGGGGAACGACTGGATGGTGCCCTTGAATTGCTCGGCGACGAAGAGGAGGTTACTTCCGTCCTCGGGTGAGGCCAGGGCCACGGGGCGGTCGAACTGGAGGTTAGGAAAGGCCACTTCGGTCTTCAGCCGGGGAAGATCCGACTCGGCCTGAGCCGCGGAGGAGATCGTCGCGACAATCAAGGCGGGGATAATCCGGGCCAGGCGGGCCATGAGGGTGGGGTGGGCGTCGATCACGAGAATGCCGTTCCTTTCGATTCGTTCCCGTCCGGATGGGGCGAATGCGGCGATGGATCACCGCAGGCCGGACTGAGGCCCAGTGCGTGAGCCGGTTTCGTCGGTATAGCCCTGTTATAGGAGGACCGACCAGGACCGGCGGGAGAATCATCCCGTTGGGCAAAATAGTAGAGCGGATCCCCTGGCAATCGTCAAACCCCGGGAGAGGCGGATCGGTGTGCCTCGAACTTGGAATGATTGGGAATGTCTGTGGGAGCTTTGAACGATGAGAGTCACCGAACCTGATCGACAGACGTGCTACCCTCTGCTTAGACCAGGCCCGGCTTTCCCGTTCAGTTCGTTCGGGCCTTGTCTCTAGCGACAACCGCCTCGTGGTGGGAGGCGACGCGGCTCCGGGCGTAACTTACTCACTTTGAGCCCAGGGCATCGTCGGTTTGAGATCCGAGAAGGAGGCGATGGGGGTTTTTCTCGATATTGCCGGAGTTGTCTTCAGCATAGGCGTGGATGACGCCGTCCTCCGGGTCTTCCAGGATCACCTCCCACTCCAGGAAATTTCGATCAATGGCGCGAGCGTCTCGACCATTCACCAGTACTCTTCGGATCGATCCGTTGTCGACCGAGGTCCCGCGGACCTTTCGTGTCCTCTCTTTCGCCATCGACACGAACGTCACTATGGTGGTCGGCGGGGTGTCATCGGGGACAAGAGATGTGTCCTCGTTCGGTGTTGAAGGTGCGGGGCCGGCCAGGTACGTCCGGCGGATCGTGGCGCCTTGGTATGCGTGGCCATCGCCTCGAGGCTGGAACACTCCGTAGCGGCAGTGATCGATCAAGAGCCCGTCCACAAGTAAGTTGGGGGCTTCTGGCCGAAACGCCCATAGGCAATCCCAGAGCCTCGTATTCTTCAGGACAAACGGATGATCTCGGTCGGGGCCGACGCCATCGGTTCCCTCGCCGAGGTCGATTCCATAAAGTTGGTCGTGGGCCTCATTTTCGTCGAAGCGGATAAACGGTAGCGTCCGGACATCGATCGTCTCGCGGCGTCCGTCAGCGAGCAGGACGCGTCTCCGGAGATCATCGATCGGTGCGGGGGTCGCCTCGTAGCGGAATCCGTAACGGTCGCATTCGGCGGCCAAATTCCGGGTGAATGCGTTGAGGCTGTTCGCCCACCAAAAGCCCGCGCCGGAGTTGTCGTCGAAGGCCAGAGCCTGGTCGGGCAAGGGCTTGCCCGCGTACGCCTGAACGGCCAGGTTTCGGTCCAGGATGTTGAGGGTCTCGGTCCCATCCTCCAGATAAAAGCCGTGGCCGATCGTTCGATAGCCGACACAGTCTCGGACGACGAGGTGGTTGGTCCCGTGGATTGTGATCCAGCGGTTTCCGCTGTCGTGGATCGACGCGCCAACGACCGAGCTTCCCCTCATCGACTCTCCAACCATGTGAAAGTGGATCGGATAACGACCCTTGACCCCCTGCTTCCCGAGGCCTCGGAACTCAGCATAGCTGATCGAGCCGGACGAGTTTCGGTGGTACATCGTGTGGCCCCGACCCTTCAATGGGTCGGACGACTCGACGATCACGTTCCGGCTCAGGTTGGCGACCTCTCCCCTTTGTCCGCCCGGCTCGGAGTGAGCATTCGCGAGCGGTCGGTCTAAAGTCAGAGTCGTCCCGTCGAGCGATCTGACTTGACGCACTTCCGAGAAAACGGGGGCCGTCCCGCCGCCGGGCTGGAGGGTCTCCCCATCCTTTCGGGCTCGGTTCGAGGCGGCGGTCAGGAGGACTTGGTCCCCGACTCTCCAGCCGGTCACGGGACGCGAGAGATTCAAGGCGGAATCTCCGGGCCGGGCCTCTCCTCCGAGCTTCACCCAGGTCCGGTCCATCGGGGCGCCATGGAATTCCATCCGGCCCCCACAGCAAACGATTGCCGGGCAGGATTCGGCATCCATGTCGTCGAACACCACGAGGCGGACCCGAGCCGTGTGTCCAGTCTCGACCGGCCTCAAGGCCGTCCCGACCTCAAGGGCTGGCCTTGGCCGATCGATGGGGAGCCTCGGGGTGTGGGCGTCGCAGTCGAATCCGTTTTCACTCGCGTCGTCGCCGTTTTGAATCTTGATCAGGCCGACATCGAGGCGTGTGTCCAGATCGGTGGCGAATCTCAAGGTGCCAGCCACGTGGATCGAGCGGATCACACGCTCGGAGTTCTCATCGTAAAGGACCTCGTGCCCCTCTCGGACCTGAACCCGGTCCCCCGAACCTGGAGTTACTCCCCTTTCCCAGGTCGAGCCTGCGGACCAGGGCCCGCTCTGTCTTGATCGGATCAGCCCAGTCCCGTCCGCCATCGAGGATGGTCCCGGGACGAGCCAGAGGAGGAAGCAGATCCAGATCCTGATCGCCGTCATGTTCTCTTCCCAAAGACGACGATGACGCGTTAGTCTCTCTCGATATCTGCGGCTCGGAGCGTGAACGATGGCATCGACCTCTCACCCTCGCCCCGACCCGAGAGTCCTGATTAGGGAAGTTTGACGCAGCAGTTCAATACTGCCCGATTGATCGCGTAGACGGCCCCGTCCGGGCCGATGACGGTCGGCGTATAAGCCTCGCCCGTCGCCGCCGCGAGAGTGAGCGCCGGAGTGAGGGTGTTGGTGGTGAAATTCCACCGGTAGACGTTCCCGTCTTCGCTATTGACAACGGCGCACTTGTTGAAGGGATCGACGGCCGTCGAGTTGACGCACCATTCGCGGACGGCGTTCCCTCCGTACTCAGGGTCGGGCGTCGGTCCGAGGACGCTGATGACGACCTTCATGGACATGGCTCCCCGGACCGGATCGATCTCGGAATCGTTGGGGTCGAGGATGGCCATACGATTTTGGCCGTCGCCGCCGGCCCCGGCGTAGTTGTTGTACTTCGTCAAGACGAGGTACGAGGACGACCCATCATAGGAAGCGACCGCACTGGCTGGGACGATCGAAGGAGTGATGTCCCATCCGAAAGCGCTCGGTGTCTTGGCCGTGGCCAGGTCGCCGCTGAAATGGAGGAGCCAACCCCGATAATTGTTCGACCCGAGGTTGTTCTCCAGGACGCCGAAATACACGTCGCCGTCCGGTCCAACTGTCGGCGTTCCGCTCCCGTCATCGGGGAGTAGCGCGTTATTGCCGGGGCTCTTTACATCTTTGAGCCGGATCTTTCCTTTAGTGGCGAGAGTCTGACTGTCGAGCGCGACGAGGAAACCGGTTCCGAAGCCGCTATTCCCGTTGACCTTATCATTCACCCCGACGTAAACGGTCGTGCCGTCCTGACTCAATGCGGGCGCGCCATTGTAAACGACCTTCTGCATGGTCGCGTCACCCGTCGCGGCGGCGGCGGTGACATAGGTCCCGACCCCGGCCTTCGAGATCCGAGCGAGTCCCCCCTTGGCTGGCGCACCGGCCGCCGGGGCGAGGATGGCGAAGCCGAAGTATAGGTTCCCATCATCGTCGGCCGTGATGGGCGTGCAGATGAAAACGCTGGAGTTGAAGGACAACTTGTTCGCATTATAGTCGGCCACGGAGGAGTAGAAGCAGCGTTGAGTGATGGCACCCGTCACCCGGTCCGGGTTGGTCCTCAGGTAGACCGTGCCCCCCGCCCCGGGCACGGCGAGGCTTTGGCCGCCCGAAACCAGGGTGGGTCCACAAATCGGATACCAGGAGTGTGGAGGTGTGATGTAGTCGGTCGTGAGGGCCTGCGACCAGGCTCCCGCGCCATTCTGTCCTTTTACCGCCTTGAACTGGAAGGCGTTCGGGTTATTCGGCGTCCCGCGGACCGTGACAATTACGGTATTCTTCCGCGTGATGACGGGGCTCGCATAATGGATGAAAAGGTTCCCGCCGCTGAACGGTGGGTTCAGGTCGACGGGCATGTGCCAGAGGACCTGCTGAGGGACCTGCGAAGCAACCTTGGATAGACAAGTGTGCTGCGGGTCGGCGGCGTATCCACCCCAGTATTGCGCCGAGGCCTTGCCCGGTTCCAGGGCTGGAACCAGAATCATCGCAGAGATGCATCCGAGAACAGAAGTCAGTCGTCCTGATCGTCTCATCATCATCCACCATTCTATTCAAAGGACCCGGCTTCCAGAATTCTGGCGGCGTTCAGTCGACCCGACGAGCCGACCGCCGCATCCACCGATGACATCCGAGCAACGCCACGCCGATTGCCAGAGAGGCCAAAGTTCCGGGCTCAGGTACGGCCCTGACGAGGCTGATATTGTCGATGTCGAAGTAGGCGAAATCGTTCTGGAACCCGAACCTGACGATCGTGGTCGAAAAGGTTGCGATCGACTTGTAAGTGAACATTTGATAGTCGAACGTCGAGAGATCTGTCGAATCGGCCAGTGACATCGAGCCGAACTCGACGCTGAACGCGTTGGGCGAACTCCCGTCCTCGTTCATCAGGAAGAAACTGAGCGTGTACTCCTCGCCCACGACGGTCGCGACCGTCTGTTCGAGGAAGACTTTGCTACTCTGCGGTCCGAAATAAGCAGCAAAACCCCCGCTATGAGGAATGCTCGAGTCTACACCGAAGGTTGTCGGGTCGGACGTGTTACCGGATAACGTCCAGCCAGTGAAGTCTTCCGTCTCAAAACCGCCGTTGACGATGAAGTCGGCTCGGGCCTCGTCGTTGGGGTCGAGCCAAGCGACGGCCGCGAGCAAGACCGCGAATAAAGTCAAGGGCTTCCGCATCGGCGCATCTCCCAGGAAGAAACGGAGTCGTCGCGAAGTCCAGGCGATATCGACGAACTGACCCCCGACCATGGGGGCGGACTATCGAGGGACCACCCATGGATGTCAAGCTGACTCGATCGAAGCAGAAGGAATCGCGCGAAGCGGTTGACCATCGGCCCTCGGAGAATTGATCCCTGTCAGCCAACAGGTTCAGGGACGGCTAATCGTACTGGCCGAAACGACGCTCAGAAAGAGGCAAGATCTCGATCGGGACGAAGAGCCGGGCACAACCCCTCGACCTCGTGGCTCATACCATGTGAGAATGCCGCGTATTCGAGTATTTAGTGATTCAGCAGAGTTGATGAGTTTTGAAGTGTCCTGGTCATCGTGCCAAGGTCATTTGTCGTCGGTCGGAGTTTTGGCCGGTGCTGGGCGGTGGCTGGGTAATTGTGCCTTGAAGTCGCCCAGGCTGATCCACCGGGTCTTTCGATTCAAATCGACCTCCGCAAGTGCCACTTCGCCCCAGCACTGAGCCTGAGCGATGAGCTCGCCCGAGTGGTCGAATACGCCGGAGATCATCCAGTTTGTCGAGACGTCTTCATAGGTGCTGCTGACGATGTAGACCTGGTTCTCGCAGGCCCTGGCGCGGGCGAGCAGAGGATTGCACCCCCAGACCGGCCATGCGATGACCTCGGCCCCTCGATTGGTCAATTCTCGGGCGACTTCCGGAAAGAACCCATCGTAGCAGACCATCATTCCCAGCTTGCCGAACCTGGTCGAAAATACCGGGTATTCCGACCCGGGCGTGATTCCTCCATCGACCTCCCCGCGAGGCAGGCAGACTTTCCGATACTTGCCAAGGAGCGAACCGTCGGGGCCAATCAGGACGGCGACGTTATAAACCGACGTTCCATCGCGTTCCAGCAGTCCGGCAACGATGTAGAAATCATGCTTCCGGGCCAATTCTCCAAAATATTCGGTCGAAGGTCCTGGAATCTTCTCGGCAAGCTCGTGATAAGCTTTGCCCAGGCCCGGATAGGTGAGAGTTTCACCGAGGACGACGAGATCGGCGTTTCGTCGAGCCGCCTCGGCGATCATTGGCTCAAACATCCTTCGGTTATCTCCCGCAGACGTGCCGCCTTGGGGCCGGAAGTGCACGGTGGCCAGGCGAACCTTGCGAGGCGGATTCGGTGAGGTTTCGACGAGCGAAATGTTGCGCCAGCAGACCTTCCCTTCGGGAGCCCATCGGAGATGAAGTTCGACGATCGCCTGGGTCGCACTGGAGGGAGCCTGGTAAGTCTCGGAGACCTCGGTCCAACCTGCGGTGTTCGACTCGTGGATCGAAGGGAACTCCGTCTCGGCAATTCCGACCGAACCCCGGAGATACCCGGCCACGGTAGGCTGATCGGTGGGCACTTTCCGACCTTCTGCATCTCGCCAGTGAATCTCGGCAACAACGCTACGTCTCGGCAATTCCACGTTTTCCGAACGATAATCGGCCCGAAACCTGTAGGACCTACCTCCCTCGATCGAGAAGGTTCTGCTCCAGCAACCAGCGACGCCCTCCTGCCCCTTGCCCTTGATCAAGAGGCGGATTTCTCCGCTCGGTCCAACGGTTTCCTGCCCGAATTCAGGGCTGATTTCCGGACGAGGCGAGTTTGTTGTCCAGCCATCGAGTTCGCCCGGACCCTCCATGGCGCTCAGTGACTCGCTCGAAGCGAGAATCGACACCCCAATCCCGAGAACCGTCATGATTTTCCGGAGATTGATCATATCATAGGAAGTAATCACCGATCTGTCTCCTACGAAAGTGGTCTCGGCATCGCCTTCACCCCAGGAGAGTGAACCAATCTGACGAATCAGATTCCCGCATCTCGGGGCGAGATTGAGCATAATCGCCCCTCACCGCCGGGGTCCAGAAATCTGGCACTGATTTCGACCGGAAGATCAGCTCGACTCCAAATGTCTCGCGAATCAATGCGTACCGGAATGTTCCGTGAGAACCAAGGTGATTTTCGATTCGGAATCAGCAATGTCGAACGCTCGATCGCTTGTTCGACCAGGAATAGAGCCAGGCCGTTCCCGATCCGATGCCCTGGATGCTCATGATATTGCTCAATCTGGGGAGAGTTTTCACGATGCGTTTCATGATCCTTCTCAAGGCGAATCAGGCGACCGAAGCGGGCGTTTTGCCGGATGAGAAATTGCTGACCGAGATGGTTCGGTTCAACGAGGAGTTGGTGCAGTCCGGGGTCATGCTTGCGGGTGAAGGGCTTCATCCCAGTTCGAAGGGTGCGCGTGTTCGCTTCTCGGGTTCGAATCGGACGGTGATTGACGGACCATTCGCCGAGACCAAGGAACTGATCGCCGGTTTCTGGCTCTGGAAGGTCGGCTCTCTGGATGAGGCGATTGAGTGGGTCAAGCGCTGTCCCGCTCCGACCAGCGAATTGGACGCCGAGATCGAAATCCGCCAGGTCGTCGAATGCGACGATCTCGGAGCAGAGTTCACTCCCGAACTCCGATTGCAGGAGGAACGCCAGAGAGCTCAGTTGGGTCATTTGTCATGATGCGGCCTTGAGTCCGGGCGATCGGGTAAGGGCGAATGTCGGAGGCTGTCACTGCGTGAGACGTCTCCCGTTCCTCGCCCTTCCCGCCCGGAATTCCACGGTTGCTCCCTTTTCGGGAAAGATTTACCCTCCGGCGATCGCTCCCACAATGAGAAGCGGCTCGATCCCCTCGACAATCGCCTCGGGAAGGGGCTCGTCGGGCGATTCGTGAGACCAATCCTGCTCGCAGGCGAAGAACCTCAGGAACGGCCGACGGTCCTGGGTGACGTGATCGCGGATCGTCCCACGAAGCATCGGGTAACGGGTTTCGAGTGCGTCCAGGACTGATCTGAGAGTCGCGAATTGCTCCGATTGGAGGCGTACTTCACCCTCGATGCTCACGATCATTCTCAGATGGGCTGGTAGTACCACTCGGATCATGGGATTGCCTGAACTTCGACGGAAAGGACGGCCGGAAGATCGCGGACGATCGGGATCCATTGGTCTCCCGAGTCGGCCGACGCATAAACCTGACCGCCGGTGGTCCCGAAGTAGATCCCGCAAGGGTCAAGCGTGTCGACAGCCATCGCGTTCCGAAGGACGTTGACGTAGCAATCGCTCTGCGGCAAGCCGTTGGTGAGAGCCTGCCACTCATTTCCACCAGTCCGACTCCGATAGACGCGTAGTTTCCCGTCCGGCGGGAAGTGCTGCGAGTCGCTCTTGATCGGCACGACGTAAATCGTCTCCGGTTCGTGAGCATGAACATCGATCGGGAACCCGAAGTCGGTCGGCAGATTTCCGCTCACCTCACGCCAGGACTCACCGGCATCGTCGGATCGCATCACATCCCAATGCTTCTGCATGAACAGCACATCGGGCCGGGATGGGTGCATCGCGATCCGGTGGACGCAATGGCCCACCTCGGCGTTTGGATCTGGAATGTATTCCGACCGGAGCCCTCGATTCATCGGATGCCACGACCGCCCTCCGTCGTCGGTCCGGAACACTCCCGCCGCAGAGATTGCGATGAAGATCCGTTCGGGATTTCTTGGGTCGAGTAAGATGGTATGAAGACACATCCCCCCCGCCCCGGGCTGCCATCGAGGGCCTGATTCATGGCATCGCAGACCAGCTAGTTCTGACCACGACCGACCACCGTCCCTCGATTGGAAGAGAGAGGCATCTTCCGCGCCCGCATACACGAGGTCGGGATCGGTCAGCGACGGTTCCAAGTGCCAGACCCTCTTGAATTCCCAGGGATGTTGCGTGCCGTCGTACCATTGGTGAGTCCCGGGGATCCCGTCGTATCGAAACTCATTGCCGACCGACTCCCATGACTTTCCTCCATCGTTGGAGCGCTGAATCATTTGCCCGAACCATCCCGACGATTGCGAGGCGTAAATTCGATCCGGATCCGCGGGCGAACCTTTGAGATGGTAGACCTCCCAACCCGCGAAAAGCGGCTCGCTGACCTCCCAATGTTCTCGGCGCCCATCCGAGGTCAAAACGAAAGCTCCCTTGCGAGTCCCGACCAGAACTCGAACTCGGCTCATCTTTTACCTCCATGTTTTACTGCAGACTCGAAACGCTGATTTCGATGGATCTGGGGTGAGTCAGCTCGCCTGAATCGTGATCAGGACGCTAATTGTCGATAGACCGGATGCGTGGTAAGCTGTGAATCATCGACAACTTCGGCGCGACGACTCTGGTCTAGGCGGAGACTCACTTCGTCAATAGTCGAATACCTCGCCGGCAAATCGACGCCTTCGTCGATTTATTTCCATTGCCCGAGGAATGTCGTCGAATAATTCTGACGATGCCATTCC
Source organism: Tundrisphaera lichenicola (assembly GCF_051175385.1). GTDB lineage: Bacteria > Planctomycetota > Planctomycetia > Isosphaerales > Isosphaeraceae > Tundrisphaera > Tundrisphaera lichenicola. The sequence continues at coordinate 1,891,311 of NZ_CP195106.1, read as the reverse complement.
CGGGCGCAAATCGGCGAACGACTTTCCAGCGAGAGCGAACTCATGCCCGATCGCTATTGGCTGGTACATCCCAACGGCGGTCGCCAGCTGATCGACCCTAGGCAATTCGATCTGACTCATCTGGTCGAGCAGGCCCGGAGAATCGGGGGCCGACTCATCGTCGAATCGATCGCTTTGGGCGGGCAGGGTCAAGGCCTTTCCGAGCCGGTTGGACGACTCTTCGAGCCCCCACTTTCGGCACTCGGGCCGCTCTTTCGGACGAGGTTGGGGCGGATTCACGATTGTGAGACCGACTTCATCGTCGACATCAACTCCCGCCCGACTCATCGGGTCCTCGGAGGTTATTACAAGTCGCGGCGACTGGTCCGCGTCTACTCTCACGACCGAGAACTGGGCCGACGACCCATGGAAGAGCTCTTCGACACATTCTTGCACGAGGTCGCTCATCACCTCGAATATACCGAACCCGGCACGTTCCAGGGGCTCGCTTGCGGTCGGGTCCCCGGCCGGATGCATAGCCCGCTTTTCTGGCGAATCCTGGGCGAGCTCAAGGGTCGCTGGGCCGATTCGCAGAGGAATTCCTGAATCGGTGGGGCGCGCAAGCAGCCCCGCCCCACCGAACTTGATCGGGCTTATTCGCCCAGCCCGAGCGACTTGATCTTGGCCGCAACATCCTCGCCAGCCTGAGGATTGTTGATCTTCTTGTCGATTTCCTTGATCACGCCATCCTTATCGATGTAGAACGTCCATCGGCTGGCGAAGCCGGACTTGGCCAGGACGCCGAAGGCTTCGGCGGTGGTCTTCGATGGGTCGCTCAGGATCGGATAGTCCAGGTCGAGGGACTCGGCGAATTTGGCATTCTGTTCGGGGGTGTCGACACTGGCGGTGAAGTAAGCCACCTTGGACGACTTCAGGGCTTCGCTGTTGGCCCGGAATGACTTGCACTCCATGGTGCAACCTCCGGTAAATGCCTTCGGGAACCAGGCAATCACGATCGGTTGCTTGCCCTTGTAATCGCTCAGGCTGTAAGTCTTGCCGTCGGAAGCCTTGAGGGAGAAATCGGGGGCCTTGTCACCGACCTTCAATTCCTCGGCGGCACGCACGGTGCCCCCGTCCAGCACGATCCCCAGGCCGATCAGGGCGGCCAGGCCCCAGGTCTTGATGCTCATCGAGGAAGCTCCCGGTGTTTCAGGCTGATCGAATCCGCGTCGCGCTCCCAAACTCCTGGAAGCCCGCTGGCTCAGACTAGCATCCCCGACCAGTGCCTGCAAACCGGGAACGCCCCTGAGTCGGCTTGTGGCTCGTCATTCCGATTACTATGATCGAGTCGATGATCCACACTTCCCCGTCGAGCCTGCCGGGCCGATCGAGGAAAAATGGCGGGGCTGACTGGCGGAGGCTATTGAAGGCCGATCGCCCAGAGTTCAAGTGCGGGAGGCGAAGTGATGGCGACGGCCGATCGGACCAGGGCGCGGATCTACGACGACATTACCCAGACGATCGGCAACACGCCCTTGATCCGGCTTCGAAGGGTGACGGCCGGATGCTCCGCCGAAGTCTTGGCCAAGCTGGAGAATTTCAACCCGCTCTGGTCCGTCAAGGACCGGATCGGCGTGGCGATGATCGACGCGGCCGAGGCGGCGGGGCTTATCAAGCCTGATACGGTAATCGTCGAGCCGACGAGCGGTAATACCGGGATCGCACTGGCCTTCACCTGCGCCGCTCGCGGCTATCGCCTGATGGTAACCATGCCCGAGAGCATGAGCATGGAACGTCGGAGGCTCCTCAAGGCTTTCGGGGCGGAGATTGTGCTCACCCCGGCCGTCGAGGGGATGCCGGGGGCCGTCCGTAAGGCCGAAGAGATCGTCAAGAACACCCCGCACGCGATCATGCCCCAACAGTTCAAGAACCCGGCCAACCCCGAGATTCACCGGAAGACCACGGCCGAGGAGATCTGGCGAGATACCGATGGCCAGGTCGACATCCTGGTCTGCGGGGTCGGCACCGGGGGGACGATCACCGGTTGCGGGGAGGTCCTCAAGGCCAGGAAGCCGGGCCTGAAGGTGGTCGCCGTCGAACCGTCCAATTCGCCGATCCTGACGCAACGTCTCAACAACGAGCCGATCAAGCCCGGGCGGCACGCCATCCAGGGCATCGGGGCCGGGTTCATCCCCGACGTCCTGAACGTGGAGATCATCGACGAGGTCGTCCAGGTTCGAGACGACGAAGCCTTCGAGATGGCCCGGCGTCTCGCCAAGGAAGAGGGGATGCTTGTCGGGATCTCCTGCGGAGCCGCCGCGACGGGTGCCCTCCAGATCGCCCGACGTCCCGAGAACGCCGGGAAGATGATCGTCGTCATCCTGCCGGACCTCGGCGAACGCTACCTGTCCACCCCCCTCTACCCCGAATAACTCTCAGCCTCGGTGACCGCAACACTTCCCGGTCTGGGGCGTGCCTTATTCATCCCCTTGAGGAATGAAGAATGAGCCAGGGTGCGAGGATCTTCCTCGGGGTCTCGATGCTCCTCATGTCGGCCGGCTTCATGGCCCTCATACCATTCGTGAGGCCGGTCTCTCCTCAGGCTGGTCCGGGTATGGCAGGCTTCGGAATATTCTGCGGCCTAGTCGCGGTCGCCTGTCTCTCGACCGCCAGCCAACCGGTCACGATCCGATTGATCGGTGGAGTTGTTTCCCTGACATGCCTCTATTACGTCGCAAGTCAGCTCTTCGAAAGTAGAACGATCGGGGAAGAACTCGATCGGGGATCGGTGAAGAGCAGGCCTGGAGTTTTTAATAGCATCGGCTTATTGATCCTGGTCGGACTTCCCTCGGGATACGCCACCGTCCGTGGCCGATATCCGGGATGGGGCCAGCATGCGATGGCATTCAGCGCGGTGGGTCACCGTCCAGAGTCTTCCCGGTGAATACTCCGCCCGATGATCCCCGGAAGCTGATCATTCCCGCAGAATTCCACGATGCGATGGTGGCTCACTGTGTCCATGAGGCCCCGCTGGAATGCTGCGGGCTGCTGGGCGGCGTTGCCCCGATGGTCTCGTCGATCCATCCATTGCGAAATGCCTCGGCCAGCGAAGTTCGCTACGATGCCGATCCTCGCGACTTGATGACTGCGGTCCAGTCCCTCCGGGCTCGACAGGCCGAGATCCTGGCGATTTATCACTCCCACCCGCGATGGGCGGCCATTCCCAGCCAGACCGACCTCCGCGAGAACCACTACGGCGATGTCCCCCGGATCATCGTTTCGCTCCTGGGGGAGACCCCGGAGGTCCGGGTCTGGCGGCTCGACCCGGACTCTTATGAGGAACTGCCCTGGTCGATCATGCCAGGATCTCCCTGACCGCAGTCGTCGAACCCCGATGCCTCGCGTCGGGGTCGAGCAGGTTCATGGTTCAGACGTCGCAGAGGGTGACGGCCTGACGAAGTCCGGCCAGAGGGTCGCGGGTCGGGATGAACTCCTGTCCCACAAATCCCTGATAGCCGATCTCGATCAAGGCCTCCATGATCGGTTTGTAGGCGATTTCCTGCTTGTCATCCAACTCTCCTCGGCCGGGATTTCCCGCGGTGTGGACGTGCCCGATCACGTCCTTGTGCTGGCGAATCCGCCGGATGATGTCGCCGTCCATGATCTGGACGTGGTAAATGTCGAAGAGGAGCTTGAGGTTGGGGGACCCGACCCGCTTGATGATGTCGACACAATAATCGGTGTGATCTCCCTGATATCCGGGGTGCCCCTTCATGTCGGTCGCGTCTCGCGAGTTCAACATCTCCAGGCAGAGCGTCACGCCTTTGTCCTCGGCGTAGGGGAGGACTTTCTTGAAACCCTCGACGCAGTTCTTCGCCCCCTGCACTGCAGAGATATCCTCCGCGAATCCGGTGAAGCAGATTACTTTCTTGAATCCGTGGGCCGCGCAGGCGTCGATGGCGTCCTTGGTTGCCTTGATGACCCGATCCTGATACTTGGGATTGTTGAATCCCTTGGCGAATGGCGGATCGGGCTGCATGTCGATCTGCCCGATGGCACATTCGAGACCGGCTTGCTTGAGGAGCGGGAAATATTTCGAATCGACCAACTCGATGCTCTTGCACCCGAGTTGCTTGGCCACCTCGATCATCTTGGGGACGTCCCAGTATTTCTCGAAGCACCAATGGACGATCGACTGGTTGATGCGTCCCCTTCGCTCGGGGCTTTCGGAGGCCTTCTGGGTGTCTGCCCGAGCCTCCGCAGTCAAGGAACCGAGCGCGAGCACGCCAGTCGAGGCCTTGAGGATCGATCGGCGGTTGGACCGCGCAAACTGGCTCGGATCGGCATCTCGGGGATTCATGGCGGGAAGTCTCCCGGTTCGTGGTTTCGATGGTTCGGAGAGGTGAATCCGACCCGATTTTGATACCATGAGCGAGCCAAGGATCCCAGGAAAATCCCGCACTATCTCATCGCGTGAGATGGCCCTATCACGATCCACTGGTCATTGACCCGTCCTATCGAGGCCATTAGACTTACGATCAAGGTCTCACCGGAGATCAAGTTCGTCGGGTGGCTGCCGATCTGGTCGCGGGTCGCACCCGGAACCGTGTCGAAGACGAGCGGGGGCCGCCATGAGTTTCGGGGAAAGCGGTGGTAGCGAGGTTGACTTCGAGACCATGCAAGGTCGAAATTGGCCCTCGGTCACGCAGTACTCGATCTTCCTGGAGAATCGCGTCGGCCAGTTGCTCGAACTAGTCCGCGCTTTCCAGGGCTCGAAGGTCAAGATCCTTGGCCTCTCGATATCCGACTCGGCCGACTGCTGCATCATCCGGATGATCCTGAGCCACTCCGAGCAGGGCCGCGAGATCCTGGAACTGAAGAAGATGGCCTTCGCGGAAAATGAGCTGCTCGTCGCCGAGATGACGGCCGGTCCGCACTCACTCGTCGAACTCTGCTCGGCCTTGATCCAGGCCGAGATCAATATCCATTACGCCTACCCGCTCATCGTCCACCCTCGGGGACGCCCTGCGGTGGCCCTTCACATCGACAACATCGAGCAAGCCGGCGTCTCTCTGCATGCCAAGGGCTTCGAGATCCTCTCCGAGGCGGATCTCTTCAGCTGATATGGGCGAAAGTCGACGAATGATCGGGAACCGTCTTCCCATTGGGACGGTTCCCGATCTGCATTCTCAATAGGAGTCGGCCGAGACCACCTCTCCCCCGTTCATCGTGATCACGTTACGGAACACGATGAGATTGATGTTCTCCTTCAGGAACCTGACAGAGCCATCGGCGAAGAGGGCATTGATGCCGCCCGGATGGTAAGAGAACGGTTCCTGGTTGGCACCGGCCTGATTCGTCGTGCCGAACCCATCATCGCCCGGTTGGGGGTACGCCTTGGAAGAATGCATCGGCCGCCATTTGTTGTTCGGTTGACCCGAGACGCCGCCGCCGCTCCCATTGGCCTCGCCCCATCGCCAGGCCCGACGCTGTCCCGGCGGGACGGGACGTGCCACGTTCGGTTCGGTGGGGGAGACATAAGACTCCGGCCGCTCGCTGACATACCGAGCGTCCCGACCGGCATCTTCCACGACGAAGGTGGTATTGCTCAGGCCGTCGGTGATCTCGGCTATCCGGGTCGATCCCGAGTTCAAGACCCCATTGGCACGCGACGCCCGATTCCGGTAGGGAGTGATCGGGGTCGCACCGATCTGGTTCGTCCTCAACTGCGGGTCGATATCGGTGTAGGTCGTGGCGATATAGTCATTCACGCCATATCCAGCCCCCGCGTTCTCGAACGGGGCGGCGTTCGGATCTCCCTTGGCGTCGCGTCCTCCCCCGGAATCCCGCACGGAACTCGGGCAGATGAACGCACTCACGACCGTCGAGTAGCCAGTATAGTTGACGCCCGAGATGTGGTTATAATCAGCATATTGGAAATTGATGGCGTTGAAGGCGCCAAGTTGCTCGATGAAGGGCAGGATCCTAGCGTGGAAGCCCGTCCCGTCGACGTACATCGTGTCGGGTACGGGCAAGTTGTAGAGCGAGCCCTGGCCGGCGGTCGGGAATCCGCCGAAAGAACTCTCGTAGTTGTGCAAGGCCAGGCCCAACTGCTTGAGGTTGTTGGTGCACTGCGCCCGCCGGGCCGCCTCGCGGGCCGCCTGGACCGCCGGCAAGAGCAGGGCGATCAGCACCGCGATAATCGCGATGACCACCAACAATTCGATCAGCGTGAAGCCACCATTCCGCAGCTTCGTCCTATGCCGTTTCATCGATTCATGCCCCTTCGGATGGATTGAAAATGCATCATTGCGTTCAAGATTAAGTTCGTTCATTTCAACCGTATCGGAGCCAGTTGATTGGACTGAGCCTGGACGGTGATGGAAAGGCCCGAACTGTCCTCATCGATGTATTTGATCGGGAAGGCGGGCTTGCGATGCTGCCGGCCTAGGGTGCTCGCGGTGTCCGGCTCAATCCGGATCTTGAACTCTCCCGCGACCGCTCCATCGCCTTCCGTCTTGGTGGTGAGCTTGAAGTTCCCGTCCGGTCCGATCAGGCCCGATGCCGGGAGACTCTGAACGTCCTTGGGAATGAAGGCAATCCTTCCCGAATTCAAGGGTTTTCCATTCGATAGGAGCACTCGCCCCTCGACCGGAAAGGTGTTAGCAGACGACCCCCCCGAACTTCCGCATCCGACCAGATTGATCGAAATTGCCAGGGTCGCTCCGAGACAAATCCGTCGACTCGAAACCAATGCTCCAAATCTGTCCCAGCCCCACCTTCCCCATCGCTCGTTCATCAGTTTGGCTCCGGACTCAAACCATCACCGGCGAAACATCGTCCGCGATATCTGCCCGACCCGAGAAACCATACTAGATCGATCGGGAATTATCAATAGTATCTCGATCGAATTAGTTGGGAATTGGAAAATAGATTGAAACCCCGGCCAATTTGTCGTGCCCGGATCGAGTGAAGGGGCAGTAGAGCCCGTGACGGCCTCACGTTGCGGCGGGTCTGTCAGTGAGAATGAACGGAGAGGAGTAAGTGGTTCGGGAGACGAAGGATCATTCGAGGTCCGCAGTGGCATGGGGTGGGGATTTCTGCGGTTGTTCCTCGGCTTCATCTCCGACGGATGGAATGAAAGAGGTGGTCCGACCCTGCCTTACGCTCGACCTGCCCTTCTTTGAGCATTCGACGGAGCCAGGGGCTTGCACCTTTCGTCGCACGGAAAATGGCACGATGCATCATCTTGACCTCCAACTCTCCGAATTCCTCGGGAAGGAGTTCCAGCCCGAGCCTCCCGACTTTGATTCCATTAGATAGCCAGTTCATGGCGTTTGCGATGATGGACTCGTGATCGAAGGCAAGGGGGCCTGGAGGAGGGGCGATTCGCCAGGCCGCCTCGTTGGCATCATCTCCGCCCTGGACTCCGGGTGGGGTTCCCCGGAGGACAGCAACGTGAGCCAGGCTGATCGTTCGACCTCGGGGGTCGCGTCCCGGATCTCCAAAGGCCCCAAGGAATGCGACCGGCCCGGATGCATCAAGGCCCGTTTCCTCGCGAAGTTCGCGTCGAGCCCCCGCCTCGATCGACTCACCCATCTCCAGGAACCCTCCCGGCAGGGCCCATTGACCGGCGAAAGGCTCGTGCTTGCGGCGGATGAGCAGGATCCGCAGTTCTTCTTCCTCGATCGCAAAAATTGCCAGGTCGACGGTGACGGCCGGGCGCGGATAATCATAACAATAGGGAGGCGGCATCGCTCGGACTCCTCGAGTCAGCTCCGTCCCGATCGTCGTTCGGAATGAAGCTCGCACTAATCCATCGGGACTTATACCATGAACGACCCAGCCCGGCATTCGTCCATCGATAGCGATCCCGATCTCGATCAACCCATGCTTTCAGGGTTGGTCGCCAGGCTATCCGATGCCGACGGGCCTGCCGACCAGGCTGGTCTCTGGCCGCAGGAACTGTGGTCGATTCTCGAAGCGGCGGGTGCCAGCCGATGGGCCTTGCCTCGTGAGTACAACGGGGAGGATTGCGATCGATCGACGATCCTCCGTCGTTATGCCCGAGTTGCGGAGGGTTCGCTGACGGCGGCCTTCATCCTCTCGCAGCACGATGCGGCCGTCCGACGGCTGATCGCCGCGATTGAAAGACCAGTGGCCCGGAACTGGCTAAGGCTGATCGGACAGGGCAAAGCGTTCGCGACGGTCGGGATTTCCCAGCTCACGACTTCGCGTCGACACTCCGAACAAGCCGTGAGAGCAAGGGAAGTGGCCCCCGGCCAGTTCCTGGTCGACGGACTGATTCCCTGGGTCACCGCCGCCTGTTCCGCCGAGGTATTCGTCGCCGGGGCGTCGACCGATGACGGCCGACAGCTTTTGTTCGCCCTACCCGCCGACCGAGAAGGTCTGAAGATCCGGCCCCCGTTTGCTCTGGCGGCTCTACAGGCGTCTTGCACATCGGAATTGTCCTGCGAGGGGGTCACGATCGAGGAGTCGGACTTGCTGGCCGGCCCGGTTCTCGACGTGATGGGCGTGACATCCGGCGGCGGAACGGGAGGGTTGGAAACTTCCGCTCTGGCGATGGGCCAGGCCCTGGCTGCTCTGAAAGCCCTGGAAGCCGTGGGGCGAGACGACCTGTTCGAACCGGCCGAGGCCCTCCGCGAGTCCTGGGAACGACTCCGCGACGAGCTCATGGCAACAGCGGAAGGTCTACCGGCAGCGCCGACTTCGGCGGCCGTCCGAGCCCATGCCAACGACCTGGTGCTCCGGATAACTCAGTCCTATCTAACCGCCCGGAAAGGATCCGGATTCCTCCTTGAGGATTCCGCCCAGCGATGGGCCCGCCAGGCCTTGTTCTTCCTGGTCTGGTCCTGCCCGAGCCCGGTCGCCCACGCCTCGATTCGCGACCTGGCCGGCCTCTGCCCTGCGCGAGGGATCTGATCGAGTCCAACTCAGGTTCTCGAACGATCTAGCTGAATCCTGGCGTGTGTACTCATTCCCGAGAAGTTGCAAAGAGAACGGATATAGTCGCGGCTTCCATCGTTGGCCCAGCCATCGAGCTGGGCGGTATCCTTGAGCTGCTGTCCCCGTTTGCGGTCGACCGCCAGGAACGCACAGGGAAGATCCGGTAGCGAGGTCAGGTCGCCCCAGAGCTTTTCAAATTGGACCACGGGAAAGACGTCTTCCTGTCCATGACCCCAACGTCGCTTGACGTCCTTGATGGTGACGTAGGTGGGGACTCGGGCCGCCATGCTCCGAACCGATGCAGCGACCTTGTCGGGGTCGTTCCTGAGATCGTCCCGAGTCAGGTGGAAGGCATCGAGCAACCCCTGGACGTTCACCCATGTCGTGAGCGTGTTGTAATATCGGAGCAGGAATTCGACGTCCTCGCGAGGTTGGGCCAGCCCTTCGAGCAGCCGGAGTCGTCCTCCCACCCGGGCGAGTCCGCCTCCTCGATCCTCGATCCTCCGGGCGATCACCTCGGTGTTGAGGGTGGCCCCGGTCTTCATCGCCAGGCCCAAGACACCCGGGTCCAGATTGGCTCCGAGGGTGTCAATGTTGTGGACCATCAGCCAGTTCAGGCGAGGAAATTCGTCGAGGAGTCGGGCAAGCACTCCGTTCCGAAAGAGCGTCGGGACCTCATAGAAGTGACCCGGTGGGTTGAATCTCTGGATGGGGACGTTATCGGAGTAATCGGTCCCCTCACCCTGAGACCGTGCCCAATCCAGGATGGCCCGTCGGCCCGCGTCGCGGACTTTCTGCTTGTTCTCGTCGAGTAGCTCGTGTGAGGACTCTTCCCAGAGGAAGGTCAGGTCGCGGACCATCGGGACCAGTCGTTGGCCGATCGACTGGCCTCGCGACAGGATCACCGGTCCGTCGTGGCCATAGTTGCCCGATTGCGAGAGGTGGTGTTCGATGGCCGAGTGGGTCAGGAAGCTTGTCGTGACAACATGCGGGAGCTTAACACCAAAAAGATCTTGCGACTGGCGAGTCTTGGCGAGATGGAGTTCGAGGAAGGAACGGTGTTCGCCGGACATCATCACGAACGGGTTGACCGCCTTGACCACGCCCGCACCGGTCGTCCACCGACTTCCAACACCGGCTGCTAGAGTGACGACCGCCACCTCTCCATTCCGCAAGGCGTCCTCACCCCGTCGGATCGCTTCGATGGGGAATGGTCCCTGGGCCTGGGTCAACTCCGAGTCGTCGACGTCCCGGATTTCGACGTCGATCGGCAAACGATTCCTGGAGAGTCCGATCCGGCCTCGTCGGAGGTCATCGCGCAGTTGTTGATGCTGGACAGGGTCGAAGCCATTCTCGCGACGGATCTGTTGGGCTTGCTGGTCCCAGCCGGTCGAGGCGGAGTTGGCCGCGGCTCTTGCGACGGGGAAGAGATTATTGATCATCGTCCGAAAGACTCGGAGCAACTCCCCCGTATTCTCGGAGTGATTGGCAAAATGGTCGACATCCGCCTTGCGGAGCGAATCGAGCCCGACCGATCGTTCCGAGATCATCCTGGGGATCTGGAGGGTGTAATACCGGGGAGGCATCATGGCTTCTTCATTCACCACCAGCTCGGCGAACGTCCCGTGAGGATTGATCTGAAAATCATAGACGACCGGTTCCATAGCGAAAGGAAGGGCATCGTCGAGCCGGGCCTTGACCCGTTTCATGATCAGACCGACTTCCTCCAGGAATGTGGCCTTACGGTGCGGGGCGACGAAGAACGCCATCCCGCCGCCCGACATGCCGCCGAGCATGAGGAAGCCCCAGAAGTCGGGACCTAAGGTCTCCCGCGCCTCGCGGATGATCGACTCGGTGAAGCGGTTGCTCACCCAGGGGATGATCCCCTTGATGGGCCCTTCCCAGTTGCGGGTCGTGAGTTCCCCGAGGGTTTGGACGTTGGCGGCACAGACCGCCTCGACGATCTTTTCGAAGATCTTGAGGGCCTCTCCGCGGCCATCCCACTCGGATTTGCTCCGGAGGAGATATTTCTCGGTGACCATGTTCAGGATCGGCCCGACATTCTGTGCCATACCGCCATGGACCAGGACCAGGCTGTCGGCCAGGGCTCGGTGGAATCGAGGAATTTCTCCCGAGGTCGACGGACCTCCATCCAGGATCTCGTGGCTCGGCAGGAGCCTTCCTCGACTGATCCCGGCCTCGGGGTCTGACTCGCCGGCCGGCACGCCTTTGATCAGCTTGACCCCGGGGAAGACTCCACCGGAGTCCTGCCAACCTCCGCCCGATCCTCCGAGCCATTCACCGAGGATGGCCCGGGCCACAACCACGGGAGCCTCCTCTGGATTGAGCATCCCAGTCAGATTTTTCGCCTGCCCGGTCGCCCTCATCAATCCCGAGATCAGCGAAGCAAGTAGGTTGGTCGAGACCGCTAGACGCGACCCTTTAGGGATGTCGTTAACCTTGCTCACAATCTCCAGGCCATGTCCGGGCCGGATCACCGAGGCCAGGAGTTCATCAAGCCGGGCCGAGGTTCCCTCCAGCGATGGGGGTACCAGGCCGGAGGCGATGACACCCGCCTTGATCAGGCCGAGGTAATCATTCCCGAAGTTGAAAAGCTCCTCGATCGAGGCGACATCCTTGCAAGCATTCAGATCAATGCTGGTCAACCGCAGGATCGGTTCAGTGATAACGCGGAGACGCGTCTCGATCGGGGGTATCGGATGTGGATCCCGCCGGTGAACGCCAAGATCGACCGAGATATTCAGGACTCTCGCGCCTTCCGGATAGTCCATCCCGAGGAAGAAGATATCCGACCAGGCCGAATGCGTGAGGTCGAGACGAACTGGGGTGCGTTCGATCAGGATCGGAAATAGGCCATCGTCTAAGAATCGCTCCAGAAGCATCGGGTGAATCCGGATTGGATGCTCGCCGACCTCTCCCACGCGAAACATCCATCGATTACCCTTGCAACTTCGGACCGACCGGCGGACCTGATCGGCCAGGGTCTGATAGGTAATCCGCTCGTAGGCCTGCGCCAAGGCGCTCGCAATGGTCCCGTTGGGCCCGTCCCGCTTTTCCGACAGTCGAAATACGGTGATCGCCTGCTCGAACCGTCGCTCCATCAGGTCCGAAAAGCCATCGAACGGGACCACTCCACCAGAGGGGATCTCGGGCGAGTCCTGGATCCGGTAGCGATAGAGATAGTGGAGGAACATCGACGCCCGGACCCGCTCGTAAAGGTTCCTGGCGTCCTGGCGGAACTTTTCAAGATCTTCGGCGGCGCCGAGGACTTCTTCGGTCGAGAGCCCGGCCAGGAGTTCCTGAATCGGCCGATCGCGAATGGTCGGATCGAGGCTGGTGATGGTCTGGATCAGCGGGCTCTTCGGGAAGGTCCTGACGGACACGGAGGAGCTCCTGAAATGAGAATGAAGCCCGCGAAAAAACCGGGAGGATCTTGAGGATCAAGCGGATTTCCAACGTTCCACGTTCTGGAGGGCCGAGGGGGATTCGGTATCGGAGGACAACTTGACGACCGAGAAAGTCCCGTCAGTCTCCAGGACCAGGGCCTGGACCTGATCGATCGAGGCCAGTCCCGCCTCCCGGACCGCCTGGTGAATCTCGGGCTCGATGACCCTTTCCTGACGCATGGCCTGGGTCAGCATCGTGCCGTTGTGAAGCAGGAGCTTCGGCTCGGACTTGATGAGGCCCGAAACGAGCCTCGATCGGGTTGAAAGCCAGGTCATCGCGTACTGAAGGCCGATGAGGATCGTGAAACCCAGGATTCCCTCGGCCAGGGCGACCTGTTCGGTCAGCAAGACCGTCGCCAGGGTCGAGCCCAGGGCCACCGTGATGATCATGTCGAAGGCGTTCATCTTCGATAACGTCCGGTTTCCCGAGATCCGAAGCAGGATGACCAGGGCAAAATACGCAAGTGGTCCGACGACCACTACACGCTGAAGTCCCGTCCAGTTGTCGAAAATCATCGGAGATTGCCCCTGCATTGGACCGCGAGTTCGACGCTTGTCGTCGATTCCACCTGATGGCTGACCTGGTCCTCTTGGCCCGAGCCTCGAATCGACTAATACGATCCACCTTCGGACCCGTTCCCTTCGGAACTTGCAGGTCTGGGGCCGAGACCTTGCCCGGCCCTCAAGGCGTCATCAGTTGGTCCCCTGCTCGATCCTGACGACCGATTCCAGCAGGGTCGTGAGCATCGATTGTCGGTCGACCCCGGCCAGCGAGAGCGCGATTTGAGCCTCGACCACGCCGAACTTCACACCCAGGTTGTACCGAGTCCCGCTGGTCTCCAAGGCGAGATAGCGTTCCTTTCGTGCGACCTGGTTTAAGGCCGTCGTGAGCTGAATCGAGCCCAGTTCGCGTCGATCCTGCTCGACGAGTTCCCCCAGGATATCGAAGATGGCCGGCGTCAAGACATGCATCCCGAAGAAACAAAGGTAATGCCCCGCTCTTATTCCCGGGACACCAAGTTTTAGTTCGGCGATCGTCGGGTTCGGTTTCTCGATGATCTCATCGATCACATAAACGTCGGGCCGGTCGTGCATCCGGCGGCCGCTGATGGTTCCATACTGGTGGATGAGATGTTCTCGGGTCGCTTGTACCGCCGAAGCGGCACAACCTTCCGCGATTGCCAGATCGAGCAATTGCCGGGCGCAGCGCTGGTCCTTCTTCGAGATGTAGAGATGATCGCCGAGCAGCAGGAGACAAGGCTCTCCGCCGACGAAGTCACGGGCCGACCATACCGCGTGGCCATATCCAAGAGGTTCCTCCTGGATGGTGAAGCGTAGCCGAGCAGCCAACTCGCTCGTTCGCTTCGCCTGCTCTTCGGCCCATCCGACGCCTTTGTAGGAGGACAAAAGATTCGCGGAGAAAGTCTGGAACTGGAGCCGGTAATACTTTTCATCCCCCGGCGCCGAGACCACGCAGATCTCCTCGATACCGCTCTCCAAGGCTTCCTCGGCGATAATCTGCAGGACCGGTTTGGTCAGGCCATCACGGTCGACCAGGGGAAGCATGGCCTTTTGTACCGTGTCAAAGGCTGCATAGTGTCGAGACCCCCGCCCCGCCGCCGTGATGACCGCCTTCGTGATCCTCAAGTCCTGTTCCTCCCAAGCTCGAGACAAGCGCCTCGAACACCACAACCTCTCTAATCGACTCCCAGAGGGAAGATCCTAACAAACAAAAGTCGGGTCGTCGAGCAACCTAGAATCCTACCTCTTGACTCTCTGAGGATGTTCCATTATCTTACTCGTACGCCCTTTGCGAGAGGGGATGTAGCTCAATTGGTTAGAGCACCGGCCTGTCACGCCGGAGGTTGCGGGTTCGAGCCCCGTCATCCTCGCTAGGACGAAAGCCCCTGGTTACACCAGGGGTTTCGCGTTTCGAAGCGGCCCCTAATGCCATAGGAGTTACGCGGCAGTGATCGGGCGTCCATATTGCGCCAATCGGTTCGGACGTCCATGATGGATCGCATGTACGCCCCGAACCCCAAGTGTCACGACACCGACTACATCGATTTCCTCATCGCCTCCCCGAAGGCGTTCTGCTGCACGGAGGCCGCCGCTGTGCAACCCGAGTCGCCCGACGCTCCGGCCCACGATGCCTTCACCCGTCTGCTCCATCGGATCGAACCCGACCCGTCCACGCTCTGGGAAGAGGCCCGGCCCATGGTCCGCAAGGAGGGCGGGATGCTGGTCCTCGATGACTCGACCCTCGACAAGTTCCACGCCGAGAAGATCGAGCTGGTCAGCCGGCACTGGTCGGGCAAGCATAAGCGGGTCGTCCGTGGCATCAACCTGATCACCACGGCCTGGACCGATGGCGATACCGTCGTGCCCTGCGACTACCGGGTCTACGACAAGGCCAAGGACGGCCTGACCAAGAACGACCACTTCCTGGCGATGCTCCGCCAGGCCAAGGCCCGCGGCTTCGAGCCGCAGTGCGTGGCGTTCGATAGCTGGTATTCGAGCCTGGGGAACCTCAAGGCGGTCCGGGCCTGCGGCTGGACGTTCCTGACCCAGCTGAAGGTCAACCGCAAGGTGGACCTCGACCGCCAGGGCTACCGTGCCGTCGCAGGACTGGCGATCGCCCCCGAGGGGACCATCGTTCATCTGGAGGGGTTCGGGTCGATCCGCGTCTTCAAGGTGGTCTCCCAAGGCGGAGACGTTGAATACTGGGCGACCAACGACCTGGCGATGGGCGAATTGACCCGGCTGGCCCACGCCGAGCGATGCTGGGCGATCGAGAACTATCACCGGGGCCTGAAGCAGTGCTGCGGGGTGGAGCGTGCCCAGGTCCGGGCGGCGCGGGCGCAGCGGAATCACATCGGGCTGTCGATCCGGGCGTTCCTGCGGCTGGAGCACCATTTCTACACCACGGGGGTCAGTTGGTACGAGGCGAAGGCCCGGATCATCCGAGGAGCGGTGCGTGCGTATATCGCCAATCCGATGTACAACCTGACATGACCGCGTAACTCCTATGAATGCCACTTTCTTGGAAGCGAAGCTTCCGAAGGGACAATTCACCGCTTGGTAATAGCCAATGTCGGCCCCCGCGATAGGGATCGTCACCCGCAGGGCGGAGACGGCCACTTCGGCGGCTCCGGGAGTAAAACGACTAGTACTACTCCGTTATCTGATACGAACGGAACGCCTGGCCGGTTCGTATGCAGGGTATGAATCGCACCTATACCCCCGAACTCGCACCCGAAGTCCTCGAACGGCTCGACGCCTACGCCGCCCGTTTCCGCGACGACTTCAACCGGCCCCGACAGGCCCAATACTCCGGCGTCTACCTCCAGGGACTGATCCTCGACGGCGACCGCAAGAGCATCGAGCCGCTCTCGCGCAAGGTCACCCTCCCGACCGGCCTGGTCGTCGCCGACCTCGACCAGGCCCTCCAGCAGTTCATCGGCCAGAGCACCTGGGACGAGATGGCCGTCTGGAAGCGTTATCGCTCCGTCATGGCCGAGTCTTTCGCTTCTCCGGCCGGCATCTTCGTCATTGACGATACGAGCTTCCCCAAGCAGGGCAAGCTCTCCGTCGGTGTGCAGCGTCAGTACTGCGGGGCTCAAGGCAAGAAGGCTAACTGCCAGGTCGCACCCTCGGTTCATTACGTCGCCCCGAAGGGCCATTACCCGCTGGCGATGCGGCTCTACCTGCCCGAGGCCTGGCTCGATGACTCCAAGCGGCTCGACAAGGCGGGCGTGCCCCGGGAGCAACGACGAGCACTGACGAAGGGCCAGATCGCCCTGGAGCTTCTCGATCTGGTTCGGGCCGAGGGGTTGCCCGGCCGGCTCGTGGTGGCCGATGCCGGCTACGGCGTCTCCGGGCTCTTCCGAGAGGGGTTGGCCGAGCGCGGCCTGTCCTACATCGTGGGCGTGACCGACGAGATGGTGGTCTTCACCGAGGAGCCGTCGTGGGAGGTCCCCGGGCCGGCGATCCGACCGCCGGGGTCCGGCGGGCGGCCGCGACGGCGATCACGACTGAAGGCCGGCACCCCGAAGCCGGTGAGCCTGCGAGAGTTGGCCGCCTCGACACCGCTGCGGAAGGTGACCTGGCGCGAGGGGACCAAGGGGAAGCTGTCGGGCCGCTTCGCCTGGCTTCGGGTCTGGCCCGGCGGGGGCTGGGCCACCGGCGAGTGCGCCGGGGCCGAGCCGGTCTGGCTGCTGATCGAGGAGCAGGCCGACGGCAAGATCAAGTACGCCCTCTCGAACCTGCCGGGCCGAACCAGCCGGATCAAGGCGGTCCGGCTCTGGAAGAGCCGCTGGCCGGTGGAGCAAGGTTATCAGCAGATGAAGGAAGAACTCGGATTGGACCATCACGAGGGGCGTTCCTGGCGTGGCTTTCATCATCACGCCTGCCTGGTGATGCTGTCCTTCGGGTTCCTGGCGTTGGAGCGAGAACGCGAGGAACGAGACCCGGCCCGGCCGGGAAAAAGGGGGGGACCCGCCCGGTGATCACGGTGCCGGCGATCCGCCGTGCCTTGCAGAGGCTGCTGGCCCCGATCTGTCGGCACAATTGCCCCTATTGCAAGGATCGCTCATTGCAATTGCCGTTGATATTAACGGAGTAGTACTAACCAAGCTGGATGACGAACAGGCGTTGCAGCGGATCGGCAACCTGATCGATCTGGCGGCCATGCTGGGCGACGAAAACGGCCTGAACGTGGCCGTATCGTGGTGCGACGAGTTGCAAGCCCGTTCGTTGGATGATCCGCATCGGGCATTGTTTTTCTATTTCGAGGCCAACGCCTGGAGCGGGCTCAGCGGCCTGCGGGTGGGCTGCTCCCGATTCTTTGGTCCACTCCAAATGGAAGTCTTCCTTATGGAATGATAGCATCGATAATATTTCAAACGGTTGTGTCTTGCATTGACTTTTCTCGGTCACACTCCTCGCTGAACTCTCGCGGCGTCTTGTAGCCGATCGAACTATGCGGCCGGATCGTGTTGTACTCCCGACGAAACCAACCCCCTTTCGCCCGAGCGTCCGCCACGCTCTCGAACTCCACCCGCTCCAGGAACTCGTCTCTCAACCGGCTGTGGAATGACTCGATGTATCCGTTCTGCCACGGGCTCCCCGCCTCCACCGGGGTCGCTTCCGAACCGACCGACTTCCACCAGCTCGTCAACGCCTCGCAGATGAACTCCGAGCCGTTATCGCTCCGAATCCGGGTCGGTGCCCCGCGACGACCGACCACCCGAGCCACGATCCGTCGCACCTCGGCACCCGTCATCGAACCGGCCGCGTGCAGCACCAGGCACGCTCGGGTGTATTCGTCCACCAACGTCAACCACTTGAGCGAACTTCCCCCGGCGGTCCGATCATGAATGAAATCGCATGTCCAAACATCGTTCTTGAATCGGGCCGGCTTCCGGACGCAACTGTTATCGCCAACACCCGGCTTGGCACCGAGTTTCCCCGGCATTTTCCGCCGAATCGGTCGCCTCAGCCCCAGTTCGATCCAGAGCCGATGGACCCGCTTGAGATTCACCGACCAGCCCTTGCGGCCCAACATCACGTGGACCCGCCGATAACCGAATCGGGGATGTCGTCGGGCCAGACGCTTGATCTCACGGACCAGCGGGGGGTCGTCGGATTGAGGTCTCCGGTCGTATCGCAAGGTCGATCGCGAACGGCCAATCACCCGGCCGGCCCTCCGCTGCGAAATCTCGTACTCCTCGGTCAGGTATCCCGCGACGGCCCGCTGCTGGTCGGGGGTCACCACTTTTTTTGGCGACATCCTGGAGCATCTGTTTATCCAAGAGCAGCTCGGCCACGAGCCGCTTGAGTCGCTCGACCTCGACCTCGAGTTGACGACAGCGGCGATCGGAATCGACCTGTTTGGGGTCATGCCGCTTTCGCCAGCGATGATAGGTGGTCTGGGCGACGCCGACCTTGCGGCAGAAGTCGGAGACGGTGAGTCCCCTGGCCAGGTCGCGGTCGGCGTCCTTCAACAATCGAGTTACTTCGTCGTCGGTCCGTCTCTTGTTCATGGATCCCTCCCGGTTCGGGTCTACCGAGGGACTTCCATTTCAGGTGGACCAACTTTCGGGGGGCAGCCCAGGGGGCAGCAAGCTTCCCACGCGGTTCAGTGGTTCGGCCCTGCATCGGAATGCTGGGAAAAAGAAATCGTGAACCTGCGGCGGGCCAGCAATTCGCCGGGCTTTCCGAAGCTTGCCAGCATTCAGCGATGCCAGATACTGACCAATCTGGGCAATCGACTGAGCAGCCTCGGCCGTTTCAGCGAAGCGGTCGAGTGTTTTGACGGGGCATTGAAGATCGATGCCCGTTTCGGCATGGCCCTTGGAAATCGCGGGATAACACTAACTCACATGCTGAGTGCATTACCGCATTTGCCGCATGCACCGGGTTGCTGCTCGACCACGGCTTTTCACCAGGCTGCACAGCGTAGCCTAAAGGAAGCCTGTTCGCTTCCGCTGGAATACGGGGCGGCTGAGTGCTTCCAGTTCTACGCCGCACACCTTGACGCGGTATCCCATGCACCAAAAGATCCGTTCGATCCGACGAAGGGCAGTCTGGGCTTCGGGAAAGCGGAGCAGGCGTATCGCCACTGGTCGCTATCGCACCGGCTTTTCCTGAATCCGCTGAACGATCTCGGTGCGATCTCTGCGGCGGCGGCCGATTCTTTACACCTGCCGCCGGTGACGGTAAAGCTCTGTGCTTCGCCGTATTTCGAGGGGTTCTTCAACCAGCTTAAGCAGGAA
This sequence comes from Tundrisphaera lichenicola, assembly GCF_051175385.1. Classification (GTDB taxonomy): domain Bacteria; phylum Planctomycetota; class Planctomycetia; order Isosphaerales; family Isosphaeraceae; genus Tundrisphaera; species Tundrisphaera lichenicola. Next base: position 1,872,122 of record NZ_CP195106.1, on the reverse strand, counting down.
TTTGTGTCCGCCCGCTATCTGCTTTACGAAGGCGTGACCGACCGGCAGCCCCATTTCTCAGATACGGGCGTCACGCTATACGACACGCTGGATTATCCCGTCTACGGTCTTGCTGGCGAGAAAGTGAAATTCGCGCTGCGATCTGTTTATTCGTTGTTCGACAAGCTGGCCTTCTTCCTGAATTACTACCTGGAACTCGGCATCCCCGCCAGGAAGGTGAGCTTTCGCGGTTTCTGGTATCAGCCCCCATGCCGCCCTTCGGGCGGCACCCGAACCGATGAAAATCGGGCGGGCGGTCGCTACAGTGAAGTCGTCCCCTCGCACGGCTTGACGCCGATATGAAACTGGTGCTTCGAGCCCGCGTGTCAGCCTGGCGCAAAGGCATCGCGCGTACCCAAACCTGTCGCCCGAGCTTACCACTCGGAGCACGTCGAGCAGAGTGCTTTCCTCCCCGCGATGTCCCCCGTGCGAGGGGCTACTCTGGGGAGACCCGTCGATGGACGTGTTGCATGACTGCTGCGCCGGCCTGGATGTCCACAAGAAGACCGTCGTCGCCTGCGTCCGGAGGGTCCACCCCGCGGGCAAGGTCTCCAAGACCATCAAGACCTTCGCCACCATGACCGGCGACCTCCTCGCCCTGGGCGACTGGCTCGGGGCTCAAGGGGTCGCCACGATCGCGATGGAGTCCACCGGGTCCTACTGGAAACCCGTCTTCAATATCCTGGAGTCGCGGTTCACCGTAATCCTGGTCAACGCCCATCACATCAAGCAGGTCCCGGGCCGGAAGACCGATGTCAAGGACAGTGAGTGGATCGCTCAATTGCTACAACCTGGATTGTTGCGTCCCAGTTTCATCCCGCCCCAATCGACCCGGCAACTCCGAGACCTGACCCGCCAGCGGACCCAGTTGGTCGGTCAGAAGACCGCCGTCGCCAATCGGATCGCCAAGGTCCTGGAAGATGCCAACATCAAGCTCGGCTCGGTCGCCTCGGAAGTCCTGGGCGTCTCGGGCCGGGCCATGATCGAGGCGATCATCCGAGGCGAATACGACCCGGTCAAGCTGGCGGACCTGGCCCGACGCCGGCTCCGAGGTAAGATCCCGCAACTCCAACTGGCGTTGCGGGGGTCGGTGACCGAACACCACCGGTTCTTGCTCCGGACCCAGATGGATCACCTGCTTCACCTCGAAGCGATAATCCGACGCTATGAGGAGCGGATCGAGGAGACGCTCCCCCCGGCGGGGGAGCTGGTAGCCCGTCTGATGACGATCCCGGGCGTTGACGTCCGGGTCGCTCAGGTGATCCTGGCGGAGATCGGCCAGGACATGGACCAGTTTCCCTCGGCGGGGCACCTCTCGTCGTGGGCGGGTCTGGCCAGCGGCAACCACGAGAGCGCCGGAAAACGTCAGAGCGGGCGGACCACACCGGGCAACCGCTGGTTGAAGACGGCTCTGGTCCAGGCGGCCTGGGCGGCGTCGCGGGCCAGGAAGACGCACCTGGCCAGGAAATTCTCCCGGATCGCGAGAAGCCGGGGCCAGAAGCGAGCCGCCATCGCGGTGGCTCATACGCTCCTGGTGATCATCTACCACTTGCTCAAGGAGAAGACGACGTACCGGGAGATCGTCGATCAGAACGAAGCGGCCTGACCATCCAGCCGAACTCCCGAGCTACCCGAGGTCGCAAACGCCCCCCCAAGCGAGCCGACCCCGATCGCCGTCCGTCTGGTGATTGCGAACGTCAATCGAAATTTTCTGAGCAGCAGCAGTCGCAAAAGCCCGACAAGGGCCTGAAACCAGAAATCGAATCCCGCGAAAACTGGCCGTTGCGTGGCCTGTTCTGGATGGCCAAGGATCTATTCAACGCGACACCCGGCTTCCGCGATGCGATGGAGCCGGAGGCCCGCGAGATCGACATTACCCGCAATCATGCGGAGCATAAGTACCTGAAGGTTCACGACGATCTTTGGCCTGAGCTATCCGCAGCGGCGGAGGCGGCGGGCAAGATGCCCGCCGACGCGGCTTTCTCCATCGGCTGCGGCATGCTGGTGCAACGCACGATCCGGCTGATGAAGCTGGCCCGCTCCGCCCTGGTGTACATGGCTTACGCCGTGCATGTCGAAGAAGGGCGAAAGCAACATGCGAGAGGTTCCGACGATAAAATCCTCACCCTGCCAATCCGCTGGATGAACGATGCCGATAAGCCGGGCATGGAAGCACGCCTGGATCAGCCGAATACCGAAAGCACGGCCTGACTCTTCACCTGGGGCGTCAGGTGGCGGTATCGCCGTCGCATCTCCTCAGAGACATGGCCAAGCATGTCGTCGATGATCCGCTGATCGACGCCAGCGGCGGCAAGGCACGACGCCACGGAATGCCGGAGCGTGTGCAGGCCGCGAACCACCTCCCATTTCGACTTGGCCAGCGTTCGCTTGAAATGGTCGTGGACTTCCCCGGCGGTAAGCGGCTCCGGCCCTGGGGCCTCGTCGCGTTGCTTCACGGATGCCATGCGGCCCTTCAGCGTCGTCGCCCTCCCCTTTCCGTTCTGGTGGCCGGTGGTGCGGCTCCGCTTCTTGCTGTGGGCCACCTGGCCCGACTGGCAAAAGAGCGTCGGCCCGCCCGGATGGATGGCAAGCCAGACCGTAAGGGCTTCCCGCAAGAGCGGTGTGATTGGTGCCCGGCGGGTCGAGCGTTTGCCCTTCACCCGCTTCTTCTCGCGGATGATGACGCTGCCGCCTGCGAAATCAACGTCGGCCACCTGCATCCGGATCAGCTCGCTTCGCCTGGTCCCGGTATGCCCAGCCATACAGGCGAGCGGATAAATCCACGGGTGCCGGGCGTGGGTGCGGACGTGCTCAAGTAATTCGGCAATCTCAGCGGGCCGTAAATAAAGGGCGTCCCACAGTTCGTCAATCTGCTCCTTGGTCATGCCCGCCGCTGCCGCCTGCCGCTCGATTTCCTCGCGGGTCTGGTAGGGCGGAAGCTCATCGGTCTTGGGGTAGATCAGCCCCTTGTTCGGGTAATCGCCCGAGTGCAATCCCGCATGGATTGCCCAATACCATGCGGTCCGAAGCGTCGAAACTCCTTCCTGATCGTCGTGGCGGAAATGCCCAACTTCGCCCGTCGCTCGATGTGCCGTTGGAGGTCGGTCTGGCTCAATCCTTCGAGCGGGAATTTCTCGCCGAGGGTGGCGACCAGATGCTTGAAGTGGATGCGGTCGGTGTAGAGTGTGCTTTTCTCGCGTCCCGTTGCCCGCGTCGTAAGGTTGCGGTCGCGGAGCGTGTCCAGGGTCAGCGTCTTTCGGCTGGCACTGGCCGGGGTGGCGGGTGCGGGCGGTTTGCCGTCGTGCTGGACGAATTCGGCGATGCCGACACCAGGCGGCAGCTCGATCAGCCCTTGCTTCAGCCGCATGAGCAGGTAATCGACCTGGGCGGCTTTGGCCTCGGCCTCCTGCGGCGAAACCTTGCCGATCATCACGAAATGCTGTTTGCCGTGGAACCGGAAAATGACCCGGTAAGTGCCCGTGTGTTCCTGGAGACTGGCCATTGGATGACTCCAATGCCACGGCAATGCTGTTGCCAAATTGTTGCCAAGTAGCCTCTGGACCAAAGAATAAGGGGCTGCGTCTCGCGACGCAACCCCTTACCCTGCAAAGTGCCGAAGAGAGGACTTGAACCTCCACCCGCCGTTAAGCGGACTAGGACCTGAATCTATTAATGCTCCTCGTCATAAACCATTTCTGCCTAGTGATTTGCGATTCTAACTTCGGGCAGCCCATGCCGTTGCGGCGACATCCCATGTTGAGTTGTTGGGAAGTCGTGTGGCATGATCTTGGCCAAGATGGAGGCACTATTGAGGCACCCGATTGGGGGCGACACTCGTGTCGATAGGACAGCCAGAATACCAATTTGCTCGGGTATGGTCTTCGTCAGAGCGATCTCAGGAGTCCCGCCCCTCGTGACGGTCAGGATGCTCGTTCATGTTTTCCCAAGACCCGATGACTCGGCCTCGTGCTGGGTCGTCAAGTGGTCGAGGACCCGTGGACAAGCCCCTACGTTTCGCGAAGTTCAGCCCGCTGGGTGAGGAACGGGTGTAACCGACCTTGAGAAACTGCCGCTGTGCGAGCAGGGCAAAGCGAGAATCCCTGGAGTAGCGGTGGGAGAGAATTTGGAGGAGTCATCGGGAATCGCTCCCCCTGCGACGAATAGTGCCATGCGGGCCAAGCCACTAATCCCAGTTCACGTTGAGACCAGGAGTTTCGCCTCATACTCCGGATTGAGTTCAAACTTCGGCCAGAGTCGATCGACCACGGTTTCGGGAGCGGCATTGATCCCGGCGATGAACTGCTGGCAATCCGCCCTCAACGCCGCCAGGCTGGCGTGGCAGTGGCCCCGCGTCACCTCCTCGCGCATCCAATCCCACAGCCTTTCCATCGGGTTAAGGTCCGGGCTGTAGCCCGGCAGGAAGACCAACTCGCCCCCCAATTTCTCGGCATGCCCGGTCACCACCTTGGCGATGTGGCAGGGGGCGTTGTCCCAGATCACTACGATCTTTCCGGAAAGGCCGGCCCGTCAGCGGGCCACACGCTCCAGGAAGTGGCACGTGCCATTGCCGTCGCACGGACCGTCTTCCCAGATCAGGCATTGCCCGTGGGTGAAGTCGTACGCCCCGTACCAGTTGAGCCGCTGCGAAAGCCCCGGGCACGTGCTGACCCGCCAGGACCGCTTGCCCCTGGGACCCCAGGTGTAGCCCTCGTCCAGATCCTGATGGAAGTGCGACTCATCGATGTAGACCAACCTCACTTCGTCGCGACAGACGCGGGCGAATAGCTCCTCGAGCCGGGCGATGTGCTCGCCACGCTTGGGGGCCTTGGCCTTGCCCAGCAGCTTGTTGATCCTCTTCCAGCTCAGCTTGGCGGCCAGCGAAATCCGTCGGATCGCATGGCGTCCCACGGTGCGGCCCAAGTTACTCTGCACCCACAGCCGGAGCTTCTTCAATGTCCAGCCGTGGCCGGGCAGCCCGTGGTCGATCGGCTCGGTGGTGGTGACGGCCTCGACGAGTTGCCGGGCTCGATCGGGCGCAAAAGGGGGGCCGGCCCGCCGGTACGACGGGAGGTCAGGGCATCGGGCCCCTGAGTGTTGTAGTCGTGGACCCACTCGAGCACGGTGTCGTCCTGACGCCCATACTGAGCGGCCCAGGAGGTAGCATTGTGGGTCCCGTCGGCGATCAGGGAGAGGGCCAGCAAGCGTTCGCGGGTGCGGGGGTGATCGGCCAGGAGGGCCAGGCGTCGCAGGTCATCGAGCGATTGCCCCCACTTCTGGATCTCGACGCGGATCATTCGAGGCCCTCCTGTGGCTGAGTCGATTATCCCAATCTCCTGAGGTTCTCCAAGGTATCGAAGCGGGCTCTCAGGGGAAACTCCCGGTCTCTGGAAGCTTTGGGTTTAAGCTCCATCTTGGCGGTTGTAGAAGGCGGGGTCTGATCACCTCGCCTTCATTGTTTGTAGCAGTTCTTGAATAACATTCAAGCGTTTATTTGTCAATCGGCGCGAATAATTGCCTTGAATTTGGCTCGTTTCCGCCGGGTAGGTCTGGGTGGTCTCCCACCCAGACCCCCCACAGATCCGTGCTCGCGCGATTAACGCACACGGCTCCTCGTTTCAAACCTTCGCTGCGTGACGGTACACCGAGTGGACGACGATCGCCGGTGGAAGCGGATACCGCTCCAGCAGACGATACATCCGCTCCCAGGAGACTTCACCGGCGCGGTGGCGTCGGCCAAGCCATTTCCTCCACAGCCCGACCACTCCCCGCCGGAATCGGTTCAACGCATCTGCATTGCCCGTGATTCCGTAGTAGCAGAAGTGGCCACGAAGCTTCTGACTCAGGGTCGTGTGCTGTTGCGGCAGCGCGTCGTGTCGATGCTTTCGGCACCAATCCGCGATCGCCGTCAGTCCGCGGCAAAATCGACTCCTGGACGTCTGACGATGGACCACCCAATGACCCCGTCGAGAGCGGCCCCAGTAATGAGTGAACCCCAGCAGGTCGAATGTCCCTGCGGGGGTCCCCTCCGAGGTCGCCGATCGCTCGGGACGGGCTGGTGGCCGCTCGAACGGCACCAGCCGCGTCTTCTCCGGGTGGAGCGTCAGACCGTACTTCTCGAAACGCTTGGGCAGCACCTCCATCACCGGTCGGGCCTCCTCTTCACAGGTGAAACCCATTACGAAGTCGTCCGCAAACCGGATCAGGAAGGAATGCCCCTTCAGGCGTGGTTGGACCTCCCGCTCGAACCAGTCGTCCAGCACATAGTGCAGGAACACGTTCGAAAGCATCGGGCTGACCACCCCGCCCTGCGGCGAGCCGGCCTCGGGATGCCTCAGGCATCCGTCGTCCAGCACGCCCGCGTTGAGCCATTTGCCGATCAGTCGAAGCAGCACCCCGTCTCGTACCCGACGCTTGAGAAAATCACGCAGATGTCCGTGGTCGATCATATCGAAAAATTTTCGGATATCGACCTCCACGATCCAGCCACCCCCCGTCGCCATCATCTCTTGCCAGAGACGCTCCAGAGCTTGGTGCGCCGATCGTCCCGGACGGAAGCCGTAAGAGCAGTCCTTGAAGTCCTGCTCGTAGACCGCCTCCAGGACCATGACGACCGCACGCTGGAGCACCTTATCCTCGAAGGTCGGAATGCCGAGCGGCCGAGTTTCGGTCGCCGAGCCGGCCTTGGGGATTCGGACCCGACGCACCGGAGGCGCCTGATACGTCCCGGACTTGGCTCGTTCCAGCAGCGACCGGAGATTGCTCTCCAGGTCCACCGCGTAGTCCTCGCCTCTCTGTCCGTCCACGCCCACCGCCCCGTCCTTGCGCGTACGCCGGTACGCCTCACGCAACCAGTCGATGTCGATGAAGTAAGCCAGGGACGTGAATCCCATCTCCGGGCTTTGCCGAGCGAGTTCCGCTATCCGTTGTCGTTTCGTGGACACGTCCACGGGTTCCGATGCACCCGCCATGTTTCCCTCCAACGGTTTTTTGAAATGGCATCCCCTTCGCTCCATGGGGTCCTTCGGGCGAGTTCCCCCACTTCAACGCTACTATGGGACGCTCTGACTCCCGACCGCCCATCTCGCCGCACTTCGTTGCCTTCGCTTGGCGATACCCTCGTCTTGTCCCCTGTTCGTCCCCACCAGCCCAGGACCGGAGCTGGGGATCAGCCTGGAGTTGGTAAGCCGGGTCTCCAACCGGCATCCATGACGGAGGTGGCCGGGCCTCTCAGGTTCCCGAGCAGCCCTCTTGTCCCTGCGCCCTGTTCTGGGACCCCGGTAGGACCGAGGAACGCCAAGCCATTGCGGCGTCTCGGCGCGGCCCCCGCTTGTGTCAACAACGGTGGCTCCCGCGAGCAAAGATTTCGGGGCTCGATCGCACGGCATCGGGACTCGCTGTCTACGCTTCGCAGTGGAGGTCGCCCGCCACCACGCAAGACTCGCTTCCGGCTGCTGGCTAGGCTTTGCCGGGCGGGATTCGTTAACCCGCAGGGTTGCAATGAAAGGTTTCCGAGTTCGAGTCTCTTCCTCCCTTCTCGAGCTTACCTGACGCTATGACACTCTTTTTCTGAATGCCACTTTCTTGGAAGCGAAGCTTCCGAAGGGACAATTCACCGCTTGGTAATAGCCAATGTCGGCCCCCGCGATAGGGATCGTCACCCGCAGGGCGGAGACGGCCACTTCGGCGGCTCCGGGAGTAAAGCGACTAGTAGTCCACCACTATTGAATTGTTGGGTATAGTCTGCGGAGCTTAACCCGTGCGTCTGCCGTGGTGAATTGCCATTCCACCGTCACCATCCTCTCGTTCCGCTCCTCCTCCCACGCCGCCACCTCTCGCCGCAGGATCTCGGCCGACTCGATCCGCCGGTCCAGGCACTGCCGGGACAGGACCGACAGCTCGATCTCGGCCATGTTCAGCCAGCTCCCGTGCTTCGGCGTGTGGTGGATCTCCAGCCTCTCGGCGATCCGCCGGGCTCGCTCCGGCGGGAACGCCTCGTAGAGCGAGGCCAGCTTGTGCGTGTTCAGGTTGTCCATCACCAGGACGACCACCTCGGCCTCCTCGTACACCTCCTCCACGAGCCAACGCACCACCTCGGCGAAATCCACGGCCGTCCGGCGGTCGGTCACACTCACCGCCCGCCAGCCCGTCAGCGGCTCGGAGACCATGAACAGGTTGGCCGTGCCGCTTCGGGTGTACTCGTAGTCGAACCGCTCGGGCTGCCCCGGCCCCGCCGGGATCGGACGGGTCACCTCGCCGACGAGCTGCTTGCTGGCCTCGTCCAGGCAGACCACCGGCCGCTTCGGGTCGTGGGGCCGGTGGTAGACGTCGAGCACGTCCTCCATGTGGCAGACGAAGTCGGCATTGGACTCCGGCGGGATGCACCACTGCTGCCTGAGGTGCGGCTTCAGTTCATTTTTTTCAGAGCCCGCCGCACGGTCTCGTCGGAGACCATGGGGACGACCTCCAGTTCGACCAGCCGGTCGGCCAGCATCTGCATGGTCCAGCCCTTGCGGCCGTCCGGCGGTGCGGAGCAGGCCAGGGCGATGAGCCGGGCCTCGGCCCGGCCGTCGAGGGTCCGCTGGCGGCTGGGCCGATCCTGCGGCTTGCGGACCAGGGCGGCCTCCAGGCCCTGCTCGACGAACCGCTGGCGGACCCGCTCGATGGTGGCGTCGCTGACCTCCAGGGCCTCGGCGATCCGATGATCGGGCCAGGCCGGGCCGCCCTCGGCGGCATCGGCCTTGAGCAGGATGCGGGCGTGGGCCAGCTTCTGGGCGGCGGCCTTGCCGGCGGCGATGAGGTCGTGGAGGGCCTGGCGTTCGCCGGCGGTCAGAGTGACGATGTACTTCTTCAACTCGTTGCTCCTGAAGCGGTTATTGCTTCAGGAGAACAAAGTCAGGTGCAGCCCTCAAGTCAGCGGAGGCGGACTTCTAGAGCCCGGCCCCTTTGGGGATCGCCCAGCCCCCGCTGCTCGGCTACCATATCCCCACAACTCGAACCCTTCTCCAGGCACGTCCATGCCTCGCCTCACCATCCGCAACCAGATGATCGCCGTCGCCGTCCTCGCCCTCCTGATGATCGATGCGCGGTTCGCCATCCTCTCCCTGATCATGGCAGGGGCGTTAACCACGCTCCTCCCCCAGAACGCAAGCCGATGGCCTATCCCGTATCTCGCCTCACTCTCCTGCATCTACCTGCCGTTCTCCTGGATCGTCCTGATGGACTATCCGTGGAATAGCTACCGCTGGCACTGGATCAAGCTCTGGCCCATCGCCCCGGGCCTTCCCGCCGGCTTGCCCTTCCACGCCAGCGAGTTCGCGGAGAACTTCGTCTCGGGTGTCGTAACCCTGGCCCTGGTCGCCCTGACGACGAAATTGGGCGCACGGGGGCGGAAATCCCTGATCGTGACGAACATGATCGCCCTGATCCTCTCGGGGATGGTGTCTTTCGTTGCTTACCAGCTGTTCTTGTTTTGAGGTCGAGGCGGCCTGCAAAATGCGAAGGCTCATGATGGATTCCGGGGTGGTGCCATCAATTGGCCGATCAGGGCACCCAGTAGCCGCTTTCCTCTCGCCCGGATGTTGTGCACGAACTCGAAGAAACCCAGGTACAGCGGTAGGCTCTCCTGGGGGATTCCTCGGTGAGGCCGCAGCCATGAACGGAGCAGCGACCAGAACCCTTCGAGCGTGTTGACATGGACCTCGCAGAAGCCATCGCCATCGTCCTCCCGGGCGAACTCGCCCGCCCCGTGGCAGACCGTCTTGTGGCCATAACCCCACTCCACCAGGCGGCCATAGATGTCGTATTCATCGGTGTAGACCAACGTCCCCTTCGCGATCATCCGATCGATCAGGGGCTTGATGGTCACCTGCTGGACGTTCTCCAGCATCCGGATCACGACCTCGCCTCCACGCTGCAACATCCCGAAGATCGGCGGCTCCTCCTTGGCCAGGGTGCCCCGACCTCGCTCGCCTCTCAGGCGTCGCCTTCGGGGGAGGCGGCCTTTTTTTTGACCGCCTCGGGATGACCCTTATGTCCGGCCACCACATAGACTTCGTCGCACTCGACCTCCCCCTCCAGCACGACCGGAGGACAACGGTCGACCATCCCCTGTCGGAGTTGCTGGATCATGGCTCGGGCATCATCCTTGTTGATGTCGAGTTCCTGGGCGATCTGCAATCCCGAGAGGTTCAGCCCCATCAGATAGAGGCAGGCGATCCAGGTCCTCAGCGGCAGGTGATGGCCGGCGAAGATGGTGTCGGTGAGGTCGTCGAAGCGTCGGCGGCAGCCCCGGCACTCGTAGCGTTGACGGAGTGGCTGAGTGTCGTCCTTGCCGTTCTTGATGACCGAGTCCCAGGAGCACTTGGGACAGGTCACGCCGTCAGGCCACCGCATGTCCCGGATGGTGTCGAAGCACTTGGCGTCGTCGAAGAGATCCTGGATGTTGACCATCGTGCGACGCCTCGGGGCGGGGAAGTCGGGATCAGCGGGGCGGACAGATCGTCCGACCGAGGAGACCGATTGTATCCACTGAGTGGCCCTTGCGAACCACCACCCCGGAATCCATCATGAGCCATCTCCACCCGGGGCGACGTGGCCGACGGCCCCGGTCGGGACTCTCACGGCGTCGGTCCCGCGGCCCCCGAGCCGCTCGGCTGGCTCCGGTCCTCCTCCCGGCACCGCTTGCAGCTCAGCTCGCTGCCGATCCGACCGGCCCGGCCCTCGGCCGTGGGGGTCCAGGGCCGTACTTCCCAGGGCGGCCGGTGCCGGACGTGCTGCGGGTGGCCGCACTCCAGCTCGGCCACCCAGTCCGATTGTCCATCCCGGTGATAACCCACGATCTTCCTCCACATGATCGACTCTCAAACGACAATGATGGGTCCGGCGTCATCGGGGGCCAGGCCGATTGGCCGCGCCGACCCCGATCCCTACGCCTCCTCACCCTCTCGCGAGCTTGCAGACCCCGGGCCGGCTCGCTTGATTTCGCCCGGCCCGACGAACATGAGCGGAGGCCGGCCCCGCTCCCGGGACGGCCGCCCCACCACGACGAGAAGGCCGAGGGCGCGATGAGACCGAAGGCGACGCGTCGGAAGTTCCTGGCGAGCTGCTCGACCTCTACCGCCGCCCTGGCCGCGCTGGCCCCCTCGGGTGCCACCGGTGCGGCGGAGGAGCCGGGCCTCGGTACGCCCTTCCTGTGCCTGACCTGCGGGTCGCAGTTCTCCGAGACGATTCGGCCCCCCGAGCGGTGCCCGATCTGCGAGGACGAACGCCAGTACGTCCCGCCCGAGGGGCAGCAGTGGACCACCCTGGAGAAGCTCCGCGTGGCCCAAAAGAACGCCATCAGGCAGGAGGAGCCCGACCTCGTCTCGATCAACACCGAGCCGAAGTTTGGCATCGGCCAGCGGGCCTTCCTGGTCCGCACGCCCGGGGGGAACGTCCTGTGGGATTGCGTGGCCCTCTTCGACGAGACGACGATCGCCCGGGTCAGGGAGCTGGTCGGGGTCGCCGAGATCGCCGTCTCGCACCCGCAATACTACACCACGATGGTCGAGTGGAGCCGCGCCTTCGGCGACGCCCCGGTCCACATCCACGAGGCCGAGCGGCCGTGGGTCATGCGGCCCGATCCGTGCGTCCGCTTCTGGTCCGGGCGGGAGAAGGGGCTGTTCGGCGGGCTGAAGCTGGTCAGCACCGGCGGCCACTTCGAGGGCTACCAGGTCCTGCACTGGCCGGCGGGCGCGGGGGGCAAGGGCGCCCTGATGGCGGGCGACCAGCCGCAGGTCTGCATGGACCCGAAGCAGGTCAGCTTCATGTGGAG